>PDTK01000043.1 GCA_002747175.1 Deltaproteobacteria bacterium | reverse complement strand
GTTGGTCAATACCTGAAATTCACCAATATGCCGCGATCTGCAAAAAAAATTCCGAAAACATCATTCCCGCCTTGATTGAATTCCGGGGACATCCATGATTTTATGCGTTTCCACAAAGATATAGCCAGGCCACCCATCTTGATTTGCCCCCTTCCCTATTTACCTCCAAAGAGAACCTCCTTTCATCGTTCTGTTGAGATCCACTACCCGGACGACCGGACAATTTCCCCTGCCCCGCCGGCATACACTCGCTGCCGCGCCCTGGCCGCAGAGACCAGCGGTGCGACCCTTACATCCACATAGTCGTAAACCTTGGCCCGGGCCTTTCCCGGGGACGGCCTGAGAACCCGCCCGAGATACTGCATGATCCGTCCACTGAAGCGGATCGGCGTGGCCAGGAACAAGGTGGTCAGCCCCGGACAATCGAAGCCCTCGCCGATCAATTGCCCCGTGGCAATCAAGACCTTGACCTGCCCCCGGTTCAACCGTGTCAGAACATCCTTGCGGTTTTCGGTGGATACATCACCGGTCAGCAATTCCGCATCGAGTTCGTGCTTGAAACGCAGCAGGCTCTGGAGGTTTTCGCAATGTTTTTTACGGTCTGACAGGACCAGGCAGATGCCGTCGCCGGTATTGGCTTCATGGGCTACGTCCCTGGCAATCTGCCGGTTGCGATGATCGTCGGCAGTCAGTTCCGACAGCATGCGTGAATAGTCCCTGACCGGATCCACATAGGGTTCGAATTCGGTCGGACGGATCACCACATCGGCCTTGAGGATATGCCCCTTTTCTTCCAGTCGGGCCTTGTTCACCTCGTGGTGGAGGTCACCCAGATGCCAGAAAATCAATTTGGAAAGCTTGTCGCGGCGCCATGGCGTGGCGGACAGTCCCAACAGGTAGCGGCAGTCGAAGGCCCTGACCGCTTCGGTGAAGGTGCGGCTGGGCGTGCGGTGGCATTCGTCCACCACGAGGTGGCCGGTACGCGGCGAAACACCATCGGCGGCCCGGTACAGGGATTGAACCAGTGCCACGGTAATCTGTTCACCGATTTTTTTCTTGCCGGCACCGAGCAGCCCGATCCGATCCGCAGGAATGCCCAAAAACTGCTCGATGCGCTGAATCCACTGGAATGCCAGATCCTTGGTATGCACCACGATGACCGTCGGTTGCCGCCGCCGGGCAATCATATACAGCCCCATGACGGTCTTGCCGCTGCCCGTGGGGGCGCTCAAGGTGCCGGACTCTTTTTTCAGCATATCGGCCACGGCGTCCATCTGGAATGCCTTGAGCATTCCCTGGAATTGAAAATCCACGTCATCCAGTGATCGGCGGCGGTCGTCGATTTCGAAGCGGCGTTTTTCCCGGGTTAGCGTAAGGATAAGCTGACGGGTATATCCACGCGGCAAGACAATGCCGGCCTTTCCGAAACGGCGATAGAAGCGAAGCACCCGCTTGGTTCCGCGGTTCCAGCGGCCCATGCGTTCATTTTCCAGCCATTTGGGGTTGACCATTTGAAACCGCTGCACCAGGGCCGCCAGCAGGTCGTCCGGGATGGGATTCAATCTCAGGGAATGGTCGATGGTGACCTTGATTGTCCCCTGTTTGGCGGTGGCGGCATTCACGACAGACCATCCGCGATCAATGGAAAAACCGGAGATAGACGGGAATCATGAAGACGATGATGATCAAAATACCCGGAACGGTCAGATAGGGGGCGTACCAGGGCTTGCGGGCCACCTTGGCTTTCCTGGCTTCGGAGAGAAACCAGTTTCCCAAAAGAAACGCCGCCAGGAGAATCGGAATGGCTTTGAGGACGGTCATGGTCGGTGAATCAACTCCTGTTTGTGTGATCAAACGGTGCAGGCGTTCACAGGGCACCGCGCCTGTTTTGTTACCGGGCAATTGAAGTGGATGCCCAATCGGTCTGCGTGTCCGAATCCGCCCATCTGTTTACACCCTGCAAGGGCCTGCCGGCTTTACCTTACAGGCTGTAAGCTGTTTCTACCCCGTGAACAGGTACCGGATGGTTTTACAGATTTCGAACCTTTTCCATTACTTGAACCTTCACACATTGTCAAAATCATAAATCGGATTCATCTTCCGAATGAAAATAAGTCAATGGAATTGCAGAGAAAAGTTTCACGTGAAAACACACTCGGTGGTAGTTGGCAAAACAAATCGGCACAATTTTTTCGCTTGCTGATCTCCAGGATCCTGCTGCGGACCAACCCATGAAATACGGTTCCGGATGGTCCGGATCGCTTTCTGTATTATGGCCGGTTTCTTGCCTTTATCGTGAATTATATCAGCATGGTAAAAATTTATCTGAAGCTTGTCAACGGCTGGAATCAATGGGATGGGTGGGCTGACGGCGTTACCATGCCCGAAGTCCGGTTGATGGTTCGTTCCAGGGCTGCCTCGAATACCGGAACCGTGCCGCAAACGATCAGGCGCCGGGATGCACGGGTAACGGCCGTATACAGGATTTCCCGGGACAGCAGCCGATGCTGCCTGTCATCAGGCAGAATCAGGCAGGTATCTTCGAATTCGGAGCCCTGGCTTTTATGCACGGTCATGGCAAAGGCCAGTTCCCAATCCGGCAGGCCCATGGCCGGAAAGGCCGATACCCCTGCGGTATGCCGAAAAAATGCCTGGTAATCACCATTTTCAGAATTCCGAAGCACGATGCCGATGTCCCCGTTGAACAGACTGCGGGCATAATCGTTGCGGGTGATCATGATCAAGGCGCCGTTGAAAAGGCGGTTGCCCGGTGGGCAACCAGGATCAAAACGTGGCTGCAGGTGCCGTGCAATGCGGGTGTTGATCTCGCAGGCACCTCTGGGCCCGTGGCGCAGGACGGTCAGAATCCGGCGGCGGCAGGCAGCGTCGAACAGGCTGTCGAGCAGAGCCATTCGTGCCGGTGAATGTTCGATGGGTTGGGTTGAATCGCTGGCCTGACCCAAGGCCAAAACGTCGTCCAGGTATCCGTTGACGCCCTCATCCGGCGGCTGAATATAGTGATGCCTTGCCCAGGCTTCGATATCCGCATCGGGAACAGGCCCTTCGGGTAATTCCACGAAAGCCCATTGGCCGGTTTCCATGGAGAGCGCCGAAGCAAAATCTGTCGATTTGAGTGAGACCGGTTGACCATCATTGATTGTCCGGGAAAGTTCGAGCAGCCGGCCGCCTGAACGGTAAACGTTGTGCAGGATGACCACATTTGATTTCCACGGCGTATTGTCGGAGATGCTCAGGTCGGCCAGGACCGACCCGGCTTCCACCGATGGCAGCTGGTCCTTGTCTCCCATCAGGATCACCCGGGTGCGTGCAGGATCGACAGCCTGGAAAAGCCGGTCCATCATGACCACATCCACCATGGAGACCTCGTCCACGGCGAGAATGTCGGCATTCAGGGGGCGGTCCCGATAGTAGGTAAAGGTGCCGCTGCGATGGTTGTATCCCAGCAATTTGTGCAGGGTCGATCCTTTCAGCCGATTCAGCCGGCGGTCTTCGGGATCCGGTTCTGCAATGGTTGCCAGGCTGGCCGTCAATGCTTCGCTCATGCGCTGGGCGGCGCGACCGGTTGGCGCCGCCAGATGAATGCGCCCAGGATCTGTGCCGCATCTGACCAGTGCCCTGAGAATGTTGGCCAGCAGGGATGTCTTGCCCGTACCCGGACCGCCGGATACGATCAGCAGGGGGGTCGAAAGCGCCCACCGAATGGCTTGTTCCTGATAGGGGTCACGGATGATCGGCGCATTGCACGCACCATGGCGAATGATGCCGCGACTGTCGTAGATATGATCGATGATCGCCTGCACCTTTTTTTCATCGGGGAAATCGGTGCCGCATTGATCCAGAAAAGCCGCCAGATGATTTTTAAGTTGCTGTTCGTGATGGTGAAAGCGTTGAAAATAAAGCAGTTGCCGACCGGTTTGTGTATCCAGCACCAGGGGCTTGAAATCGGCTTCTCCCGCCTTGCCGATCAGATGGGAATAGTGGTTGGCGGCCAGACCGTCCATCATTCCATCCACCAGCGAAACAGATGGGCCCGTATCAACCGTATCCGTTAGCATCGGATGTGCCAGCAGTTCATCGCGCTCCATGGGCAGGCACAGGCTGCCCGCATTCAGGGCGGCAAACATGAGGGACAAAAGGGTGATCAAACCCGAATCCCGGGGATCAAAGGCTTGTTGCAGCAGATCCCGCATGGTCATCAGGTCCAGATCGGACAGATCCAGTTGTTCCACCAGCTTCCCCAATTGATCGGCCGTTTGCGGTGGCACACCAATGCCGAACAGTTGAAGCCGTTCGATGGGGGATGGGTGCGAGCGGTCTACCATGACTGCCCCCCAAGTTGTTTTTCAATGGTTGTCTGAAGTCTATTCATGGGCAGCAACTGCTCCGGGCGCACAAAGAACAAACCTTCTGATCCCGGGGCAGCGGCGCCGCGAATGAACAGGTACATGGCACCGCCGAAGTGGTGTTGAGGATCGAAACGGGTGCCCAAACGCGCCTTGAGCCAGCGCAAAACGGCGATGGTGTACAGGCGGTATTGCAGATCGTAGCCGGCTTCGGCAATTTCGCCGGCCAGGGATGCTTCGCCGTATCCCGCTGTCAGGCGGTTGGATTTCCAGTCAGCAATATAAAAACGCCCTTTCCAGGAAAAGACCAGGTCGATGAACCCGCGGATGAACAGGTCTCCTTTTCTGTCTGCGTCCACGGACACACCCGGCAAGGACAGATTCGGATCGGGGCTTTCCGCCAGGGGATAATAAAACTCCATCTCGTGCCGCCGCATGGATGTTTCAAGCCGGCCCAGGACCAGGGTGTCACCGTCAATGTCAAAGGGGGTGCGCAAGGTGGCGGCAACCACCCCGGCCACCTGGTATGTCCAGCGCGTATCGATGCGGTACAATTCCATGGCATCCTGAATGACTTTCCGCATGGCATCCATTGACAGGATGTCCGGGGGACCGTCTACGACCGCCTGGAAATCAATGTTTTCGAAAACATGATGAAACATGGATCCCATGCGGGGGCCGCCCGGCAATTCATCGGGAATCCTAGGATCCATCAGTGTGTCCGCGGCCGGTTCGATGGGCTCGTCCATATCCCGCCCCGTAGATTCCAGGAGTCCGAATCCCTGTTTTGCGGATTCGATTTCCGGCGGTGTACCGATTCGATGCACGATGCTGGAAAAGGATGCCAGATTGATTTTGCGCCGACGATAATCGGCCTGACCGGGCAGCCGTTTGTCCATCGGCAACCCAATTGTCTGGATGCCATGCGAAACCGTGACCGGGGCCGACGGCAAATCCCGGGTGATCTCCAGACCGGGGGTTCGCCACTGCCAGGAAGCCGTGGTCTTGTCCTTTTCGGCGGTCACCCGGTCTATGCTTTGGACCACGAATCGGCTGAGGGGCCCGATCCAACGATGGTTTCGCCGGTCCGGAAAATATGGAATGTAAAGCTTTAAACGGGCACGTGTAAGTGATACATAATATAATCGTTTATCTTCATCTATAATTTCTTTACGATACCGGTTTTCGCCGGTCGATGCGGTCAGGTCGATCACCTTGCGGAAGGTGTCCTGGTAATGGCCGGAATCGGTTTCGTGGTAGATACGCAAACCGTCGTCCGGACGCATGGTCAATCCCCCGGCAATAAACACCACGGGGAACTCCAGGCCCTTGCTCACATGCATGGTCAGGATCTGGACCTTTTGGCTTTCATCTTCGATCTGGTGGATGTCGGCATCGGATTCGGCGGTAACGGCCGATCGGCGCAGGCTGTCCAAAAGGGCTGTCAGGCCGCCGATGTCCAGTTTCCGGTTATAGGCGTGCAACTCCAGATAATCGCAAAGCTGCTGCCAATTGGCGGCCCGGCGCTTCCAGTCGGGGGTTGTGGCCTGCCGCCAGGCCATGCCCGAAGTTTCCATAAGCGACTGGAACAATACGCCCCAGCGCCGCTCCAGCGCAAGATTGTGCCAGTGATACAGCAGCCGGTCGATGACGCCGCTGGTCGAATGGGCGCTGCGTGAGATCAGGTCGGCGGGCTGCCGGTCGAAAAAGGGTGTCAATAGTGCCGAATTGACGGCTGACGACAGATGGGGGGCACCGATGGCCCTGAGTACCAGGCCCAGCCAATGCGCCTCCCGTGACTGAAACAGCCCCGGTTTGCGATAATAGGCGTAAGGGATGGATGCCTGGACCAGCAACGGTTCGATCTGACGGAACTCCGACTGCCCCCTGACCAGTATGGCCATGTCGCCAAAATGCAAGGGCCGTTTTTGTCCCTGGCCATCGTCCAGGCGGATCGCCTCACTGTTTATGAGGTCCACGATTTCACGGCAGATGAAACCGGCCAGCCGTTTTTTGGCCTCCGTGTGACTGGGACTATCGGTTAAATCAACCAGGTTCAGGGGCGGCACTCCCGATCGGTCGGCGGCCATGTCCGCCGGTCGTTGGCATTCAGGCGGCGACAAGGACGGGGTATACCCAATATCATAGTGGTTGCGGTGATCCGCTGGTCCGAACCAGTCGTCCTGGATGAAAATGCGGTTGAATGCGGAAACCAGGTCCGGCACACTGCGCCAATTGGTCTGTAGCACGTAAAGGTTGGCCCGTTCTGCATCGGCCAGTTGCGCCATGCGGTGGCGGGCCTGAAGGTAGGTGAATACGTCGGCACCGCGGAAGGCGTAGATGCTCTGTTTGGGATCGCCGATCAAAAAAAGTCGGTTGGCGGTGGATGCAGGACCGGCGGTCAGGAAAAGGGTGCTGAAAATACGCCATTGCAGGGCATCGGTATCCTGGAATTCATCCACGAAGGCCACCCTGTAGCGGTGCCGGATCAGGTCGATCGCGGCTTTGTTCCCCTCTCCTGTCACAAAATCGGCCACTCGGGCCAGCATGTCCTGGTAGCTGATCCATCCCTGGCTTTTTTTTAAATGATCTGTATCCTCCTGCAATTGTCTGGTGGTGGAAATGGTTAGCAGGTGTCCCAATTGTGTGAAACGCGTCACCAGTTCTTCCAGCTGGTCACGGACGGATTCAAGGTTGGGACAGACGTCCGGATTTGCACCGGCTTTCAGCCATTTTTGGGGTACCAGGCGGTCTATGTTCCGACCACCGGATGTGTGGCGCTTGACGAGGACATCCACCAGCGGCCGGAATTGTACCAGATCCGGCCGGTCTTCATCCATGGCGGCCAGCATCTGACAAAGCGGTTCGACCATGTCCCGGATGATGGCGTTTTTGGAGCGTTTGTTGATGTTCAGCCGTCCGTATCCGTCGATCCAGCAGGTCGTATCGCCGATTAGTTGCCGAAGGGCGATAATGGCATTTTCGGCGGCTCGCCACAATGTGTCCAGTTCCAGATCCGCAGGATCGGGTATCAGACACTGGGCCCGCGGATCGTGGGAAAGATGCCGGTGCAGGTCCAGGACGGTTCCCATAAAGCGATCCGGTGCACCGGAAAAACCAGCGAGATCAAGCAAGGTGGACAGACGCCGGCCGAATCGCCGGGGCCAATCCATTCGTATCTGCCGTTGGAGCAGTTTTTCCGTCAAAGGTGCATCATCGACCAGCTCCTGCTGGAACAGGTTGCCGGTTTCAAAGGGAAACTCCCTGAGCAGGGTATGACAGAAACCATGGATGGTGGTGATGGCAGCCGAATCAAATCTTTCTAAGGCCTGGTGCAGTTTTTGCCGGGAATTGCCGTCGGTTATCCGGTGGCTGTCCAGGGCTTCTTCGATCTTGCTGCGGATCCGCTGTTTGAGCTCACCGGTGGCTTTTTCGGTAAAGGTTACCAGAAGGATCTGTTCCAGGGTCAGGTCCGGTTCTTCCTCCAGCAGCCTCACCACCAGGTTTTCGATGGTGTAGGTTTTCCCCGTTCCGGCCGAGGCTTCGATCAGGGCGTGGCGTTGCAGATCGACCCGCCGGATATCTTCTAACGGTGTAAACTCAATGGACGTTTGTGTGTTCATGGGACCATCGCAACAAATGGGCTGCCTAGTGTCCATCCGGAAATGGCCAATTTGCCCGATATCTGCGTTATACGAACATTTTTATCCTCGGAATATAACCATATGCCTCCGGTAAAAATGTTCGAAAGCCCTGATCTCGACCAAATTTGTCTATTTCTGGACAGACACTACCTAAATTAAACAAAAATGCCGAATCTACGCCGTGCCCGATCCAGACAGTCCGGGGGAATCCGGGCACCGATCAATTCGGCGGTCAGATCCCCAGCGTCCTCCATGGTTCGGGCCAGGGACCGGGCGAAGGCGGCACGGTCCCGGTCGTCGATATCATCCTGACAGATCAGCGGCCGCATCTCATTGCTGCCCATTACCGTCTCGAAGGGCAGCCACATAAACGGCAGCGGATCCAGAAAATCGGTGACCAGCGCAGTCAGATAGTCCATGCAGTCACAAGGACCCAGCGTATATTTCAGATCCAGTACATGGTTGCGGTAGACCACATGCAGATGCATGGTTGTTCCATGGGGCCAGGGGCAAGGCCCGCTTCCCGCAGTGGCGGCCATCAGTGACAACATCGGGGCAAGTACATATTTGTCCGCATGCCGGGACCTGCGATTGGACCCGGCCACCACCAGGCTGTGCCAGGTGTCATCCTTAGCCTGCCAAATCCACGGCGTGCTCCCATTGAGGCGGATTGGCGCAGGGTTTTTGGATGAGGTGTGGGCAGGCCCGGGGAAAACCGTCAGTGCGGACAAACGGCGTATTTCGGCGTGGGAACAAACGCCGGGCACAGCCGCATCGCCGACCACCACGGCATTGTAGCGCTGCCTGGATGTATGGATTTGTTCGATAAACGGCAACAGGTGTTCCCCCGTGGTGATTACGTCCTGCATGAGCCTTGACAGGTCATGTTGGGCAAAGGCGTCGACCGGCAACCTGCTCTGACGGGACAAATCAGTATATACCCGTCGGACTTCCCTTTCCAGCGACAGCATTGACGGTTCCTGTGCATCCCGGCCCAGCAGCGAGATCATCCAGCGATGGACAGGCAGGGTTCGAATCGTGTAATCCACGGGAAATTCGGAGACGATGGGTTCATCTTCCACGGCGGCCTGCTCGATGGTGGCATCCATGTGTTCACCAATATTGAGATGATACCATCCGGCGGCCACGACGGGATCAAGCAGAAAATACCGCAGCATTTCCACGGACAGGTCCACGGTTTGGTGGTCCAAGGTATCCGATGGCATTCCGGGCGACGAAAAATCAGGATTGAATCGACCGATGAGGTCAAGCTCGGTTGTCGTGGCATGCTTGACAAAATCATCCCATATGCCGTTGCGTCGATAATTGTTCAGCCGGTGCAAGAGATTGCTTTCCACCAGGGTGTCCGACCAATCGGTCAGAGCGTCCGGCTGGATATAGGCGGGATCATCCGGCCGAATGGGAATATGGCGAATCTTAAACGGTTTGCCACCCAGGATTTCGCGTTCCGTATAACGCCGTAACTGGTGAATCACAGAACAAGGGGACAGCTCCCGATCCGTCTGCAGGTCCCTGCTCAGATAGCTCAGATAAAGTCTGGATTGTACCGAGATCAGGATTTCCAGGAAAAGATAGCAATTTCGTTCGGCCATGGTGATATCGCCGATACGGCGTTTTCGATTGCGCAGGTCGAGCAGCCCGGCCGGCGTTCGGCCCGGAAAACGGCCCTCTTCCAACCCCATGACATAGACCACCTTGAACGGGATGGGGCGCATGGGCATCAGGGCGGAGACGGTGACACCGCCGGTCAGATAGTCCCCCTGCCCGCCGGTGATGCCTTCCAGATGGCTGGAGACAAAGGCCCACAGGGCATTGGGCGTCAGCGGCACGGCCGGCTGCAGACCCATCATATCGTCATAGCGCAAGAAATCATCAAAAGCTCGCACCAGCGATTGATAAACGCCCTCTTCGCCGCGCATATCGTCGTCGATCTCAATGAACTGGTCCGTAACATTGAAAAAAGCCTGCCGCCAGGTTTGGGCGGACGCCGATGGTCGTTGGAGTGTTCCAATGGATGCGTTCAGGGTCTCCAGCAGCCTGCTGAAGGTTTCAATCAGCCAGTCGTCTCCGGTATGCATGCCGGCAAAAGGAACCAGTCCATTGAAATGATGGCCCCCTTCGTCCGGTCGATCCGGTACTGCCATGATGCGGGACAGCCGTAGCCGTTCGAGGCCCTGACGCCAGGAAAAAAGACCGGCTGCCGGTTGGTCCGGTACATCTTTTTGCGGGTTTTCATAGTGATGAAAGATGCCCAGGGCGTCGGCCCAACGGATCCATGTGTTCAGATCGTCGTCGTTGTATCCCCATTTGCGCATGACACACGGGTTCTGCAGCAGGTCAAAGACCTCTTTTCGCGAAAAACGGCCGCGGGCCAATGCCGAAATAGCGGATACTGCCTGGGCCACGGCACTTTCCGTGCATGCATTGGAATCCACCAGGTTATAGCTAATTCGGGCCGGTTGCCGGCCGAAGACCGAATCAATTACCGGTTTGTAGCGCTGCATGTCCGACACCATGACCGCAATATCGGTCATTTGCAGTGCATCATCCTGTTCCAAATTGAACAAAATATTGTTGTAAACGGTCTCCACCTCCCTGCGTATCCCCGGGCAGGCCGTGATCTGCAGCGACCGGTCCTGATCCAGGGGGCTCATATCGGAAGGGTGGCGATCGAGGGTCAGCAGGCCGTGGCCGATGGCGGATAAAACCGTGTCCGGAACCGGAACTTCAGTATAGCCGGCATGAAAATCGTAGTCGGTCAACTGGCATAAAAGCCGGATGCTTTCACGGCCGGGTTTACCCCAGGCAGCCAGAAGTGCATGGTCCGGCTCCGAGAAAATATCTCCGGCATTGATTTCCGCATCGCTGAGGGCCAGGCTGTCCACCTGCCGCCGCCGGATCCATCTTTTTTCTTTGGGGGTACGAATGTCCTCCCAATACTCCCGTGATGGATTGAGGCTGTAGATATGGATGTCATAAAACGATTTCAGGCCGGACAACAGGCGCACGTGTAAGGGAGATATCTGTGACAACCCGAAAAAGTGAACCCGTGGCAAATCGGCGCCGGCAGGCACTGCATTGGCGGCGGCCCCGTCGATGATGGACAGGGCATATTCGACCATGGATACCAGATGGCGGCCCGTTGCTGTTCCAAGTTGCGCCTTGATTTGTTGCGCCCGCCTGTAAACCCATTGCTGACAGGCCTCCATGGGCTCGTCGGCCGGATGGCCGTCGAGCCATGACCGGATCATGTCCCAGCGATGAAATTCGTACTCCTGGAAAAGATGGGACAGCATGTGTGAAAGCTGCCAGCAGCGAAGTTCCCTGTTCCCGGCTTGTCCATCATCACTGCCGGTCTGCAGATAGCGATGGATGGGGGTAAGGGCCGGCTCCTGATCATCGACCTGCATGAGAATGTAATATAGCAGGACGGTCAGACCGTCGGTATCCACCCGTTCGGGAACCGTTTTGCCGTCCGGAGCCAGGCCGCAGACCATCTGCCAGAGTCCGGTTTCCAGATATTCAAAGGATACATTCATGAACACCCCGGCCCGACGTGCCAGGGTGAGTTTGATCCACTTGGAGAGGTTCATGTTGGGAACGATCACCCGTGGCGGATCGAAAATGTCGGCCGGAGGCTGTCCAGGGGACAGGTTTTTCTGGAGTTTCACGACCAAGGGCATCAGTTGGTTGCCGAAATATAAACAGATACCCATATCAGCTCCGGCTTTCCCGGCAGGGTGAAAAAATGAGAAAATTATCGTTGCACCCTGAATTGCACATTGGGCGAATTCCAGGACCTTGTCTAAAATTATGTTTTTTATTTATTATCTCAGATAGTAACGAGTGTCTGAGCAGAAATGGGCCAATTGGGTCGAGATCAAGGCTTTCGCCCTGATTTTTATCTCGATTTTTACCGCAGGCATATGGTTGATATGCCGAGGATAAAAATGTTCATATAACGCAGATATCGGACAAATTGGCCCATTTCTGGATGGGCACTAACGATGATTTTCGCATTTTTTTATGCAACCATGGGGTCAACTTCACCCGGTCACCCAAATTCGCTCCCTGACCCAATGGCCCTCGGATTCCTTGACCTTCATCCAGTGTCCCTGAATCCATTGACCGCGACGATTATAATGGCCGGGATTCCACACCCGTTCAAAGGTCGGTGGGACCCAGGTCTTGCGCCATTCCCAATGCCCGTACCGCTGACGGTGTCCACGCTTGTGTCTGCAGGGGTGCCCGGGTTCGACATAAACAACCGGTGACGGTTGTTTATGGTTGTTGTGGGCCTCGTAGATGGCATGTCCCAAAATGGCGGCGCCGATGCCGATGGCCACCCCTTCCCAGCGATGCCTTTGTTTGCTGCCGGCAAGGGCCGGTGTTGAAACCAATGCGATTCCCATGAATGCGATGAACAGCAGGGTGATTCGTTGTTTGGTTCTCATGATCGATCTCCTTTGGTGGTGGATGGATCCGAGATCTGCGTTGCCCCAAAAATGCTATCTTCGGAATATCAACCATATGCCTCCGGTAACATTTTTGGGGGCCTTGATCTCAAGCAGATTTGTCTCTTTCCGGACGGATGCAGGTTTTACGGTTTAGACACCGCCAAAGGAAAAAAGTTCAAAATTTTTTAGGTTTTTTATAACTACCGGAGATTTTAAAAATCAGATTGCCTTTTCGGTACTTAGGCCCGCCAACGAACAGGCTGCCGCGATTGAGAAGCTGGATATTGGTCTGGAAGATAGTCCGTTTGCGTTTGAGCATCTGCAGTGAGATGTCTGCACGGTTACCGCGGATTTTTTGGGGTGTGATTTTCAGACGTCGGTTTCCGGGCAGATCGGCCATGCCCGATTGGCCGGTTTTCAAGTTGAGCCGTTTGCTGCCCAGCAGGCGATAGGATGTATAATTGAACATGGACTGCAATTCACCAACGTGCTTTTTCAGGCGCGGATCCACAAGGGCATCATCACGGGCGGCGAGGATGGTATCCACCTGAATCCGGCAACGGTCTGCGGCCATAGCCTGCACGGGCACCAGCCCCCCCATGCAGCAAACCACCAGGATAAACGGGAAAAATCTGAATTTAAACGGCATCTTGGTCATTTTCCACGTCCGGCGCTTCATTGTACCAGAGCACGGTCTGGTGTGTTTCGGGTGTCTCGAAAATCATAACAGAAGACATTGAACCTGTAAAAGAATTTATGATCGCACTGGGAACCGGCTCGGGCCGCATCCAGTATTGGGAGTAGACAAAGAATATCAACAGACCGGCGGCAACGGTTGCCGGAACCACGTATTTCAACCTGGCCATAAAACGCGAGAGACCATTGTTCCGGTGCCGTGATTGCAAAACTTCGGTGAGCACGCGCTTTTCCAGGGCGGTGAAATCTACGCGCCGGCCGGCCATCTCGATTCTTGACCGCGCCCTTTTGGAAAAGGATTCCAGGGTCTCCCGGCAATGCCGGCAATGCCGGCATTTTTGAAGGTGCTCGGCCATATATTGCCGTTCTTCTGGGTTCAAATCGTCATCCAGATACCGATTCAGGCGCATTTCGTCACAGGCATCAGATGGCGCTTGATTCATCGTTCCTCCTTCATTTGGGGTTGAAGGATCGACCGGAGTCGCTTACGTGCATTGAACAACCGGGATCTCACCGTTCCCGGTTTGATGCCGGCCACTTCGGCGATATCCGCATAGGAGAGGCCTTCGATTTCCCTGAGCACGAATACGACCCGTGCCTGTTCCGGCAGCATTTTCAGCGCGTTTTCGATCATCGCTTGTGTTTGTGCATCCTGGACCCGGCTTTCCGGTGAGGGAAGATCGCTGACCGGTTTCAGGGGCGGGGCATCATCATCCTGTTGATCCAGGGATACATGCAGCCATTTGAAACGGCGGGTCCATCTGCGTTTCCAATTCAGGCATCGATTGACGGTGATGCGGTGCAGCCAGGTGGCGAGGCTGGAGTCGCCTTTGAAGGATGCAATACAGCGATAAGCCTGTAAAAAGACCTCCTGGACGATATCCTGGCTCTCTTCGGCATCCAGCGTGATCCCAAAAGCGATGGCGAACAGTTTCTGACGAAACCGGCGGACCAGCAATTGAAAGGCCCATTCATCGCCACGCTGCAAGCGCAACACCAATTCGTCATCGTTTACGATCCGGCTGTGTAAGGTCTTAGACACCGTTCGGCCATAAAAGTTCAACGAAAAAAGTACGAGCATTGGGTGCAGTCCCGTGCTTCATCCGGTATGCGGCCTGGGACAATGCCACGCTAACCCTGTACATCAGGATTGATGCGAATCTCCACGCGCCGGTTCATCTGGCGGCCTTCGGGTGTTGAATTGGTGGCCACCGGGCGGTGCTCGCCATGCCCCAGCGTGTTGATCCGGTAATCCGGAACCCCGCGCCGAACCAGCAGATTTTTTACGCTGACGGCGCGGCGTTGGGACAACTGCTGGTTGTAGTTTTCCGATCCGGTACTGTCTGTATGGCCTTCTACCAGGATGGAGGTCCGGGGATATTTGATCATGATGCGGGCGATCCGATCCAATTCATTGTACAACCCCGGCCGAACCACGTCCGAGTCCAGGTCAAAGCTAACATCCCCTTTCAGGGTAATGGCCAGTAAGTCCCCTTCCCTGCGGACGGCCGCTGCTTCGGATGCGGCCAGCGCATCTCGCATTTCAGCTTCCTGCCGGTCCATCATCTGGCCTACGCCGGCACCGGCGGCCGCACCTACAGCGGCTCCGGCAGCTGCACCAATGAGCGTACCTTCCGTATCACGGCCGATGGCCTGACCCAAAATAGCGCCGGCAATGGCACCGCCGGCAACGCCATAGGCAGCGCCTTTCCCGGTATTGGTCTGGGGCGTTGCACAGGCATTCAGTAAAACGAGTCCCATCAGGCAAACCATAAATATTTTTTTCATCGTGTTGTCCTTCCTCAACGCGTTTATAGGTGATTCGTTGCATCGCCCAAAACACATAGTGCTTTATAGCACCCGACAATATAGATCAAACAACTGCCCATGTCCAATTTGTTTTAACAGGTATCCCGGCCATCTGATACGTGCATGGCCGGTAATCGTTTATGAGGAGCGGTTAGACGATCGCTGTTTTGCTAGCTGATCATGGGCTGCAAGAATAAGCACTTCGGTTTCTTCCCACCCGATGCAGGCATCGGTGATGGATACATATGGGTTGATATCTTCTTTGCGGGTCTCGCCATAAGTAAATGGCTGGCTGCCGGGTTCGATGTTGCTCTCGAGCATCATGCCGCAGATGGCACGATTGGGCTTGATCTGTATTCCGTTGGTATGGCCGGTTTTTTGAAGCAGGACGTGGTTGAACACCTCACCCTGCCTGCGGTAGTCCTTTCCCGAGTTGCCGTGGGAACAGTCCACGATCACGGATTGCAGCAGTGAGGGGTGCCTGGACAAGGTGGTGGCGGCTTCACGGATACTGACCGGATCGTAATTGGGCCGCTTGCCGCCTCGAAGCACGATGTGGGCATAGCGATTGCCTTTGGAAATAACCCGTTTGGTAACACCGTATGGGTCATTGCCCACGAACACCTGGGGGGCCGAGGCGGCCAGCAGTGCGTTGATGGCCGCGGCCAGACTGCCATCGGTGCCGTTTTTGAATCCCACGGGCATGGAAAAGGCACTGGCCCATTCCCGGTGATTCTGGGATTCGGTGGTGCGGGCGCCGATGCAGGCCCAAGTGATCAGGCCGGACAGACGTTCGGCGGCCGTCTGGCTAAGTATCTCCGTGCCTGCGGCCACGCCCATTTCGTTGAGTTCCATCAGAATTTTACGGGCTTTGCGCATCCCTTCGTCGATGTCGAAGGTTTTTTTGTCGATATGCGGATCGGAAATGAGCCCCTTAAAACCTATATTGGTTCGCGGTTTTTCAAAATAGACCCGCATGACCAGTTTGATGGTGGATTGGACCTTATCCTGCAACCCGACCAGCCGTCTTCCGTATTCAATGGCCTGGTGATGGCTGATGATGGAGCACGGTCCGGTGATGATCATCAGCCGGCTGTCCTTGCCGTCCAGAATGTCCTTGATCTCCTGCCGGCTGTCCATAACGGTGCGGGTGGCCTTTTCGGTCATGGGGAATTCTTCGCGAAGCTGGTCCGGGGTGCTGATCTCGGTGCGTTCGAGGACGTTTAAATCGTAGGTTTTTTGCATGATTGGTATGGTTCTGAGTCTCCTATAGGTTGATCGTTTCGTAAAATCCGCCAGATATGTCATTCCCGCGGCGGGGATCCAAAATCATTGTAGGGGCGAAAAAGATTGCCCGGCCCTGCCTGTGTTGGGACGACAAAATAAATGTTTTCGATTTTATACGGAAAATTCCTACCACAATCTACTTCCCAACTCAATCATTCGTATCCCACCGTAAAAACGAACTGCTAATGGCTCAACTCAGGTATCTGTTCCGCTGTACAGAACAAAATTATCATGGCAATCCGGTTGATATGACTAACTTTTGAACGCAGAGACCATCACATTATACAACTCGAATTGGCTGAAGCGGACACATTCCACCTCCAAAATCTTCCATTTATCCATAGCGCTGGACCGAACATGGTAATATTGAGCCGGACCGTCGCCCGACAGCCAAGCGCCCGGAAAAGTTTTTCTCTATATCTGGATGCCGGATCAAGTCCGGCATGACACGCCAGTGCCTTTTTTCAGGTCAGGCAAGACGCGAAGAAATGAAAAAGGGGTAAAGCGAATAACGCTACCCCCTCATTAATTGGTGCCCGGGACGAGAATCGAACTCGTACGGAGCTATGCTCCGAGGGATTTTAAGTCCCTTGCGTCTACCTATTCCGCCACCCAGGCATATTGTAAACGTTCACAGGGCGCCGCAGCTAGTTTGTTACCGAGCTCTTGAAGTATGTGACCCATACGTCTGTGTGCCCGAATCCGCGCGTCTGCGTCATCCTGTAAACACTTACCGGCCGTGTTTTACAAGATGTTTACACCGTGAACAAATACGGCATTTTGTTTCGATCTTCAGCGACCCAAGTATCGTGAACCGCTGTCGTTCGTGAGTCAGCTATTAACGGGGTTCAGGTAAAAAGTCAAGGAAATCACTACGATTCACACCTTGTCACCATCCTTGTTTTCGAGTCGTATAAAATCTACCACGCCATGGCAGCGACAGGCCGTGGCGATCATCAGGATTCGGTGATCACTGGATCGGCCCCAGTTCAGGGCGTTTACCAGGGCGTTCATTAGTTCGGTGGGCAAAATACCGCCGACACCGGGCAGCAACTGGTGGCTGCGAATGACGATGGGGGTCAAACCATCGAAGTCCAACCCGGCGAGCAGCCGAAACAGATCCATTGGGCGCGGTTTACCGGTATGGGTGCATATGGCTTCCGGTTCCGGGCAGTTGTCCGGACAGATGAAATTTGCATGGCTGACGTAAACCTGTCCGGTGTTACCGGGCATGGGGTTGGGGAACGAATCAAGCCATCCGGCGGGTATTTGTATGGGGGTAAAATCGAATTTATCAGACAGCTTCGCCTTCAGCCACTCAAAGACAAGATGAACCGGTATCGCCGGTACGATCATGTCAACCGGCGCATCCGCCCTGAACCGGGACACCAGCCAGGAGATGCCGTCTTCACGGATCAAGGTGGCTTTTTCCTCATCGATATAATCAATGGCCGGCCTGCGACTGTCCAACACCGTCATGGACGCATCAGGAATGCCGCAGGCGATGCGTTCGACAGCCAGGCTGCCGAAACGCCCGGCGCCGACGATCCAGAAGCGATTTAAACCGTTTAAGTTGACGCTTTGTTGCTTGTCATCGACCATGGCATTTGATAATAGTTATACCTGATTTGAGCGATTGGCCGTTCGCTTATCTTAGGTTATATTCTGGAAAAATAATCGCAGGGCGAAAAAATGATCGCCCCTGCCCTTGGTCGTGTCCGTTCGGTTAAATTGGCCATTTACGGATGGACACGGGCGAACAGGACCATTATCGTTCATCCATGCCAACCGCAACGTCAAAACTCATTCTGGCATCCCAGTCCCCCCGACGGCGCGACCTGCTGGAACAGGCCGGATTGACCTTTACGGTTATTCCCAGCGCCTTTGACGAGGACGCTATCGAACCGGGAGCGCCTGACGATTTCGTCCGGACGCTGGCCCGCTCCAAGGCCGATGACGTGGCTCAGTCCCATGCGGAGCACTGGGTCATCGGGGCCGATACCATCGTGACCATCGACGACCGGATACTAGGCAAGCCTGGCGATCCCGATGAAGCCCGTGAAATGCTGTGGCAATTGAGCGGCCACGCCCATGCGGTGTATACCGGTTATGCCATCGTCTGCAAGGCAAAATCGGTCTTGGTATGTGAAGCGATCAAGACGGATGTGCAGTTTAAGACACTCAACGCGGACGAGATCGACAGGTATATCCGGACCGGTGAACCCTTTGACAAGGCCGGGGCTTATGCCATACAGGGAATGGGCACCTTTCTGGTACGCAATATCAATGGTTCTTATACCAATGTGGTGGGATTGCCGGTGTGCGAGGTGGTAGAAGACCTGCTTCGTCTGGGGGCTGTCAATGCCGATCGCCGAATTCCGGACGATTTGTCCCGCACGAAAGGATCTGAGCTGTGAAGGAAAACCTGGAACGGATTCATCAAAGGATTGTCGCCGCCGCCGAGGCCTGCGGACGCGATCCCCACAGCGTCCGTCTGGTGGCGGTAAGCAAGACCATGAGTGTAGAACGGGTGGCCCAGGCCATCGACGACGGTGCAACCATTCTGGGTGAAAATTATATCCAGGAATCACGCGAAAAATTCGATGCGCTCTACGACCGTCCGGTGCAGTGGCACTTTATCGGCCATCTGCAATCCAACAAGGCCAAGTACGCCGTGCGCATGTTCGATCTGATCCATTCGGTGGATTCCCTGAAGCTGGCCAAGGCACTGGACAAAGAGGCCCGCAAACATGACAAGGTTCAGGACATCCTCATCCAGGTGAACATTAGTCGTGAAGAAACCAAATCCGGGATCGACACCGACGAAGCCGTGGAATTGGTGGCACAGGCGGGCGGACTGGAAAATATCCGCGTCAAAGGATTGATGACCATGCCCCCCTTTTTCGACGCGCCTGAGCAGGCACGGCCCTTTTTCAATCGGCTGGCCCAACTGCGCGATCATATATCCGGCAAGCATATTCCCGGCGTGTGCATGGATGAGCTATCCATGGGCATGACCGGTGATTTCGAAGTGGCCATTGCCGAGGGCGCAACGCTGGTACGAATCGGCACAGCCATATTCGGGGCCCGCCGATGAAACTGCTTTTGCACATCTGCTGCGGCCCCTGCAGCATTTATCCGGTTCAGGTGATGCGCGACGAGCGCATTGACGTCATGGGCTTTTTTTACCGCAACAACATTCACCCCTATACGGAGTGCATGCGGCGGGAAGAAACCCTGAAAGCGTATGCGGACAGCATTGCCCTGAAAATGATCTATCAAAGTGGTTACGATATGGAATCGTTCCTCCGCAATGTCGCCTTCCGGGAAGCAGAGCGCTGCACCTATTGTTATCACGACCGCCTGACCGCGACGGCCCATTACGCCAAAAAAGGAAAATTTGACGGTTTTTCCAGCACCCTGCTCTACAGCCGGTTTCAGAAGCACAATCAGATCCGATCCATCGGCGAAGCCGTGGGCAAGAAAGTGGGGGTCCCATTTCACTACCAGGATTTCCGTGTCGGATGGAAGGCGGGTATCGACGAATCCAGGCGCTTGGGTATGTATCGCCAGCAGCACTGTGGCTGCATTTACAGTGAAAAGGAACGCTATTACAAAAAGCCCAAAGCGACAACAGTGCCGCCGCCGAAAACCCGATCGGGTGAATAGGATCTTCCAGCCATCCCAGCCGATACCCAGACACCATGTTCGCCAATTTTATCTATTTCATCGTTGCCCTGCTGATCTACGCCACCTATCCGCCTGCGGAGAAAACCCATTTTGCACCCCTCGACACCCTGATTTTCTTCGTTTCCCTGATCCTGCTGTTTCATCTGTTTTCCAAACGCCAGTTCAGCCGCCTGATCCCCATCCATAGCGTCTCCCAATCATACGATACGCTCGATCGGCGCTTTACCACCGCTTTGACCCGGCAATCGATTATGGCTGTTGTCCTGTTCGCCGTGGATATTTACGGCCTCAACATGTCGTCTTTTTTTTACGGCTTCCGGCCCTTCGATGCCATTCCGACCCTCGAAGCCCTCTTCTTCATGCTGTTGTTTACCGGCTACCTGGCACTTGTATGGTTCAATGCCCACGCTGCCTACGCTCGCATCTACCATTCGGTTTTGAGCCGTAAAGCGTACGTGGTTTCCAACATCCAGTTCAGTGTACCGGTCCTTTTGCCCTGGCTGCTGCTTTCCGGTATCGCCGACCTGATTCTGGCCCTGCCCTTCGAACTTCCCCGGCGTGTACTGACCTCTTCGGCCGGAGAGGTTGGTTATTTCTTTGTTTTTTTGATCGTGCTCGTGATTTTTGCGCCGTTAATGGTTCAAAAACTATGGCGCTGCCGTCCCCTGGAATCGGGTTTTTACCGTAAGCGCATCGAAACCGTTTGCCGACAGGCCAGGGTCGATTACGCCAACATTCTTTACTGGCCGATTTTCGGCGGCCGGATGATCACGGCCGGTGTGATGGGGCTGGTGAGCCGGTTCCGCTATATCCTGGTTACCGATGCCTTGCTGCGGTCCCTTGATCCCGACGAAGTGGACGCCGTCATCGCCCATGAAATCGGCCACGTCAAAAAATACCACCTCTTGTATTACATCCTTTTTCTGGTGGGCTTTTCGGTGGTGGCTTTCTCCACCCACAATATAATCGTTTATCTGATCATCATTTCCAAACCGATCTACCGCTTTGCATTTTTCACCGGACTGAGTGTGGGCACCATTGTTGCCGGATTGCAGAGCCTGTTCATGATTGTCGGTTTCATATTGTATTTCAGATATATTTTCGGCTACTTCATGCGCAATTTCGAACGCCAGGCCGATACCTTCGTGTATCGGATCTTTTCCAGTGCCGGTTCCTTGATATCCACCTTCCAAAAGATCGTTGACGTATCCGGGCAATCGGCGGACAAACCCAACTGGCACCATTTCAGTATCCGCCAGCGGGTTGATTTTTTGCAGCGCTGCGAGAGAGATCGCTCATGGATTGTCCGACACGACCGTAAAGTGCGCATCAGTCTGCAAATTTATGCGGTGACCATGATACTCTTGGCCATCGTCGGCTACCAGCTCAATTTCGGTCAGACCGGCAAGCGAATGAATGACCGCTTTATCGAAAAAGCTATTTTGAATGAGATCGATCGTAACGGCCAGGGCACGGCCGAGCTTTATGGTATGCTGGGGGATCTTTATTTCGGAAGGAACCGTTATGAACAGGCCGCCCGGGCCTACCGGCGGGCACTCGACCTGGCTCCGGACAGTGCCATCGTATTGAACAATTATGCCTGGATGCTGGCCACCTGCGAAGACCCGGCCCATCGCAATGGCACCCTGGCGCTTTCCCTGGCCCGGCGGGCGGCGGACATTGAGCAGACACCCCATGTCATGGACACGCTGGCCGAAAGCCTGTATGTCAACGGCCACATCGAAGCGGCCATCGCCGCAGCAACCATTGCCCAAAAGCTGGCAAAAAGCAACCTCACCTACTACGACGGGCAGTTGGAAAAGTTCCGAACTGCCCGTGAAAAACCGCTTTTAGAATAATTTTATATAGGCTGGGGTTGATGGCTGTGGCCGTGTTGATTCATAAACGGCAGATTCTGGTTCAGGGCAAGGCCGCAGAACTTTTGAAACCGGAGGCCTGGGCCGAAAGATGCCGTTTATGGATTAACATTATTTGATGCAGACCTTTCTCACCTCCAACAAATCACAATGCCCCAGAAATACTTTTTCGATTCCGTCCTGTTTCAGGGTGGTCATACCGTCACCAATGGCCTGTTCGCGGATGATTTTCATCTCCGCTTTGGTCTGGATCAATTTTTTCATCTCATCGGTGCCCATGAGCAGTTCATGGATACCCATACGGCCGCGATACCCTGTGTTGTTGCACAGGTCGCAACCTTCGGCCTTGTTCAGCATGAGATCGTCAGTGTATTCGATGCCCAGGTTTTTTTGGAATTCCGCTTCACCGTATTCGCGCACCAGTTCATCGAATTCCTCCCTGGAGGGGTGGTACTCCCGCTTGCAGGCTTTGCACAAGGTGCGCACCAGACGCTGGGCCATGATACATAAAATGGCGTCGGCAAAGTTGAAAGGATCCATGCCCATATCCAGCAAACGGGTGATACTTTCCGGTGCCGAGTTGGTATGCAGGGTCGAAAAAACAAGGTGACCGGTAAGCGATGCTTCGATGCCGATGGATGTGGTCTCCTTGTCACGCATCTCACCGACCATAATCACATCCGGGTCGGCCCGCAGGAAGGCACGCATGGCCGCAGCAAAATCGAAACCGATTTTGGGCTTAACCTGGACTTGACGAAGTCCGCGCTGGGTAATTTCCACCGGATCCTCGGCGGTCCAGATTTTGGTCTCGGTCCTGTTGATGAAGCTCATGGCCGAGTGCAGTGAGGTGGTTTTACCCGAGCCTGTGGGACCACAAACAAAAATCAGGCCATAGGGTTTGGTGACACAACTGATGAACTGCTTATGGTTGCGTTTGGAAAGACCCAGTTTGTCCAGCGGAATGGGCTCACCAGCAGCCAGGATACGCATGACCACGTCTTCCAGGCCGCCCTGGGTGGGAATGGTGGCCACACGCAGTTCGATATCCTTGCCGCCGTATTTCTTGAATTTGATTTTGCCGTCCTGGGGCAGACGCCGCTCGGCGATGTCCAGGTCCGACATAATCTTGATTCTTGATATAACGGCGTTTTTGTATGAAAAAGGAATGGTCTGGTAGACGGTACAGGATCCATCTACGCGGATGCGCACCTGGGTATTTTGTTTGCCTGGATAGGGTTCGATATGGATATCCGACGCACTTCGGCTGTAGGCATCCAGGATGATCTTGTTGACCAACTGAACCACCGCGCTGTCCTCTTCCCCCATACTGGATTCAGCCTCTTCGACTTCCTCGGCTTCATCCTGAAGCTGGGAAAGGATGTCGTCGATCTCGGCCAGTTCTTTTTCGTCCTGGGTAAAGAGTTTGATGAAATCCAGGATATCCTGTTTGAGGCTGACGTAGAAAGTCACCAGGCGACCGGGAAACAGGGCTTTGATTTCGTCGATCTTTTTGAGATCGTGGGGATTGTCTACGGCAACGACCACCTTGTTGTCTTCGCTTTTCAGGGGGACCCAGATATTGGTGCGCATAAAAGACACCTTGAGCCCCTGAATCAAGTCGCCGGGGATCGGATAGCTGGGGTTGTATTCGATGAAGTTTGTTTTGAAATATTTCTCCAGTGCGCTGCCGATCTCCTTTTTGGGAATCTCGTAGTCCTTCATCAGGATCGTGGAAACCGGTTCTTTTTTTTGTGCCGCGTCGCTGATGGCCTTGGCCAGCTCCTTTTGGGTGAGCAGATGGTTTTCAAGCAGGTAATCGTATTTGTTCGTTCGACCGACGCGGGCGGCGATGCGCTTCTGGTTATAGAGTGCGATCCCCATGATTTTGGAAAGCGCCTGGATCGCCTTTTCGTCCGCACGGCTGAATCCGCCTTCGGCTTTGCGGTTGATCAGTTCCAGGGTTCCCATGAGGTATCTCTGGTACACGATGGGATAGGCCAGTATTTCCCTGGTGCGGTAGCTGGTCCGTCGGTCCCAACTGGAGTCGAATTGAATTTCGGGGTCGATGGCCTTGAGTTCCTGGTGATTATAGACATCCTTGATGTTCACCAGGGTCTGTTTCAATGCGGCGTATCCGGCAATGCTGGTCGGGGCCACCGGTATCCGTATTTCGGCGACTTCACTGCCGGATTTGAAGCGTGACACCAGTTCCCGTTTGACGCCGTCCACAACATAAACGGTGATCCGGTCTGCGCCGAACAGTTCGCAGATTTCGTCTTTCAGATTGATCAGGGCCTCGGCCAGATTTTTGGCGGCGCCGAGGCGTTTGCCGATATCGTCGATTTTTGACTTGTACTGGGCCTCGGTCATTGCCGCATGACCCGTTTCTTCCTCAATCGGCAGTGAAATTTCTGCATTGGCCATGGTTGTTACCTGTTATCGGTTGAGGGTGTAGGTGTTTAAACATCATTTCCCGTATCCTGCGAATCTTGCTTTTTGCCGAATTGGTCGTAAAGCTTCCGGCATCCGCCACCGACAAGGAATAGGCCGATGAAGTAAAAACAGAAACGGATGAACCCCGAGGCGTCTGAGAATCTGGATATCTGTTCGATGGACGGCATCACCTGGGGAATCCGGTAGAACACCCCCAAGCCTGCCAGTATCAAAGCGATGGCCCAGATTACCTGGGCCTGATTGACCCGTTTTTCGGCCATTTTTCACCTGTTCTTCACCTGTTCGTACGGTATATCGTTTATCAATTTTCCTGAAAATTCACGTATACCACATGAATCATTCAAAATCACTTTAAAGTTCAAACACCTTCTTCAGCGGACGGGAAGGTTTCGAAATTGCCCGGCGGGCATCAGACCCGCTACAGGTCATACAATCGGCGGTCATCGATCACGTTTACACCTTTGGCTTGAAACATGCTGATGGCCGCCTCACTCTTTTCGATGCGGAAAATCATGACGGCATTGCTTCCGGAGGATCTTACGAACGCATACATGTACTCGACATTCAGATCCGCCTGATGGAGCATCATCAGGATATCGTGCAGTCCGCCGGGGCGGTCGTTTACTTCTACGGCCACCACGTTGGTGATGCTTACGGTGAAGCCGTTGTGTTTAAGGGCTGATCGGGCCTTTTCGGTATCGTCGACAATCAGGCGCAGCACCCCGAAATCGGAGGTGTCGGCCAGGGCCAGGGCACGAATATTTACCTGTGCCTCGGTCAAAATGGCCGTGACTTCCGAGAGACGCCCGGATTTATTTTCCAGGAAAACGGATATTTGTTTTACATGCATGTCTTCCTCCTTTTTTTTCTAATCGGCCGCCAATCAAGCCGACTTGAGCCGTAATTGGATTTAAAAACAAATGTCACCTGAGTTGGGCCATCGGAAACTGGCTTCTGGCAATTAACGAAATGATTCCGATGCATTATCGAAAGCCAGCCGGCTTATTGTCAGAGTTTACGATTGTCCACAACCCTTATGGCCTTGCCCTGGCTTCTTTCAATCGCTTTGGGCTCCACCAGTTTGACCCGGGCCGAAACGCCCAACAACTCTTTGATGGTTTTGGTTATTTTTTTCTCCAGCAACTGTAGTCCCCTGACTTCATCGCTGAAGCTGCGTTCACCGACCTCGACCTTGACCGTGAGTACATCCAGATTGTCCTTGCGGTCCACCAGCAACTGGTAGTGGGGTTCCACATCCTCGATTTCCATGAGCACACTTTCGATCTGTGATGGAAATACGTTGACTCCCCGGATGATCAGCATATCGTCGCTGCGACCGGTAATCCGATTCATGCGCAGGTGGGTCCTGCCACAGATGCAGGGTTCGGGCTTCAGGCTGGTGATATCCCGTGTCCGGTATCGGATAACCGGAAAAGCCTCTTTGGTCAGCGATGTGAAGACCAGTTCGCCGGTTTGTCCATGTTCCAGGGGTTCGAGGGTTATGGGGTCGACAATTTCGGGGATGAAATGATCCTCGAATACATGCAGTCCGCTTTTGGCCTCATGGCACTCGATGGCCACTCCCGGGCCCATCACTTCGCTCAGCCCATAAATATCCACAGCCACGAGGTTCAATTTGCGTTCGATTTCCTGACGCATTTTTTCGGACCACGGTTCCGCGCCGAAGATACCGAATTTGAAACTCAAATCCGAAAAAGAGACGCCCATATCTGCGGCCACTTCTGCCAGATGCAAAGCGTAAGATGGGGTTGCAGTGAGTATGGTCGGGCCGAAATCTTTCATGATCACGACCTGACGGTTGGTATTGCCGCCGGACACCGGGATCACAGAGGCGCCCAGCCGTTCGGCTCCGTAATGGACGCCCAGACCGCCGGTAAACAGACCGTAACCGTATGCGTTATGGATAATGTCACCGCGTCCGGCACCGCCGGCGGCCAATGAACGGGCCATCAGTTTGGACCAGGTGGCAATATCTCTGGCCGTATAGCCCACGACCGTGGGTTTGCCGGTGGTTCCGGAAGAAGCGTGTATGCGCACCACGTTATCCATGGGGACGGCGAACATGTTGAACGGATAGTTGTCCCGCAGATCCTGTTTGGTGGTGAACGGAATGTGCCGCATGTCTTTCAGGCCCTGAATATCTGCGGGTTTGATCCCGGCCTGCTTGAATTTTTCACGGTAAAAGGGAACGCTGGCGTATACCCGTTCCAGGGTGGTCTGAAGCCGTCTGATTTGGATGGCTTCCAAAGCTTCCCGCGGCATGGTTTCATATTCGATGTCATAAATCATTAAATTTCGGTCTCCTTCGCAAATGGGGCCAGATAACGCCCCTCACTCGGCCGGGATTGAGAGTGCCCTCTATTCCCATTCTGAATGATTAAATTTTAATATATTTAAGTTAGATATGCTTTAATCGCTCAATTTTCCCTTGAACTGGGGTTTGCGTTTCTCGAGAAAGGCCCGGGTGCCCTCTTTACTGTCCTCACTGGCCATGCAGATGGCGAAGGCATCCGCTTCGATGTGCATGCCGGAAGCCAGGTCCACATTGAGACCGTTGTTGACTGCCTGTTTGGCGGCACGCAAGGACACTTTGCCCCTGGCGGCGATGGCTTTGGCGGTTTTCATCACTTCTTCCATCAGCGATTCGGCGGGGAAAACGCGGTTGACCATGCCGATTGACGCCGCTTCGGCAGCCGGAAGCATCTTGCCGGTAAAGATCATTTCTTTGGCCCGGTTGCTGCCAACCAGTCGCGGCAGACGCTGGGTGCCGCCGAATCCCGGGATCAGCCCCAGGGTGATTTCGGGCAGGCCGAACATGGCATTTTCCGAGGCATATATGAAGTCACAGGCCAGGGCCATTTCACTGCCTCCGCCCAGTGCAAAACCGTTGACCGCTGCAATCGCCGGAATGGCCAGTTTCTGAAGGTGTCCGATGATTTGTTGGCCCTTGCGTGCAAACCGTTTGCTTTGCAGGGTGTCGAAAGTGGCCAACTCGTTGATGTCTGCACCCGCGACAAAGGATTTTTCGCCTGTCCCGGTGAGAACGAGGACTCGAATCTCTTCATTGGCATCGATTTGGTCCAGGGCGGCTGACAACTCGTCGAGCAATTGCCCATTGAGCGCATTCAGGGCTTTGGGGCGATTGAAGGCGATGGTGGCAATGCCATCGGTCACGTCAAAAACAATGTTTTCGTATGCCATGGGTTTCCTCCTCCTGGGAAAATGGGTTGAGCGGGCCGCACATGTCTGCGCTGAAGCCGTAGCAGTTGCGAGGCGGTCAACCGTTGGCGTCCACCGACGATTGCTGACGGAAACTGGCCTTTGGGCTGATTTCCCGGATGTAATTGCGGATACCCTTGATAATCCCGTCACAAAGGGCCTCCTGGTATTTGGCGCTGGTCAGTCGTTTGCATTCACGTGGATTGGAGATGAATGACGTTTCCACCAGCAGGGCCGGCATCTGGGCACCGAGCAGCACATAAAACGGCGCCTGCTTGACGCCTTTGTTGCGAATATGGCTGAATTTCTTTTTCAAATGCAGACAGGTTTCATTTTGCACCATGGCCGCCAGGCGGCTGGATTCGTTTATTTTGGCGTTTTGCATCAAGTCGCTGAGGATCGATTCCAGATCACTGATATTCTTGGTGGATGTGGCATTTTCACGGGCGGCGACCCGGATGGCATCGTCGTCTGTGGCCAGGTTCAGAAAGTAAGTTTCGATGCCGTAAGCACGTTTGTCCCGCACGGCATTGGTATGAATCGACACGAACAGGTCGGCGTTCTGGGTGTTGGCGATGGCCGTTCGTTCTTCGAGTGTCAGAAATCTGTCTGTGGAGCGGGTCAAAACGGCATCACACTTGAGGTCCGATTCCACTTTACGGGCCAGGCGTTTGGCGATCTGCAGGACGATATGCTTTTCGTGAACCCCTTTCAGGTAGCCGGGTGCCCCGTAGTCTTTGCCGCCATGACCGGGATCAATGACGATCCGGCTCACCCCCAGGGCCAATTGTCTGGCAATGGCACCGGCCGGGACTTTGCCCGTCGAGGGGCGTGTCGGCGCCTTCTGTCCTGCCGTCTGCGTCCTTGTCTCCTGTCCCCAGACATCCAATACGATGCGAAAGGGATTTTTTAGAGAAAATATCTTATAGTGCTTGAATGACTTAATATCTACAACAATGCGTACCGATGCCGGTGTATATTGCCCGGCCCTGGCGTCACTCAACAATTCGTCGTTAATGGGGATGAATTTGGGAATATTTTTGCCCAGGCGGCTTTTGGTCAGATCGATATACAGGCGTTGCGGTTTCTTGATGGACGGATCTTTTTTCAGCAGACGATGTGAAAAATTGGTTTCCCGGTCGGCATCGATGACGATGCGTGTATAATTGGGATTGGACCAGAAACGCAGGCCTTTAACGGTCACCAGGCCGGTTCGCAGGGCAATATCTTCCGTTATCTTCGACGGCGCGGACGCAGGGGGTTGATTCTTGGCAATCACGTCGGCCAGGGGATCATCCGGTGCCTTTTTGGGGTGTGGTGCCGGCTGTCCCCTGAGTTCGGCAGCAGCCTTGCGGGCAAAGGGGGACCCTGAAAAATCGTGCTTGACCCGTCGGAAATAGTCCATGGCCAGCTTTTTATCATCCGCGCGGCGCGATACGCCCGATAAGCCTTTGTAAAGGTATCCGATCATATACATGGATTCGGCAGCGTGGGGCCCCCGGGTATTGGCACGATAGACCACCTTGAAGCGATCGATGCATTTTTCCCATTGATCCCGGTATTTCTGTTTGCGGGGACTGTCCATGAGCTGCTTGTAGGCCTTGTGAGCACGGGCCAGGTGGGAAGGTGCCGGTGCCTTTTGGGCAGTCTTTTTTTGTTTTTGCTTAAGCTCCTTGAGCTGAGACCTGGATTTGGGTGCATACCGGCTCTTGGGATATCGATTGACGATGCGCTCGAAGGCATCCATGGCTTTGCCCCGGTCGCTGCTCAGATAGGATCGTTTGTAGAGTTCCAGATACAAAAGACCGGATTTATAAAGCCCTGCGGCCGCCCAGGGGCCATTGGGTTTGAGGCGGGTTACTTTTTCAAATTTATCTATGCAGTTCAGCCACTTGTCGCGGTATTTCTGATGACGGACATTTTTTTTGAGGTCGGAATACGCCTTTTCAGCCCGGTAATATTGTTCCTTGGGTGTCAAGGCCCAAGCCCGGGCGGGCAGCCATTGCTGGACCATCATGCTTACCAGAAGCATGCATGAGACGAGCAGCAGGCAGCGTTGGATATTGTTTTTGGGCATGGTCATTTTATCACGGTTTGAGCCTTGATGGTAAGCTCATTCAGCACGTTGAGTGCATCCACAGGTGTCGTTCGACCGATATCAAGCATTTGCAGGGTTTCCAGGATCTGTTTTTCCACAGGCCGAAACAACTCCAACTGAACGTGGCCGTCTTTGTCGTCTGTATGGCTGTCATCCGGTTGGCTCTGCTTGGCCGACGGGTGCACACCTGCCTCAACACTGGCAAGAATGACCTTGGCACGCTGGATCACCGCATCGGGAATTCCGGCCAGACGCGCCACCTGAATCCCATAGCTGCGATTGGTCCCGCCTTCAACCAATTTCCGCAAAAAGATGATTTCGTCATTCCATTCTTTGACGGCAATGTTGTAATTTTTGATTCGTTCGAACCGGTCGGCCAGTTCTGTCAGTTCGTGATAGTGGGTGGCGAAAAGGGTGCGTGTGCCCTTGCCGTTCAGTTCATGCAGGTGTTCGGCAATGGCCCATGCGATGCTCAATCCATCGTAGGTTGACGTTCCCCGGCCGATTTCATCCATAATCACCAAGCTGCGTTCCGTGGCATGGTTGACGATATTGGCGGTTTCCTGCATTTCCACCATGAAGGTACTCTGGCCGGCGGACAGATTGTCCAGGGCACCAACGCGTGTAAAAATGCGATCGGTTACGGCGATATCGGCTGTCTGTGCCGGGACATAGGATCCCATCTGGGCCATGATGGTGATCAATGCCACCTGCCTCAGAATCGTCGATTTGCCTGCCATGTTGGGGCCGGTAATGATCAATACCTGATTTTCACGGTTGTCCATTCGAATGGAGTTTGGTACGAAACGTTCGCCGGTAATCAGTTTCTCCACCACCGGATGGCGTCCGTCCCTTATCTCGACGATGCCGTCGGTATTGATCGCCGGCCGGCAATACCCGTTGTGATGGGCCACATGTGCGAAGGTGGTCAGGCAATCCGTGCATGCAATGAAGCGGGCTATCTGCTGAATGTCGGTATGCAGGGCCACGGCCCGCTCCCGGATGGCAGTGAAGATGTCGCGTTCGAGGCTGGCACGCCGCTCTTCGGCATTGAGCACGCGGGACTCAAATTGTTTTAATTCATCGGTGATGTAGCGTTCGGCATTGACCAGGGTCTGCTTGCGCACATAGTGATCCGGCACCGATTCGCTGTGGGACCGGGGAACTTCGATATAGTACCCGAACACCTTGTTGAACCGGACCTTGAGGGTATTGATACCCGTGGATTCACGTTCTTTGGCTTCCAGTTCCGCCAGCCAGCCTTTGCCGTCGCTGCTGATGCGAATCAGCTCGTCCAGTTGCGCATCGTAGCCCTGGCGAATCATTCCGCCCTCGGTGATCACCGGGGGCGCATCCTCACGAATGGCATGATCAATGCGTTCGGCCAGATCGGCCAAAACGCCGATGTCCCGATCATAGACATAGGCCCTGGCGGTGAATGGGGCCAGTTGTGCGAACAACCCGCTCAGTGCCTGGATGGATTGTTTCAGGGCGGTCAAGTCCCGGGCGTTCCCGTGTCCCATGGAAAGTTTGCTGCCCAGTCGCTCCAGATCTCGAATTTGTTTGAGGCAGTCACGGACCGATTGACGGACCTGCATCTGTTCGACGGCTTCGGCAACGGCATCCTGACGCTTTTGGATAAGCGCCGGGTCCAGCAAGGGGTATCGCAGCCAGTGGGCCATCAGGCGTCCGCCCATGGGGGTGAGGGTGGCATCCATGACACCCAAAAGCGATCCCTGTCTATTGCCGGTTCGCAGGTTCCCGGACAGTTCCAGATTGCGATAGCTCTGGTCGTCCACGATGAGAAAATGATCCAGGACATAAGTCTGGAGCGTGTCCAGATGGTCGACCTTCTGACATTGGGTCTCCATGACATAATGAAGCAATGCGCCGGCGGCTCCCACACCGGCGGTCATGGATTCACAGCCGAAACCCTCCAGGCTGATCGTATCGAACTGATCGACCAGACGCCGGCGGGCGTCGGCGAAGGCGAACAACCGATCCGGCAGCACGGTGACGGCAATGCAAAGCAGGTTTGCAGACGACGCTTTTATGGCCTCATCCGCCTGCAGTGACTCGGAAAGCAGCAATTCCCGAGGGGCGATACGACAGATCTCGTCCGCCGCGACAGCCGGATCGGCGGTCTCCGTCAGCCGGAAACTGCCCGTGGAGATATCGAGGCTGGCCAGACCGGTGACTTTTTTGTGGCGTGCCACCGATACAATGAAATTGTTGCTTTTTTCATCGAGCAGCGCGTCGTCGATGATCATCCCCGGCGTGACCACCTGGACCACTTCCCGTTTGACAAGCCCCTTGGCATCCCTGGGGTCTTCCACCTGATCGCAAATGGCGACTTTATGCCCTTTTTCAATCAGCCTGGATATATAATTGCGTGCGGCGCGGTAGGGTACGCCGCACATGGGGACCGGTGCCTTGTCGTTTTTGTTTCTGGACGTCAGCGCAATGTCCAGTTCCCTGGATGCCAGCTGGGCATCTTCGAAAAACATTTCATAGAAATCGCCCATGCGATAAAACAGCAGGACGTCGGGATACCGCTCCTTGATGGAGAGGTATTGTTTCATCATGGGGGTGGCTTTAGCGGTGGTCATCTAACGGGACTTGGCTTTGGCACCTTACCGGCTTTGCAGTGGCTGGTGACACAGGCGATCACCGGGATGGGGTGACGAATCGGGTCGTCGTCCAACCCGAATTACCGCAATTGAGGGGGTGGTTCGAATTATTTCCCATCAGCGGCGGGCAACGGTTCCGCATCGATGGGCGTGGCCGCTGCCGCACTGCCGGCAGGCTTCTCGAACGCGGCAAGCTGTTTTTCCAGGGATGACACCGTTTCCACCAGACTGGCCTCTTTGGCCCGAAGTGTTTTTATGGTCTTACCGTCTTTGTATTGTTTGAAAAGGCTGAAGAAATAAGAGATCAGCAGGCCGATGAAGAAGATGGCGACGAAAAATACGGCGTTGGCCAGATGCGGCGTCTCATATTTTGCAAAAAACAGGTTGACCAGCAGGCTGGTAGGGGTTTTGAAAAACTCCCAGTTCTGGCCCACGATGAGCGCGACCAATCCGATGACGACGATCCAGAAGGCGACTTTCACCTTTTTCATGCTCTTTTCTCCCTCACCTGGTTTTCTGTTATAAATGCGGCTGCACTTGGGACGGAGAGTCTTTTACCACACGCGTCCAGCTTAACGAAAACAGCCGTGAAACCCTTTGATTATCAAGCATCTTTATCCTTTTCCGCCCTAAAACTCAACCTTTTTTTCGGCCCATGGGAACCGGTTCGGTGCGCCCCCATACGCCCATTTCCTTGCCCCAAAACAATCAAAATTCCCATCAATGGGCAAAGCGGCATTTTGGATGATACCGGGATATGGCATCATGACTGCCGTCAGCGGGATGTAACGGGGCGAAGGTGTTCCGGAAACTGGTGCAGAAAATAGCGGTCGGTCATGCCGGAGATATAGTCACGGACGATTTCCGGGCTGCTGTGACCGTCAATGTAGGCCTGGGACATATTTTCCAGAAAACCGGTGAATATGTCGGAACGTCGGTTGCCGGACTCCAGGTCCTCCAGGCGCATGTCGAACAGCCGGTTAAACAGATCGTGAATGGTTTTCGAATGGATTCTATTTTTGGGGTTGAGGTAGATCCTTTCGAGATTGAATGTTTTCAGGGCCTTGAGAGCCTCGGACAATTCGGCACTGAAAGCGATGTGGGGGGTGTTGTGACTGTTCTGAATCACATCGGTCACAAGACGGTAAACGATGGTGCCGTTGGTGTTGCCCAGGATGCGGGTGATGGCGGCGGGAATATCGTCGCGCTTCAGTATGTCCAGCCGAATGGCGTCTTCGAGATCCCGGCCGATATATGCGATGGTGTCGGCCATGCGGACGACGCAACCTTCTGAGGTCATAGGAATCAGCGGGTGGTCCGGATTCGCCTTTTTGGCCGAGATCTCTTTTTCGAAAGTACCGAAGTCCTTATCCGGCTGCGGGGAAAGCAAACGGTTGTGAATTTCACCGTCGTGACACAATATCCCGTCGAGTGTCTGCAGGCACAGGTTCCAGCCGCGCCCCTTGCGTTCCACGCAGTCCAGGAACTGAATGCTCTGAACATTGTGCAGAAAATGGCCGATACCGGCCTTTTTGCAAAGGTCGGAAAGATAGCGTTCTCCTTCATGGCCGAAAGGGGTATGGCCGATATCATGGCCCAGGGCGATGGCCTCGATCAGGTCTTCGTTGAGTTTGAGAAAACGACCGATGGTGCGGGCGATTTTGGACACCAATTGCACATGCAGCACACGGTGGGTGATGTGGTCGTTGGCGATCAGGTAGAAAACCTGGGTTTTATCGATATAGCGTGTATAGGCCCGGCTGTGCAGAATGCGGTCGGCATCCAGTGAAAAAGCCAGGCGATAGCCGGCCTCCGAATCAATAATCGGGCGGCGCCGAACGCCGGACCGGCTGTTCGTGGCCATGGGTGCCAGAAGACCCTGTTCCCGGTTGTCCAAATCAGATTTGATCTCGTCCAGCACCGGCGGTGCTGCAAAGGTATCGGCCTTATCAGATGTGCCCATCGTCAATCAATTGCTCCATCAGTTCCCCATCGTCGATGCCCGCCGGCCTTTCCCGTAAAACACCTTTGTTTTTGGGGGAGGTACATCGGCCGGTTGAAACAGGGCGGTCGCGCCTCTAATTCCAGGGCTTTTGGCAGGGATGGTCATAAGCGGGAGACAATATCTCCAACCACACGATCAAGCGCTTCAGCGAATTCACCGCCCTGGTTTTCGGATGCGATGGGTTTTCCCGTATCACAGGCTTCAACAACCTTGGGGTCGAACGGCAATGTTCCCAAAAAGGGGACCTTCATTGTATCGGCGGTGCGACGTCCCCCCCGACGCTTGAACAACTCGACAGTTTTGCCGCAACAGGGACAGGCAAAAGGCCCCATGTTTTCAACCAGTCCCACGATCTCCAGATTGACGGTCCGGCAAAAGTTGATTGATTTGCGAACATCGGCCTGGGCAACATCCTGGGGGGTGGTGACGATCAGGGCTTTGGCGCCATCAATGGTTTGCGCGACGCTCAAGGGCTCGTCTCCTGTTCCCGGAGGGGAATCGACGACCAAAAAATCCAGTTCGCCCCATTGCACGTCACCGATGAATTGATGGATGATGCCGGTTTTCGCCGGTCCACGCCAAATGACGGCCTGGTCGGGATCTTTCATCAAAGACTGCATCGAAACCACTTTTAGATGGGAAAGGACATCTTTGGGGATGACACGCTGATCATCGCCCACATCGAGCAAGGCATTGATGCCCAGCATGCCGGCGATACTCGGTCCGTGCAGGTCCACATCCAAAAGCCCGGTGGAAAATCCCTTGACGGCAAGGGAGACAGCCAGATTGGTGGCAAAACTGGATTTACCCACACCGCCTTTGCCGCTCATGACGATGAGTTTGTTGTTGATCTTAGACAGCGTATCGGCGATGCGCTGGTCCTGGGAATCGGCAGCCGGCTGCTTGCCGCCGGCAGCTTTTGCGTTGGGGGAAGGATGATCGTTCATGATCTCACTCTCTTTTTGATAGTTTCGTCAAAATGGGTCAGGACGGCAGCGGCTCCAGGATAAAAAGTGAGTCCTTGATGGGCGCATTCGGCATGTAGCGTTCGATACGTACCTTGACCCGGTCTCCTGAATTCGCCTTCAATTCCAGACTTTCGGGCAGATCGAATCCGTCAACCACCTGAAGGGCATCAATAACCAGTCGTTGGACCGCATGGTGCCGGCGATCATACCATGTAGCACCAACGGGGCGACGATCGGCATTTAGATCAATCCGCTGGCGTTCGATGCCCCAAATGTCATGGAAAGCCAGACCTGACAGCGCCCTGGATTCGGTTTCGGTCATTTTTGCCTGCCACTTCGATGCCATGGGGACGCGCCCCAATAGCAGTTCGACCAATTCCTCCACGGTAACATCCACATGGAGCAAGCGGCTGAGGCTGCCTGCACCCAATCGGATTTTATGATATTCACGCGATCTGTGGTTTACAAGGTACAGGTGGTTTCCATCGCTGGAGAAGTTGGCAGCCGCCCCCCCGAAGGGCGCCAGCAAGTCGATCCTCAGGCGGTTGGGATATTGGCCGGCAATGGCTGCACGGAAGGTCTGTGCCGGGCGGTCCGGCCCGGTCAGGGTGATCCGGGCCACACATTTAAACTGTTTCAACGCTTTGTTGATCTGCACAAGGTCTGCCATCAGATGCACGGCAGCATCATCCGTTGGAACCGTTCGGGTTGGTAAATGCGTGCATGCGGCGGGTATCCAGATCAGCAAAAGCACACACCACACATGCCAGGTTGAATGGCTGCCAAACACTTGTGGCCATGGGGCGCGGGTCAACGGAATGGCACACAGATCAATCATGGTTTCAACAGCTTGATCTTCGCTTCCACGGCCGCTTTTTCCGTGTGACCGCTTTTGATGGACTGCCGGTAGCTCTCAATGGCCTTGTCAATCATGTCTAACTGGCGGTACACATCTCCCAAATGTTCCTTGACGATGGGATCTTCCGGTACCAGACGGGCGGCTTCTTCCAACAATGGAAGCGCTTTGTCGAACTCTCCGCGCTTGTAGTACACCCAGGCCAGGCTGTCGGTGATATATCCGTCGCCTGGTTTGTGCGCCAGGGCCTTGCGGATCAATTGTTCCGCCTGGTCGAGATTGACGCCCATGTCGGCATAGGTATACCCAAGGTAATTCAAGGCATTGGCATTTTCCGGATCCAGCTGGATGACCTGCTTCATGGCCGCGATGGATTCATCTTTGCGACCCCATTTGTCATAAACCACCCCCAGGCGAAAAAAGATGCGTGAATGCCTGGGATCCAGTTCGAGGCCTGATTTCAAAATCGCTTCGGCTTCCTGATAGGCTTGTGTTTGCTCGTAAAAAGATCCCAGATATAATCTGAATTCAGGGTTCTGGGGCGCTTTGTCAACGGTTTCCTGAAGAAAGGCAATGGCCGTTTGAAGCTGTTCCATCTCCTGGTACAGCAGTGCGGCGTGGATGGCGGCGCTCTGAAAAAATCGGGATGTGGGCGGCACCTTTCGAAGGGCATCAATGGCAGCCTGCTTCCGGTTGTCTCCATCCAGTGCGACCCCGGCCAGGTAAAAAAGGTCCGGATTGGGTTGCGGCGTGTCCAGCATGCCGGCGATGATGATCGCAGCGGCTTCGTACTTGTTCTTGTCCAGATAATGCCGGACCAGGGTACGGACAACGGATCTGTCACTGACGCTTTTATCACCCAATGGAACCAACAGATCTTGTGCGGACGCCTTTTTTCCAAGCCTTGAATAGGCGTACCCCAGCGCCATGGCGGCCTGGTTGTTGTTGGGGTTATGCCGGCGAATCTCTTCGTAAACCGATGCCGCTTTGGCGAAATCGCCGCCATCTTCATAGATGGCAGCCAATTCAAAGCGGGACTCCACCAATTCGGGTTCGATGCTCAGTGTTTTGTTGAAATAGTCACGTGCCTTTTCCTTTTCGCCCTTGATGGCACTGATGCGGCCCAGGAAAAAATAACCGGCATAGGCGCCGGGGAAATGATCGACCAGTTGCAGGTAGGTGGCCTGTGCATCATCCCATTGCTCCTGCCCCATGTACAGGTCTCCCAGCAACAGGTAAATGTTTTGCTGTTTCGGATCTATCGCAAGGATGCGGACGAAGGCATCAATGGCTTTGTGGGTGTCGTCGCCGTTCCGATAGACCTGCCCGGCCAATCGCAGGGTCTCCAGATCATCGGGGTGTTGATCCAGTATCCCCTCAAGGAGCGTCAACGCCTTTGACGGGTCTTTTTTCAACAGCCATAATCCGGCCAGTTCCCGTCTAAGATAGATCGAGTCCGGATCGGCTGCGGCGGCCTGCTTCAGGAGTTGGACGGCGCGATTCAGATTCCCGTTTTTACGGCTCAGGTGTGCTTCAGAGAAAAGGTAGTAACTGTTTACCGGACGCATCCGATTGGTGTCAGTCGGAAATGAGGATGACTGTCGTGACCCGGGTCCGATCATGCTACAAGCCGTGAAAAAGGCAATCCAGAGCATTATGAAAATTGACTTAACTATTCTAAATATAATTATATACATGTTATCGTTGTTGCCTGGTGGAGCTTTGACTTTTGCAAGGTTGGATTTCAGGAAACCCCTTCGGTATAGGTTTCGAAGTCCGGAATTTCTTTTTTGAAATAATCTCTCATTTTCTTGACCACATTTTTTTCCACCTGCCTGACCCGCTCCCTTGAGATACCATATTTGTCACCAATTTCCTGGAGCGTCACCGGGGTATCTGAAAAAATTCGGCGGTCGAAAATATCCAGTTCCCTTTCCGTCATCTGTTTGCGGAATTCGGTAATTTTGGCATTCAGTAAGGACTTCATTTCCTTATTGGCAACGGTCTCTTCGGCAGACTGCGAATCGGTGCTCATGAATTCGATCCGTTCCGTATCGGAATCTTCCTTGAGCGGTGCATCCAGCGAGATATCCCAGCCATCCAGGCGTTGGTCCATATCTACGATTTCACGCTCTGAAACACCCAACCTCTGGGAAAGGAGTTTCGGCTTGGGATCGAATCCCTCGTCGATGAGTTTCTGCTTCTCTTTTTTGAGTTTGAAAAAAAGTTTCCGTTGCCCCTGGGTCGTACCAATCTTGACCAGCCGCCAGTTATCCATGATGAATTTGAGGATATAAGCTTTGATCCAGAACGAGGCATAATAGGAAAATTTTACATTTTTATACGGGTCGAATTTTTTCACCGCCTGGATCAGGCCGATATTCCCCTCCTGGATCAGGTCCAGAAGGTTTTGCATCCACACCCGTTGAAATTCGAGCGCAATTTTGACCACGAGACGCAAATTGGAGGTGACCAGGCGATAGGCAGCTTCCTGGTCCCCCTGCTCCTGGACCCGTTTTCCGAGTTCGACTTCTTCTTCCCTGGTAAGCAGATTGTAACGGCTTATTTCGGCCAGATAACGCTGAAGTGGATCATATTTGACAAGGGCCTTGTCACTGGGACGCTCGGCGGCACGCGGCTGCTTTTTTTTCGGTACCGCGACGGCTGCTTTTTTTTTCCCTTTTTTCATACTTTAATCGGATTCCCCTATCATTTGTCGTCGCTATGGGATTTTTCTATGCGGATCAATGGCCTCTTTTCGTATGGACAATCATTGTACGGTATGCTACGCATATTTTTTGTTCGCGCGCCTGTAGCTCAGCTGGATAGAGCAACGGACTTCTAATCCGTAGGCCGCAGGTTCGAATCCTGCCAGGCGCGCCATTTCGATCCATATAAAGGAGGCCACACGCCTCCTTTTTTGCAGGTGCTCACAGGGCATCGCATTTGCTTTGCTGACGGCCAGTCTACGACCTGCCGGTTGCCGGTGCCTCGTGAGCAGGCATCTTCTTTTGGGCTCAAAATGCCCCTGACGCCTTTTCCTCAAAAATTGTATTATATAGCATATCCAAGTACAATTTGAAAAATGATTATTGTCGCTGCCAGGGATTCCCGGTGAACGCCCAAACGTTGTGAAAAATTCAAGCGGAACTTACGGCTTTTGATTCTCGCGCGCGGATCTCAAAAGAATCTCACGAGCGATTACAGTTTCCTTTTTTTATTTTTAAACTCAAAAGGATGCCGTCGCTTGAAAATACCCAAGACAAAAAGGTCTGTCATGCCCCTTGCGGCTTCTGACATAATCCAATTTTTTTGAAAATCAGTGAAAATAGATGAATTTCGTGCCTTGTTCGATCCATTCAAAGTTGCTATAAACTGTATCAAGTGATCGATACCTGTTCTGCTTTTGTATTCCCGGAGACTGCCTCCGGTGCGATCCACAGGCGTTTCGGTGAGGATAAC
>PDTK01000027.1 GCA_002747175.1 Deltaproteobacteria bacterium | reverse complement strand
GCTGGTCGGCGAGGTTGTCAAGACTGCGAGGCACGAGCACCGAAGGCTTGGTCTTGATAGTTTCGCCAGGCAGCGCTATGCTTGAATCGCGAGGGAAACGAAAGCTCAAGGGAATTTACAGAAGAGATGTTGCTTTATCCGTGATAATATCGATGAGTCTGTGCCGTTTATTCTTCCTTCCCGGATCTGTCAGGTTTGCAAAATGGTTTGGGATAGACGGACGTTGATCTTTTTTCATGTGTGCACTCCTTGAAATTATCAATAATTTCAATGGGTAGCACACCCCCAAGGAGGCATAGAATTTTATTGTTATTTCAGATAGTTATGTTGTGTCCTGAATTGTACTGTTTTTACTGCCTATTTTTGTCCCTTTTTCCAAATGCGGTTACCCTGGCCGTTGTATCGTATCATATTGACCCCGCCGTCACCGATACGCTATAAGCAAACCGTAAGCGTTCATTTAGGTAGTGTCCATCCGGAAATGGCCAAATTGCCCGACATCTGCGTTATACGAACATTTTTATCCTCGGAATATCAACCATGGGGCAACCCGTCCTCAAGACTTCTGAATTGAAACGACATCATGGCAATACCGGGCAACTTTAAAAATCTGTGTTATCGGCAATTGTTTCCACGGGCCGGGCTTCTGGCCGTCAAACTGATCTCACGAACGTACCGCTATCATCTGGCGGGACTGGAAAACGAAAAACGCATCCTGGATGAATACGGCAGTATCGTATATGCGTCCTGGCACCAGCGATTCTTTCCCGGCATCACCTTTTTTGCTTCACGCCAGCCCATTGCCATCATCGTCAGCCAAAGCCACGACGGTGAAATGATCGCTCGGGTGGTGGATTATCTGGGTTGGCGCGCGGTACGCGGATCATCTAAACACGGCGGCGTAGGCGCCCTGAAAGAAATACGCACCCTGACAAACAAGGGTTACCGCTTTGGTCACATTGTAGACGGCCCACAGGGGCCCTTCGGGGTCGTCAAACCCGGTTTGTTGACCATCGCCCAATTCGCCGGCGCACCCATTGTACCGGCCATCATATCGGCCGAGCGTTATTGGATCATCAACAGCTGGGACCGTTTCATCATCCCCAAACCGTTTTCCAGGATACTCCTCCGTTTTACCGACCCCATCGATGTCCCCCGTCGGTTAGGCGCCGATGCCTTTGAAAGGCTGAGGCAACATATCCAGCACCGCATCAAAACACTTTATGAGGAAAGCGATCAGTGGTGGAAAGATCCCCAGATCCTCAACAGGCGGATAAAACACGAATTCGACTAAAGAAAAGCCCGGCAGGACCGATATCCAGTTGTGAAGACCACGAAATTTGGGCGGATGAATGACCGGCCACCGTTGAAGCAACACATGGCCATCCAAGAGGAACCGGATGTCACAACCCATGTTCAAACCCGTTTTACCCGATCCGGCGGAGAAACCACCGGAAAGGGTTTACTTGGACTACTATCGGCTTGCCGAGGCGCCGTTCGCCATCACCCCGGACCCGGATTTTCTTTTCTCATCCAACGGCCATCGCCAAGTACTGGATGCCATTGGCTATGCCATCGACGGATATATGGGATTTGTCCTGTTAACCGGAGAAGTGGGCACCGGCAAAACCACCATCTGCCGAGCCCTGCTGGATCGGCTGAATGGAAAGGCGGAGACGGTCTATGTCATCAACCCATCAATCAGCGGCCACGAACTGCTGGCCAATATTCTGGCGGACATCGGCACGCCTCCGGAAGCCGGTACTGGCAAAAAGGAACTGATCGACCGGCTCAGCCGCCACGTCCTCGCCAACCATTGGCAATACCCCTTTGTGGTTATTATCGACGACGCCCAGACCATGCCGTTGGAGACACTGGAGGAGCTTCGGCTGTTGTCCAATCTGGAGACAGACAAACGCAAATTAATCCAGGTGGTCCTGTCCGGCCAACCGGAGCTCCTGAACATGCTTGCCGACAAACGTTTGCGGCAGCTCAAACAGCGTATCGCCATCAATTGTCATCTCAGTCCCCTCTCCGCCCCCGAAACAGAAAGCTATATTTCACGCCGACTGCATGTGGCCGGCAACCAGGGGCAGATCAACTTTTCCCGGGCCGCCGTCCGGTTGATTCACAAGGCCTCCGGTGGCATCCCCCGGCTGATCAACAGGGTCTCCGATTTTTCGCTGACAGCCGGTTATGTCGAGGACTCGCCGGCCATCAAGCCGGCCCATGTGAAAAGGGCCTTATGCGAACTATATGATTTCAATCTTCAAGCAAATGGATGCGGCAGTCGCAAGTTGCTGTATGAATGGATTGTAACCACCGTATTGCTGGTTTTGATCAGCCTGGCTTTTCTTATCACGCCCATCGGTGCCGGTGATACCGCGAAAACGAAGATGATAGAAGTGCCCCCGGCTCATGGACCGGCGATCCTACCATTAAAATGAAACCGGATTTGAATTCATGAGCCTGATGAATGATGCGCTGAGAAAAAAGCGCCGGGATCAATCAGCGGATTCGCCGGGGACCCGATTTTCCACCCCCCTCCGGCGATCGGGCGGATCCAAAAAATGGATGCTTCTGCCGGTAGCGGCCGTTCTGCTCACCATCGCCGCAATCTACGGCATTCGCTGGATGCGGTCCGCCACAGGCAATACCACACCTGTTTTAAAAAATGCCTCACGACCGATAGCGTACCCATCGGAGCCTTCATCCGTCGAAATGGCATCAACGGAAACCGGGAACTCGGTTTTACCGCTAAAGCCGGTGGCCGTAAGCGGTACCCATAACGCAAATAACCATTCCACCGGTCCGACAAACGCGTCTCCGAGCCCCCTCAGCAAAGACCTATTGATGGATCCACCGAAGGCGGCCACTGTCCATGGTAATGCGCCACCCCCTGCGATTGGGCCACCGGCCAGGACTGCCGAACCCGACCAGGTCGGGCCGGTGGTCATGGAAGCGGACAGCCGATCGGTATCCCACAAGGCGCCGACCAGGGAGCCCCGTGAAGCGCCGGGCGAGGAATCCCATGCGGTGTCGCCGCGTTTCGAACCGGACCCGGAAAAAAATCCGGACCAACGCCACGAACAGCCATACGCTGCGGCGTTACCCCCGGCCATTGTAAAATCGTTGACACCCGATCCGGTTTTCTCACCGGTCACGGAATCGGTTGCCATCCGCAAGGCACCCACAGGTGAAGAAGCGGGACGAACGGGAGTGCAATCCGCAGACGGTGAGACCCTGTTCTACAAAAAAGCACGGATGTACCACCACAGTGGCCGTCTGGCCGACGCAGTTCGTCTCTACCGGCAGGTCCTGACGATGAATGCCGGCCATCGGGGAGCGCTGCAAAATCTCTCCGGGGCCTATATACAGATGGGCCGCTACGGCGAGGCCAAGCGTATGCTGGATCAATTGAGCCAAATGCAGCCGCGGCCGGCGGGGGTGCTTTTGAACCTGGCCATCGCGGCCATCGGCATGGGTGATGCCACTGCGGCCTTGGACATCCTGGCAAGGGCCGAGGCGGAATCGGATGCAGCCCCTTGGGAAATCCATTTTCACCGCGCCGTGGCATTGGCTCGCATGGACCGCTTCGAAGAAGCCCTGCCGCTGTATCGGCAGGCGGAAAAGGCTCGCCCCGGCGATCCCAGAATTCAGTTCAACCTGGCGCTGACCCATGACGCCCTGGGCCGGTACCGGCAAGCCCTTGCCCATTATCATAATTTTCTGGAACACACGCCGGACAAATCGGACCCAGACAAAAAAACCGTCATTCGGCGCATTGAGACCATCAGGCGGTACCTTGATGCCGCTCCAACAGCGAATAAAGACCAAAGCTAACCGCCTGTTTCAGGAAAGGGTAACCGTATGGCAAAGCGTATCGGCGATATTCTGATCGATCTGGGCTTCATCGACCGCGATCAATTGGAGATGGCCGTTTCCGAATCGCAAAAAACCGGCATCATGCTCGGAGACGTGCTCTTGCGGTTGGACTGGGTCTCCCAGGAACAGCTTCAGATGAGCCTGGCCGTGCAAAGCGGCGCCAAACGGCTGGACACAGATGCCGCCAAAATCGATCCGGCCCTGGTGGCCCAGGTTCCCCAGGAGTTCGTGGTCACCCACGGCATCATTCCTTTACAGCGGCGCAAGAACACAATCCTGGCGGCCACCAACAACCCCTTCGATGTGGTCGCCAAAGACAAGCTGGCCAGAATCACCGGCTGTCAGGTCAAAACCTATATCGCCTCCAAGGAGTGGCTGGCCCAAAAGATCGAACTATACTACAAGACCGCCCAGGCGATCGACGCCGACATCGACCGGATCACGTATTCGACCGTCACGGAAACCGAATTCGAAGAGAACCAAATTGTCGTGCTGGCCGACCGCCTGATCGAAAAAGGACTGGTCCTGAGTGCCAGCGACATCCACGTGGTGCCGGATGTCAACCTGGTACGGATCTACTATCGCATCGACGGCGTACTGCAGCAAAAGTTCCTGTTTCCCATCCGTTTCCACAAAAGCCTGGTCACCCGTTTCAAGATCAAGGCGGACATGGATATCTCCAACCCCAATATTCCCCACGACGGACGTATCAAGTACCGCGGCGAAATCGGTGACATCGATGTGCGTGTGTCGACCTTCCCGACCCATCTGGGCGAAACCGTGGTCATGCGTCTGCTGGTCTACAGCAAGGTTGTCGGCAATATTGGCCGACTGGGTCTGGAAGCAGCCGATTACAAACGGTTCCTGCAGACCATCCGGCGGCCTTATGGTCTGATTGTGGCCACGGGGCCGACGGGGTCCGGAAAAACCACCACCCTCTACTCGGCCCTGATGGCGGTCAACAATCCCAACATCAACGTGATGACCGTCGAAGATCCCATTGAGTACGTGATCCCCACCATTCGCCAAACCGCAGTCAACCCCAAAGCCGGCCTGTCTTTCGGAAATGCCCTGCGGTCGGCCATGCGTCAGGACCCGGATATCATCCTGGTCGGTGAAATCCGTGACACGGAGACGGCGGACCTGGCCCTGCGGGCGTCCATGACCGGCCACCTGGTCTTTTCCACCTTGCATACCAACGATGCCGCATCGGCCATCAACCGCCTGCTGGACCTGGGGGTCAACAAAAACATCCTGGCATCTTCCCTGAGCATGGTTGTCGCCCAGCGTCTGGTGCGGAAAATATGCCCCCATTGCTGCAATCGGGCTGCACCGACCGCTCAGCAGGCCGCCGTATTCAAACGCCACGGCATCGCCGTACCCGAACGACTGGTCGTCCCCGTGGGGTGCAAATCCTGTTTCCAAGCCGGCTACCGGGGCCGAACGGGAATCTACGAAGTGATTCACATTGATCATGAAATTCAGGCGCTGATCTTTTCCGGTGCCCTGCAAAGTGCCATCGAAGAAACGGCCGTTAAATCCGGGACCAGCTTGATGTTTGAACAGGCCCTGAAAAAAGCCGCTGCCGGCATCACGTCCTTCGAGGAGGTTTACCGGGTGGTGGCCGATGCCTAAGTTCCGGTATCAGGCCATTGACAACACCGGCCGCCTGGTGAAAGGCGATACCATTGCCGCCGGTGATGGAGAATTGGATGCGAAATTGGCCGGCAAAGGGCTCACCCTGGTGTCCAGCCAGATCCAAACCGAGGGAATCTGGAGCAAAAGCATTCTCGGTGGACGCGTCGCTCAGCGTGACATCATTGAATTCTACCACCGACTCTGTCAAACCCTTGATCTGGGTCTGCCCATGTTGTCGGCTCTGGAGGAAAACGCCGTTCAACTGCCCACCAGGTCCATCCGGCGCGTGGTCGAGGAAGTCCGCATTGCCATCGAAAACGGCAACACCTTCACGGATGCCATGTCCCGCTTTCCAAAGGTGTTCGGTAAACTGGACCTGGCCATCATCCGCATGGGTGAGGAAAGCGGGGTTTTACCCAAAAGCCTCAAGGATCTGTCAACATTTCTGGAATGGAAAGAGGATTTGAAATCCACGGTCAAACGTGCGGCCATCTATCCGTCGTTCATCATTTTCGTGGTCGTCGCCGTCATCGGTGTATGGGTGGGATACGTACTGCCCCAACTGGCCAACCTGCTGAAACAAATGGGCGTGGCCCTGCCCGCCATGACCCGCTTCATCCTGGATCTGAGTCTGTTTTGCCAACGCTGGTGGCCGTTGATGCTGCTTGGCGTGGTACTGGTTCCTCTGGGTATCTACCTTGTTCAGCGGACGAAAAAAGGCGGGATACTGGTCCACCGGCAACTACTCAAACTGCCGGTGATCGGCAAGATCATCACCAACATCGCCATGGCCCGGCTCAGCAATAACTTTGCCACCATGTACCAGGCCGGCATGTCCATCAACAGCATATTCAGAATCCTGACCGAAAACGTTTTGGGAAACCGCTACCTGGAGATGCTGCTGAAAAAGGCATTCGATGCTGTCCAAAGGGGCGATACGATTTCGGACGGATTCGAGAAAGCCGGGGATTTTTCCCCTTTGCTGCTCGGTGCCGTGCGCAACGGTGAGACCACCGGCACGCTGGATCTCAGTTTCAAACGCCTGGGCAAGTATTACGACCGGGAGACCAAACGGTCCGTCCAGAGCATGATCGCCACCATCGAACCCATGTCGATCCTGATACTGGGAGGCATTTTCGGACTGATCGTGCTGTCTATTTTACTTCCGTTGTATGATGTTATCGACCAATTTTGATCGTTTCGTAAAAAAAATAAGGATCCTCGCTGTTTCGTGTGGGTAACCAAACAATCGTGGAGTAGCAGATGAATAGCTTTCTGAGCCAGAGCGAAAGTCGCGCTTCCCTCGCCGTCGCTAACTTCCACAGGGCATGTGAGGTATGGGCAGTCAAGGCTGCGAAACGCAGTGAAGCACCCGCAGGGCTTGGCCTTGACTGCCCATACCTCACATGCCAGCCTGGTGTCTAAAAGGCGGAAAAGCCAAAAGGCAATAAACGAATTACCCACACAAAATAACGAAGAACCAAAAACAATCAACTATTGGACCTGAATCGGTGGCACAAATTGTGCTGTTGGGCTCGGGGCGGTTGATTGCCTCGCACCCCATCGAAAAAAATCCTCGCCGTTTCCTGATTATGGGAACAACCGAGCACCAAGCCAATGCTTGTACCTTGTGCGCTCTTTGAAAACTTTGCCACTTCGTAGCAGGTAGTAATTTCAGCCGATGGTATACCCTAATTTGCCTGGCATAATCCAAAGTGGCGTTGATAAATTGAGGGGTGTTTTTCTGGCAGTGTTGCTTTCCTTCTCTGAACTCAAGATTCACCAAATATCCCTCGGTTCCCAAATAGGCAAAGATTGGAGCGAAACCATCAACGCCTTTGTATGTCCTGGAGTAACTGCTCACCCTTTTGATAAAAAAAGCGAGAAAAAGCTTGACAGGTTTTTTGAGGGGAAAACATCGAAAAGTCAAAGTTGGTGTGAATTGGCGCAT
>PDTK01000042.1 GCA_002747175.1 Deltaproteobacteria bacterium | reverse complement strand
GAATTATTCCCCGATACGGAGGCGTGATCATTCATGATTGCTGGGCATCGTATTTGTCATATGATCACTGCGGCCATGGGCTATGTGGTTCACACCTGCGGCAGAATGGTCAAAGCGGACCCCGCCTCTATCCAAGCGCTCGATGAAAAATATCGACCCAATTTATTTTGGTCTGGACAAGTTTTTTCTATTGACAGATGTTCAACCATATCAGCGTTTACAGGGCGAACGCAGATGCACGGCTTCGGGCACGCAGACGTATGGGCATACTTCAAGGTGAACGCTTACGATAAAACGGACCAGGTTAATGCAGCTAATCATCATTTCCCCACCCGACGATTTTCCCGATGAACATCAGGTGGTCCGCCGGATTCTGCAACGGACGTCTGCGGACTTCCATTTGAGAAAGCCGGAATACAGCCGTGAAGCGCTGGCTGCGTACCTTCATCGGATCCCCGTAGACCTGCATCTGCGCATCATGGTTCATGGCCATCCGGACCTGCTGGACCGGTGCGATATCGGTGGCATCCACTTCACCGAACGCCAGCGGATCGCTGATCCGCTGGCGGTGCAGCGGCTCAGGCAAAAGCATCCGAACTGCCGCATTTCATCGGCTTTTCACTGCATCGCCGATATTTCCAGCAGCGGTGATCTGCTGGACTATGCCTTTCTCAGTCCCATCTACGACAGTATCTCCAAGCCGGGCTACCGGACCACCTTCGATCGCCGGGAACTGGCTGCGTTTCTTGCTAGGACCGATCGGCGGGTGGTGGCCCTGGGTGGCATTGACGGTCGGCGGATCGCCGAAGCCGGTGCCTTGGGCTTCTGGGGGGTTGCCGTTCTGGGCGGGGTGTGGGCCGATACAGTCCCGGAACAATCCGCGCAGGAACTGGCAGCCCGATGCGATGGTACCAACCGGTAAAAGCACACCAACTGCCTATCTGTACTTTATAAATGGTATGGGTTCCTTCTATTCCGTGAATGGGTATTTTTTCCGTTTTTTATGCAATGATGGGGTTTATTCGGCCAGTTTCCCGGCGACCACCAAATCCTCCAGGCCAGACTTGTCCAGGATGTGGATTTTTTTGCCCTCCACCCGGATCAGTTTCTGAGCGGTCATTTTGGCGAAGATCCGTGAAAGGGTTTCGGGAATGGTCCCCAGCAGGCTGGCCAGTTGGCCCTTGGAAATAGACAGGGAGATCTCGTCCGTTCCCTCCTGTTCTTCGGCCAGCACGGTCAGGTAGGATGCCAGCCGGGAGGGCACCTCTTTCAATGAGAGGTTTTCGATCTGCATGGTGAATTGGCGCAACCGCATGGACAATTCACCCAGCATGTTCATGGATAGGGAGGGGTGCTCGGCGATCAGGCGCACAAAGTCCGTACGGGGCAGGAAGATGACCTGGCTTTTAACCAGGGCCTGGGCGTTGGCTGGAAACCGCGAACCAGAAAAGACCGGCACCTCGCCAAAAGGATTGCCCGGGCCGTAGATGTGCAGGATCTGCTCCTTGCCATCCAGGGATGTTTTAAAAATTTTCACCCGACCGGCGGCCACGATGTAAAAACCGTCGGCCTGATCTCCTTCCATAAAAATGGACTGCCCGCGCTGGTATTGCCGGTCGATGGCGATGACGCTGATCTCATCCAGTTCTGATTCTGAGAGGCCTTTGAAAAGCGGGGTGATGGCCAGTATCCGGCTGATTGTTTTCATCGCATGAATTTCTGCTTCTCGAAACGGCTGGCAGCCGGTCCGTTGGCTTGCCAGGTCCGGCCCGGGGTTAGAAGCCATACCAATGAACGTTCAACTTCGAACATCCAACTTCGAATTTTGAATATGGTTGATATTCCGATGATAAAAATGATTTTTTTGACACAGGTCAAGGAAAATCGTGACAGAAAAAGATAAAGGATAAGCGACATTTTGAAAAAGCTGTTCGAAAACAGCGATAACGAAATCGACAATCAGGACATCAACCCCCCCAAGGAGGCAACACCATGTTTTGTTTTCAATGTGAACAGACGGCAAAAGGCCAAGGCTGCACAAAAATCGGCGTATGCGGGAAACAGCCGGATGTAGCGACCCTTCAGGACCTTCTCATTTATGCGGTCAAAGGCATCTCCCAGGTGGCCGTAGAGGCTGCGAAAGTCAATGTCAGCGACCCGGAAATCAACAAATTTACCTGTGAGGCAATTTTTTCGACCCTGACCAATGTGGACTTCGACCCGGTCCGCTTCGTCGCCATGATCAATGCCGCAGTCAAACATCGCGATGCGCTCAAGGCCAGGGTCCAGACCGCAGGCGGCAATGTGGCCTTTGCAGAGGGCCCGGCCACCTTCGTTCCTGCTGCCGACCAGGCCGGTATGGTGGCCCAGGGCGAGAAAGTGGGCATCAAGGCCGACGAGAGCGTCAATCCGGATATCCTTTCCCTGCGAGAACTTATCATATACGGCATCAAGGGCCTGGCCGCATATGCCGACCATGCCCGCATTTTGGGCCAGGAAGACGATTCCGTTTATAATTACATCTATGAGGCCATGGCAGCGACCCTGGACGACAACATGGGCGCTGACGAATATGTGGGGCTGGCATTGAAATGCGGCGAAGTGAACCTCAAAGCCATGGAACTGCTGGACGCCGGCAACACCGGCACCTATGGCCATCCGGTGCCCACCCCCGTTCCCCTGGGTGCCAAGAAGGGCAAAGCCATCCTGGTTTCCGGTCACGACCTTAAAGATCTGGACATGATCTTGAAACAGACCGAAGGAAAGGGTATCAACGTATATACGCATGGCGAGATGCTGCCCTGCCACGGCTATCCGGAACTGAAAAAATACAGCCATTTCTACGGCCATTACGGTACGGCCTGGCAGAACCAGGCCAAAGAGTTTGCTGCCTTTCCCGGTGCCATCGTCATGACCACCAACTGCATCCAGAAGCCCAAGAAGTCCTATCAGGACAATATTTTTACCAGCGGTCTGGTAGGATGGCCTGGCGTAACCCATATCTCCGATAAGGATTTCACCCCGGCCATCGAAAAGGCCCTGGAACTGCCCGGCTTCGAAGCGGACACCGAGGGCAAGCAGGTCATGGTCGGATTTGCCCGAAATGCGGTTATGGGCGTAGCACCCACGGTTATCGAAGCGGTCAAAAACAAGGCCATCCGCCACTTTTTCCTGGTTGGCGGTTGTGATGGCGCCAAGCCGGGACGCGATTACTACACCGAACTGGTCGAAAAGATTCCCGAGGACTGCGTCGTGCTAACCCTGGCCTGTGGTAAATTCCGTTTTTTCGACAAGGACTTGGGAGACATCGGGGGGATTCCGCGCCTGCTGGACGTGGGGCAGTGCAACGATGCCTATTCGGCCATCCAGATCGCCGTAGCCCTGGCGGGAGCCTTCGAGTGCGGGGTCAACGATCTGCCGCTCTCGATGATCCTGTCCTGGTACGAACAAAAGGCCTGTGTGATCCTGCTTTCCCTGCTGCACCTGGGGATCAAGGACATCCGCCTGGGCCCCAGCCTGCCGGCCTTCATTACGCCCAATGTGCTGGACGTGCTGGTAAAAAATTTCAACATCATGCCCATTGGGACGCCTGACGAGGACCTGAAAGCCATCCTCGGATAATCGTGGCCGAACCGGCTGTCGGGTCAAACGTCCCGGCAGCCGGCAACAAAGAACGATCGGCAAAGGAGAACTCCCATGAAATGCCCCGGACAGGATACGCAGTATTGGAAACCCGGCGCCATCTACGAAGTGTCGTGCCCCGAATGTGGTGCCAGCGTGGAGTTCTTCAAAGACGACACGGCCCGCAAGTGCCCCGAATGTCAACATCGTTTCGTCAATCCGAACATGGATTTCGGTTGTGCAGCATATTGCCAATATGCCGAGCAATGTATCGGCACCCTGCCCGAGGCCTTTCTGCTCAACGCGGACGACCTGCTCAAGGATCGGGTGGCCATTGAAATGAAGCGCTATTTACGGGGCGACTTCAAGCGCATCGGCCATGCAACACGGGTGGCCCGCTACGCCGAACGCATCGGCCAGGCCGAAGGCAGCAACCCAGCCGTTGTTTTGTGTGCCGCCTACCTCCACAATATCGGTACTGCGGGGGGAGAAAAAAAAGACGGCAGCGGCGATGCGAAAACCCAGAAACAGGAGGGGGCGGTCGTGGCCCGCGAGATCCTGGAAAAACTGGGTGCCAAGCCACCCCTGGTGGAGGAGGTCTGCGACATCGTCGGACGCTACCACCAGCCGCACGAACCGGAAACCCTCAATTACAAGGTGATCCACGATGCGGGCTGGATCGCCAATCTGGAAGAAGCAAAAAAGGAAAAAAAAATTTCATCCGATAAGATCGCGTCAATAATTGCGGATACGTTTTTGACCGAAAGCGGCCGCATGGAAGCCCGTAAAACGTTGCTTCCCCAAATAAGCGATTAGCTTTTGCGCGTTAGCACTTAGCGCCTTTGTCTCAGATACTTGGTGTCTGTCCAGAAAAAACAAGGTAGTCATGAAAATAAACAGAAAAATAATCGAAATCGATGAAGAACGCTGCGATGGTTGCGGTAACTGTGTGATTGCCTGCGCCGAAGGGGCGTTGAAGGTTATTGAGGGAAAAGCCAAGGTGATCTCCGACAACCTGTGCGACGGGCTGGGCGCCTGTATCGGCGACTGTCCCCAGGACGCCCTCAAGATCATCGAGCGCGTGGCCGAGGACTTTGACGAGGAAGCTGTGGAGAAGCACCTGGAGGCCCAACAGGCGCAAAAAAGACAGGGCGAACCGGTCACCATGTCATTTGGATGCCCCTCCACCCAGATCCAGAGCTTTGCGCCGACCGGCTGTCAGACCGCCAATGTGCCCAAAACCATGGAACGGACAGCCTCCGCACTGACCCACTGGCCGGTGCAGATTCGTTTGATTCCGCCCACGGCGCCATTTCTCAAAGGCGCCGATCTGCTAGTCGTGGCAGATTGCGTATCCCTGGCGTTTCCCAATTTGCACCGGGATTACATTGCCGGTAAAGTTGTCATGATGGGCTGCCCAAAATTCGACGACAACAAGGAATACGTAGAAAAGTTTACCGAAATTTTCAAAGCGGCGGGGCCGAAAAGTGTCACCACCATGGTGATGGAGGTGCCCTGCTGCTCGGGACTGCCCATGATCGTCAAAAAGGGTATGGACGCCGCCGGCCTGGACGTTCCCAATCGACAGGTGACCATTCGTACGCGGGGGGAGGTGCTGGAAGAACGCTGAAAAAAAGTGTTTGTTGGCAATTTGAAATCCATGAAAAGGCTGATCGTTTGGCCTGTCATGGTTTTTTATTTTCAAATGTCGACCTTCACCAGACCCGGCTATTGTTTGCATTAACGTTTTCCCCCAAAAATGCCGATATCAGAATAACACGCCGCCATGCGGAAATGGGCTGGTATGGATAGGTTCGAAACGTCTGTAAAAATGTTGATTACCATTGCCAGAGCGAACCGGCACAATGGGCCGCCGGAGTACCGGTTTATCCGCAAACAGGCCATTGGTATGGGTGTTAACTACGAGCATGCGCTTAAAGAAACTGGTAAAGACTTCGAGATCGGCACCCAGACGGTATCCCGTCTCACGGCCCTGCGGGTTCTCAAAGATGCCATTGCCATCGCGGCCATGGATGGCAACCTCTCCTTGCCCGAGAAATTCAAGATTTACACCTACGCCAAAAAATTGGATATCCCCAGAACCGATGTGGATGCATTGGAATTGCTCATCGGAAAGGCAAAGGAATTGGACCGACAATGGGAGGAACTGGTTGCCGGGCATCCCGATGGCTAATGCTGCATGGGTGAATGATTCTGCTCTCGTGGTAACCGCCTTCCTGAGGGAGGGCGGGAGCCGTGTCCGAACCCGTGAAAACAATTCGGTTGGCTGACCGGCAGCGTTTTTTTTGTGCATGGTTTCAAAAAACACCCTTGCGATTTTGATCCAAATTAGTATAAAAGCCGAAACTTTTTTCGTTTGCGAATGAATTCCGCTGATAGACTGTGCTACGGCGGTTCAACAAGGAGGGACCATGGTCGATTCCCAAAGTTGGGACTGGGAACCCGGGGAAAAGAAAATTCCACTGGATTCCTGGAAAGAGAAATACCAATGGGTCGAGGAACCCTATGTCAGCCCCGATGGAGAGAAGCTCTCCGCTGTTGTCAACATCGACGAAGGCGAGTTTACGGTCTGTGTCAATGGGCAACCTTGGGGCGAAACCGTTTTTGACAAGATCTGGCACCTGCGTTATTCGCCCGACGGACGCCTCACCGCCTTGGTTTCCGAAATGGGTGAGTGGACCATGGCCGTGGACGGGGAGGCCTGGGAGAACAAATTCGGTTACATTTGGGAACCCCGCTTTAGCGTCGACGGCACCCATATCGCCGCTGCGGTTCAGCAGGACATGAAGTATGCCATGGTTCTCGACGGAACTCCGTGGGATCAATTGTTTGTCAACATGACTTATTTTTCCCTGAGTCCGGACGGCCGGCATACGGGGGGGGCCGTCCAGCTCGAAAATGTGGATTCGGGAGAAATCCACAAATTTCAAGAGGGCAGTTTTTCCGCCGCCGTGGACGGCAATGCCTGGGACGCACGATTTGTCAATGTGTGGAACCTGGCATTCAGTCCGGATGGTGCGCATCTGGCCGCCGAAGTGCGGCTCAACCTGTATGACTACACCATCGCCGTGGATGGCGTCACCTGGGGCGGGCGATACCAGTCCGTATGGGAGCCGATGTTCAACCCGGTGACCGGAACGGTGGTCGCTCCGGTGCGAAGCCAGGGGCAATGGTGGTTGGCCGAAAACGGGAAAACCCTTTGGGACCAGCCGTTCGTCCAAGTGTGGCACCAGACCTTCAGTCCGGATGCCAGCCGGCTGGCCGCCATCGTAGCCCCCAGCTATGGGCGCTGGACAGTGGCTGTGGATGGTGCGCCCTGGTCAGCCACGTTCACCAAGCTGGTCACCGACCTCGTATTCAGTCCGGACAGCCAACGCGTCGCCGCTCTGGGCAAGGATGATGAAACCTTCCGGGTGATCGTGGACGGCACCCCCTGGCCGGATGCCTGGGACATGGTCTGGAAACCGGTTTTCAGCCCGGACGGCAACAAGGTGGCGGCCAAGGTCGAAAAAGACGGCCGCTATACTTATGCGGTAAATGGCAAGATCTGGAATACCGCCTGCGATGGTGCCTGGGAGCCGGTTTTCAGCCCGGATGGTACGCACCTGATGCTTCGCACCATAGAGAGCGGTACTTACATGCGGCGTATTGTGCCTGTTACGGATATTACCGGTTAGGAGAATCCAATGCATAGCTTCTACAATTTTGTGAGTGGACCGCTGGCCTGGGTCGCCTTCATGCTTTTTTTGGGCGGCAGCATTTACCGTATCGTCAGCATGCTGAAGCTGGTTGCGGACAAAGAACGGTATCTTTTTACCTATATGAGCTGGCGATACAGTCTGCGTTCCATCTTCCACTGGATCGTGCCTTTCGCCACGGTGAGCTGGCGGCGGCAGCCCATCCTCACGGTGGTCACTTTCGCTTTCCACATTTGCCTGCTTGCCGCCCCCATTTTTCTGCTTTCCCACGTGGTGCTCTGGAATGAAGCATTCGGCATCAGTTGGTGTACCCTGCCCGATGCCGTGACGGATGTAATGACCGTGATCGTTATTTTGGGCGCCGTTTATTTCCTGGTCAGGCGCCTCAGCCGGCCGGAAGTAAAATTTGTTACAACCGGGTCGGATTTTCTTATCCTGGCCATCGTAGCAGCGCCCTTCGTAACCGGGTTCATCGCCTATCACCAGTGGTTCAATTACCCGCTGATGATGGGCTTTCACGTGCTGGCCGGGGACATCATGCTGGCAGCGATTCCTTTTACCCGGTTGAGCCATATGATTTTTTCGCCCTTCACACGGGCATACATGGGATCTGAATTCGGTGGAATCAGGCATGCCCGTGACTGGTAGCAGCGGTCAGATGTGACAAAAGAACAAACAGGGCAATAACCAACCAGTGCAACAGCCGGAAGAAGAAACAGATGCCGGTTTAACAAGGAGTTTCCAGCATGGCGGACCCGTCTACTGAAAAAGAAACGGAAAACAGAGTCGATGACGAGGGTATCGATGTCGGTATTTCCCGGCTCACCGAAGAGAAAATCGAGTCGGTGATCAACAACGTTATCGATACGGAAACCGGTGCCCGGTTAAAAACCTATGTGGACACCTGTATTCATTGCGGTATGTGCTCGGAAGCCTGCCACTACTATCTGTCTCACGATAACGATCCGCACTACTCACCGGTGGGCAAGGTCAAACAGACGATCTGGGAAATGCTGCGCAAAAAAGGTAAGGTCAGCCCGGAGTTCATTCGTCAGGCAGCCATCATCGCCCATACCCAGTGCAACCTGTGCAAACGCTGCGCCCAGTACTGCCCCTTCGGCATCGATATCGCTTATCTGATGCTGGTGGTGCGGCGAATTATCCACAAGCTGGGCGTCACCCCGCTGTACATTCAGGATACGGCCCACAGTCATTCGGTGACCATGAACCAGATGTGGGTCAAAGGCGACGAATGGCCGGACACCCTGCAATGGCAGGAAGAAGAGGCTCAGGCCGAAATACCCGATCTGCGCATTCCTCTGGAGAAGGAAGGGGCCGATATCATGTACAGCGTCATCGCCCCCGAGCCCAAATTCCAGGCCCAGTTGATCTACCAGACGGCAGTGATTATGAACGTAGCCGGTGTCGACTGGACCATGCCCGCCTCGGTGGGGTGGGACAACAGTGACATGGCCATGTATACCGGAGACAACGAGATTATGGGCCGGCTCAAACGGGCTCACTTCGAGACCGCCGAACGGCTTAAGGTCAAAAAGATCGTCATGGGCGAATGCGGCCACGCTTTCCGGAGCGTATACGACATGGGCAACCGCTGGTTGGGATGGGCCACACCGCCTTTCACCATTGTACATGCCATCGAATTTTACTACGACCTGATCAAGTCAGGACGCATCAAGATCCGTAAAAAATTCGAGCAGCCCATTACTCTGCACGATCCATGCAACGTCGTGCGCGGCGCCGGTTTGCACGAGAAATCGCGATATGTGGCCAACGCCATCTGCGAAAACTTCATCGAAATGATTCCCAACCGGGAGCACAACTACTGCTGTTGTGCCGGCGGCGGCGTGATCAATACCGGCCCACCATTCAAAACGACACGCGTCGAGGGAAACAAGGTTAAAGCCGAACAGCTTATAGAAGCGAAGAAAAAAGGTGCCGAGATACTGGTGGCACCCTGTCATAATTGCCACAGTGGCCTGGAAGACATTGTGCATCATTATGAAGTTGGTCTGGATATCAAGTTTTTTGGTGACATCATCTATGAAGTCATGGAAAAATAAGAGAGACCAGGAGGAAAAATGAGAAACGTCGTTCACATCACCTTGTCCCTCTTGATCGGAATCATGGCGGCCATGTCTGTGGCATGGTCCCAGGAGGATATGACCGTTATCGACAACTCGGTTTTCGACAATCCCCAACGCACGCCTTCGGTTTTCGTCCACGACGAACACAACGAAAACGCCGGCGTGGAAGACTGCGCCGTCTGTCATCATGTTTATGAAGATGGTCAACTGGTGGAGGACGAGTCTTCGGAAGACCAGAGTTGTTCGGATTGCCACAGCCTGGAGGGAGGTGACGGACAACCGACATTGATGGAGGCCTTCCATTCCAATTGTAAGGGGTGTCATAAAAAGGAGGGCAAAGGGCCGGTGCTATGCGGAGAATGCCACATCAAATAATGTTGGCAAATCCGTAAAAGGTCGAGGATGATATTTTTTTGTTGTCCTCGGGAAGACGGGGACCGAGTATTATGTGATTATAGATTCCCGCCTGCTTGGGAATGACATACCTGATGACTTTTTACGAAACTATCAACCATTGTATTCGTAAAAAATTTTTATCTCAAAAACAATACAGTCAAGCTAAAAACCGGTTCGCAAAGGAAGTCGCTGATGCAACTATTATTCGGGTCACGCCTGAAGTTGTCAATAAAACAATTTATGCTCTGGAAACAAACATAGTACGCACATTGGACGCTTTGTATCCATCATCCTGTAAAGCACAGCCGGTAAATGTTCGCTCAGGTACCGCAGATGCGTGGATTCGGGCACACAGACGTATGGGGCATAACTTCAAGTGCCCGGTAATAATACAGATGCGGTGCCCTGTGAAGGCTTACGCCCCGTCTTACGGAACCATCACCCACTGGAAGGCTTGACAACTTGATTGGCATAACCCATCTGATTGCGTTCACGGCCGGTCTCCTGCTACTCTATTATGGGGCCGGGTGGCTGGTCAAAGGCGCCTCCAACCTGGCCCGCAGTTTCGGGCTGACGCCCATGGTCATCGGGCTCACCGTGGTGGCCTTCGGCACCTCTGCTCCAGAACTGGTGGTCAGCCTGGTCTCGGCAGCCAAAAGCAAGAGTATGATTGCCTTGGGCAATGTGGTCGGCAGCAATATCTGCAACATCGCCCTGGTTCTGGGGCTGACCGCCGTATTTCAACCGGTGAGCACCCAACGCACCGTCATTACTCGGGATATTCCATTGATGCTCGGCATTTCCGCCTATCTCCTGCTGCTTTCTTTCAATTCCGTTATCGGCCGGATCGAAGGTGCCACCCTTGTCGCCGGCATCATTGCCTACACCTGGTTCAATTACAAAGTCGCCGTGTGGGTCAACCGGCCCCTGCCGGTGTCAGGCACGGCAGATCAATCACTGCCACCGGCACAGGGAACGGCGGGAAAGACCTGGTTTCAATGCCTGCTGGTGATTGGGGGCACGGCATCGGTGGTGATAGGTGCCGATCTGCTGGTGGATGCCGCAGTGAGCATCATGAACGCATTGGGTGTCAACGAAAAGTTCGTGGGCTTGACCGTGGTGGCCTTCGGCACCTCGGTACCGGAGCTGGCCACCTCCGTCGTCGCTGCCATGAAAAGGGAGATGGAGATCTCCCTGGGTAACCTGGTCGGTAGCAATGTCTTCAACCTCCTCAGCGTGGTGGGTGCCACGGTTCTGGTGCGGCCTATAACGATTGACGGCGGTTTTATCGGCAGCGGCCTGGTGGTGGATTATCTGGTCATGATGGGTGTCAGCGCTCTGCCGATCCTGTTGATGAAACAGGACTTGACAATCACCCGCAGAAACGGTTTGACTCTGCTGATGTGCTATGCGTCCTATGTCTGCTTCCTTATTTTGAAATCCTGATCCGACTTACTGCGCCATCGCCTGCTTTCCGGCTTCTTGATTCCTGTTTGGAGTGATACACCATGCAACCCGAACCATCTGAAAACAACCATTCCCCCCTGATACTGGTGGTGGATGACGATGACGATCTCCGCGAGATCCTTTCCTGCGGTATCGAAGCCTCCGGAAGCCGTTGCCTGACGGCGAAAAGCGGCGAAGCCGCCCTGGCCATTCTGCAGGAACAGCCGGTGGAGGTGGTCATTTCCGATGTGCAGATGGAAGGTATCAGCGGCCTGGATCTATGCCGCCGGATCAAGGAGGAATTCGATGCCGATGTAATCATCATCACCGGGCTGGTCAACAATTACGCTTACGAAGAGATCATCGCCCAGGGGGCCAGCGATTTCATTGAAAAGCCCATCCGCCTGGCCGAGATCGTGGCACGCCTCAAACGGGTGTTGCTCGAACGTCGGCCCCGTGCACAGCTCAAACGCGCGGCCGAAGAACTGAGCCTCAACATGCAGCGGATTCAACAAGCCATGGAGGGCTTTGTCCAGGCCATCGCCTTGGCCGTTGAGATGCGTGATCCTTATACATCCGGGCACCAGCACCGGGTGTCCGACTTGGCCGATGCCATCGGCAGGGAGATGAACCTGAGCGAGGATCGGGTTTACGGCCTGAAAATGGCCAGCGTGATTCACGACCTGGGAAAAATTACCATTCCCGGGGAAATCCTGTGCAAGCCGGGAAAATTGAGCAAGCCTGAATACGAGATGATCAAGACCCATGCTCAATCCGGCTACGATATTCTCAAGAAAATCGACTTTCCCTGGCCCCTGGCAGATATCGTTCTGCAGCACCACGAGCGTCTGGATGGTTCGGGATATCCCCGGGGGCTGTCCGGTGAGCAGATTCTTCTCGAAGCCCGTATCCTCTCCGTGGCGGACGTTTTTGAAACCATCGGCTCCCATCGACCGTACCGGCCTTCTCTGGGCATTCAGAAGGCGATCAGCGAGCTTACCGAAAATCAGGACCGCCTCTACGATCCAGATGTGGTCCGCGCCTGCTTGGTACTGTTCAATGAAAAGGGCTACCAGCTTCAGGCGGCCGAAGGACAGGCAGTGGTCGTCGATACCCAGATGCAGTCCCTATAAAGCGTCTTTTTCTCATCTTTTGGGCGCGTAAACCCCATGGTGGCATAAGAAATGCGTAAATCAACAAAAACAAATATGGGCGCCCCCACCAAAGCCTGGTTCTGGCTTGACCCCAAACGGATTTTGTGTTCAACCTCCGTGCATGAAATCTGACTCAACCCTCATCGTCACCGGTGGCGCCGGGTTCATTGGCGCCAATTTTATCCACCACTGGCTGGCGGAATACGACGGCACGGTGATCAACCTGGACAAGCTGACCTATGCCGGCAATCCCCGGAACCTGGACACCCTGGCCGGAGATGACCGCTATGTTTTCGTCAAAGGCGATATTGGCGATACACAATTGGTCGCATCGCTGCTGGAACGCTGTCGTCCCCGGGCGATCGTCAACTTTGCCGCCGAAAGCCATGTGGACCGTTCCATTACCGCTCCGGACGATTTTATCCAAACCAACGTGGTGGGCACCTTCAACCTGCTGCAGCAGGTTCGCCATTACCGGGATGGACTTGATGCTGCGAACCGGAACGCTTTCCGTTTCCTGCACGTTTCCACCGACGAGGTATACGGCTCTTTGGGGTTAAACGATCCGGCATTTACAGAAACCTCGGCATACGCCCCCAACAGCCCCTATTCGGCCTCCAAGGCAGCCTCCGACCACCTGGTGCGGGCCAGCCATCACACCTACGGCCTGCCGACCCTGACCACCAACTGCTCCAACAACTACGGACCCTGCCAGTTCCCGGAAAAACTGATCCCGCTGGTCATCCACCGGGCGCTCAAAAAGGAGCCGATACCCGTCTATGGCGACGGATCCAACATCCGTGACTGGCTCTTCGTGACCGACCACTGCCGGGCCATCGCTACCGTGTTGAATAAAGGGCGGCCCGGTGAGGTGTACAACATTGGCGGAGACAGCGAACTGACCAACATTGATTTGGTGCGGACCCTGTGCGCCACCCTGGACGAGCTGGCCGGCCGCGACGACGGCCGGCCCTACGCCGATCAGATCACCTTCGTCACCGACCGGCCGGGCCACGACCGACGTTATGCCATCAACGCGACCAAGATCAAATCCGAGATGGGTTGGGCTCCGGTCGAAACCTTCGAAACCGGCATCCGCAAAACCGTCCGATGGTACCTGGACAACCGGGAATGGGTGGCCGGCGTCACCAGTGGGGCCTATCAGCAATGGATTGACACCAACTACGGAGAACGCTGATGCATCGCAAAGGAATCATCCTGGCCGGAGGCAGCGGCACACGCCTGTACCCCATCACCAAGGCCATTTCCAAGCAACTGCTACCCGTCTATGATAAACCCATGATCTATTACCCGCTGACCACGCTCATGCTGGCGGGTATCCGCGACATCCTGGTGATTTCGACGCCCGAGGATACCCCCCGCTTCGAAAAACTGCTGGGCAGCGGCCATCAATGGGGCATCGATATCAGCTATGCCGTCCAGCCAAAACCGGAAGGGCTGGCCCAGGCCTTCATTATCGGCAGCGATTTCATTGGCGGTCATCCATGCGCCCTGGTACTGGGGGATAACATTTTTCACGGTCATGACCTGTCTCCCCATCTGGCGGCGATCAACCGGCGAATCGATATTTCCACGGTGTTCGCCTACCAGGTGACCGACCCCCAGCGATACGGCGTGGTGGCCTTTAACCGGGACGGCAAGGTGACGGCCATTGAAGAAAAACCGGAAAAACCCAAGTCGGATTTTGCCGTCACCGGCCTCTATTTTTACGACAACCAGGTGGTGGACATTACCCGGGAGATCAAACCCTCGGCCCGCGGAGAACTGGAAATAACCGATGTGAATCAGCGCTACCTGGATATGGGCAAGCTGGAGGTTTCGCTCATGGGCCGGGGATATGCCTGGCTGGATACGGGCACCCACGCGGCCTTGCTGGAAGCCTCGCGTTTCGTCGAAATCCTGGAGCGACGCCAGGGAATGAAAATTGGCTGCCCGGAAGAAATCGCCTGGCGGTCTGGCTATATCGGCGACGCGCAACTCGAAGCAATGGGCAGCGCCATGGGCAAAAACGGCTATGGCCGGTATCTGCTGCGGATACTGAAAAAGAAAGTGGATGCGCCGAACGTCCCGGGGGGCATGGGCATCGAGAACCAGAGCCTGCCCGGCGTGAGCAATGGTGAAAGCATATGAAGGTGGTACCAACGCATATTCCCGACCTGATGATCATCGAACCCACCGTTTTCGGCGACAAGCGGGGATTCTTCTTCGAAAGCTATAACCAGCAGGCATTCAATGACGGTGTCGGCGCTCCGGTCACCTTTGTCCAGGACAACCACTCGCGATCGAAACAGTTCGTGCTGCGAGGCCTGCATTACCAGATCCGGCAGCCCCAGGGGAAACTGGTGCGGGTGATCCAGGGAGAAGTCTTTGACGTGGCCGTGGATATCCGTCGGTCCTCACCGACCTTCGGACAATGGGTGGGCGTGAACCTCAGCGCCAACAACAAAAAGCAGCTATGGGTGCCTCCCGGTTTCGCCCACGGATTTCTGGTGCTCAGTGAGATAGCCGAATTTGTCTACAAAACGACGGATTTCTATGCCCGCAAACACGAACGATGTATCATGTGGAACGATCCCGACCTGAATATCGCCTGGCCGTTGTCCACCGATCCGCTGGTTTCCGACAAGGATCGGACGGGTAGTGGGTTCAAAGACGCCGAGGTGTTTGCATGAAGATGGTTGTCGTAGGTGCCAACGGTCAGTTGGGCAACGCCCTTTCCCGTACGGTAACGCATGGAATAGAGATCTGCCCGATGGATTTGCCGAAATTGGACATCACCGATGCCGGTAACGTGGATGCCACCATCGCCCGTGAGTCTCCGGACCTGATCGTCAATGCAGCCGCCTATACGGCTGTGGACCGGGCCGAAAAGGAGCGTGACCTGGCTTTTGCGGTCAATGCCGAGGGGCCCGCCAATCTCGCTCGCGCAGCTGAAACACACGGTTGTCGGCTGATCCACGTCTCAACGGACTATGTGTTCGACGGCACCGCCGGTTCACCCTATCCGGACAACGCACCCTGCAAGCCGCTGGGGGTGTACGGGCGGTCCAAACGGCAGGGGGAGGTCAATGTTCTTGAAACAGCCGGGCAACCCCTGATCATCCGTACCTCCTGGCTCTACAGCCCCTGGGGCGCCAACTTCGTCTTGACCATGCTGAAGCTGATGCGCAGCAAAGACAAGCTCACAGTGGTCGCCGACCAGATCGGCTCGCCCACTTTTGCCGTCACTCTGGCCGGTGCCATCCGGGCCGCGATGGACCGCCCCCAGTTACACGGCATTTACCACTGGGCCGATGCCGGTGTGGCAAGCTGGTACGATTTTGCCGTGGCCATCCAGGAAGAGGCCCTGGCCATGGGACTGCTCGAACGCTCCATTCCCATCCGTCCGATTCCGACCTCAGCCTATCCCACCCGAGCCAAACGTCCGGCATACAGCGTTCTGGACAGCAGCCGTACATGGAGCGACTTTGCCATGGAGCCGGTCCACTGGCGCACCGCATTGCGAACCTGCCTGGCCGATATGGTGCGGGGATCCTGAACGGGCCCTGATTTGCTGGAGCAGATGAAAACCTGAGCTGCGCCATTAGCCGTTCGCTTTTGGCCATTTCCGGATGGGTGCGAAGTATCTGAAACAAAATTATACAGCACTGGGTGATGGAATGAATTGTTTTGAATTCGAACATGTTTCATTTGCCTGGCCGGGTGGTCGTACGGTGTTGGCGGACCAATCGTTCACCATTGCGCAAGGCCGTTTTGTGGTGGTCCGCGGTCCGTCGGGTTCCGGTAAATCAACCCTTCTGCGGATGATGAATCGTCTGGAAGAGCCGCGGTCCGGGACGATCCGATACCGCGATCTGGACCTTGCCGATTATGATCCACCCCGTTTGCGGCAGCGGGTCCGCTATTTCCAGCAGATGCCGGTGGTGGACGATGTCACGGTTCGCGAAACCATGCTAATGCCCTTCAAATATGCGGTGAACAAGGAACTGACGCCCCCGTCGGATGATGCCCTAACGGCCCGCCTGGGTGATGTGCACCTCGAAATGGTGGATCTGGAAGAACGGGCCGGCGCATTGTCCGTCGGGCAACGTCAGCGCCTGTCCCTTGTACGAGCGCTCATGACCGGACCGGAGGTCTTGCTACTGGATGAACCCACGGCATCTCTGGACAGTGAGAGTCAGGCCATTGTGGAACGGATGGCCGAACGATTGTGCGACGACGGGACAACCATCATCATGGTGACCCATGGCGGGTTTTCACCACGGCGCGTGCCCATGGTAGAAATCCATCTTGATGACGGAAAGGTGACGATATGACGACCATGCAGAGCGTTTTGGAGATCGGTGCCTTCGAACTTGGGATTGCCGCCCTGTTTGTCGTTGCCGCAGGGGCGGTTTCCCTGTGGAACCGGTTACGACTTGAAAAAAGCCTGTTGATCGGTTCACTGCGGTGTGTCCTGCAACTGATACTCATGGGTTATCTGCTCCGGTTAATCTTTGGCCTGGAGTCTGTCTGGATGATGCTGGTTTTGTTTGTCCTCATGGTCGTTTTTGCCGCCAACATCGTGCGGGGAAACGTGAATGAGCCCAGCGTGTCCTTTTTTTTGCCTGCTTTTTTGACGATGTTGGGGGTCTATGCGATTATCTCGGCAATCGTTACGGGCGTTATCATCGGTGTGCGGCCGTGGTGGTTGCCGCAGTATTTCATTCCCCTGGCCGGGATGGTGATCGGCAACTCCATGACGGCGCTGAGTCTTTCCTTAGATCGCCTCTTCTCGGACCTGCGGGCCAAACGCGAGGCGGTTGAGATGCGTCTGTGCCTCGGGGCTACGGCGGAGGAAGCCAGCCGGGATATTTTAAGAGATGCCTTGAAAGCGGGGATGATCCCGTCCATCAATTCGTTGACCGGTGTGGGTATTGTTTTTTTACCGGGAATGATGACCGGCCAGATTCTGGCCGGCGCGGATCCGATGCTTGCCATCCGCTACCAGATCGTGGTCATGTTCATGATTGTGGCTTCCACAGCGTTAACCATCGTCGCCGTGTTGACCATCGTCCGCCGGCGATGCTTCGGTGCGGCCCAACAATTGCTTTTGAGACCTGGGAACTAGTCTGCGGCCATCCAGATATTTTTCGACTCCCTGACCGTGCCATAATAAACTTTTTTGATCGGTCGGTTGGCCGGCAATTGTGCTCCATATTCACCCGATCAGAATGGCTTTGAATTGACTTCCGAGCCGACGTGCAAACCAGCAGTGAACCCGGTAAAGCGGGTTTGCGCATTGGCCTTTTCGAAGAGCCAGGCGTGCTATTTCGGGAATGGCAGCAGCTTCAAGCAATGGGGTGCATTCCCATTTAGCTGTAAAGCGTAAATTGCCCGCGATTGTCAGCGAACAAATCTGATTTTCTCGATTTGCCGGGAAGCCATGGATTTCGGTAATTTTTCGATAATGGGAGCCAGATTCTGCTTGGCATGGGTATAATCAATGACTTCAAAGTGAACGGCAATCCACAGTTTTTTGGCCAAAGGGTCGGTCCGGGTCCAATACCGCCGGGCGCCATCGGCACAAAAGACCACATTTTCTGCCTTGGTGACATCCAACTGTCGAAGATATTTCTCGATCAGCGTAAATACCTGATCGATATCGCCCATGGTGGCATCATAGATCGGGAGAAAATCATCGCATTTGCTGCCATCTGCATTGAAAAACTGAATCACGATCTGGGTCGGCTCGCGCCAGTCCGTATGATAGCCTTGGCGTTTTAATCCGGCAACCCGTCTTCCGCGTTTCGCTTTCCGCTCACGGAGTCGGCCGCCGTCAATACAGACCAGGACGACACGTCCATCCGAACGGTCGGTGCCATTGAGTGTGATGGCGCTAACGCCAAGCTCGACACCATGATGTCTAAGCGTTTGTCCGGCGATTTCAAATGACGGGCATAGCAATGCCGCCTGACAGGCCACGGACGCCAATTGCGGGCTGATACGATCGACAAAACCCAACCACTGGAGGGCCAGCCGCCACGGTTTCTTTTTCTGCGCTTACGGCGCTTTTTGGGGTGGGCCTTGATAAAATAAGGTGAGCGCAAAACAACCCGGTTCCCGGTGATTAAACGAACGCTGATATCCCGGTAACCGCAGCCGTCGCTTTCAGCTGTGTGAGAAATTTTTGACTGACGAGTAGCGGTTGGATGACAGCGACGATCAGTGTTTCGGCAAACTGGATCAGTTCGTGGCGTATCGATTCGACCAACAGATTGACATCGGTGTGTTTGTCAAAGTCGGCAATTGCTTGTTGGATCGGGTTACAACGCGTTAGCAGTTCAGATGAGATATCCACGGCCGGCCCCCTAAACGTGTGCCGCTTCGAGGTCGAACGCTCACATGCCGCCGCACAGACGTTGTCTATAGCCGTCCGTGAGTGGATACAGGTAACAGATCCTTGACGGGAACCTTCAGCCGCTTATATCGGTCCTGCCGGCTGCGCCTTGTGTCTGGCCGACACACATCCAGTTGGCGGCCTGATAACAGGTGCCGGCAAAACGGGATCGGTCGACGAAGGTTTCCACCAGGCATAAATCGTGTCCGTAGCGTTGTTGCCAATCGTGCCGCTGCCGCCGGACACATGCCGCCAGAAGGCCAGGTTTTTCACCTGTACCCATGGCAGAATCAGAAAGCGCGTATTGTTGGTCGTCATCTGTAAATCGCATCGTAGTCGGGTTTTCCAATACTCATCAGAGTAATCATCGAGGCCAGAATATCACCATGAGAAATTTTGGGATCTACACAGTGAACGCCGTTTATCGTATTGAAGCGTAATCTGAAATTGATGGCGTCAAGTAATGCACCGATATGAATCAATCCGCTATGATTGGCAAATTTTTGCATCCCCTGTTTTATGGAAATAGGACGCCTCATAAGATTCACCCCCGAAGTGAATGTTTGATGCCCTGTAGATACCATAATACATATATTAATTCAATAGGTTATATAGATTTGCACACATTTTGTGCCACGGATAAATATTAAACCCTTATTTTGACATCTCTCCACGACCTGTTTTCATGTCACCACCCTTCCTTTACCGGAGTCCGTAAGCAGTGACAGCCTTGCCGGAAATGGCTGTAATAATGCCTGATCAAGAAGATATTTCTTCCTAAACCGAAGGGCCTGTCCTTCCAGAAGACGCGTGACGCCCTGCAATGGGATTCTCTCATCTCGGTATTCTTCGATGGTATTGATGATATATTGTTTTTCTTCTGTGGCCAGTCCTTCCGACACCATACCGTAGGCATGGTAGAGTGTGTTGACCATGCCCTCTCTGCGAAAGGGGCGTTTGAGAAGCAATGTCATTTCAAGGTGATAGCGTTGGAAAACCGTTTCACGGGGGAGCTTATCATGGTTGGCAACAATCTTTCCACACTCCCGGAAGCGTTTCTGATTATAGGCAAGAAAGAGAAGCTTGTAAGATGCGTGAAAAGAGATGAGATCTCTCATTTTTTTGGCAACGGCAATCTCCCGGAAACGGGCACTGGTGTATAGCTTTATTAAGAAATGTTCACGGATAACCATATTGCTTAGCCGCATCTCGTCATCCACGGCTTTATTGAACGCTTCCGCCAGGATTTTCTCTCCCAAAATACCCCCTCCCCAACGAAGGAACTGTGGTTTGTTTATCCCACGAAACACCTTTGCATCGTACAGACCGCAGGACGGGGATTTGCTTTTCAGGATCGCGCCATCACATTCTTTGAAATGACAGAGGATATCGGAAGACGCCCTCTGGAGTGGCTGCGTTACCGTACGAGATTTAGCCGGCTGCCAGACTTCAACATTATCATTTTCCATGCAGAGGCGTATGGGGGGCCTGGGTACACCAAGGCCAGCCGCCATTTCCGGGCAGACGTCGACAAATCGGACATGACCTTTGAGCAGGTCAATGATCTGTGCCTGTAACTGTTGTCCATCGTAGCGGCAGGAATCAAACCCCAGACAACGGCTTACAAGAACTGTCGGTTGTGGAAAAAAGCGAGGCATGGGGCGCCTAACCTTTAAGGAAATGGGACATTTATCACAACGATAATGGAAAACAAAATTAAAATCCGTTGCTATGTGACACGTGAGGTAGTAAACGTCCGGATCAAATATCACAGTGTTTAAATTAAAACATAGGTGCCAGAAATTAAAGCCAGAGTTTATATATGCAATATTAATATTTATATCAATAAATTAAATTCTTTCTAATGGGATTGTTTTTTCTGGGTGCCTTCCCATTTCGTTGTAAGCCTGGAACAACCCGCATTGTCCGCTATCAGGTTTTTAGCATGATATTCCAACGCCCGCATAGCAGGGTGCTTCTCAGGAAAAGCATAATCTCTGCGATCTGCTGTTTCCAGAGGATGCCTGGAGATTTGAGTCTGAGATTTATCACTTTTCGGATTACGCTTTCAACACAACCTCTTCCTGTTGCTGCGTTAAAATACTTGAAGGCCGCATATTGCATCCGCTGATTGATTGTTTTAGGAGGAATATAAAATGATTATCAGGAGTGAAAAACCATCAGACATTGAAGCGATCACCGAAGTCATAAAAGTCGCGTTTGAGGATCATTCGTTTAGTGAACAGACAGAGCATTTTATCATTTGTGATCTCCGTACTGCCGGCGCACTATCCATCTCTCTTGTTGCTGAAGTCCATGGTCGGGTCGTTGGTCATATTGCCTTTTCGCCCGTTACCATTTCTGATGGAACAACAAACTGGTATGGCTTAGGACCGGTATCTGTACTACCGGAATACCAGGGGGGCCGGATAGGTACGGCAATGATCGATAAGGGGATAACCTCGCTGAAATCAATGGGTGGCAAAGGTTGTGTAATTATTGGATTGCCTGCATACTTCAATCGATTTGGTTTTAAGAATTACCGAAAACTGGTCCATGAAGGAATACCGCAGGAAGTCTTTGCGGCAAAATCGTTTGCTGCATGGGTACCAAATGGGAAAGTCGAGTATCATGAGGCTTTCAAGAAGTTGTCGGCAATTGAGAAAGACGCCATTGCCGATGTAATTATTGACTATTGCATTGAAGGCATAAAGCTTGATTCCGGGAACCCGGTAATTGAAAGTTTGATAAAAAAAGAAGTCATTGCTGAAACGATAGATGGAAAGTTTGTAATGCGACTTTCAGCATTGGCAAAGTACGATTCATACCTTGGTCAGATCGCTCAATTCAGGGTCGCAGAGATGGGGCGTGTCCATAAAAATCCGATATTGGCGGCAATTCACCATGGCACGGATGCATAAAGAATTGTTTCAAGGGCTGGCGGTCGGACAAATTTTTTCAAATGTTTATATCTCATCCAGACTTGATGGTTTCGTAAAAGGTCTTTTTTAGCGATTTTACCCTGCCTAACTTATTGAAATTATTAAGGGCGATTTTTCAATTTTTGACTTTTTACGAGACTATCAGACTTAGCCCAGCAGGTGGTGTCATGCTTTTCGTTAACGAAACAGAATCGTTTTGCTAATTGCTAAAAGCTAACTGCCAATGGCCCAACTCAGGTATGGGTTGACAGCTCAGCACGGAAACCCGTATAGGCCATTTTCGAAAAAAAACATCGCCAGGCCGCGTATGGCCGGGCAGGTAAATGCAAAACAATCGTTCCTTGGATGATAGGAGTTAAACCATGGATTTATGTCCTTGTGGAAGTGAAAAAGCATACCGTGAATGCTGCCAACCGCTGATCGAAGGCCAACGGGCGGCGGAGACGGCCGAAGCCTTAATGCGTTCCCGTTACACAGCCCACGCCAAGAAGGCCTTCGACTATATTTTCGACACCACCTATCCCGAAAATCGCGAGGAGTCGGATCGCCGGGGAACGGCAGCCTGGTCCAGGAAGCTGGACTGGCAGCGTCTGGAGGTCTGCCATGTGGAGCAGGGCGGTCCCGAAGACACCACTGGTATCGTCGAATTCATTGCCCGCTACCGTAAAAACGGTAACGCTTTCGAACATCGTGAGATCGCCGAATTTATCCGCGAAGACGATCAATGGTATTTCAAGGACGGCCAGGCGCCCCCGCCCGTTCAATCCGTTCGTCAGGGACCGAAAATCGGCCGTAATGCGCCCTGCACCTGCGGCAGCGGAAAGAAGTTCAAGAAGTGCTGCGGGAAGTAACAAGATTCAGAATTGAAACGGGCAGAGCCGCGTGAACGTTCACAATTCAAAAAACGTACCTGTTCACGGGGTAGAAGCATAGCCGGTAAGCGTTTGCAGGGTGCCGTAGATGCGCGGCATCGGGCACGCAGACGTATGGGGTATACTTCAAGTGCCCGGTAACAAAGCAGATGGGTTCACCCTGTGAACGCTTACCAAAAAACAATAACCATCGGAGTGTCATATGCTTATAGACCTATTGCGTGCACGACGCAGTATCCGTAGATACCAGGCCAAGCCCGTGGAAAAGGAAAAGATCGATGTTCTGGTTGAAGCGGCTTTGCGATCCCCCTCTTCACGGGGGTTCAATCCATGGGAATTTGTGGTCATTGACGATGCGGAGATCCTCGAACGCCTTTCCCGGTCCAAACCTCACGGGGCTTCATTTCTGGCCAACGCCCCGCTGGCCATCGCAGTGTGCCCGCAGACGGACCGGTCGGATGTGTGGGTGGAGGACGTCTCCATTGCTGCCCTGATTCTTCATTTGACCGCTGCAGACCTTGGTCTGGGAAGCTGCTGGATCCAACTGCGCAAGCGCAACCATGACGGGACGCTAAGCGCCGGAGCTTATGCCGCCGATGTTTTGGGCATGCCTACCGATCGGGAAGTGTCCGCCATCATGGCCATCGGGTATCCGGACCAGCAGCCGGCGCCCCATCATGAATCGTCATTGCAGCACGACAAGGTCAGCTCCAACCGATACGGCCTCAGGTAGCAGGGGCGGCTGCATTTTACCAGACGGCCAACCTGTTACCCCGTCCCCCAGGGAGGGAGCAGGATGAGGGGCCAAACACCCTGCTTCAATCCCGATGGCGGTCCAGGTATTCCAGCATATCCGCCATGGCTTCGGTGGTATCCTTTCGGGACAGCACGCGACGGATATCCACTGCTTTTTTGAGCTCTTCGCGGTCCTGCAAAAGTTCTTCCTTGCGGGTGCCGCTCCGGCGAATATCGATGGCTGGGTAAACCCGGTGTTCGGCGCAGTCCCGGCTGAGTACCAGGTCCATGTTTCCGGTGCCCTTGAACTCCTGATAGATGATATCGTCCATGCGGCTGCCGGTTTCGATCAGAATGGTGGCGATGATGGTCAGGGAGCCGCCGTCTTCGATGTTTCGGGCCGCTCCGAAGATTTTGCGCGGTATTTCCATGGCATTGGCACCCAGCCCACCGGACAGGGTTCGCCCATAACTTTCCGTTTGGGCGTTGAATGCCCGGGCCATGCGGGTCAGCGAATCGATAAACACCACTGTATCGTGTCCGGTTTCGGCGCACCGCATGGCCGTGTGTACGGCCAGACGGGTCATACGCATGTGTTGAGCGATGCTTTGATCTGCGGATGAGTAGAGCACGTGGGCGTTTTGGAGCCCTCTTTTGAAATCAGTGACCTCCTCCGGCCGTTCATTGACCAGGAGGATGAAAACATCCATTTCGGGATCGTTGATCGTAACCGAGTTGGCCATGTGGCGCAGTAAGGTGGTTTTACCTGATTTGGGTGGTGCGATGATCAGGCCGCGCTGCCCCCGGCCCATGGGAACAATGAGATCCAGTGCTCGGCCGGTGAGGTCTTTGGGGCCCTGGCTCATTCGCAGGCGTTGATCGGGATTGATGCTGGTCATGGTGTGCATGGTCTCGGTTTGTCTATACTGGTTTAGTTCCAGGCCGTTAACCCGTTTGACGACAGCCAGCTTCAGGTTCTGATTTCCCGGATTGCCCGGTTCCCCCTGCCCCTCGATAAATGTACCCTCGCGCAGGTTGAGTTTGTTGATCATGAAGGCGGGGACAAAAGTGTCCTGGGGGCTACCCCGGTAGTTATCCCGGAGGCTACGTAAAAAACCGAATTCTTTATCCAGTATTTCCAAGTGTCCGCTGACCGGTTTGAGGGGTTTGTTTTTGGATGAACTAAGCATCGCACTCTCTTTCAGGTATGATTTCGAACCAGTTGGTGCCGGCTGCGGCCGGCTCCCAGGTAAACGAGGGTGACGTCAAATGTTTTCCGGCGCCTGTTTTCAACCAGATCAAAGGACGTTTTATAAAAACCGGGACGCTTGTTCAGATTCAGCGCGCTGGTATTGTTGTGACCAAATTTAAATTTCATACGCATTCTTTTGGGACCGTGGTCGATGATATACCCATGCTCGAACCGAATTGCTCCGCCGAACCATACAGGCAACGGGTACGTTCATCTGTGCTTTGAGCATGGGATCGAAGTGGGCAAATACCCTTGCGATTAACAATCGAATCGGCAGGATCTTCCCTGCATGAACGCTGGCGGCAAACCGGTGTTGAAAACCGAAACGGCGTAACCCGTATAATAAAACAGTCCGCCGCTTCTGACAAGTCTATTTCGTGCTGTCCGTGGACATCCGGGGCCTGTGACATGGTATCTTTCCAAAAATTAGGCAAATGTGGATCGGACTTTGACTGATACTTTCGCGTCCGTATTGTTGACAGCGCTGAAACGAGCGGATCCGGTATGGAAGATGTCCGCTCCGAATTGACACGCTAACGGTTGGCTTTTCTGTACCCTAATTGATCCAGGGCAATAATCCACTTACAAATGTTGGCCGAGCCTTCCACCATGTAGTAGGTCGGCGTATCCCGGTAAAACCGCGCCGCCGGATATTCCGTCGAATAGCCGTAAGCACCCAGTATGCGCATGGCAAAATTGCTGGCCCGGTTCACCGCCTCGCCGGCAAAGTACTTGGCCATGGCCACGTCCAGACCGTTGTTCAACTGTCCCTGATCCTTGGCCCAGGCCGCCTTGTAAACCAAAAGACGCGCTGCCTCGATCTCCGTGGCCATCTGTGCAATCATGTCCTGGTTCATCTGAAACTGGCCGATGGGCTTTCCGAACTGCTTGCGATCGTTGCAGTACTTGACGGCCACATCCAGGCAGGCCTGGGCCACGCCCACGGCGCCGGCCGCTGCCGAAAGACGCGTCTGGTTAAGCGAACCGAACACGATCTTGGCCCCGTCACCGGGCTTGCCCAGCAGGTTTTCCTTGGGAACCCGCGTGTTATCCAGAAATACCTCGCCCGTGGGCGATGAAAACGAGCCCATTTTGTCCAGGCGGGTGGTCTTGATCCCATTGAAGTTTTTTGGCTCGATTACAAAGGCGCTCAACCCTTTGGAGCCGGCACGTTGATCCGTGTAGGCATAATAGATCAGCACATCGGCCACATCCGCATTGGAGATCCAGGTCTTGGAACCGTTAATCAGCCAGTGATCGCCTTTGTCCTCGGCAACCGAGGACATGGCCATCACGTCCGATCCCGCATCCGGCTCGGTGATCCCGAATCCTCCGATCAGATCGGCCGTGCACAGCCTCGGAATGTACTTTCCCTTCAATTCATCGCTGCCATATGTAAAAATGGTGAAAGCACAGCCCAGCACCTGCATGTTGACCTGTACCCGCAGACTGCTCGATGCCCGGGCGATTTCCTCGGTGACGATCATGGCTGCCAGCCAGCCCATGTCCTCGCCTTCGAATTCTTCAGGAATGACCGTGCCGAAAAAACCCAGTTCTCCCATGGGACGGATGACTTCCTTATAGGGAAAATAGTGCTTGGCATCCCACTGGTCCGCATTGGGCGCGATTTTTTTAGCGGCAAACTCGCGAACCGCCTTGCGCAGCATCTCCAGTTCCGTGCTTAAACGAAAATCCATGGGGTCTCCTTATTCATCATTGGAGTAAATTAAACCTCGGGCTCAGCCCGGGCGATCTGAAGCGGTTCGGACCGATCCGGCGAGACATGTAACCCGCAGAAACCTTAAGAACGTCGAACATTATTTATCCTTGGAATATCAAGCACATGCCTGCGGTAAAAATGTTCGAAAGCCTTGATCTCGAACAAATGTGCCTATTTTTGGAAAGACACTCGTTAACGAAACAGAATCATTTTTCTAATTGCTAATGGCTAAACACAGGTACTATACGTTGAAACGAAAATTAATAATATCCCCGTCGCTCACCTTGTAGGTTTTGCCTTCCAGCCGCACGGTTCCTTTCTTGCGGGCCTCGGCATATGTCCCGGCATCCATGAAATCATCATAACCCAGAACTTCGGCACGGATGAAGCCCTTTTTGATATCCGAGTGAATCACCTCGGCTGCATTCACGGCGTCGGTGTCCCTGCCGATGGTCCAGGCGCGCACCTCATCCTCGCCGACGGTAAAAAACGAGATCAGGCCCATCAGGTCGTAGGACCGCCGGATCACCCGGTCCGTGGCCGAGGCGGAGATATCGAACGCCTCTAAAAACTCCTTGGCTTCGCCATCGGACATCTGGGTCAGTTCCTGTTCCAGTTTGGCGCGAATCACCATGCAGACCTCATCATCGGGAAGCTGGTCCTTCCCGGGCAGGGCATCGTCCTCGTCTTCATTGTTAAGCAGAATCAGCATGGGCTTGGCGGACAGAAAGGCGAATCCTCGCAACAGTTTGGCCGTGGCGATCTCCGGAAAACGCCGCAAGGGGATTTCCGCGTCCAGGTGCTGTTTGCACTGGTTGAGCAGGGCGATCTCTTCGGCGTTGGGCTTCTTGCCGCGACGGTCGTCCAGGGCCAAGCGTTCCAGACGCTTTTCAACCACCACCAGGTCGGAAATGATCAATTCCTGATCAATGGACACGACATCCTCACGGGGCGTCGGTGCATCCATCCCGTAGGCGTTGTAGTTGCGGACCACGTGTATCAACGCGTCACAATCGCGCACCTGGGTCCAACTGCCCTGTTCGGATTTACCCCCTGCCCCCTGGTCGCTTTTACCGGGCAAAAAATACTCTACCTGGGTAAAAATGGTTTTTCGGGGATTGTACATACCGCTGAGAATGTCGATGCGCTCATCAGGTACGGTAATGGTACCGATGCGGCTTTCCTGGCGCTTGCCGGCACCGGCTTCACTGCCGGTCAGGGCGTCAAAAACGGTGGCTTTGCCCGATTGGGGCAGGCCGATGATGCCGAGTTTCATGGATTGTCAAGCTCCTGTTGCAGTATTGGGTCTTCCCTAACGTTGCCAAGAGTTCGCAGTAAAATGCGAACCCTTTACCCTTGGCGCCTTGGCTTTGAAGCCCTCCGGCTTTTGCAACGCTGGGGTCTTTAAAAGGGCGAAACATTTTTCGCCCCTAGGATCACGATTTGGTAAAACCGCACTGGCATTGGCACAAAGGGATTGATCCGTCAAGACATCACCCACTGACCCACAAATTCGAAGGTCCGGGATTCGCCATCTCCATCACCCTTGTCCTGGATGCCTGCGACGCCATCTGACCGGTTGACAATAAAAGCTCAACCGTAGTATGGAAAGATTATATTCCATTTTATATCTACTGGTTATACGCCATTCTGACTTGATTCTGATAGATACTATGGAGGTCAGACGCCCCATGAACGCACCCTGCAGATGTTCGACCCTGCTCTTGATGTGGCTGGTTGTGGTTTTCGCCATCGGCTTCTGTTGGGCACCAGCAATGGGTGCATCGGAATCGGATGCCATCGTTGAGGGCCAACATCATGAAGACGCCCCCGCCGTCCACACCACGGATGGCGGTCACGCCGCAGCCCTGGACCATGGACACGGACATGCCGACCTGGGTCCCATGCTTCCGCTTTGGAGTTGCATTCCCTTTGCTTGCATGCTGCTTTCCATCGCGCTTTTTCCTTTGGTAGCACCGGAATTTTGGCACCACCATTTCGGCAAGATCTCGGCCTTTTGGGCCGCAACCATGGCCATCCCTTTTCTGGCGGTTTTCAAGGGTACCGCCCTGTACGAAATCTTCCATATCATTTTGGCAGACTATGTGCCGTTCATCATTTTGCTGTGGTCATTGTATACCGTTTCCGGTGGAATCCTGTTGAAGGGCTCTTTGCGGGGCACCCCACTGGTCAATATGGTCATACTCATCATCGGCACCGTGCTGGCGTCATGGATGGGCACCACCGGGGCGGCCATGCTGCTGATCCGGCCATTTTTACGGGCCAACAATTATCGAAAAAACCGTACCTTTATGGTGGTCTTTTTCATTTTTCTGGTGGCCAATATCGGCGGATCGCTGACACCGTTGGGAGATCCGCCCCTGTTTCTGGGTTTTCTGCATGGGGTATCGTTTTTCTGGACCTTCAACATCATGCCCCACATGCTGGTCGTTGCCGGCCTGCTGCTGGTCATCTATTTTTTCCTGGATCTTTATCACTTCCGGCAAGAGACTGGCCGGGTTCCCGTGGATGAAGCCGAAAAAACACCGCTGGCCCTGGTCGGCACCCACAATTTCATTTTTCTCGCCGGCATCATCGGTGCCGTGCTGATGAGCGGCATGGTAGATTGGGGCCATCTCAATCTGCTGGGCGTTCATCGAGGCGTGCAGGACTGGGTGCGGGACGGCCTGCTGATCCTCATAGGTGTACTGTCCATGGCCACCACCAAGATGGAAATCCGGGAAGATAACGACTTCACCTGGTTTCCGATCCTTGAGGTGGCTTATCTGTTCATCGGCATTTTCGTCACCATGATTCCCTGCCTGCTGATCCTCAAGGCCGGTACCCAAGGACAACTCGCCTTTCTGATCAACGCTGTCAACGAGCCCACGCATTACTTCTGGGTTACCGGCACCCTGTCCGGCTTCCTGGACAACGCGCCCACCTATCTGACCTTCTTCAACACGGCCCTGGGCAGTCATTATCCCGGCATGGCCGAGGCCCAGGCGGTCCCCTTGCTGATGACCGAAAACGCCCTGTTCCTCAAAGCCATTTCGGTGAGTGCCGTCTTTTTCGGCGCTTGCAGCTATATCGGAAACGCCCCCAATTTTATGGTACGGTCCATTTCCGAAGAAGCCGGAACGCCCATGCCCAGTTTTTTTGGATATATTTTGAAATACACCATCGTTTTTCTGGTGCCCTGTTTCGTGATTGTCAATTTGATTTTTTTCTAATATCATGAGGCGGCCTGTTTATGATCAACAAAATCGAAAATGCAAAAATTGCCATCGTCGGCGGAGGGCGTTTTTGCGACAAACTGCTCAGGCATCTGTTCGGCGAACACTTCCAAGGCCGCCACCCCGAAGTGCTGGGCGTGGCCGACATCAACGACGACGCGCTGGGCATCACTTACGCCCGCAATAATGGCATTTTCACCAGCAACGACTATCGCGACGTCTGCCGGCTGGAAGGTCTGGACACGATTATCGAGGTAACCTGGGATCTGGATCTGGCCCGCACCATCGCCCGTATCAAACCGTCGCATGTGGATCTGATCGATCACCAGGATTCCCGTTTCCTTTGGGACCTGCTGCAGTTGGAGGTCATTCGCCGGGAAGCCTTGGATTCCCTGACCACACAGACCGTTTCGGTTGAAGACGTCAAAGCGCGGGTCAATCAGAGCTTCCGGATGGCGGCGGACATCGTGATGAAACGCAACCGCCGCTTTAAACAGATCGAAACCGAACTCCACGAGAAGGAGAAGAGCCTTTCACAGATCATCCAGGGCTCCACGGTTCCCACCTTCGTCATTGATCGTGACCACGTCGTCACCCACTGGAATCATGCCCTTGAGATGCTGACCGGCTTTCCGGCGGAGAAAATGATCGGGACCCGGGACCACTGGAAGCCGTTTCGCCGCAAGGAACGGCCGATCATGGCCGACGTTATTCTGGATCAATTGGAAACCGGCGAGATCAACCACTACTATGGTTCTCACTGGCAGGCGTCTACCTTGGTGCAAGGCGGATTCGAAGCTGAGGAGTTCTTCGAGCATTTAGGGGAAGACGGCCGCTGGCTGTTCTTCACGGCAGCCCCCATTCGGGCGTCGGACGGAACCATCGTGGGTGCCATCGAAACATTGTGGGACCATACCGAAAGCAGACGCGCGGAAGCCGAGCGACGCAATTACACCCGGCGCATCGAAGAGAGTGAGCGCACCCTCTCCCAGATTATCCAGGGTTCCACGATTCCCACCTTCGTCATCGACCGCAATCATGTGGTGACCCACTGGAATCAAGCCATAGAAAAACTCACCGGCTTTCCGGCGGCCAGGATGGTGGGTACCCGGCGGCAATGGGAACCCTTCTGGGAAAGCGAATCGCCATCCATGGCCGATGTCATTCTGGAGCAACAAGGTGAAGACGATATTCGGGATTTGTACGGCGAACAATGGCGGCAATCCAGTCTGATCGAAGGGGCCTATGAAGCCGAGGTCTTTTTTCCCAAACTGGGCAACGGCGGCCGCTGGTGCTGGTTCACAGCCACCCCTTTGAAGACGGCTGACGGCACCGTGGTGGGCGCCATCGAGACATTCTGGGACACCACCGACAACCGGCGCACGCAGACGGAGAGCCGGATGCATGTCAAAAATCTGGAATTAAAAGAGCAGATGCTTTCCCAGATTATTCAGGGCAGCACCATTGCCACCTTTGTCCTCAACCGCAACCACGTCGTGACCCATTGGAACCGGGCCATGGAAAAGCTCTCCGGATTCGATGCCGGCGAGATCGTGGGCACCAACCATCACTGGAAACCCTTTCGCAAAAAGGCACGGCCGAGCATGGCCGATGTGATCCTGGACCAGTTGGAATCCGGTGAACTCAGCCACTACTACGGATCCAGTTGGCGTTCCTCGACCCTGGTCGAGGGCGCCTACGAAGCGGAGGAGTTCTTCGACCACCTGGGTGAAAATGGCCGCTGGCTGTTCTTCACCGCCGCGCCCATCAAGGCCACGGACGGCACCACCATCGGGGCCATCGAAACGATCTGGGACACCACCGAGAACAAACGTGTCGATGCTCAGCACCGCCGGGACCGTGTCCGCATCGAAGAGAGCGAACACCGACTGACCCAGATTATCCGGGGCAGCACCATTCCTACTTTTGTGATCAATCGCGAGCATGTCGTCACCCATTGGAACCGGGCATTGGAACGCATCACAGGATATGCCTCGGCAAAAATCGTGGGGACCCGCAACCAATGGGTGCCATTTTGGGACAAAAAGCGGCCCACAATGGCCGACGTAATCCTTGAACGGCGCACTGAACGGGAAATATGGGAGCTTTATGGCGGCAAGTGGAAACGCTCGGAGTTGATCGAAGGTGCCTATGAAGCCGAGGTTTTCTTCCCCAAACTGGCCCAGGGCGGTAAATGGCTTTATTTTACAGCCGCTCCCATACGGGCCGCTGACGGCAGCACCGTCGGGGCCATCGAAACCTTTTGGGACATCACCGAAAAAAAGGAAGCTGAAGCCCAACGGGAGCGCCATACAAGGGACATCGAAGAGAGCCGCCGAACAATCCATCAGGTCATCGAGGGCATCACCATTCCCACGTTTGTCATCAATCAAGAGCATGTGGTGACCCATTGGAATCGCGCACTCGAACAGCTCAGTGGATATCCGGCATCCCAGATGCTCGGTACCAACCACCATTGGGTGCCCTTCTGGGACAATGAACGGCCGACCATGGCCGATGTGATCCTGGATCGGAAAAGCGAACAGGAAATCTGGAACTTGTATGGTGGCAAATGGAAAGCATCGGCGCTGATAGAAGGCGCCTACGAGGCCGAGGTCTTTTTTCCCCGTTTGGGTAGTGAAGGCAAATGGTGCTGGTTCACGGCCGCACCCATCAAATCCGCCGACGGCAGCGTCGTCGGTGCCATTGAAACCTTCTGGGATACCACGGAAAAGAAGCGCGCCGAGGCCGACAGACGCCAGTATAGCACCAAACTGGAAGAAAACCAGCGTGCCCTTTCCCAGATCATCCAAGGCAGCACCATCCCCACCTTCGTCATCAACGAAGACCATCTCATCACCCATTGGAACCAGGCCCTGGAACGCCTTACCGGCCACCCGGCATCGGAGATGGTCGGTACCAACCGTCAATGGACACCCTTTTGGGATTCCGAACGTCCGTCCATGGCCGATGTCATTTTGGACCAAAAAAACGATGAAGAAGTATGGGACCTTTATGGCGGTAAGTGGCGCAAATCCGAAGTGGTCGAGGGGGCCTATGAGGCCGAGATTTTTTTCCCCAAGCTGGGTAACGGCGGTCGCTGGTGCTGGTTCACGGCTGCACCCATCAAGGCCGCCGACGGAACCACCGTGGGCGCCATCGAAACCCTGTGGGACACCACGGCCTCAAAACACGCCCAATCCGAACAGCGCCGGCGCAACCGAGAATTGACCACCCTGTGTTCGATCTACACGGCACTCAACGCACCCTTGCCGCTGGAGGAGCGTATTGCAGGGGCCGTGCTCGAGATCCGCGACTTCATGAAGGCTGAAAGCGTCTGCCTTTACATGTCCGAGGACGACGGCCGGTTCGACCTGCGCTATTTCAACGCCTGCTATGCTGAACCGGGACACGGTCAGGCCGGCCCGGAAACCGAGGCGCAAATCATGCGCAAGGTAATTCACACGGACAAACCCATCGTCTACAATATCGAAGACCATCAGCACCACGTCCAGAATCTGTCCGGGTCTTCCGGGCCGACGTTTGCCTATATCCCCATCAGTGCCAAAGAGAACAAAGGGCTCGGTGTGATGCGGATCGAAAAAGAGACCGAACGGTTTTCGTCGGAAGACCTTCATCTGTTGGATTTGGTGGGAAACCGCATCGGTGTAACCATCGAAAACGCGCTGCTCAACGAAGAAATCGTCCGCAAATCCACCTTCCAGGCAAAATTGATCAAAAGTGCCCATGACGGCATCATCGCCACCGATGATCAATGGCAGACCGTCATCTTCAACCCGGCCGCCGAACAGATTTTCGGATATGCCGCAGATGATGTGGTGGCCGCCAAGGATGCCAGGGAATATCTGCCCCAATGGGTTCAGGAGACCCTTTCGCGGACCGGATTCGGTGCAGATGGCAGGGAGACCTTTCCCTGGACCGAAACCGAGGTGGCATCCAGTACCGGCGAAAACATTCCGGTGAGGTTCTCGGGCACCGTGCTCAGGGAAAAACACAAAATGATGGGCACCGTGGCCTTTTTCCAGGATCTGCGCGAGATCAAACAATTGGAACGGGAACTGGTCAACAGCGAACGATTGGCTGCCGTCGGCCAGACCGTGGCCGGCATGGCCCATTGCATCAAGAATATCCTGCACGGTTTCAAGGGCGGCAGCTACCTGGTGGACGTTGGCCTGGAGCGTGACAACACCCAAAAGCTGCGCAAGGGATGGGCCATGATTCAGCGTAACATTACCCGCACATCCGATCTGGTCATGGATCTGCTTTCCTACTCCAAGCAGCGCGAACCCGAATATGAAATCTGCCGCCCCAACGACATCGCCGAGGACGTGTGCGAACTGCTGGAAGGGGTGGCTGCCGAGAACGATGTGGCGATGGTCAGGCAGTTTTCCGAGGAGATCAGGCCCGTGGTCATGGATCCGCGGACAATCCACCGCTGCTTGATGAATCTTGTGACCAACGCCATTGATGCGTGCATCTTCGACCCAGCGGTTGATAAGGAACACAAGGTCACGCTGATCACAACAAAAGAAAACGGGAACACGATTCGTTTCGACGTTCAGGACAACGGCAGTGGCATGACCGATGACGTCAAGGCCAAACTGTTTTCATCTTTCTTCAGTACCAAGGGCGTCAAGGGGACCGGGTTGGGCCTGCTGGTGACCGCCAAACTGGTGGAGGAGCACAAGGGAACCATCGATGTGGAGTCTGAAGAGGGCCGGGGCGCCACCTTCAGTTTGCGTTTTCCGGCCCGGTTGCCGGATGCGGAGGAAAAGGACGGTTTGTCTGCATGAGTTGATTGTAAGTTGCTTGATAAGGAAGAATTAGATCGGCGGAATATGGGAGCAGGCCTCAGTCAAAGGCCAGCCGAACCCATGAGGCTGGAAGGCGGACATGGGGGCTCCGGGTATCGTCGGAGCATTAATGGAACTCGATGAGATAATGGACAGTTTGACCAGGGAGCTATCGGTGGCATTGAAAACGATGTCAAAATCCAAAAAATATTGAAAAAAAGGAGGCCCACAGCCGAATTGTCAAAAACCTGTGCGAATCGTTGGACGTCTTTTTCGATATGGCGGGCGGGATGATGTCCTTCGACCTGGGCGACGATCTGGACGCTGATTTGAATGGTTGACTCTATATGCATCTTTAGATAAAATTATGCATATATACGGAGGGCAACCATGAGAACCACCCTGGATCTGCCGGAAGAATTGTTAAGCGAAGCCATGAAGGTAACCCGGATAAAGACGAAAACCAAAGTTATTATTGTAGCATTGGAAGATTTGATAAGGAAAAAAAAAATCGCGGAACTGAAAGCGTTTAAGGGAAAAGTCGATTTGCCCATAGATATAAATAGCCTCAGGGGGCGTTGATGGCGGTCCTGATCGACACCTCAATATGGGTGGATTACTTCAGGAGCGGCAACAACGCCAATACGCTCGATTTCCTGATTGATGAAAACTTGATCGTAACCAATGATTTGATTCTGGCCGAACTGATTCCTTTTCTGAAAATACAAAATCAGAAAAAATTGATCAGTTTGTTACGCAACGTAAAAAGGTATGATTTGACCGTCAATTGGAGCCAGATCATCGATTATCAGTACCAATGTCTAAAAAACGGTCTCAATGGAATTGGTATTCCGGATTTATTGATCGCCCAGAATGCAAAACAGAATAATTTTCAAATTTATTCTCTGGGCAATCATTTTGGGTTGATGAAAGACATTCTTGATCTGAAAATACACTATCAATAAGTACCTGTTCACAGGGTAGAAGCAGCCAATATCTGTAAAGTACAGCCGGTAGCGTTTACAAAGTGCCGTAGATGCGCGGCTTCGGGCACGCAGACGTATGGGGCATATTTCAAGTGCCCGGTAAAAAGCAGATGCGTTCGCCCTGTGAACGCTTACATCAATAACATCAAAGGGGGAGCAAGATGAGTAAAAAAGTACTGGTTGTGGACGACGATCCGGATGTGAGGTTGTTCAATACCACCGTGGTGGAGGAGTGCGGCTATACCCCCATTGAGGCGCCCAACGGTGAGGCGGGATTGAAGCTTGTCAAGAAGGACCCGCCGGATCTGGTGGTTTTGGATGTTCTCATGCCCAAGCAAAGCGGCATCCGGTTGTACCATGAGCTGAAAACAGACAAGACGTTGAAGCACATTCCCGTGATCATCCTCTCCGGCGTGGCCAAACGCACCTTTTTGCGCTCCCAGAAAGCCCTTACGGCATTCGGTGATCAGCCGGTTCCCGAACCGGAGAACTACCTGGAAAAACCCGTCGAACCGGAAGAGCTGGCCAGAGAGATCAAAAAAAAACTGGGATAGCGTCCGGTGCCGTTTAAAAGGCCCTTATCGCGAACGAGGACAAGCGCTCATGGATATTAAAAAACTGCTGTTCGTTACCCGATTCGAAACGCTGCGCTTCGACGCCCTGCAATCTTTGATGGATCTGAAGAAGGCAGCCCTCGACCATGTGGTCTTCCTCAATGTCATTGAGCGGGACAAAGTTGCTCTGCGACGGGGTAAGGGGTACGAAAAAAGTGCCGAAATCCGACTCAGGGAAAAGGCTAACATCCGTTTCATCGACTGGGCCGAGACCCTATTCGAACAAGGCATGGAGGTGGGGGTCTACATTGTCGTCGGCAGCTATGCCAGCCAGGTGATCCAGACCGCCGAAAAAGAGGACGTTGACCTGATCGTCTTGAGCCCGGAGAAAAAAAACCGCTTGGAGCAATTCTATTCGGGATCGGACATCACCCAGATCGTGCATCGTGCAGCGACCCCCGTATTGGTTTATAAATACCTATCCCGCAGAGGACCACTGGCCGAAAATCCATTTGAAAAGCCCCTGTTGGCCACGAACTGGTCCTCATCCAGCCAGCAGGCCGTGGAATATCTGAAATCGCTGAAATCGGTTGTCCGGGAAATCGATGTGGTCCATGTGGCCAGTGACAAGGACCTGAAATCCCCCTCTGCCATGGGGATCCAAAAAACCCGCAAGGAAAACAGGCGGAAGTTGGACGCCTTGTGTGATGAACTGGAAGACGCTGGCATCGACGCCAGACCCCATGTCTATATCGGCGAAACGGTGGCGGAGATAGACAAGGCTGCCCGCGAATGCCAGTCATCCATGATCATTGCAGGGTCCCCGCGTAAAGGGCTCTGGCAGGACCGGTGGGGAACAAGTATCAGCCGGGGCCTGGCGGAACAGTCGGTTTTCCCGATTTTACTCATTCCCCCCGTGGAAGAATAAGCGCCGGCCCGCAACGGACAGTCACCAACCCCCAACGAGATCGAGGAGGCATCAATGGCGGTCATCACCATTTCCAGACAATTTGGCGCAGGCGGCGTCACCCTCGGCAAAATGATAGCCGAGACCATGGGATATACCTTCGCTAACAGTGATATTATTCAGCGTGTGGCAAAAGAGGCCAATGTTTCTACGCATTGGATCGAATCGTTTGAAAAAGAGGCTGGCAGCAAATTGTCCCAACTCATCTCCGGGATGGTCTCCAAACGCTGGCTGGACTGGGTGCTGGCCGATGAACGGGGTTATCTGGACGAAAAAATCTATCTGGATTACCTGGTGCTCATCGTGGCCCAGTTTGCCGACGAAGGTGACGTGGTTATCATGGGCCGGGGCAGCCAGTATATTCTGGACGATCATCCGGATGCCGTTCACATTCTGCTGGTGGACGAATTCGAAAACCGTGTCAAATTTATGATGCAGCGATATGAAATACCCCTCCAAAAAGCCAAACGACTGGTTCTTAACGAAGACCGCCGGCGATTGAGCCTTTACAAGCGCCTGGGAAAAAACGACTATGACAGCCCCCAGCTATATCACCTGGTGTTGAATATGGGCCGCCTGGATCTGGAGTCGGCCCGGGAAATGGTCTGCAACCTGGCAGCCCGCCAGACAGGACAGAACACCACCTGATAGGTGCCCGCCCCGAGTTGACACAAGCATTGTCATCATTGACTTTTTTGACAGCTTGCACTATGGCTTGCCAGCTCGTCGATTCTTTTCTCTATACGCCAACTGGGCATGGACCGGGTGGCGCGAATTATACTTTCCGTTGAAGGAGAAGCGATATGTCCAACAATTTTTTGTTCACTTCCGAATCGGTTACCGAGGGCCACCCGGACAAGGTGGCCGACGCGATTTCCGATTCCATTCTGGATGCAATCATGGCAAAGGATAAAAATTGTCGTGTCGCCTGCGAAACCATGGTGACCACCGGTCTGGCTTTCATCGCAGGCGAAATCACCACCGAATGCTATGTGGATATGCCCCAGATTGTCAGGGAAACCATCAAGGACATCGGTTACCACTCGTCCCAGATGGGGTTCGACTGGCGTACCTGCTCGGTCATTACCAGCATTGATCACCAAAGTCAGGACATCGCCCAAGGCGTCAATACCGGCGAGGGCCTGTACAAGGACCAGGGTGCCGGCGACCAGGGATTGATGTTCGGCTTCGCGACCGACGAGACACCCGAGTTGATGCCCATGCCCATCATGTACGCCCACAAGCTGACCCGGCGTTTGACCCAGGTTCGTAAAAACGGCAGTCTGGATTTTTTGCGGCCGGACGGGAAATCGCAGGTAACCATCGAGTATGACAAAGGTACACCGGTCCGGGTGGACACCGTCGTGGTTTCCACTCAGCATAAACCCGACATTACCCACGAAAACCTCCGGGAAGCCATCATCGAAGATGTCATTAAAAAGGTGGTTCCGGCGGAGATGATCGACGGCGATACCCGCTATTTCATCAATCCCACCGGTCGTTTCGTGGTGGGGGGGCCCATGGGCGACTGCGGGCTCACCGGGCGCAAGATCATCGTCGACACTTATGGCGGCCAGGGCAGCCACGGCGGCGGTTGTTTTTCGGGCAAGGATCCCTCTAAGGTCGACCGAAGCGCCTCCTATATGGGCCGTCACGTGGCCAAGAACATCGTGGCGGCCGGGCTGGCCAACAAGTGCGAGGTTCAGATCGCCTATGCCATCGGTGTGGCCGAACCGGTGTCGGTGATGATCGACCTGATGAATACCGGCAAAATTTCCAGGGAACGGGTAGAAGAGATCGTCCGCGAAGTCTTCGACCTGCGCCCGGCGGCGATCATCGAATACCTGGACCTGTTGCGTCCGATCTACCGCAATACCGCCGCCTACGGGCACTTCGGGCGTACCGAACCCGAATTTTCCTGGGAGCAGACCAACAAGGCCGACATCATGCGTGAGATGGCGGGCTTGTAATTGCAGTAAATTAAACTTCTGGCTCAGCCTGAGAGACCCGAAGCGGTTCGGACCGATCCGGCGAGACATGTAACCCGCAGAAATTTTAAGAACGTCGAACATTGGTCTGGTTTATAGCCCCCTTTGCGGGGGCTTCATCACGGTTAAGGAGAGCCGTTCGCAAAAGGAAAACACACATGACACTTACCGATAACGTTGCCACCCAGGATGGACTGGCCCCCTACGACGGCTCGTTGCCCTACAAAGTCGCCGACATGGCCGAGGCCGATTTTGGTGACAAGGAGATGCAACTTGCCGAAAACGAGATGCCGGGCCTGATGGCCGTACGCGACAAATACGGTCCCCAACAGCCGCTTAAAGGGCTCAAGGTGACCGGCAGTCTGCACATGACCATTCAAACGGCCATGCTCATCGACACCCTCAAAATCCTGGGAGCGGACATCCGCTGGGCGTCGTGCAATATTTTCTCCACCCAGGACCATGCCGCTGCGGCCATCGCCCGCAAAGGGTCGGCGGCCGTCTTCGCCTGGAAGGGGGAAACGCTGGTGGATTACTGGTGGTGTACCGAGCAGGCCCTGGTGTGGCCGGACGGCAGCGGACCGGATCTGATCGTGGATGACGGCGGCGATGCTACCATGATGATCCATCAGGGCGTTGCCGTGGAAAAAGATCCGTCCCTGCTGGATAAAGTATACGATTCGGCGGATATGCAATTGTTGATGGCCCGTCTGAAGGCCGGCTACGAGAAAGATTCCGGTTTCTGGACCCGCATCGCCGAATCGGTTCAGGGCGTCTCCGAGGAGACCACCACCGGCGTACACCGCCTCTATCAACTGGCCCAGAATGGCGAACTGCTGTTTCCGGCCTTCAACGTCAACGATTCGGTGACAAAATCCAAATTCGATAATTTGTATGGCTGCCGTGAATCACTGGCAGACGGTATCAAGCGGGCCACTGATGTGATGATGGCCGGAAAGGTGGTGGTGGTGTGCGGCTACGGCGATGTGGGCAAAGGATGCGCACATTCCATGCGCGGATACGGTGCCCGGGTGTTGGTAACCGAAATCGATCCTATCTGCGCCCTGCAGGCGGCCATGGAGGGCTTTGAAGTGACCACCATGGAAGATGCCGTCCCCGAAGCGGATATCTTCGTTACGGCCACGGGCTGCTATCAGGTCATTACCGGTGCCCATATGGAGGAGATGAAAGACGAGGCCATTGTCTGCAATATCGGTCATTTCGACAATGAAATCGAAATGAGCTACCTGGAGACCAGTCCGGTGTGTAAAAAAGAATTCATCAAACCTCAGGTAGACAAGTGGACACTGGAATCCGGCCGATCGATCATCGTCCTGGCCGAGGGCAGGCTGGTCAATTTGGGCTGCGCCACCGGACACCCCAGCTTCGTGATGAGCAACAGCTTCACCAACCAGTGTCTGGCTCAGATTGAACTGGCCACGGGCAACTACGCCACCAGGGTATATACGCTGCCCAAAAAGCTGGATGAAGAGGTGGCCCGGCTGCATTTGGAACGATTGGGTGTAAAACTGACCCGCTTGAATCAGGTTCAAGCGGATTATCTGGGCGTTCCGGTGGAGGGCCCCTTCAAGCCCGATCATTACCGATACTGATGTGGATGGTTTCGTAAAAAGCCCGAAATCGAGGCTTGCGAACCCCGAACAATGGGGCGTAACGCAGATATCGGGTTTTTTACGAGTCCGCCAAGGTTGCAACGCCCGTCAATCCGCCGCCCGGATCCGTTTCAATCGTTCATAGCCATCGTTGACGTCATTTATCTCTTCTGGTGTCTTGGCGAAGGTTCTGGCCTGATCCAGGATCTTCAAGCCACCGTGAACATCTCCGCGATACCCCTGAATCAGGGCCAGTCCCACATATGCCGGTGCGTATTGATGATCCAGTTTTTTGGCCCTGAAAAACTCAGCATCGGCCGCGTCGATTTTACCACGCGATAAAAAAAGATGGCCGTTTTGAACATGCTGAGCCGGTGTATCCAGCGCCGGACGCAAAAATACCGTTTCCGGTCCGCAGGCCGTGACCATTATGGCGACCAGGCCCGCCCATATCAGTGCACAGCGTCGGATCAGCGTATACGGATTGGTTGAAAAAACATCCATAAAAACCTCGTTTAACGGGTGTTAACAGCGAGTTTTTCGGGTTTTGGTAAATAGATCGATCAGTTCTCCTGCGGCAAGTTCGTTTCAGGATCCATAACGATACACACCCGGCAAGCTTTCAGGAAATCGAGGTGCGCTACGGAACTGCGCAGCCTCGCTGCATCGGCATTGGCAATGACGATATCGGTGGTTTCAGAAGATCGGCTGCGGATTGCTTTGACCACCATGGGGTGTTTGCCAACCCGCCTATCGGTGCGGGCCCCTTCGAGGGTGGTCGCAAACCCGCTCATCCCCCGCGAGACGACAAATTCCCGGCTGACGAATGCCGGGCCGTAAACGATTTCCCCGGATTCGTCTACAATGATCGGAACCAAAGCGGGTTTTGCACGGATGCCCGCGGCATTTATGATCAGGCCCGAATATGGCGTGTCCTTTTCGGGTGCGGCGGGATTGGCAATACCTTCTTTTTCAGGCGTGACTCCGGTAACCGTTGTGACCGTTTCGACCTGGCGGATCTCCCCGGGTAGAACAAATTGTCCGAAGCCTCCGGTAAGTTTCATGGTCAGTTCGATTTCCAGTGTGCCGTCGGGCAGGTCTTCCCGATGTGAAATGGGGGCATTTCGCGCCAACGTGGTTACACCTTCACGAAAAGCGGCATCGCTATACATGCGATCCGCGACGCTTGCATCGGCATCAATGCGGATCGCATTGACCGTCGCCAACAGATTGGCATAGGCCATGTTGAGGGCCGCATTCAGGTTTTTGGCGGCAGCTTCCGGAGACGGAGTTTCGGTGTGGGGCGATGGCATGCCAGTCCCGCCGGCACGCACCACACCCTCACTCCAGTCGATATCTCCCGAGGGCAGCTTTTGAATCAGGGAATCGTCGGCCAAGCTTTCTCCGGTCAGTAACAATTCGCCCAGAAAAACGATTCCGACAACGACCAAAAAGATGATTTTTACTTTCAATTATTAACAGTTAACCTGAAATTAAAGATACGCCGGATTATATAGGGGAATCGCCGCATAAGTCAATATGGACAAACCCGTAAAAAATCGGGAAGGATATGCCCGGTCAATGTCGTTGACTTAAGAGATCGGCTTGTACGCGGTGCTGAATTTTTTCCGACTTTTTTTCTTAAAGATCCTTGGGTTACTGCGCCCCGGGCGGATTTCATTTAAAGCACGAACGATAAGGTTTTGAATTTTTGAAACGTTGCCGCATAGCAAATCATGGACACGATTGAACAAAACGATAATGTGATGCCGGGTCATTGCCAAGACATTGGTAAAGTTGGCTTTGTATGAATATAGACGTCCGGCTGTAATTGCTTCAATCCGATCCGTGACACTTTGCATCGGGATGGATGCAAAATTCTTGGTGAATATCAAGGATACAACCATTTTGACTGTAACCCTTAGAATTTATTTGGCGCGCCCGGCAGGATTCGAACCTGCGGCCTACGGATTCGAAGTCCGGCGCTCTATCCAGCTGAGCTACGGGCGCATATTTCTTGGTCGGCCGATGTAATTGACACCGGTTTTCGATAATCTATGGAGCCTTCAATAACGATTTCGGTGAAAAAATTCAATTAAAAAACTGATTATAACGGATTTAGGGGAGCGAGATTCTTTACAGCATGGAGCCGTCGAATAAAAGTTGCCGGTGTTGCCTATACCATTCGTCCTTCATTTATACTGCCATACCATGTTGGATTTGTTGACGAAATCGAAAAGGCAACGTTTTTGAGGAAGTTCAACCTGCCATTTTGGGCGTTATGTTTTCGGCAA
>PDTK01000026.1 GCA_002747175.1 Deltaproteobacteria bacterium | reverse complement strand
CAGCGTCATGGGGCTCGAAGAAGCATTGAATGCCGTCAGATGTAAATCTGCGTCGATGCTTGATGGGAACAAGCTCGGGAAAAGGCCGGCAACACCGAAAAACGTGCATCCGATAATGCCCAGCGCCGAGGCGAACCAGGCTTTGAAATAGGCCTGCCTGGCCACAAACAGCTTGGCTCCGAAGAGTCCGGCCACCGCCAGAAGAATAATCAGAAACAATACCGGGTGGACAAAATAATTGTCATACAAATTGGTGGCAAACCCGCTCGCAATCAGGAAAATGACGGCAACCGCCAGCAGCACCGGCCACAGCCGTTTGGCCGTGCCGACAGCCCGTTCGTGGAGATCACCGGTGGTTCTGATGGCCAGCCACAATGCGCCGTGCTGCATGAACAGCAGTAAAAACAAGACACCGCCCAGCAGACCGTATGGATTCAAAAGGGTAAACAAGGTACCCTGGAAAAGGCCCTGTTCATCGAAGGGGATACCTTTGAAGATATTGGCGAATGCCACTCCGAAAAGGATGGCCGGTGCAATGCTGCCGACGAAAATACATGTGTCCCAGATCCTGGTCCAGGCCGGAGATTCGATTTGATGACGGAATTCAAAGGACACCCCGCGAATGATCAGTGCGAAAAGAATCAGCATCAAGGCCGCATACAGGGTTGAAAACATGGTGGCGTAAACCTGGGGGAACGCGGCAAAGGTCACCCCGCCCGCAGTGATCAACCACACCTGGTTGCCGTCCCACAACGGCCCTTTGGCATTGATAATTCTGCGTTTATCCAGTTCCGTTTTACCGAGGAACGGATAGAGGCTGCCAAGTCCCAGGTCGTAGCCGCCGGTAACGAAAAAAAGCGCCCAGATAAGTCCCCAAAGAAAAAACCATGTTGTTTGTAAAGTCATTTTACCCTCCCGATAATCTTATGGATATCATTTTAGTTGTGCTTTGGTGTCATGGCTGATCAATGGCCGCTGTTCAGGACACTGCCGGTTGGACCTGGCCATCTTCGCTGTCCGGCTCGGGACCCTTTTTGGCGTATTTGACAATCAGGGAGAAACCAGCCAGCCCCAGCAGGCTGTACACCAACATAAAACCACCCAGGGAAATGAATACCTGATGGACAGGCACAGGTGAAACCGCATCCGAGGTTCTCATCAAACCATAGACGATCCAGGGCTGACGACCGAGCTCAGTCACGATCCAACCCAGTTGAATCGCAAGGTAGGGTAAGGGAATGGCCAACATCATGATCTTCAGATACAGGGGGTTCTCCGTCAATCTGTTCCGCAGAAACCAGCCGATACAAGGCAGCAGGATCAAAAGGACTCCGATTCCCACCATGCCTTTGAACGCAAAGGATGTCAGCAGTACCGGCGGATGTTCATCTTTGGGAAAATCGTTGAGACCGCGCACCTCTGCATCAATGTCGTGGAAAATCAGAAAGCTGAGAAGGCCGGGCATGGGTCCGATTTCAATGGCATTGCGTCCATTTTCCTCGTCCGGCCAGGCAAACAGATAAACCGGGGCTCGGGTCTGGGTTTCCCAGAGAGCTTCCATAGCGGCCAGTTTGGTCGGTTGTTTTTCGCCGACAACCACGCCGTTCATATCTCCCAGGATGAAAACCACCAAAGAAAAGATAATGGCGAAACCCGTGCCGATACGAAACGAACGGGTAAAAAACGCGACATTTTTCTTCTTGAGCAGATGGTAGGCGCTGATGCCCATGACGAAGAAAGCGCCCAGCGCGTAGGCAGCGCTGGCGGTGTGCAGGAACTTGACAACGGCAAATTTTTGGGTGATGACCGCCAGAAAATCGACGAGTTCGGCTCTTCCATCGCGTATGGTATAGCCCACCGGACTCTGCATCCAGGCATTGGCGATCAAAATCCATACGGCCGAGAGGTTGGAGCCGGCGAAGACCAGCCACATCACCGTGGCGTGCGCCTTTTTGGATAGTTTTTTCCAGCCGAAAATCCAGACACCGATGAAAGTGGATTCCAGAAAGAATGTGGCGGTGGCCTCAATGGCCAGCAAGGAGCCGAACACATCCCCCACATAGGCGGAGTAGATTGACCAGTTGGTACCGAACTGAAATTCAAGGGTGATGCCGGTGACCACGCCAACGGCAAAGTTGATGAGAAAGAGCTTGCCCCAGAATTTTGTCATTTTCAGGTAAGTCTCATCCCCGGTTTTGACATATTTGGTCTCCATGTATGCCATGATGAACGAAAGTCCCAGGGTCAACGGGACAAACAGAAAATGAAACATGGTGGTGGCTGCAAACTGGATTCTCGACAATACTAACGCATCCATACATTTCCCTCCTTAACAAAAAATTGTCAGTTCGTTCTGCGATACGACACCGGGTGTCCATCAAGAAACCGGATGGGAACGAATCTAATAAACCCAACGCGGGCATAAAACCCACAACCCAGCAATGTTGACAAAATGAGCCGCTTCTTTTGCATAATGGAAAGTCACCACAACTTCCAGAAGATACAAAAGGGAGCGACTCATGAAAAACTTATAGAAAGGTTTTCAGGTCTGGTCAAGGGTTCAATAACCCCCAGCGTTGCAAAAGCCGGAGGGCGTCAGCGCCAAAACGCCAGGGGTGAAGCCGCAGCATCTTACTGCGATCCCCTGGCAACGCAGGATCTGGCCAAGGCGGGAAACCCGCAACCCATGTCCCCCCATTTCCTTGTTTTTTTGACAGAAACTGAGGTGTAAGGTACTAGTGGCGCAACCCAGGTTTCACCAAAGGTGAACAGGTACACGGCGTGTAACCCCAGAATTGCCGATAACGCGAATTACCAGAAAGCAGATCGACATGAGGGCCCTGGGCGACGATGCGACCGCCGTCCAGCAGGATGGATTCGTCCATACGGTGAATGTCTACCGGCCGGTGGGTAATCAGCAACACGGTTTTCCCGGTTGTCCGTTCCAGTATGGCCTGCATCAATTGGTGTTCCGTCTCACGATCCAGGCCCTCCGTGGGTTCATCCAACACCCATATCGGCGCATCGTGCAGAAAGGCCCGGGCAATCGCCAACCGCCTGGCCTGTCCGCCGGAAAGCATTTTGCCGGCTTCGCCGACCCAGGTATCCAGACCGTCCGGCAGGCTGTCGACGAATGTCAGCAACTGCGCCGCTGCCAGCGCCTCCTTCAGTTCACGTTCCGTTGCCTGGGCACGTGCCAGAAGAAGGTTTTCCCTCAGGCTGGAACTGAAGATGTGAGCCTGTTGGGACACCACGGAAACGCTCCGGCGAAGATCCGATGCGGCCATTGTGCGTAAATCCGCATCCCCCAGGTATATGCTTCCCGAGGTCGGCTGCCAGAATTTTGCCAGCAGATTGACGATGGTGGTTTTACCCGAACCCGTTGTGCCCAATACGGCCACCCGGCTTCCCGCCTTGACCTCAAAATCCAGCTTGTCCAGAACCGGAGGACCATTTTCATCGTAACGAAAGCTGACATTCTCAAATTTCAGGCTGGTTCCTTTAGGGACAAACCGGGACCGTTCCGGGTTGTGGACGGCCGGTGCCGATGCCACAATTTCCAGCAGACGACGGCCGGCCTCGCCGGTTCTGCCCAAAAATTGAAAGGCCGCCGGCAGTGGCCGCACGGCTTCGTAGGATGCCATGACGGCCAGCACCACCAGGGCAAGATCGGCACCGCCAAGCGCCGTCGTCAGGTCCATGCGGTCAAGGCCGAGATACAACACGGAAAGGACGGCCAGGCCGGAGATCATGGTCATCAAGGCACTGGTAAGGCCGGTGATGTGGCTCATGCGGCGCTGGGATGCCATGCGCCTGTCGCTGGCCTGTTGGATCGATTCCAGGTGGCGTGCCTGGGCCCCGTACACCAGCAGATCCGGCATTCCCTGGAGGCCCTCGACAATGCGCACTCTCAACGCGGCGCTCAGACGACCGAGCCGGCGCCCGGTAGCGGCGCCCAGCCTGACGGCGGCAAAGGGCACCCCAATGCCGGCAAGGGCCAGAAAAGCCAACGCATAAACGGCGATGAACGGCTCGAACAGGCAGAGAAAACCGAACAACAGAAAGGAAACGCCCAGCGCGGCAGCGGATGGCGATAAAACACGCACAAAAAGATTGTCCAGGGTATCAATGTCTTCCACCAGCCGGTTGAGGATGTCACCACTGCGGTATCGGGACAGGCAGGCCGGGGCCAGCGGCTCGATATGCCGGTAAAACCAGACCCGGAGGCTTTCAAGTATCCTGAATGTGACATCGTGGCTGATCACACGCTCGCCATAGCGTGCCAGGGTCCGGCCGAAAGCACACAGGCGGACCCCGATACTCGGCAAAAAATAATTGAATTGCCAGGCGCTGTCGGCTGACAGACCGGTAATGGCCGTGGCCGTCAAAAACCATCCGGCCAGGGAAAACAGTCCAACGGCGGAAAGGAGGGCGACCAGTCCTAACAGAATGCCCAACAGCATTCTTTTTTGGTGAGATTTGAACAGTCGGAGAACAGGCCCCAGTTCATCGGGAAGCTTACCCATGCCAAACCTCCCCATGCGCCCGGTTTACCAGGCGCTGGAACGCGCTGCCGGACGCGCTCAAGGCTTCAAAGGTGCCCTGTTCCACGATCCGTCCGCCGGCCATACCCAGGATTTTATCCGCTTTTTCGATATCCGCCATGCGATGGGTCACGGTCAATACGGTCCGGCCGGCAGACAGTTTATCCAGCGCCGCAATAACCAGCAGTTCATATTGCGTATCCAGACCGGCGGTGGGCTCGTCCAGCAAAAGCACCGGCGCATCTTTTAAAAAGGCCCGCGCCAGTGCGATCCGCTGGGCTTGTCCCCTCGACAAACCGTATCCCTGCTCCCCGATCAGGGTATCCAGGCCCGAAGGAAGGGTTTGCGTGAAATCAAGAACACCGGCCGAACGCGCCGCATCAATCACAGCCTCCCTGGAGGCGGCGGGCCGCCCCATGAGAATGTTGTCCCGGATGCTTCCGAAAAAAAGGCAAGGCGCCTGGCCGATCCAGGACATGGTTCGCAGCCGGCTCGCCGGATCCAACCGGTCGGCGGATACGCCGTCGATCGTAATCTGACCGCGGTCCGGCTGGAGAAATCCAAGCAGCAGATCGAGCACCGTCGTCTTTCCGGAACCGCTTTCACCGATCAGTGCCAATTTTTCCCCGGCCTTGATGGTAAAACTGACGCCGTTCAATGCGGGACGTTTGCCCCCGTCGTATGCCAGGTGTACATCCTTGAAACAAAGATCGACGCCATCGGATGGATGAAAATCGATTAATTTGCCGGACGCCTGCGATACCGGAACGGACAGCACCCTGAGAATTTCCCGGGCGGCCCCGACGGCTTCCGCTCTGGCGTGGTAATGGGTTCCCAAATCCCTTAATGGCAAATAAAATTCAGGCGCCAGTAACAAAATGAAAAAACCCCCGGAAAGGGTCAACGACGCCCCCCAGGTGCCGAAGGAATAGTAGCCCAGATAAGTCATCCCCAGATACACAGCGATGATGGCAATGGCGATGGCGCTGAAAAACTCCAGGATGGCGGAGGACAAAAACGCAATGCGCAAAACACCCATGGTCTGTTTTCGATAGTCGCGTGAAACCCGCGCAATGTTTTTTTCTTCACCGCAGCTTTTGTTGAACAGCTTGAGGGTGGCCAATCCCTGCAATGTGTCCAGGAAATGGGCGCTCATGCGGGACAGGGCCTGAAAATTGCGTTGGCTGACACTTTCCGCTCCCATGCCGACCAATACCATGAACAAGGGAATCAACGGTGCGGTGGCCAGCAAAAGCCCGCCGGCCGCCCAACTGACCGGAAACACAAAGGTCAAAATGGCGGCAGGGATCATGATGGCCAGGGCCATTTGCGGAAGATAGTGGGCAAAGAACCCGTGGAGGCCTTCCACCTGTTCCATGACGGTGCTGGCTAATGCGCCGGTGTTACGACCGGTCACATAGGCCGGGCCGAGCCGGGTGATGTGTGCCATGAGGTGCTTACGGACCTGCCCACGAATTTTTGCACTGGCCTCGAAGCCTGAGATCTCACGCCCCCAGCCGAGAAGCGCTCTGAGCAGATAGATACCGATGAGCGCGACGAAAAAGGGCCAGAGTGCTTCCCGGTTCTTTCCGTCAATCACCGCACCGTGAATAATGCGGGCCAAAAAACCGGCCTGCACGATGAGCAGCAGCCCGCTCCCCATGCCTAATCCGACGGACAACGCGATCCACCCCCTGGCCGGCGCTGCCTGTTGGAACAGCCAGTGCAGCCCCGTTTTCACATCGTTTTTTCGGTTATCCGATTCTTTCAATTTCCATGTCCTCGTACCTGCGGCCCTTCTTTTTCACGGCATTGTTACACCGATCCATGGGCAAAGTGCAAATGATTCCCGTCAATGGTGAGGGCAATGGTCCGGCCCCCTAGAAACCTCTCTTCAAATTTTTTTCCGTTGCCGGAAAACGGCCTGGGCAGCCCTCAGATGCAAAGTGCGGAGACCTATGCCTTTGACGTCCGGCTTCAGACCGCTTCATCTCCCAAACCACAATATGACGAGGTGTCCAGCTGCGCATTGGATTTACCGGCCTTGAGCTGACCTGCAACGGGAATCTGGGACGCGGTACCCTGGATAATGAACCGGAACCGGACTGGCCAAACGGACAGACACCTGCCGGCGGTGATGGCACAGACTCAGATGGCGACGGTTACACTGATGAAGGTTCCCATGTGTTCGGGCAACTGGTCCAATTCGGTATCCGTGGTAGGTGTCGTCAGCTATGAAGACTGGACAGCCGGATCACCACCGCTGATGAGCGGCAACGGCACTTTATCAGTGACACTTGACACAGGGGAGACAGCCATCCCCAATATGACGTCCGGGAGCAGTCAGCCACCGCCTTTGACTGTGCCATCGGTCTCTTTGTACAGCTTTGATGCATCCACTTTTTCTTACACCAATCCGGGACAGATGCCTGGCATCACGGCGACCCCTTCACCCGGCAGTTATGGGTATACCCTGGCCGTTGAACTCAGGGCCCAGGCCCTGAGCGGAACACCCCGGGTCCAGATTTCCAACGAAGCCGGCGGTGGCTGGGATACCTATGACAGCCCCCATGTGGTGGTGTATATCTGCAAAGATACCGTCCTCAGGATCCGGGCGGAAAACGATGGGGTGTACTCAGATCCAAAAACATTGATCTACCAGATCGATCAGCCAACCCTGATCGATTCCGATAAGGACGGGATACCTGATATCTGGGAGATTGCCCATGGATTCAAGCCCCTATTCCAGTGACAATCCTCTGAATACCGACACCGGTAACGATGGATATTTCGATTTTGACGAGATTTTAAGGGGCTCCGATCCCCATGATGCCGAGAATTGGCCTTTGGACAGTGATGGGGACGGGTGGAGTAATTTTGATGAAGCATTGAGGAGGACCGCCGATGATCAATCGGATGATCAACCGACGGCCACCCGGCTTTACGAGGTGGAAATACAATTGTCCGGTCATGTATTAAACCATAACAATGCCGGATTGGAAGCCGGCATCGCTGATAACATTACATCATAAAACGGTTTGTGCCATCCGTACCCGATCTGTCGCCGGCCCAGATGCCGGTTGACGATATTACCTGCACCGGTGATGATTGTATAACTCTGGCATTAAGCCACCACTTTTAGTGGTGGACGCGGAAAGGTTCTAGCGGTCCTGCGAGAAATAAAATAGGTTCTTCCACCGGGAAAGCCC
>PDTK01000041.1 GCA_002747175.1 Deltaproteobacteria bacterium | reverse complement strand
GAAATGCAAGCCGGGGTTAACTGGCAATTCACTACTGAAGATGCCAGGATAAAACTAAAACGGCTCTATCCAACATTTAATACGTGACATGACATTAGTTTGAAACACTCATTTTCTTTTTTTTGCAGGAGGAAGTAAGCATGACAAGTGGTATCGTAAAATGGTTCAATGACAGCAAGGGTTTTGGTTTTATCGAACAGGAAGATGGACCTGATGTCTTCGTTCATCACTCAGCGATCAACGCTACTGGATTCAGATCTCTCCAGGAAGGTGACCGGGTCACCTTTGACATTGAGCAGGGTCCCAAGGGACCGGCTGCTGCGAACGTGACCAAAGTCTAACGTTTTTCCTTGCTTGGTTCAAAAAAAGGGATTTCCTCGCAAAGTTGAGGGCATCCCTTTTTTACGTCCGGCCAGAGCGTTCAAACAAAGTATCCATCGGATCGACAATTATTGCCCGAAATGTGGAGCCAACGCAAGCGGATCGCGGCTCATAAAATCGACCTGGTGTGCATCCGGCATTTTCGGAAAGGTCGGCCGCACACTGGAAAATTGATCTTGATTCTTTTATAAATTCAGTATATTAAAATCTTAATAAAACTTTTAATGATCTATTGGAGTTTTTTCGGACAAAGGCGATCATGTCGATTTTGGATATCAGCTCGCAACGATGATGATACGGCATGTACAGGGATGACAATCCACGTGTGGAGGTCTATTTATGTGGGGCCAGATCAAGAAATATATTGTATTCGGTGTGATCATTGCCATTGGATACTACCTGATGAGCAATCATTTCGTTTATTACAAACGATCGTTTTCCGTGCTTCCCAAGGAGGAATTGACCCTTAAATACACGTTTTTCAGCCTTGAAAACATGCGGCCGGAGACCATTTTGAAGGTGGATGTACTTCGATGGGCGGGCATTGGAGATATCATTGTCGAGAGAGGCCTCGCATCCGAAAGCATGGTCCGGAAGTGGGAGGACAGTGCAGAGATGGCCTATGAGGAGGAAGCGGACTGATCTGATTTGGCTGATGGCCTGTGGCCACAGCGATGGGGGGGTCAGCCCAGGGGAAGCATATTGTCCGCGAGACGGCTGGAGGCCTTTTGCAAGTTGATGCTGAGCAGATTGGCCAGTCCTTTAAGAATATTGACACCGATGGCCACCTGTTGTTCCAGGATTACTTCGAACTGATCCCGACGGAATACGGCTATTCGCACCTCAGATCGGGCGACGACCGTTGATGAACGCGGAAAATTATTGATTATCGACATCTCTCCGATGGAGCGGCCGCGCTTGAGAGTGGCCATGGTGGCGCTGGTATCAGGGCCATTTTTTTTGGTGACGTCTAGTTCACCGGATTCGACAAAACACACAAAATCAGCTTTGTCCCATTCTTTGAAAAGCACCTCCCCCGCTTTGAGACAGACAAATTCCATATTCGCCGCCACTTCGGCCAGTTGATCCATTTCCAAAAATTCAAACAGCGGTAAATTGATGATGAAGTCGACCAGGTTCTTTCGCTCATCTGGAGCATTTGTCGAGGTAAGAGATTCCGGCATGCTTTTCCTGTCTATGGTTGATGTGAATTCGTTGCGGCAATGTTTACCGAATGAATGATTGCTGTTCCCATTGACATCAGCTATCGGCATGATGGACCCGATACTTTAGCCCGCAGGATTCTTGCGGTCAACCACAAGGGAAAAGGTGTGGTGGTGATTTTTGTCACCCGCCGATGCCCTGCATCTGGCTATTGATACCCGTTTTACAGGGACTGTTCAATGAATGCCGGGCCGCCTTTTTTTTCACCGAAAGGCGAAAAATATCGGCAAGGGTTTCGTCGGATGCGCCGTTTCGAAGTGCCACTCTGAGGTCGTTGTGATGATCCGACAACAGACAGGCACGGAGTTTTCCGTCCGCCGTCAGGCGAAGCCGATTGCAGCGTTGGCAGAAATGATGGCTCAATGCGCTGATGAAACCGATTTCTCCTACGGCCCCGGACAGTTTGAATCGTCTGGCAGGACCGTCATGATGCTCCGGCTTCAGCGGCGTCAGGGTTCCCAGAGAGGAGATCCGCGATTGAATTTCCGGTGTCAGGAGCTGATCCCGCGTGGTGGTCCGGCTGTTGCCAATGGGCATGTATTCGATAAATCGGACATGAAAGGGATAGGTGCGGGCCAGTTCGGCGAACTGAAGGATTTCGTCATCATTGATGCCCCGCATGGCCACGACATTGATTTTAATTGGGGAAAAGCCGATGTCGAGGGCCGATTGAATCCCTTCCCACACCCTGTCGAATTGGTCGTAACCGGTAATATGGGCATATTTTTTACGATCCAATGTGTCCAGGCTGACGTTGATCCGGCGAATGCCGGCATCGAAGACGTGACGGGCGCAGGTTTTCAGCAGAATACCATTGGTGGTCAGGGAAACATCTTCCAGCTCCCGGATCTGCTTCAAGCGGGCCAGGAACGCGACGGCACCTTTGCGCACCAGCGGTTCTCCACCGGTAATGCGGACTTTCCGGATGCCAAGGGTAATGCCGATCTTCACCAGCCGCAGAATCTCTTCGTAGCTGAGAATATCGGCATGATCAAGTTTGGGGATTCGGCCTTCGGGCACGCAGTACAGGCACCTGAGGTTGCAACGATCGGTGATGGAAATGCGCAGATAGTTCAGGTGACGCGCTTCACGGTCCACCAGCGGGTTGAGTGCGTTTTTTCCCATGCGTGCTTGTTCCATTTTCTCGTGACCGCGAAACGGGTCGTCAGCCGGACACGATGACTTCAATGAGTCCGGGGATGGTGAAGGTTTCAGCTTCCATATCTACGGTAAAGCCAAGATCCCGTGCCGTTTGGGAGGTTATCGGACCGATACTGGCCACTTTGACGCCTTGCATCAGGCGGTCGAAACGATCAGCAGGCAACAGTCCATGGAAATTCTTAACCGTGGAAGAACTGGTGAAAGTAACCATATCGATGCTGCCGGCAGCCAGGCGCCGAACCAATTCCGCCGCGTCGGTTTGCGCTTGCTGCGTGCGGTAAACAGTCACCTCGTCCAGGCGGGCACCCATGCGGGTCAGTTCGACGGGAAGCACACTGCGGGCTTCCTTGGCCCTGGGAAGCAAAATGGCCTTTCCATTGACAGAGAAATCGGTAAATGCTTCTACAATCGATTCGGCACGGTAGCTTTGGGGAACGATATCGCTGATAATTCCCCAGGCCTTGAGGCGCTCAGCCGTTGCCGGACCGATGCTGGCGGTCTTGACATGACCCAGGACGCGCGTATCCAGCCCCCGTTCGAACAGACGCTGAAAGAACCGTTCGACGCCGTTCACACTGGTAAAAACGACCCAATCATACCCGGTCAGATTGTCGATGGCGGCATCCACCGGGCCCCAGTCGGCTGGCGGCACCACCTGGATCGTTGGGCATTGGATGCATTCTGCACCCAGTTCGGAAAGCTGGTGAACCAGTCCGCTGGCCTGTTCGCGGGCACGGGTGACCACGATCCGCCGACCCAGCAGGGGCCGGTTTTCGAACCAGCGCATGGTTTTTCTGAGGTTGACCACACCGCCCACGATAATGATGGCAGGGGCTTTGATACCGGCGTTACGGACGATATCCACAATGGTCGCCAGGGTTCCGGTGACCGTTTTCTGGCGTGGCGTGGTGCCCCAGCGGATCACCGCCACCGGCGTGTCGGCCGGCCGGCCGTTGGCGGTCAGGTTGGAGACGATGGCAGCCAGATTTTTAACACCCATGAAAAACACGAGGGTCCCGATCCCCGTTGCCAGGGCCGGCCAGTCGATGCTGGACGCGGCTTTGTTTGGGTCTTCGTGGCCGGTGACAAAGGCCACATCGGAAGTGTAATCCCGATGGGTCAAAGGAATGCCGGCGTAGGCCGATGCGCCGATGGCAGCGGTGACCCCTGGAATCACCTCGAAGGGAATGCCGGCCTCGACAAGCACTTCGGCCTCTTCCCCGCCGCGCCCGAAAATGAAAGGATCCCCGCCTTTAAGCCGTGCCACCGTTTTTCCCTGGGCGGCTTTCTCCACGATGAGCGCATTGATGCCTTCCTGGGGCAGGGTGTGGTCCCCGCCTTTTTTGCCCACGTAAATCATTTCTGCCTTTGGATTGGCATGGACCAGCAGGGCGGGGGATGCCAGGTAGTCGTATACCACGACATCGGCACGGTTGATACAATCGACACCCTTGACGGTAATCAATCCGGGATCGCCGGGGCCGGCGCCCACGAGGAAAACCGTTCCGGTCTGGGATTCAGTCTGCATGTTGGTACAATCTTTCCAGGATGCGGGCAGCGCCTTCGTCCAGAAGCCTCTCCGCCAGTTCGCGTCCGATCGCTTCACTCTGGTCCGCGGGTCCGGACCGGGTCGCTTTGACCATTTGGGTACCGTCCACATCGCAGACCAGTCCGGTCAGCAGAAAGGATCCGCCATCCAGGTGCCCGTGGCCGGCAATGGGTACCTGACAACCGCCTTCCAGTCGGTTCAAAAACGCGCGTTCGCCCAGGACCACTGCACGGGTCGGTCCGTCGTCCATGGGCGCCAGCAACGGCGCAACGGTATCGTCCGCCACCCGGCTCTCGACGCACAATGCCCCCTGACCGACAGCGGGAAGCATGACGCTTTCATCCAGCACCTGTGTGATGCGGTCGGTAAGGCCCATTCGCCGGATACCCGCTGCGGCCAGTACGATGGCGTCCAAGCCTTCGGTTTCCAGTTTCTTCAAGCGGGTCTCCAAGCTTCCCCTGAGCGACACGATGGTCAGATCGGAGCGGCGATGCAGCAATTGGGCACCGCGCCGCAGGCTGCTGGTGCCCACCCGGGCGCCGAGGGGCAGGTCGTCCAACAGCTGTCCGGATCGGGTGATCAGCGCATCACGGGGTTCTCCGCGTCGGGGAATGGCACCGATGCACAGCCCCTCGGGAATTTCCGCAGGCATGTCCTTCATGCTGTGTACGGCAAGGTCAATACGGCCGTCCAGCAGGGCCTGTTCAATTTCTTTGACGAACAAGCCTTTGCCGCCCACCTTGGCCAGGGGAACATCCAAGATCTTGTCCCCCTTGGTTTTGATGATGGCCAGTTCGACGGGAATGTCCGGATGCGAACGATTGATGGCGTCTTTGGCCCAATTGGCCTGCCACAATGCCAGTTGACTGCCCCGGGTACCAATGGTAATCGTCCGGTGTGCCATCAGTGCCCACACCCGGCACAACTGGAGGCGCTGCAACTTGAACAGGACGATGAAGAAGCCGAGGTGCTGATCGTCTCCCCTCCGCCGCCCTTGCTGACAAAACCACAGGCAGACATGAGTCGGTTGACTGTCCTGGCCTTGCAGGCCGGGCATTCCGTCGGCTCGCTGCCGGCCAATACCAAGTATTCGAATTTTTGACCGCATCCGTTACAGCTATACTCATAGATGGGCATGGACTGGAAACTCCTTTTTAATGGGCGCGTTACAGGAACGGCCACAATTGATGTCAACCGCCGTGGCGGGAATTAGGGTTTGTCCGGTTTGGGTAGAAACCGGAAGTGCTCCGTAACAATAAGCACGAACCCGTCGATAACAAGCACTATTGGTGGATTTCATCCGCAATGAAGGAAACGGGGCCTGTGTTCCTGGCCAATTCTCAGGAGGCCCGGGCAGCAATCATGCGATCTTGTGTCTTTTGGATGTAAGCCTGGCTGTCATGGCCCAGTTCGACAGCCCGTTCAAATTCGGCCAGGGCGCGATCCAGTTTTCCCCTGGACAGATAGGCCTGACCCAGGCGGTGGCGGAACAGGCCGTTGTCCGGTTCCAGTTGCACGCTCTGTTCACACATTACCGAGGCGACGTCCAGGCTTTCTCCCCGCTGGGTGTACAGCCGGCCCACAGCGGACAATGCCTGTGCATCGGCGGGATTGATCTTAATGGCGCCCTTGTAAGCCTGGATGGCTTCTTTGCCGAGATTCAGTTCGTCCAGGCATTCCCCTAAAGACCGAAAGGCAGGGCCACAGCGGTTGTTGGCCCGGGTAGACGATTCCAGATAAGGACGGGCCTTATCGGCTTGTTTCATGCGCATGAACAACTGACCCAAGTGGAAGACCACCTCGAAAACACCGCCTTCGATGGCATCGGCTTTCAGCAGTGCTTCCCGGGCCTGTTCATATTGGCCCGATTGCAGGAGCACATAGCCCTTGTTGTAAACGGCCATCACATTTTCCGGTGCCAGCCACATGGCGGTTTCGAAAGCTTCCAGCGCTTTTTGCGTGTCACCGAGCACGCCATAACATACCCCCAGGCTGTTATGCAGGTTCGCCTCGGTGGGATCCATGAGCAACCCCTGTTTGAATTCGTCCACGGCACCTTGGATGTCACCATCCTGGTACAAACGGTCGCCGCTGATATTCAGGCTGACCGCATCGAAACAGGTAAGGCTTCCCGGACCGAAAAAACCGGCATGTACCAGGGCCTTGTGGGCATTGTCGACCAGTTGTGAGCGGGTGTAACGGGTTGTGGGGTAAAAAGCCACACCGGCGGTAATCGGTGCAGTGCCGCTGTCTGCGTAACGCTGCTGGATTCGCCGCACCATGCGCCGGCCGGCGTCAACATCCAGATGGGGTATGGCCAGGGCCAAACGGCATTCGTCGACGCGTGCCCATATACCACCGGATTCCTGGCAGGCGATATCCACAAATTCCGGGTCCGCTGCTTTGCCGGGCTGTTCGTCCGTACCCTGCACATCCGCCAATGCATCAAACTGCAACATGGCAACGCAGAGTCTGGTGACGGAACCAAAAGTGGTGTCGATGGCATGGACAAGTCCCTGCCAGTCCAGCGCCTGGCCTGCGGCTGGTGGCGATGGGTGATCCCTGGGGCCAACATCCGGGGATACCGCAGTTGTCTGCCGTTGGCTTTCGACAGACGGGGTTCCCTGGAGGCGAGAAAAGAGGAATTCCTGAGATGCGCTGCGATTCTTGAGCAGTTCCGGGGTTTGCCGTGACATGGCGTTATCTTTCCTGATCGATGTTTGACAGCATTTCGGTAAGTGCCCGCCCGATGATCGAAAAATCATCCTGCTGAAGGGTTCGCGCGTCCATAATGAACCGCTCGTCTTCGATTCTGCCGATGATCGCGGGCGTGTGGGTGCGCAGCCAACGTTCGACCGCGTTGGCCGAAAGGCCGTCAACGCGAATGCCGACACAGCGGCTGGGCAGGTTTAACAGGGGCAATGAACCGCCGCCGGCCTTGGATGTACACGCTGACAAGTCCACCTGTATGGCCGCGCCGAAACGATCTTCGATAAGGGCCTTCAAGGCGGCGGCCCGGCTTTCAATCACGGACAAAGGGGCGGTGAGCATGGCCAATGTGGGAATCTGTTGTACAGCCTGGCGCTCGTCACGGTAGATCTGCAAGGTCGCTTCCAAGGCAGCCAGGGTCATTTTGTCGATGCGCAGTGCACGGGTCAGAGGGTTGGATTTGATGCGCTCGATATGCTTTTTGCGGCCCAGAATGATGCCGGCCTGGGGACCGCCCAGCAGTTTGTCCCCACTGAAGGTCACCACGTCGATGCCGGCCGCCAGGGATTCCTGGACCGTGGGTTCCTTGACCAGGCCGTATTTGGAAAAATCGATCAGGGTGCCGGACCCCAGATCTTCCATGACCGGAAGCGCGTGCCGCCGACCGATGGCCACCAGATCCTTCAAGGATACTGCGGCCGTGAAACCAACAATGCTGTAGTTGCTGGTATGCGCTTTGAGCAGCAATCCGGTTCGTTCGCCAATGGCCTGTTCATAATCACGGGGGTGGGTGCGGTTGGTGGTGCCGACCTCCTTGAGAAGTGCGCCGCTTTTGACCATCACGTCCGGAATGCGGAAGGCACCGCCGATTTCAACCAGTTCCCCCCGGGACACCACCACTTCGCGTCCGGCGGCCAGGGTATCCAGGCAAAGCAACACGGCCCCGGCGTTGTTGTTGACCGCCAGCGCGGCTTCGGCACCGGTCAGTTCGCATAAAATGTCCTCCACGACGCTGTAGCGGGATCCGCGGCGGCCGGCGGCAAGGTCGAATTCGAGATTGGAGTAACGGCCGGAGATGGCCACTAGGTGATCCACCACGCGGGAAGAGAGCAGAGAACGCCCCAGGTTGGTGTGAACCACGACGCCGGTGGCATTGACGGTGCGTTTCAGATTGAAGGCCATGCGGCGGGCACATACATCTCTGGCCGCATCTAACAAATCCGCGACGAAAACATCGGCCCTGTCCGGCAATTGAGACGATGCGATGATCCGGCCGCGCATGTCGTCGATCACGCTGCGAACGGCCGGCGTCAGAACCGATTTGGGAATTTTTGCCAACTGTGGATCATGGGCGGCGTGTTCGAGGATTCGATCGACGCCTGGAAGTTGTCTCAGCAGCTTCTGTCTGTGTTCATCCATGGTGCTCGCTTTCAGGAAATGCCCGGTCAGCTCATATTCCCGCTCGTGGACTCGGCCGGTTCGAATACCGCCGATGGAATTTTGTCCACCACCTCCTTCAAGTGGTCAGCGGAAAGATCCAGGCCATCCAGCAGTTCACCCAGATTATCGGCGCTCATGCGTTCGAGTTCGAGCCCGGTGTGAAAACGGGACATGAGAAGGTCTGCCAGGTAGACAATGCTCGTTATGGGGCTGCCACTCCGGCTGTCTGCCGGCCGGTGGTGGAAACGGATGGCATCGGTCAGAATTTCCGGAAGGGACCAGTTTTCGGCCAGCAGACCGCCGACCCGGGTGTGATCCACTTTCAAAATGCGGTTCTCCGCTTCGATCATGTTCATGTGGCGATCCTGGAATTCGCGGTAAAGCAGAGGATAGGCACCGGCGATATACTGGTCCAGGACCACTTTGCCGATATCGTGAAGCAACCCTGCGGTGTAGGCCACGGCGGGGACCGCTTTATTCGTCAGGCGGGCGATGGTTTCGGCGGTCACGGCCGTGCCCACCGCATGGTGATACAACCCCCCTTTGCACAGGCTGTATCCATTGCCGCACTGGTCGTAGTAGCTCTGTACCGCAGCGGCGATGACCAATTTGATAAAAAGATTGCGGCCCAAAAAAACCAGCGCGTGATCCAGGGTGTCCACGTTGAGGCGTTTGGTGAACATGGCCGAATTGCACAATTGGATGGTTCGGGCGCTGATCACCTGATCCTTGCGCACCTCATCGGCCACTTTGCCGATGTCGAAGGAATCATCTTCGATCAGCCGTAGCACCTTCAGCGCCACCTGGGGAATGGGGCGGATGCTTTCAATCCCCTCCTGAATATCTCCCATGGCCATTTCCGGTCGAGCGCTATGGGTGTCCGCTGCGTCGAAGCCAGCGGGCAGGATACGGCATTTCCAGCATTGCATGTCAAGTTCGATGCGGCAGGTAAAAAAACCGCCGGTTTCGGATCTTACCACCTCAATGCCCTGATCATGGAGTACCTTCAGCGCCAATTCAGCTGTACGGCCGCCGATGTCCAGGTTCATGTCCTGATGCGTCAATGGGCCCACCAGAGCGCCTCCGGCAATGACGGCCTGCATGTTTTCAGCCGTGGCGCCCATTTGTGTCAAACGTTCTATCAAACAAGGCATGCCGGTCGTCGCATATTTTCCCGGCTGGTCGACCACGGCGGGACCGACCGGCTCAGGCAGCAGCAGGTGAATGAGCCCCCCGACACCGGCCACTTTGTCCACGATGCTGACGCCCACACAAGTGCCCAGAAAGGCCTGGAGCAGGCGCGGTTGCTTCTCGCCGGTCTCGAGGCTGCCCGAGGCCACAAGATGTCTACTCAAAATTGCCATATGAAATCGCTTTCGAGGATCCTGAACTCTTAACCTTTTAATATATCATTCTATGCATTTGATTTTCAAGGGTGGTATAACTTTTTACCGAAGTACCCGCATGTGGATAAAATCGAAATATGGTTAGCCTGCATTGACAGCCAAAAAACAATAAGGTTTAAAGGCTTCGGTTCTTTGACGAGAGCACCGCGTCGTGCAATCAGATGGCCAGCCACACTTTCTCTGCCGCCGTCTCAGGCACCCTGCCGATGGGCAGGCCCGACATCGACCGGTCATCAATAATGAATAGAGGCGACAATGGAATTTTCGACTGAACGACTGGCTGGACAAAGATTGATGGTGGGATTCGAGGGCACCGGTTTCAACCGCGAGCTGGAATTTCTCATCGGCACCTTGCAGGTGGGAGGCCTGATCCTGTTTGCCGGCAACCTGGAAACACCAGCCCAGATTCGCCGGCTCTGCCGGGATTGCCAAGATTACGCCCATCGGTACGGCCTGCCGCCCCTGATCATCGCCATCGACCAGGAAGGGGGGCAGGTGGCCCGCCTGAAGCCGCCTTTCACCCAATTTGAGGGCAATCCATCCATGCAGGGGACGGAGGATGCCATCGAATTTGCCCGCATCACAGCCGGTGAACTGAAGGATATGGGAATCAACATGAATCTGGCACCGGTGCTGGATGTGGCCGATGCAGACGGGCCGGGCATCATGGCCGGACGTACATTCGGCGGCGATCCCCAATGGGTCGCCCAAATGGGTACCACCGTCATCGAGCATCTCCAGCAACGGGGCATCATGGCCGTGGCCAAACACTTTCCCGGTATCGGCCGAACGGTCCTGGACAGCCATCTGACCTTGCCGGACCTCAATGCGGATATGGCCGAATTGGACGATGTGGACCTGGTGCCTTTTGCCGCTGCGATCGACAGCGACGTCGCCGGGATCATGCTATCCCACATCCGCTGTACGGGGCTCGATCCGGTCTGGCCGGCCAGTTTGAGTCCGGCTGTCACGATTGACCTGCTGAGAAAAAAAATGGGATACACCGGAGTGGTCATGACCGATGATCTGGATATGGGCGCCATCAAGCCTGGCTACGATATCAGCACCGCTGTTGGGCAAGTCCTGGCCTCCGATGTGGACCTCGCCCTTATCTGCCACAAAGGTCCAGACATCGAGACGGCCTGGGAGAGGATCAAAGACCTGATCGCCACAAACGGCGGTATGCGTCGAATGGGGCAAGCATCCGTGGCCAGAATTTTACGATTGAAACGAAAATTTCTAACGCGGGCATAACGCCCGCAACCCATGTCCCCCACCCCATTTCCTTGTTTTTTTTGACAGAAATTGAGGCGTAAGGTGCTAATTGAAGTAAAAATCACCGAGCACCCGCTTAGCGGGTGGTTTGATGAAGCCCCCTTCAAGGGGGCTATAAGCCAGACCTGATAACGTCAAACGTCCAACTTCGAATTTTGCTTCAGCGTTTCAAGACCGACACCATGAGCCCCAAAATCATGCTGTTTGATGAGCCCTCCTCCGCCCTCGATCCTGAAGTGATTGGCGAAGTTCTGGATGTCATGGTAAATCTTCCTGGTCACGGGGTAAAAGCAGCCAAGCCCCTGTAAAGTACAGCATTTCACAATTCCAACGGCGTCACCGAGTTCACCAATACGTCCTCCCGTAATTCCGCCACCACTTCCGACGGCACCGGTGTATCGGTTTGCAGGAAAATGATATTGTGATTGCTGTCTTTGTCCTGCCCCAAGTGCATGCGACCGATGTTGATGGCGTGCTTGCCCAATGTGGCGCCAATGCTACCGATGACACCGGGGCGATCCTGGTTGAAAATCAGCAGGATATGCCCCTCGGGGACCAATTCGAGACGAAAATCATCGATTTGGACCACCTTGAGGTCATTTTTTCCGATGATGGTTCCGGCGACCACATGTTGGTCGGATTCGGTGCTGACGCGTAAGGTGATCAGGTGGGTGTAGTCTTCGGTCTCGGAGGTGGTCGATTTAACGACCTTGATGCCCATTTCATCGGCCACGACAGGCGCATTGACATTGTTAACTGCGTATTTGACCATGGGCGCCAGCAGTCCTTTTAAGATGGCGGTCGACACCGGAGCCATATCCATCCCCTTGAAATCTCCGGTGTATTCGATGGTTACCGCCTTTACCGGACCGTCGGCCAACTGGGCCTGAAGACATCCCATCCGGTCTCCCAGGGCCATGTACGGGCCTATTTTTTTCAGCAGTTCACCGGCCACCGAAGGCATATTGACCGCATTGATGACGGTCCCGGTTGTCAGGTAGTCGATAATCTGCCGGGCCACGGCGACGGCCACATTGGTCTGGGCCTCCGCAGTTGAAGCACCCAGGTGCGGCGTGCAAATGATTCGATCCAACTCGAAGAGACGGCATTCGCCCGGTGGTTCCACGGTAAAAACATCAAGGGCCGCACCGGCCACCTTGCCGGATTGCATGGCATCCTGAAGATCATTTTCGTTGATAATGCCGCCGCGGGCGCAATTGATGATCATCACACCGGTTTTCATTTTGTCAAAGGCGGCCTTGTTCAGCAGACCAGTGGTCTCCTCAAGCTTGGGCACATGCACGGAAATATAGTCGGCACATGCATAAAGTTCGTCCAGGCCAACGCTCTCGTAACCGGACTTCTCGATCTGTTCCGGTGTAACGAAAGGATCGTAAACCACCACTCTCATTTGCAGCCCCCTGGCACGATCGGCCACGATGGAACCGATTTTACCGAAGCCGATGACACCCAGGGTTTTGTTGAAGATTTCCCGCCCCTGGAGCTTTCTCTTGTCCCAGCGTCCGGCTTTGAGCGACAGCGTGCCTTGGGGAATATTGCGGGTCAGGGACATCATCATGGCAATGGCATGTTCTGCGGTCGTGACCACATTCCCGGTGGGCGTGTTCATGACCACGATGCCCCGTTTGGTCGCAGCGGGGATATCCACATTGTCCAGGCCGATACCGGCCCGGCCGACAACCTTGAGCCGGGTCGCGGCACCCAGCAGGTCTTGGTTTACTTGGGTCGCACTGCGAATGACCAGCGCATCGTAATCACCGATGATCGCCTTGAGCTCCTCGGGCGGCAGGCCGGTGTTGACATCTACCTGGATGCCTTCGGTTTTTCTGAAAAGCTCGATTCCTGCATCACCCAGCACATCGCTGACAAGCACTTTGACCATCTTGTTTCATCTCCTTTTGAACGGTTGGCTGGTTCACACCCACGGTTTCGTCCACAATTTTTTGGAGTTTTGGTGTTGTAAAGCCGTTGAAACGGATCGAACACAGTGGTTTTAAAAAGATGATATCTTTCCCCGAATTTGTCTGTAAAGTCAAGTTTCAAACCACACACTTATTTTTTCAGAAGATAAGATAAATTCAGACGCAGATTCTGCGATTTTATCGGGTTGCATTGATGAATCTCTCAAATCAACATGCGATTGCATAAAACAAAACTTTATGTAAAAAATATTTCAATCAGAGGGGACAAACCAATGCAAACCGAACAACACGTTATTTTTGCGGATTCGGCCAAGATGTCGGATATCGATCCCGAAACCATTCATCTGGTCGTTACCTCGCCGCCGTATCCGATGATCGAAATGTGGGATGAAATTTTCTGCCACCGGCTCACGACCGCAAAGGCACTGAAGCAAGGGGACGGGAGACGGGCGTTTGAGCTGATGCATGCACAACTCGACAAGGTGTGGCGCGAGATGTGGCGTGTATTGGTTCCCGGTGGCATCGCCTGCATCAACATCGGTGACGCCACCCGCACCCTGAAAGATGAATTTTCACTCTACCCCAACCACAGCCGCGTTCTCAATGCCATGCTGGGCCTGGGCTTTTCCAATCTGCCCAACATCTTGTGGCGCAAGCAAACCAATGCACCCAACAAATTCATGGGGTCAGGGATGATGCCCAACGGCGCCTACGTGACCTTGGAGCATGAATACGTGTTGGTCTTCCGAAAAGGCGGCAAGCGCCTGTTCAAAACAATCGAAGAGAAAAACAACCGCAGGCAAAGCGCCTATTTCTGGGAAGAACGCAACCAATGGTTTTCCGATGTGTGGATGGATCTCAAAGGGACCCGGCAGAAAATCGGCGACAAAGAGCTGCGGCAGCGCAGCGGGGCATTTCCTTTGGAACTGGCATACAGACTGGTCAATATGTTTTCCGTCATGGGCGACACGGTCCTGGACCCCTTTATGGGCACCGGTACCACCCTGGCGGCCACGGCAGCCTCCGGTCGCAACGGTGTTGGATACGAACTGGATGCCGCTTTCGCGAAACTGATCGGAGAAAACTGCTGGCAATCGGTGGCAACAGGAACCCGGCGCATCGCCGAACGACTGGATGCCCACCTGCGGTTTGTCGGGGATCGCCAGGAAACCGGGAAACCGATCAAACATACCAATACGGTGTACGGCTTCCCGGTCATTACCCGCCAGGAAACCGAAATGATGCTGCCGACACCGGCCACGGTCCATGAAACGGGGAAAAACTGCTGGCAGATCGACTACGACCTGCCGAAACCGCTTTCACCTGGCCAGGCGGCACCGATTCCGAAAAAACCGAAACGCAACGCAAACGGCCAGATGAGTCTTTTTGAAACAAAGGGATGAAGCATCACGCAGATATCGGGTTTCTAAGGAACCAGACAATTGAAGCCGATCTCAAAATACAAAAAGCCTTTCCCCATTTTTTGTCCCGCTACGAAAAAAGCAAGCTGAGTTTTTTTCGTGGAAAAGCGGTCATACCTGGCCTGGAAAAGCTTTTTGCGGATTCGTCAAAGCTTGCCGTTGAGACGATAGATAAACACCAGTACCTCGGCAACCGCCCGATACAGATCGGCGGGAATCTCCGATTCCAGCTCCAGTGCTTCCAGCACATTGACCAGATTGGCATCTTCGTGCATTGGCACGTCGTTCTCCCGTGCGATGCGGAGGATCTGTTCGGCGATGTGCCCTTTGCCTTTGGCCACGACACGCGGGGCCATATTCCGGGCCTGGTCGTATTTCAGGGCCGCCACTTTTTTGATCTGATTCCTGTTCATAACCTCACATCCAGCAGCCGTTGACCCGGCAAGGCCAGATCCTCTCCATCGAAATCTTCGATCTTGGCGGAATTGACCACCACATTGACGGCGACGGTGTTAAACGTATTTTCGAGCATCTCGCCGATGCGTCCCTGATGCTTGTCGATGGCCATTTTAATTTCATCGGTTTCAACGAAAAAGGAGATATTCAAATCACGGCCGACCATCCATAAATCGGTGCGCACCATTCCCATGCGGTCCATCTCCAGCAAGAGGGAGACACGGGGTTTCTTCCGGGCACCATCCTGTCTTTTTTTGGGGTAATAGACCTTTAAACGTGCTGTTTTATCCGTGTCGGTCATCAGCAGCAGGTGCGAAAATGCCTGCATCACATCCGGGTCCACGGGCTTTCCCGTGGCCATTTGCTGTTGCTGTTCCAGGTGGGATACGGCACGCTGGACGAAACTTTTAACGGTCTCAAGTGCATGCCGCTCGGTTTCCCGCGATGCCAAGTCCTGACTTTCCAGAAAATTCTTGAGGATCAAAAGGTTGGGTTTAAGATCCTTGATCATGATGTCCCGGATGACGGGATGGCGCGCGAGTTCCTCCGCAGGCAAGGGTGCCGAGCGTCCCTCCTGACTCTGGATCGACCGGATGGCCTGCTCTACTTTTTTCTCGAAATAGAGCCCCGAGTCTTCGACAAAGGCCCGAACGCGATGAATCAGTGGTTCCGTCCCCCCGGCGGTAGAAGCCGGATCAAGTGCCTGAGTGAGATTCAACAGCGCCGTCTTCAAGGATGTGGCCAACGCCGGTTCCCCGGCCGTACCTGCACCAGACGCAGATGCTCGATCAAGCAATTGCCGAGCGAAAGTCCGTACGGCGGCCATGTTGTCCGAGGTGGGCGGCAAAAGGGTTTCCGGAAGACGTACGGGCGGTTCAACCGTTTGCATCCGAGGCACATCGGCTTTGACCGTCTCGATGGGGGCCCCGTCAGCCACCGCTGTGGGTGGCTGTGCGGTAGAGGCCATTGGACTGGCGGGTAGCGATGATACATCGCCCCTGGCCACAGACACCGCTCCCGCCGATTGGCCAGGCACCTGATTTCCCGCCTTTGCCGAAGGATTTATCGCCAGGGTCAGCGTATCGCCGCTTTGGGTCACGGTCAGCCCGATCACCTGTCCCGGCCGGACGGGCACATCGATTTTCGTGAACGCCTTGAATTTTCCGAAGTCCACGAGTTGCAGGCCGTCTTTTTCGAACCCGGTAATCCGTCCCTGCAAGGATTCGCCGGGAACCAGCATGCGGGCGTGTGCGTTGAGTGAAGGTTTGTCGGATACTGGTTCGAACAACTCAATGGACATGGCGTTTTTTTTGCCGTTGGAAAACCTGGATTCAGGGCCGGTCGTCATGACCAGCTCCAGCTTCTGTCCGGTTTCGTCCACCCGCACCTGAATCGATTGATTCGCCGTTACGGGCACAGGCAAACGTGCATATGCACGCAAGTGGCCGAAGGACAACAATGCATCGTTTCCTTTTTCCACCTCCAGCACCGTGGCGGTCAATCGATCACCGGGCCTCAACACCAGATTGGACGCAATGCGACCCGGGTTTGATTGATGATGCAGAAGTTGAGAAAGCCACTGAATATCCATATGGATTGTGCCTTTACGCCTCAGCCGGCCGTTTTACGAAACAGTGTTACGGTGTTCATCTCAACGGTTATATCGAACCGTTGATGCAAAAGGTTTAGCCAGGGGCTGTCTGCGGCATGGGTACCGTTGATTGTTTCGATAAGAATGGACCGCATTGGCCTGACACGTCGCCCCAGCAGATGATCGAACAAAATAAATCCATCTGCCGCCTGGTCATGGTCCGCGTCCATGTGCAGATCAATGGATTTTCCGTTCCGTCTGGAGACCATGATCAGTCGGCTTCCCCGGTACACCAGGTGTGTCCCCTTTGATCGATGGGGAAGCTTTCCTTTAAGTGCATCCAAACCAAGCCCGCACAAGGAAGCCGGGTCTTGTGCGCTGAGCCAGTACAAGGTCTCCTCGGGGAGTTGTTGACCGAGCAGCCGCAGCATACGCCGGGACACGAACTGAAGCCCGGGAATGCCGCTGAAAAAACATCCGGATATAACTTCGCCGGAAAGCTCCATGAGCCGCAGGGCACGAAAGACCGCCGGCCAGCGAAACATCTCCATTTCCCTGGTTAGCAGATGACGGAACAAGATCCCGTATCGATCCAGAAGCAGACGGGCCCGTTCTTTGATCAGTTCATCGCGTTCAATCAGGCCTTCGGATGCCAACGGATAATTGATGAGATACCAATTTCCCACCGCTCCCAACGAAGCCTGGCCGAAGGCCCTGCGTCGGCGCCTGCCCATGTGGGCGTGAGAAAGGTATTCGACCGGCATCCGTTTTGGCGACCGCTCGTCGATTTTGAATCGACGGTCGATCATCTGCCGCAAGGCGGACATGTTGTCGTTGGTCACACGACCGGACCACACACCATGCCAAAGGGATTTGAGAACCTGCTGCGCCGCTTGGGGTGGATCGCCCAACAGGATCGAGAGCCGGTAACGCCCCTGACGGTCCGGGAAACGCTGGATTGTCTCCTGAACCCGATCCTTTTCGCTCTTATCACAATCGGGATCGGATCCATTGACCGATGAAATCAAATCCAGATCGGTCTCCATGCAAAACATCACCCGATGCCCCGAATGTCCCACCCACATCAATGACGACGCCTGGACCAGACGGTCCAACCAGACGGGTTGATAGTCTCCGGTCCGTGCCGGCAGGACCTCCGATTCCCATAACCCGGCGGGCAGCGGCAGCCCGGTAAAAACCGAGATGCATTCGGCCAGTGCATCGGTGCCACGGTCCGGACCGGTCAGGCCCTGATAATGGGCCAGGGCCAAGGCGAGCTTTTCTATGGATCGCGGCGTAATGGCTGCCCTTCGCCCCGAACGCGCCATGCGCAGCAGGGATTCGTAATTGTCGGCGCAACATATCAGCGCGTCGGTTCGATCAACGATCAGCGGTCCGGTAATGACATCGCGGGATTCGACCAGCGACTCAAGGATCGGCTGCAACCATTCTTCTGTAAGGCCCAGGCGACCACGGATCTGATCCGCTGTAAGCGGTCCATAGAAGCGGAGCCATTGAACGAGGATGTCTTTGGCATCAGCCGGTCCGGACGCATCTGCAATGGGCAAAGGCCCCTCGCCGATATGCACGCCGGTATCGACGGATGCCCATTGCAGATCGGTCCGCCCGGAATATATTGCGGCGGCGATGTCGGCACCCATTTCCGTGGCAACGATCAATTGTGCGGACAAATCGTGCGCTGGATTGACGGACAGCCGCAAAAGCTTGGCAGCAATGGGTCCGACCAGTTCATCCGGTGAAACACCGTGGTCCCGCCGGGCATGAGCCAACAATCGTTGCCACTCATTCAAGGGAATGAGGTGGCGTTCTTTTACCCACTCCAGCAGGTCCAGCGGGTTGTCCGGTGTATAGTCAGGATATAGGCGCTGTCGCCGCTGCTGGAAATCGTCCACGATGTCTTGTGCAATCGCCGGCCGCACATGATGCCCGAAAACCACCTGTTCGAACAAATCTCCCGCGATGTGGGGCTTGACCCGTGACGCGGCCCGATCATCGGCGTACATGTATTGATTGATCTGTCGCCAGGCACCGGACAGGGCCATGGGGCTGGGGGCATTGGAATCGATCTGTGAGCAGGCGATGGTGCCGTCCTGCAACCCTTCCAGCAGCATGCCCAGGGCAGGCATATCGAAATGGTCCTGCAAACAGGTGCGCCAGGTTTCCAAAAGAATTGGAAAATCCGCAAAGGATTCCACGGCCGCCAACAGGTGTTGAGACCGCTGCCGGGTCAGCCACAACGGCATGCGCCGGTTCAGATCGGCCCGTGGCAGCAGCAACGCCCGGGCAGCGCACTCGCGAAAGCGGGCACCGAATATGCCGGAGCCTGCCAGTCCTTCCTTTAGCAAGGTGTCAATCTTATCGGAAGTCACCAGAGAAACGATATCTACATTGGCGGGCATGTCGGAAACGATCAGATAAACACCGTCGTTGGTGGGAAAAATGGACGGTGCGCCACCGTATCGTCTTTCCCAGGCTGCTTCCAGCGCCAGGGAAAAGGGGCGGTTCACACGGCCGCCCCAAAAGGTATGAATGACCGCCTGGCGGACATCCGGACCGCTTTTGGGCGCCGGAAACCACTCCACGACAACATGGTGACGATGGGGCAGCGGGCAGCCGGTCTGCTGCCGCTGACGAAAGAGGAAGTCAACCAGATAACCGGCGCTTTTCCGATCCAATTGATAATGGTCGATCAAACGGTCCCTGAATGCCGGATCCGTCAGGCGCTGATCTGCGTCTTCCAGGAAACGGGCAATTTTTTCAGAGAGGTAAAAATCCCGATCCGCATCCTCTGCCCTCCAGAATGGGGGTGCTGGTGCTTTGGGGGCTGCCGGCAACACGATCACATCGTTGGCGCTGATGTGGCAAATGCGCCAATTTTGGGTGCCCAGGGTGAATACCTGGCCGGTTTTGGCCTCCCAGACGAACTCTTCGTCCAATTCTCCGATACGGTGTCCGGTCTGCTGGTGCCGGAGACCGAAATACCCCCGGTCGGGAATCACCCCGCCCGAGGTATACAGGTTCAACAGAGCCCCTTTGCGAGCCAAGACCGTATTGTCCAGCCGGTCTACGGCCAGCTTGGGTTTCAGGGCGGGGATTCGTGTGCCGGCATACCGCCCGGCAAGCATGTCGACGACTCCGTCGAACGGCTCCCGACGTAATTCATGGAAGGGATAGGCACAGCGGACAGATGCGAACAAACGGTCCCGATCCCACGGCTGCAAACCGGTCATGGCGATGATGACCTGGGATAACACATCCAGCGGACATTTAACCGGACGGACGGGTTCCACATCCCGATTCAGGACAGATTCGGCGAGGATGGCCGCTGTGAGGACATCGGTGGCATGGGTACAAAAGAAACTGGCCCGGCTGGTCTCGCCCACACCGTGACCGGATCGGCCGATGCGTTGAACGGCGGATGAGATGGATTGGGGCGATTGGACCAGTATGACCCGATCCAAAGATCCGATATCGATACCCAATTCCAGGGATGCCGTGGCGACAATGGCTTTGAGGTCTCCTTTCTTGAGCCGCTGTTCCACTTCCAGGCGCAGTTCTTTGGACAGCGATCCGTGGTGGGCATAGGCAATGGGTTGAGGACCGTCGCTGTTTATCAAAAAGGTCAGTTTTTCGGCCAGTTGTCGTGAATTGGTGAAAGCGATACATGATCGGTGCTTGTTTATAATCGGTCTTAGCGATGCAGCCAGCTCCGGCCACAACGATTTGCCGGATGCGTTGGTTCGGAGGGTATCGGGCACCCGGATGTCCAAATGAACCGGATGCGCATCGTCGCAGCGGCAAAGTTCCACTGTCCGCGGCGTGTAGACCGGATCGGTATCATCGCCGGTGATCCGGTACCCGCCGACGAAGCGTGCAATGCGCTCTATGGGATTGACCGTAGCGGACAAGGCAATCCGTTGAAACTCGCCGCCATGGAGAACCAGCCGTTCCACAGCGGACATGAGCAGGGTTCCACGCCGGTTCCCGGCGACGGCATGAATTTCGTCCAGTATCACCGTTTTGATTCGTCCCAGAATGGACAGCCCGCCACGGGAAGCGGTCATGATGTGCAGGCTTTCCGGCGTCGTGATCAGAATTTCGGGTGGCTGGCGAAGCATCCTTCGACGTTCGGAGGCCGGTGTATCGCCGCTTCTTGTGGCCACACGAATGGCTGGCAGCGGTTCACCGGCATTGTCGAAAACGGTCCGCATTTCTTTTAACGGTCCGATCAGGTTGCGTTGAACGTCGTTGTTCAGGGCTTTTAATGGCGACACATACAGGATGCGCGTCTCTTGGTCCTGCCAGCGTTGGCAGATCAACTGGTCCAGGGCCCACAAAAATGCGGCCAGGGTTTTGCCGCTGCCGGTCGGTGCGGTGATCAGTACGTGACGGTTGTCCGCAATCAATGGCCAGGCATTTGCCTGAATGGATGTGGGACGGCCGATTCGGTTTTGGAACCAGCGGGATATCAGCGGATGAAAATGGGCCAGCGGGCCTTTGTCGGCATTCATGGTCAGTCTTATAGCACACCATCCATGGGTTTCCCATCCGGGCAAATGCAGTGACCCTTCAGCCATCGGCTTTTGCAACGCTGGGGTCTGCCGATTGCCTAACCATAAAGATTCGTGTTACAAGACATTTCCTTTTAATGTGTTGGCGTCTATCCAGAAACAGGCAAATGGGACATTTCCGGATGGACACTCACGAAACGAGTCGAGGATTGTCATGACACACGAAGACGCGGGACACTATGCCGCCAAACATCCGGATGCCAGTGTTGATACGAAAATCGCCGTGGCCATTGAAGAAAAACAGTCGGATGGACGAGTCACCTGTGCAGCGGCACATACCATCGCCCAAAAACGTGGTTGCACACCGCAACTGGTGGGTATCAATATCGATCTGCTGGAAAAACGGATCGCCCAATGCCAGTTAGGCCTGTTTGGACACGGCAGCAAAAAAGGCAAAGCCGTCAAGGCAGATGCAGAAGTTTCGTCAGAGCTGGAAAAAGCCATTCGGTCCGTGGTGGTCGATGGCCGTATCACCTGCGCAGAAGCATGGCAGATTGCAGATCAATTGAACTTGAAGAAGATGGATGTGTCCTGTGCATGTGAAGCGCTTGAATTGAAGGTGGGCAAATGCCAGTTGGGCGCTTTTTAAAACCATCTAAAAAACAAATTGTTTTCAAGCATGCTGACAGCCGTCACGAACCTCCCGCAAAGCCCGAAGTTTGACTTCCATCTCCGTACAAACGAAAAAGAGTGGCGCGAATAAATGACATCCGCGCCTGTCAGCTCTTTTTTACATCGTGTAAAACACGCTGACAGGCATCTGGCCGCAACCCGATGCCGGCAGCGGCCAGATTAGAATGAATTAATTACAATTTCAATATGTTAATAAATCATTCGGCCACTTTCATCAATGGCATGTGCATTGCTCAGATATGCGTACAGAGGCATCTCATCGCAGGTAAGGCCAATCATTGGCCAACCATAACCGTTGCTCTGTTGATGATGAAGGAGGCCGCATGTCGCATCAAACCGCTGTCGACCATGATCTTGACTCTCTGCTGGCCGATCAAGCCATCGATCGGACCTGGACCTGGAAAAGCCGGCCGGGGTATAAACCCCTGTTGATTGTCATTGCTGCAATGGCATTTATTTTTGCCGTATTCATGCCCCCCACGCAAGGCATGCTGGATTTGGTCAGAAAGGAAAACCCGGCCGGGTACAAGCTGGCACCGGGTGCCAGGAGCATCACCGACACGGTCAATCTCAAATTGCGGCCTGACGCCTTCGAAGCCCATCAGGCCATGCATACGGCCGGTACCGAGGAAGGCGGCCACGCCAGCAACTCCGCCAAAGCGCTGCTGACCCCTTACCAGGTGGCCCGGATGGCCAAACAGATGGTCTGCATTCTGTTTCTGGCAGCATTTCTATGGGGCACGGAAGCATTGCCGCTGGGAGCGACGGATATTCTGGTGGGGGTATTGCTCTATGTTTTCGCCATTCTTCCCATCAACGACATTTCCAAAGCCTACATGACCGACGCGGTTTTCTTCATCTTCGGAATTCTGGCCGTTGCCGTCGGGGTCGCCAAAACCGGCCTGGACAAACGCATCGGCCTGATTTTACTGAGCCGCATTAAAAGTGCAAAATCGTTTGCCTTTCTTTTCTTGCCCATGCTGGCCCTGTCGGCCGGATTCCTCTCCGAGCATGCCCTCGTGGCCCTCCTGATTCCGGTGCTGATGGGTGTTTATAAGGTCACCTGCAAGATGTATGGAGTCAAGAAAGATCGCGCCCTGGCCATATTTCTGATCCTTGGCGTCTGTTTCGCCGCCAATCATGGCGGCCCGGGGTCTCCGGCCGCCGGCGGCCGCAACGCCATCATGGTCGGGTATCTGGCCGATTGCGGAATGCCCATCTCCTTCCTGGCGTGGATGAAAACCGGTATGCCCTTCGTGCCGGTGATATCCTGGGTGATCGGACTTTACATGTATCTTCGCCTGAAACCCAAGTTTCAGGTGCCGGACGTCAATCCCGGCAAGGTGGTGCGGGACGAAATCGCCAACACGCCCGCATTTCGCGGCCGCGAGGCGATCATGGCCGTCATTCTGGTTCTGCTGGTCGCCGCGTGGGTGCTCATCGGTGAGCACGCCGGATTGGGAGGGCCCACCCTGTATGCAGTGATGGCCATGTTTTTGTTCCGGATCATCAACTGGGAGGATGTACAAAATGGCGTGGCCTTTGACGTTGTGGGACTTTACGCCGCCGCATGCGCCATGGGTGTGGCCCTTAAGTTCACCGGCGGCGCTCTCTGGCTGGCCAGCGCCTTCGTCAGGGTGCTGCCCGATTTTCTCACACGGGGAGATGGTCTGGTGATCGGGGTGAGCCTGCTCACGGGCACCATGACCAACTTCATGAGTGACGGTGCCACGGTGGCTGCCTTGGGGCCCATCGTACTGCCCATGGCCACCCTGGCCAACGTCAGCGTGTGGAAGGTGGGCCTGATCACATCCTTTTCGTCCTCCTTCGCCAATTTTCTGGTTGTGGGCACACCCAACAACGCTATTTGTTTCGGCATGGCCAAGGATCCGGAAACCGGTGAGCGCCTGTTGGACGTGATGGACTTCGTGAAATTCGGACTGCCGATCACCATTTTGGCCTGGATTGTGCTGTGGTTCTGGGCGGTTTTGGGATACTGGCGCTTCCTGGCCTGGTAGCACCACTCGGCTCCTAAGGGTTGTCCAAAAACGCCTGTTTTCGGACTGCATCAAAGCGGGTAATGGATCAACATGAGATCATCGGATTCGACATCATGAAACACAGCCTTTATAAAAACCTGAGGTTGAAATTGATCGCCATCACCCTGATGATCTCCATCGGGCCGTTGATTACGCTGGGCGCGGCCATCTACTACCAGTTCGGAAAGTTGTATCGGGAGCGCATCGAGGATCAGGTCCGCCATCTGGCCCACTCCCAAAGCAATGCCTTGGATGTCTTTTTAAGGGAACGGACGACCATCTTGTCCATGATCGTCGAGACCCAGTCTTTTGAAACACTCAAAAAGCAGAAGAATCTAACCCGTCTGTTCCAGCGTATCAATCAGCGGGCCGATGGCCTGGGCCTGGTGGATTTGGGTGTCATCGATAAAGACGGCAGCCAGCTGGCCTATTCCGGACCCTATAATCTGCATGGGCTGAATTATTATCGACAACCGTGGTTCGACCAGGTGGTCCGCCGTGGCAAATTCATCAGTGACGTGTTCATGGGATTCCGACAGGTGCCCCATGTCATCATCGCCGTCAGAGGGGTATACGATAACGGCAGCTGGATCCTCAGGGCGACCATCGACTCGGAGATATTCAATCGACTGGTGAGAAGCGCCCAAGTCGGTACCAGCGGTGATGCCTTCATCGTCAACCGCGACGGGAAATTTCAGACACCCCCGCGATTTGACGGAACCACGCTCGGTCACTGGGGAATCGACACCCAGCAGTTCGGGGAAGGGTCAACGGTCATCGCGATGCGGAATGAAAGCGGCGACACCCGCTATATCGGCGGATCCTGGCTCAAGGACAATCAATGGATGCTGGTCATCAGCCAAATCGCCGGACAGGAACGGGGATGGCTGGTGGGCGCCCGCAATACGGAAATCCTGATTATCGCCATCGGCTGCCTGGTCATCTGTTTGGCCATCGTGCTGAGCTCCAATACGCTGGTACGCCACCTCGAGGAAACCGATCGGGAAATAAACGAACTCAACTCCCAGCTGATCCAGCAGGACAAACTGGCGGCGTTGGGCAAGATGGCCGCCGGTATTGCCCACGAGATCAACAATCCGTTGGCGGTGATTGGTGAGAAAGCCGGCTGGATGGAAGATCTGTTGGCCGAAGCGGAGTTTCAGCACAGCGAAAATTACAAGGAATTCGCCGCTTCCATCGCCAAAATCGAGGAGCACGTCGATCGCGCCAGAAAAATTACCCATAACATGCTGGGCTTTGCCCGCCGCATGGAGCCTCGCCAGGACGACGTGGAGATCAACCGGGTGCTCGATCAAACCATCGAAATTCTGTCCAACCATGCGCGTATCAACAATATTAATATCAGCAAGGACTATGCCGAGCGACTTCCGGTGATTGCCAGCGACCAATCCCAATTGCAGCAGGTATTCATGAACCTGATCAACAATGCCATTGATGCCATCGGCAGCGACGGCATGATCGATATTTCTACCAGACTGGGAAAAAACGCTATTGAAATCCACATTCACGACAATGGCCCGGGAATACCCGAGGCGAATCAGAAGAAGATCTTCGATCCTTTTTTCACGACCAAGGACATCGGGCAGGGAACCGGGCTGGGACTGTCCATCAGCTATAACATCATCGAAAAATTGGGTGGACGCATCACCGTGAAAAGCAAAGCGGGACAGGGAACCACGTTTGTGGTGTCCCTGCCGATCGTGCTGCCGGAAAAAAAGTGAGGCGACGGCAAAAGGCCTAAAGGGTCTCGCAGACCAGGATAGAATGCACGTATCCCGCCTTTCAACCTTTTAAACGCATAGCTTAACTTGTACATCAACAGAGAATGGAGCGATGACCATGCACACTTTCAGAATTCTGGTGGTAGACGATGAGGCCGATTTCACCGAAACCATCGTCAATCGGCTCAATAAGCGCAAGCTTGATGCCAAGGGCGTATCCAGCGGCGAGGATGCGATGGAAGCGTTGGCGAATGAACGCTTCGATGTCGTGCTGCTGGATATCAAAATGCCTGGCGGCATGGATGGTATCGAAACCTTGCGCGAAATCAAACGGATGCATCCGATAGTCGAGGTATTGCTGCTGACCGGCCACGCCTCCGTTGAGACAAGCATCGAAGGCATGAAACTGGGTGCTTTTGACTACTTGCTGAAACCGATCAAGTTTGAGGAACTCCTCACGAAAATGGCACAAGCGTTTGAGAAAAAAGCGGTCCATGATGCTAAAATCCGAGACGCCAAAATTCATGAACTGATTCGTTACCCCAGCCGTGTATTCGAACAGGAATGAAACGGTGGAAAATCTCGCCAAAGATGATAGGAAAAAGGCGCATGTCGCCATGCTTGCATGCCGAAGACGAGATTGTCTGCGCCATCCAACGCAGGCGATCATTTCATGCAATGCCTTCACCAGCCGCCTCACCAAATCCGGTACTGTGGGCAATGTGAGCAATTTCTGCGAAAATGGATTCTACATGGAAACAAACGTTGCCTATCCCGTCGGTACCACCCTTTTGGTTCGGGCCATCCGCTATTCAAAAGGAACCGCCGAAGCGAATGATGAAATCGGTCCGAAATCGCTCTGTCTGGCCCAGGTTCGATGGCGGAAGGAGGTGATCGACCGGAACACCACTCGCTATGGCATGGGGCTGTGCTATCTGCATTAGAATCGTGTCCGAGAGCTTTGCATTCTGTAAAAATTCCTGACAGTCAAAATCTTTTACATCTCTTCGTAATCCTTTACATCTCGTTTATTTCTATTTATTTCAATATATTAAATTTTATTTGATTTTTCTCACACCTGGCATTGAACTTGATATTGGACAAGCCAAAACAGTTGGTCTGTGGAACTGAACATCGCGTCCTCGCCAGGGGAATCAATGAACCGAGACAAAACAACCCAAAGTCCCTATTATCGTTCTCTCACCCGAAACATGGTGTTGCTGGTGGTGCTGATTTCCCTGGCCCCTATGGTCATCGTAACCGGGATCATCCTGAATCAGTTCAGCACGTCCCATCACGAAAAGGTTTATGCTCACCTAGGAGAACTGGTTCTCAAGCACAAACAGAACATTGACGCGTTTCTCGCTGAAAGGATTCACAACATTAGCTTTCTGGCGGATATCATGCAATTTGACCGTATCGGAGACGATAGCGGCATCGCCGAAAAGCTATCGCTTCTGCAAAGTGCCTATGGAACCGTTTTTGTCGATTTGGGTGTTGTCAACGATAAAGGGCAACAGGTGGCTTACGCCGGACCGTTCAAATTGGCGAAGGCACAATATGCCGATGCGGATTGGTTTAAAAAATCGCTTGAGAATCCATATTTTACAAGTGACGTATTCTTGGGCTTGCGCGGCTCCCCCCATTTCATTATTGCCGTGCAAAAAATCTGGATGGGGCAAAAATGGATTATCCGTGCCACCATCGATTTTATCTCCTTTAACCGGCTGGTGGAAAAGGTGCGCATTGGCGAGACCGGATTCGCCTATATCCTGAATCGGGAGGGCCAGTTTCAAACCAAACCGATTTTTGACTTCACCCCCAGCCTGGATATTTACGATCGGTATTTCAGCGATCTGAAACGCCTGGGCAAGGAAGTGCAAATCCAGGAGCGTCTGGATGGATCCGGCGTGAAAAGTCTTTATGTTTCCGCGCTGCTGAAAGGGGGCGACTGGCTGCTGGTCTATAAGCAGACCAGCAGCGACGCTTTTTCCGATCTCAACCATGCTCAGACCGGCGCGATTGTCTTCTTCGTGCTGGGCGGCATCGCCATCGTGGCCCTGGCCATCGGGATATCGAACAAATGGGTGTATCGCATCGCCACCGCGGATCGGGAGAAGGAAATCATGAACCAGCAGGTGATCGAAACCGGCAAACTGGCCTCGGTTGGCGAACTGGCTGCCGGGATTGCCCACGAAATCAACAACCCGGTGGCCATCATGGTCGAAGAGGCTGGCTGGCTGCAGGATCTGATGGAAGATGGCGCCTTTGAAAATGAAGCGGACCTAAAAGAGTTCGAACGGGCCTTGAATCAGATCCGCATCCAGGGCCGTCGCTGCAAGGAAATCACCCATAAACTGCTCAGCTTTGCCCGCAAAACCGATTCACGAATCGAGGACTTTGAAATCGGTCCACTCCTCGAGGAAGTTGTCTCTTTATCCGCCCAGCGGGCCAAATACAGCAATGTGGAATTGACCACCCATCTGGACCCAAAACTCCCGGCCATATCCGCCTCGCACTCGGAATTGCAACAGGTTTTTCTCAATCTGATCAATAACGCCCTGGACGCCATGGACAAAACCGGCGGCAAATTGGAAGTCAGTACCCAGCAGGAATCAGGCAATATCTTCATCAATGTCAAAGACAACGGACCGGGAATTCCCAAGGCCAATCTGGCCCGTATTTTCGATCCGTTCTTCACCACCAAACCGGTGGGCAGCGGTACAGGGCTGGGCCTCAGCATCTGTTACGGTATCATCCATAAGATGGGAGGAGAGATCACGGTGAAAAGTGCTGTTGACGTGGGTACCACTTTTAGCATCCGCATTCCGGTCGAAAGGGAAGAACCCCTTGAAAATGAAGCTGAAGCGGCAGGCCAATCCTGTAATTAAAATAGACTCCAGGGGAAAGGAGCGTCACTCGTGGCCATTGCATCCATTATGCTCGTAGACGACGAAGTACCCTTTGTCGAGGCGATGACAAGGCGTCTGACAAGGCGGGACCTTGAAGTAGAACAGGCGTTCAGCGGTCAGGAGGCCATCGACAAATTGACGAACGGCACCAAAACGGAAGTCGTGATTCTGGATGTTAAAATGCCGGGTATGGACGGCATCGACACCCTGAAGGCGATAAAAAGCAGGATACCGCTTGTTGAGGTGATTATGCTGACTGGCCATGCCACCGTCGAGTCGGCCATCGAAGGCATGAAGCACGGAGCCTTCGACTACCTGCTCAAACCCTGCGATATGGACCACCTGATTGAAAAGGTCTCCGAAGCGGCAGCGCACAAACGCCAGCATGAAGAAAAGATCATCAATGCCCGTATCAAGGAAATCACGGCACGCCGTGATTAAGGAAAGCCAATGACATCGACCAGGCGACACCCCTATGATCAAAAACCCATTCGTCTGCTTCTGGTAGATGATGAGAAGGGATTTGTTGACGTGTTGTCCAAACGTCTGGGGAAACGGAACATCCATACCAGCCGGGCCTTTTCAGGCAGCCAGGGCATTCAACTGCTCAGGCGTAAAGACTTCGACGTGGCCGTGCTGGACCTGAAGCTGGAAGACATGGACGGCATCGAAATTCTCAAAATTTTCAAAAAAATGGATCCTGACATGCCAGTGATCATGCTCACCGGACACGGCTCCGAGAAAGCCTCCAAGGAAGGATTGCGCCACGGCGCGTACGACTATCTGACCAAACCCCACGAACTGGCGGAACTGGTAGCCAAGATTAACGAGGCCGTCCGCTGCAAGGAGAGCAAGGATGACAGCGATGAAACTGCTACTTGTGGATGACGAGACAGACTTTCGCAATACGCTTCTCAAACGGATGAAGCGGAGAGATGTGGATGTGAATGGCGTTGGCAGTGGACAGGCGGCCATCACATGGCTGGAATCGAATCCAGTGGATGTGGTCATCCTGGATGTGCGGATGCCTGGTATGGATGGGATTGAGACCTTGCAAGCGATCAAGTCGCGTCATCCGCTAACCGAAGTGATCATGCTCACCGGCCATGCCAGCATGGAAGCGGCCATCGAGGGGATGGAGACGGGCGCTTTTGACTACCTGATGAAGCCCATGGATATGGACGAGCTGCTTTACAAGGCGGAAGACGCCTTCAAAAAGAAACGGATCCATGAGGAAAAAATTCATAGGTGTATGCAAATGGAGAAGTGAGGGAGGATATGAAATTTTTCAAACAATGGGGTCGATTCATGATGGAAGGGGCGAAAGCCCACGCCCGCTGGGAAATGCAGATGTCCTGTACGATTCTTGGCGACCGGAAACGGGTATGGGGGCTGTTGCTGCTGGCCGTGGTTCCGCTAATTTTGGGAGGTCTTGTTTTTGCCGATCAGTTGGGGGATGCCATCCCCGACATCCTCGGTGGCAAGAAGGCCTATAGCCCGGCTTTCTACTCTACCGGCATCTTTATCGTGTCCATTCTGATCGGCCTGGGCGCCGGCCTGATCACCGGCTGTATCGGCGCCGGCGGTGGATTCATCATCGCCCCGGCCCTGATGAGCGCCGGCATCAAGGGCATCCTGGCCGTTGGTACCGACCTGTTTCACATTTTCGCCAAGGCGATCATGGGCAGCATCATCCACCGCAAGTTGGGCAATGTATCGGTTCCCCTGGCGGTCGTCTTTCTCATCGGTGCCATCATCGGCGCCACCGCCGGTGGTTTGATCAACCGGATGCTCTACGAGCTGAACCCGGTGCTGTCCGATGCCTTCATCACCACGATTTACGCGTTGATGCTCGGCTTTCTGGGGCTCTATGCCATGTTTGATTTCCTAAAGGCCAGGAAAGCGGACGACATCGGCAGTGCCCACGGCGGCGGAAAATCCGAAGGTGCCGACCTGAGTGATCTGCCCCGAAAACTTCAGGCCATCAACATTCCCCCCATGATAAAATTCGATTTCGATTTCACTCCCGGCGGACGCAGCATCTCATGGGTGTTTCTGGTGCTTTCCGGCGCCCTGGTGGGGTTGGCGGCCGGTATCATGGGCGTGGGCGGCGGATTCCTGACCTTTCCGATCTTCGTCTATATGCTGGGGGTGTCGTCCATGACCACGGTGGGTACCGACATCTTTCAAATCGTCTTTACTGCCGGTTACGCCTCCATCAGCCAGTATGCCATCTATGGGTTTATTTTCTACACCCTGGCCATGGGTATGCTGCTGGGCTCCCTGCTGGGCATTCAGATCGGTGCCATGGTCACCAAGGTGGTGCCGGGTATGACCATCCGCGGGTTTTACGCCATGGCCGTTCTGGCCGGCTTCGTCAACCGCTTTTTTGCCTTGCCCGCCAAACTGGGGGCCATGGGTTTCATCAACATTTCCAAGGGTACGGGAGCGATGCTCGACACCATCGGAATCTGGGCTTTTTTCATCGTCATCGGTGGCTTCGGTGTCTGGGTGATCGGTACATTCTTGAAAAATATCAGTGTACTTAAAGGGGAGGAAGAACACGTATGATTGCCAAAAAAGACAAATTTCTGACCGGGATGATATTGATGATCCTGTTCTGCGCCGTTTTCTTCGCCATTTTCATGCCCCTCTTCGGCGGCCAAAACGGACTGGAATATCTTGACAATCTTTACAATTCCATTTCCAAGGGATCCGCCGACTACATAGAATCGGTGCGTGAGGATGTACAACAGATTCAGACACCGGACCTGACCATCAACCTGACCATGCCAAGCGAAGTCCAGGCCCAGCAAACCGTGCCGCTTTTCATCAAAGCCGGGGCGCATGTCGACCGGAAAGGTGCACAATTGACCGTTACCGGCAACATTATCAACATCCTGGACCATTGCCTGAACGATGCCCGACATATGTACGACAATGATGGCCCCGCCATATCCGAAAAATATGGATATGACGAAAAGGCAGTGCTTTACAACTGGTGGAGTGCCCTCAAGGCCATGGATTTCGACCTGAAACAGCAAAAACGGTTCAAGGTGGCCCAGGTAGCCGATCAGGTTAACCAGAAGGCCGTGGAAACATCCTATAATTATTATGGAATCAAAGGCCAGAAAATAACCGACCGTCTTGGGATCGTCATTTTTTCACTGCTCTTTTACGTGGTCTACACCCTGTGGTATGGTTTCGGTATCATGTATTTGTTCGAAGGATGGGGAATGCAACTGGAGCACTAGTCGGCATCCTTCCAGAAACGGCACCTCTCGACCATTTCCGGACGAACTCGAATTAAACACGCGCTCCCATGCCCGGCATGGGAGCGTGTACCGCTGGATACCTGAGCGTGATGCGGGTAATCCCAGGCGGATCTTGGAAATCAGTAACGTTGTCAGACGTTACGCCTTTAACCTCAGACCTTAGACCCTAACCACCATGGCGCCCTGGCATCGAATACGCAATTGGTTCAGATCAAACGATCCGCAGGTGGTCGAGCAGGACGCCGAGGCCCTGCGTCTTGAATTCCAGTCGCGCTACCACCAGTTCAAGCTGCTTTTGAATGCCAACAATCAGGCCCTGGAAATCATGACCGAACTCGAGCGGGCACTGGCGGGCACGGCGGCCTTCGGCATGAAATTCATCCGCTCCCGAACCATGGGCGCCTACACACGGGTGTATCAGATCGTCAAACATCTGCACGCCCTGGCGCCCGGCAAATACGGGGCCCTGTCCGATCGATTGGAAGCCATCCGCAGAAATCTGGAGGCATTGATCGCACCCGGCAAAACAGCCGACCAACACGGGCCATTCATTCTCCATTTCTCTCACCTGGACAAAACCCATGCCGATCAGGCGGGGATGAAAATGGCTGGTCTCGGCGAGATGGCGAGGCGCCTGAAAATAACCATTCCGGACGGATTTGTAGTAACCGCCAGCGCCTTTCACCGTTTTTTGGACGACAACGACCTGAAAACGGAAATCCGGCGGCGGATTCAACGCTCCGATGAAAACGGATATCACCGATTCCATACCACCAGCGCTGAAATCCGGGGACTGATCCAGGACGCCGCCCTCCCAGACGATTTGCAGACCGCCATCACAGAGGCATATGATCAACTGGCGTTGCGCATTGGCCGACCGGTTCAGCTGGCCGTGCGCAGCAGCGCGCTCAATGAGGACCGGCCCGGCGTCTCCTTTGCCGGCCTTTATCACAGCGCACTCAACATTTCCCAAGATCAACTGCTGTCCACTTACAAACAGATTGTCGCCGCCGCCTATTCCCCGTCGGTGATGGCCTATCGCTTCAGCCGGGGATTGACTGACGAAGCATCCGAAATGTGCGTGGGTGTCATGGAAATGGTCGATGCCGTCAGCGGCGGGGTTCTCTATACGGCCAATCCCATGGACATCCGCGATCAGTCGGTGGTGATCAACAGTGCCTGGGGATTGCCCAAGGCCGTTGTAGACGGAACCACGGCCTCGGACCTGTTCCGGGTCGCCAGAACCCCGGCCCCGTCGGTAATCGATCGCCGCATTGCCGTCAAGGCGCAAAAGTTTGTCTGTAATGCCGGGGAAGGCGTTTGCCGGCTTGACGATACCGGTCCGGATTGCGCACAGCCTTCACTTGCGGACCGGCAGGCTGTCGAGCTGGCGGCCATGGGCCTGGCCATTGAGCACGCTGCGGGCTGCCCCCAAGACATCGAGTGGGCCATCGACCAGGAAGGCCGGATCGTGCTTTTACAGTGCCGTGCCTTGCAGATTCAGTCCCATTTTGCGCAAGCATCGGCAAACACCAGTTCCGATGGCACCTTGCCGCCGGCCGTTTATCAGGGAGGCATCACCGCATCATCCGGTGTGGCGGCGGGCAGGGTTCATCGGGTCACCAGGGAGGCCGATGCATTGCGCTTTCCCGAGGGCGCGGTTCTGGTTACCGACCGGGCCCTGGCGCGCTGGGCCGCCCTGCTTCCCCGGGCCGCCGCCGTGGTCAGCGAAAAAGGCAGCCTCGCCGGTCATCTGGCCAATGTGGCCAGAGAGTTCAGAATCCCGGCCCTTTTCGGTGCCGATGGCGTTCTCGATCATCTGGCCGGCATGGATGTCGTTACCGTGGATGCCGACGCCGGCAAGATCTATGCGGGAACGGTGGTATCCCTGTCGACCATGGGCACGGGCAAACCGAACCGGACCATGATGAAGGGCACACCGATCCATGCTGTTCTTGAAAAAGCCGCCACGCATATCACCCCCTTGACCCTCATCGACCCGGACAGCCCTCGATTCAGAGCGGAAAATTGCAGAACCTTGCATGACATCACCCGGTTTTGCCATGAAAAGAGTGTTCATGAAATGTTCCGCTTCGGTAAAACCCATCGATTCCCCGAACGCTCCTCAAAACAGCTGCGTGCCGGGATTCCCATGCAGTGGTGGGTTCTTAATTTGGACGACGGATTCAGAGCCGATAAGGCCACGGATCGTTTTGTTGACATCGACCAGATCACCTCTACGCCCATGCTGGCCCTGTGGGCAGGGATCACCGCCTTTCCCTGGGAAGGCCCGCCGCCGGTGGATGGCAAGGGGTTCATGTCGGTCATGTTTCAGGCCACTCAGAACCAGGCCCTGCTGCCAACCGTGCGCACCGGCATGGCCAATCGCAATTACTTTATGATATCGAGCAACTATTGCAGCCTGCAATCCCGTTTAGGATTTCATTTCGCCATTACCGAGGCACTGGTGGGGAAACGCAGCACGGAGAACTACATCAGTTTTCAATTCAAAGGCGGTGCAGCCGATTTCAATCGACGCCTGAAAAGGGTCATGTTTGTCAAGGAGATACTGGATGACCGGGGCTTCCGCACCGAGGTCACCAAGGATGCGTTGCGTGCCCGGTTGGAGCAACATGACGCCGACACCATGATTGAGCAGCTGAAAGTATTGGGATACCTGACCATCCACACCCGTCAATTGGACATGATCATGGCCAATCCGGCCATGGTGAACCACTATCGAAAACAGATAGTGCAGCGGATTGAAGTGCTCACGGTTCAAAATGAAGCGAAAGGATACAGGAAGCCCCACCATGTGGAAACGCATCAACCTTAAAAATCGAATCTATATCCTGCTGGTCGCCATTTTCCTGGTGACTTCTTCCGGAGCTGCGGTGATGGTCTGGTATTCCTACAGTATCGAGGGCGTCCTCACGACCATAACCGATAATAATTTAGTGGTATTTCAAAGCGCCGAGTCCTTGGAAATCGCTCTGGTCAACCAGAAAGGCTTTGTCTCCTATTATTTTCTGGATGGCAATCCGGACTGGCTGATCCAGCTTGAAAGATACCGACGCATTTTCAGCGAGCAACTGGGGCGGGCAAAGGTGTTGGCCCAGTCCGAGGTCCAGATGGACACAATCCAACAAATTTCCACCGAGTACAATCATTACATCCGCGAAAAGGACAAGGTGATCGCGTTTTACAAATCCGGTCAAAAGAAGTACGGGTCCGCGCTTCATCAGGATGTGCGCAATCGTTTTTTCTCAATTCTGGCGATGTGCGAGAAATATAAAAAGGAGCAGACGGAATCAATCATGGCGACCAAACAAAATGCGCTGACCGAGGCCGCCAGACTTCGGGACACGGCCATGGCCGTGATCGTGACCCACATTCTGCTGGTGCTGCTGTTAGCCTACCTGCTGGTCAACCAGATTCTCAACCCGGTACGGGCCTTGATCCTTGAGACCAGACGCAATGACAACATCGATCTTTCCGGAAACGATGTCAAAACATTAAGCAAGCGTGTCCGGGGGCTCATCGAATATGTGGGCCAGACACAGGTGGAATTGAAAAAAAGCCGCGAAAATCTGCTGCAAGCCGAAAAAATGGCCATGGTCGGCAAGCTGGCCGCAGGCATGGCCCATAGTGTGCGCAATCCATTCACGTCGGTAAAAATGCGGATTTTTTCCCTGAATCGCTCCCTGAAACTCACCGGCACACAGAAAGAAGACTTTGCAGTGATCTCGGAAGAGATTGATCACATTGACACCATTGTCCAGAATTTTCTTGAATTCTCCCGCCCGCCGAAGCTCAAAATTCAGCCCGTCAGTCCGTCCACCGTGGTCGACACGGCCCTTCAATTGCTCTGCTATCGTCTGAAATCATACCATGTCAGCGTCGACCTTCATCGCAACGGCTTGTTGCCGGCAATTGATGCCGATCCCGACCAGCTCAAGGAGGTTTTCGTCAACCTGATGATCAATGCCTGCGAGGCCATGAGCGGGGGGGGAACCATAGACATTCATGAACAGGTGGTGGGTCCGCCGGAGCGCCTGCAAGCCCAAATTCAAATCCGGGACAATGGGCCGGGTATCGCACCGGCACTGGCCAAGAAAGTGTTCGATCCGTTTTTCACCACCAAAGAGAACGGTACCGGATTGGGATTAAGCATCGCCTCGAGAATTATCAGGGAGCATGATGGACGCATCGAGATCGCGTCCAACCAGAGGCGGGGAACAACCTTCACCATTGTTCTCCCCACACAAGGAGTGAAATCGTGAATAGCGTCCTGATTATCGATGATGACGACCAGTTACGCATCAGTTTCGAACGGCTGCTCAGAGAAGAGGGATACCAGGTCCGCACTGCGGCATCGGGCGAGGCCGGTATTCGTATGGTCGGTGAAGAACTTCCCGACCTGGTGGTACTTGATGTTCGCTTACCGGGTATCAGCGGCCTGGAGACGTTCAGGCAAATCCATCTGATCGAGCAGAAATTGCCGGTCATTATCATGACCGCCTATGGCACTACGGAGACGGCCATTGAAGCCACGAAAATGGGCGCTTTCGATTACGTCATCAAGCCTTTCGACATTCCTCAAATGCTATCCACCATTCGACAGGCAATAGAGGCCGGCCGCTTCATGCGATCACCGGTGGAAATGGATGTACCGCCGGACAAAACCGAGGGCGAAGCCATCGTTGGCAAAAGTCCAGCCATGCAGGAGGTGTACAAAGCCATCGGCCGCGTATCCGCCACCGACGCCACCGTCTTGATTCGCGGTGAATCCGGGTCGGGTAAAGAGTTGGTGGCCCGTGCGCTGTATCAGCACAGCATTCGATCGAAAAAACCGTTTCTGGTGATCAATTGTGTGGCCATTCCCGACACACTGCTCGAAAGTGAGTTATTCGGATATGAAAAGGGGGCATTTACCGGAGCAACCCATCGACGCGTGGGAAAAATCGAACAAGCCAGCGGCGGGACCATATTTTTGGATGAAATTGGGGATATGCCCTTGAACCTGCAGGCCAAGATGCTACGCCTGCTCCAGGAAAAAAGCGTCGAACGCCTGGGTGGACGGGACACCATTCCCGTAGATGTGAGGATAATCGCCGCCACCAACCGGGATCTGGAACGGTTGATCACCGGCGGACAATTTCGCGAAGACCTTTACTACCGGCTCAAAGTGATCACCATCTGGCTGCCATCATTGCGCGACCGTGCCGGTGACATTCCGTTGCTGGCCGATTATTTCCTCACCCGCTTTTCCAACGAGCTCGGCATCGAAAATCCGGGCATCACCCGCGAAGCCGTATCCATGCTGGTTTCCAGCCCCTGGCCGGGGAATATTCGCGAACTTTCCAACACCCTTCAAAAAGCGCTGATTTTCAATCGGGGTGCGCCTTTGAGTATGTCGGACATTACACAGGCCATCGGCAGCGAAGCGAAAAACAGCCCACCGAGTGAAAGTGCCTGTGATGAAAGCATCCGGACATGGATTCGCACACTGTTGTCCAATGGGGTCCAGGACAATCTGTTTGAAAACTGTATGGACCACTTCGGCAGTGTTTTGGTTGGGGAAGCCTTGAGCCTGACCGACGGCAACCGATCACAGGCCGCCAAATTGCTGGGCATTTCCAGGCCGACCCTTCACGCAAAGATTGAAAAGTACAGCATCAGAATCAAAACGACCGTCAAATAAACAGCCCCCTACCCGATGGTATTTCTCACGATACCGACCAGCTTTTCCAGATCAAAAGCCGTAACCACTCAGCGTATTCCGCGAAAGATAAATGCCGATATCCGATACTGCAAAGCCACCGTTTCGACGCTCGTACCTGTTCACGGGATGGAAGCAGCCAATACCTGTAAAGCACAGCCGATACCCTGTAAACCCTTACCGACTCTCAACCTCTGTTGTTTACATCTTATGTGACGACAATCGGTTGCCCGACAGGTTCCGAAAAGCCGCCAATGCCAGTTCTCGTGAAATTTGTAAATCGACCACAGGCTGAGGATAGGTTGTGCCAAGGGTAATGTTCGCCGCTTGTAGTACCGATGCAGGGGCCATCCACGGGCTGAACAGGTATTTGTTCGGCAGTGCAGAAATCTCAGGGACATACTGGCGAATATATTTCCCCTCCGGGTCAAATTTCTTGCCCTGGGTCACCGGGTTGAAAATACGGAAGTAGGGTGCCGCATCACTGCCGCAACCGGCAACCCACTGCCAACTGGCAGCGTTACTGGCAAGATCCGCATCAACGAGACAATCCCGGAACCAGCGCTCACCGTCATGCCAGTGCAGGCGTAAATTTTTCACAAAAAACGAACCGACAACCATGCGCACGCGGTTGTGCATATAGCCGGTCTGCCACAATTCACGCATCCCCGCGTCCACCAGGGGGATCCCGGTTTGCCCCTTCTGCCAGGCCTGCCGTTTCAAGGCATCCTTTTCCCAGGGGAAATGGTTGAATTTTTCCCGCAGGTTTTCCTTGGGCAGACCAGGATTGTGAAAAAGTAAGTAGTAGGAAAATTCCCGCCACCCCAGCTCGCTGCGGAAATGATTGGTGTCGTCACTGTCCGCCATGCTGTCAAGGGTATACCAGATCTGGTGGGGTGAGATTTCCCCAAAATGAAGATGCGGTGATAGTTTTGACGTCCGGTTTTTTGCGGGAAAGTCCCGACCTTCGCGATAGTTGAGCAGATCTTCATCAAGAAAGGCCGCTAGGCGGTCACGGGCGGCATCCTCACCGATTTGCCAGTGGGGTTCAAGCTGTTTGTCCCAACGAATACGGGGCAAAAGCTGAAGTGCCGGCATGTCAGCCGTCTTGTCATCCTGATACCATTGAACTTTTTGGGGTGCGTTCAGAGGGAATCGCGGCGGGATACCAGGCAGACACCCCCTATTGTAATAAGGGGTGAAAACCTTATAGGGGGTGCCGTCTTTTTTCATCACCGTCCATGGCTCCCACAGCAATGACCCATTGTGGCTTTCAACATGAATATGTTGTTGTTGCAACGTTTTCTTGATGCGCTTGTCACGCTGGATACGCCAGGGTTCATAACAACGGTTCCAGTAGACACCGCTGACAGGAAGACGTTCAATCAACGACTGTAAAATGGTCAACGGGTCGCCACGATAAAGCGATAAGGCACCGCCAAGGTCTTTATTCAGGGATATAAGAGAATAATGAAGCCACCAGCGGTTTGCCGAACCCATGGCAAACGCACCGGCGTTTTCTTCGTCGAGAATATAGATCGGCAACACCCGGCTGTGCCCGACAGCCTTTAGCAGTGCGGGGTTATCGGCAATGCGCAGATCCTTGCGAAACCAGTGAATGGCAAGTCCGTCTGGCATGTTTTTTATCCTATTCCACCGTAATCTCCTTATCGCCGAGAAGTTCAATGAGTTTGATGATCTTAAACGAGACCAAAAAAATCGAAGGTGCTTTCTCCTGGAGATCAGATTTTTCTTTTCGCCTTGAGAGCTGGGCAATCAATTCTTTGTCCTGCACCTCTTTCACCTTTTCCAGATAGATACGCACACCGGAATAACCACCGCCCTTTTCCAGGAACAGATAGTGCGCATAAGGGTTGTGCTGCAGATTGTTTCTGGTAAGCCGGTCACGCATGATAAAGCTGACATATCCGTCATCAAGCAGGTGCGGTCTAGAATAAATCGCGCCGTTGACCCTGCCGGCATCATCAGCCGTGGACAACACCCCTACCCCTTCTGTGTCGGTAAAATATTTTTTTAGATCCATTGTATCCTCCCAACCTTAATCGTTTCGTAAAAAGTCACCAAATATATCATTCCCGCACCGGCGGGAATGATATAAGTTATTTATATTTTTGATTATCAACAAACAACACGCGTCCGGACGGACAAAAGCACCGTCAATAATTATCCGGATTGCGGGAATATTCCTCAAACCCTTTCTCATGTAAAAATTTGGAAATGAGGGCTGATAAAGCGTCGGCCGTGTCCACGCGATAGTGGCCGCTGGCATCGGCTCCCGCTATCTGTTTGGAGGTGGAAACCACCGCTTGTAATGCGGCAGCCGACAGATCAATATTGATTTGAACCCTGACGGTCGGACTGTTTTCAATCATGATTGTACCTCGCTGGTTACAGATGGATCCGTTCCGGAGGCATTGACTTCGAAAATCCGCGCGGCGGACAACCGGGCCGGATCCGATGTCGAAAGCCCGGATTGATTGGATCGCGGCAGATCGGTGATCCGGGCGAACCGGTTTCGTAAAAATTGTCCCTGAATCGGTTTGCCTGGCGGCTATCCCGCCGACAAAACACGATGCAACCGGGATGCCGCCGGAGTAAGGATCAAAAGTCCGCTTATCAAAAAAATACGACTAATCGTCAACGATAATTTTCGCATTTTGTATGCAAACATGAGGTTTACGCGAACCCTAAAGGCACGGAAGCTTTATATAAAGTGAGATCACCACGGATCGTGTAACCTTTTACCGCGGCCGGGACCAGAAAGCTGTTACCGCTGGAAACATCGAGTGTTTCACCGCAACCGGTTTCCGCCATCCGTCCCTTTCCTTCCGTACACAACAATATTTCCACGGACCGTATGGCGGGTGCACGGTAGGCCGTTACCGCACAGGTACGAATGACGCTCAGGCAGAATTCGGCCGCGGGGCTGTGGTAAACGGCTTCGCAATCCCTGGCCGGTTCCGGACCGATTGTCTTTACCGCAGTGCTTTGAAAACGGACGATTCGAAGCAACTCGGATACATCCACATGTTTCGGCGTTAATCCACCCCTTAACACATTGTCCGAGTTGGCCATCAGTTCAATGCCTACCCCGTCCAGATAGGCATGCAACTGGCCGGCGGGCAGGTACATGGCCTGGCCGGGATCAAGGCAGACCAGGTTCAATAAGGCCGGTGACAAGATTCCCAGGTCTCCCGGATAAGCATCTGCCAGGGTAAGAACCCACTCAAGGACAGGCGTTTTTGTTCCGGTAGCGGCCGCTTTTCGCACGATTTCATCGCAAGCCGCTGTTTTTTCTTTATCACCCAAGGTCATCATTGCATTGAAAAAGGTCCGTAATCCCTTTTTTCCGTCAAAACGCAGTGCTTTTAAGGCGTCTTTCAACGAAGTCGGACAAATCGGGTCCAACAGCGCTGCGGCCGTTTCCGGTATCCGAAAGCCATTCAGTCCCCAAAAAGGCGTTAAAGCAACGATGATTTCAGGTTTGTGATTACCGTCCCGGTAATTGCGGTCCGGTGCATCCACTGGCTTGCCGGTTCGGTTTTCACGCGCATATCCTTCCCTTGCCTGCGCCATGTCAGGGTGGGCCTGGATGGACAGCGGTCTTGCCGCGGCCAGGATTTTGAACAAAAAGGGCAACGCGTTATTGTAATGTTTGGCGGTGTGCGGCCCAAGGATGTCAACCGGCTGTTGTTCGATCAGTTCCTGAAGCGCCATGGTATGGTCATCAATTTGGACACGGGAAGGACCTTTGGGGTGAGTGCCCATCCACAATTCGGCCTGGGGTTTTTCCGATGGGGTGGGCCGGCGTGTTATTTGGGAAATTGCGGTCGTGGAACCCCATGCATAGTTTTGAACGACGTTTTCGAGGCGATAGATTCGCATTACGAGCCTTTTCATTGGTTTACCATCATTTGCCGATGTCTGGACGAACACCATTCCAGCGCAGGCATAACGCCCGTATCCCAACAATATTGACAACATGAGCCGCTTCTTTTGTATAATGGGAAATCACGACAACTTCCCAAAAATACAAAAGGGAGCGCCCCGTAAAAAAACGGATAGAAAGGGTTTCAGCGCCGGTCAAGGGCAAAGTATTTATTTTCTTTATTATTTCAAACACTAACGATAGTTTCCCCATTTTTTATGACACGATGGGTAACTTGAACAACAAAAATATTACCATGGCCCTTATCGTAAACGAAATTTTTCACAGTATCCAGGGCGAATCTATCCACTCGGGCCTGCCCTGCGTGTTCATTCGCCTCACCGGATGCAATCTGCGCTGCCGCTATTGCGATACCCGCTATGCGTTCGACGAAGGTCGCGGCATGACCGTCCATGAGATCATGAGCCAAATCGAATCATTTCACTGCAATATAGTGGAAATCACGGGCGGTGAGCCGCTTATGCAATCACAGACCCCGGTACTGGTGGATGCGTTGTTAAAAAAAGGCTGCCAGGTTCTGATGGAAACCAATGGATCCCTGGATATTGATCAGGTGGACCGACGATGCAGCCGCATTATGGATATCAAATGTCCGTCGAGCGGTGAGGAAACCAAGAACGACCTTGCGAATCTCAAGCGGCTGTCACCCAATGATCAGGTCAAATTTGTCGTAGGCGACCGAAACGACTTTTGCTTTGCCGTAGAAATGATGTCCCATCTTCCGGCGGAGCTGCCATTCGACCGGGTTCTGTTTTCCGCCATTTCAAATCAATTGCCGCTGAAACAACTGGCCCAATGGGTGCTTGAATCGAGAATCCAGGCCCGGATTCAAACCCAATTGCATAAAATAATCTGGCCCGAACAGGAGTGTGGCGTATAGAATACAACCCGCCGGGCGGGTGGTCTGATGAAGCCCGCTCGAAGAAGAATGCCGTCGCTTGAAAAGACCCAGGGCAAAAGGTCTGTCATGCTTCTCACGGCTTCTGTCATAATTCAAACTCACTTATCCGACAGTGCCAAACCAGCAGCGCCATCCGAGAAATCGGATTGATGTCATCAGAGGCAAGGCCCACGCCAGGCCCCACCGGGGTTGGTGGTTTGGCGGGTGGGCTGGCGCTTTGGCAGGGGCGTCCGATTGGATGTCTATTTTCACCCGCCGCCCCAAAAATGGGAACGGCGGTTAATCAGAATTGAGATCTGATCTTTTTAGCAGCCATGTCGAATACATAGTACAATACCAACAGCGGAATAATCCGTGTCACCATCCTGGTGGCAATGGAGGCCGGTCAGATCCCATTCATGCAAAAAAGCGTATAAAAGACCGCTCCGATGCTGGCAAACGAAAGCCCCTTCAGTACCAACCAAATGATTCGCTTTGTGTCCATGAGCTTGCCTTCTTTTTATGACTCAGATCTTTTGTACCTGTTCACGGGGTACGCTATCTGTCAAGATAATTGTCGCATTTTTTGAAAAAAAACTTCTCGGCGGTGGCGCCCAAAAACTGGACAATGTGATAAGCTATGAGTCAGACCAAAATTCAGGAGGATCTGACAATGGGTAAAAAACGCAAAACACACAGTC
>PDTK01000040.1 GCA_002747175.1 Deltaproteobacteria bacterium | reverse complement strand
TTGACGCGGTAGCTGCTTTTCGCTTGCTATGGGTGTTTTTACTTCTCGAATTTTTACTCAACAGCTCTGCCAGGAAGCTGAATCGCTCAGATTAGGTTTTATTTAGAATAAAAATTCGGTGAATATGAATGAAAAGATATGACTTGCTTTACCACAAAGAAGAAACAGATATTGAATCTTTGTTAATCCATGCCGGAAATTGATTTTTATAAAGTTTATTTTGTCAGAATATATACACGTCTACGATGGATATGGGTGAATCTTTTGAACTTGCACAGCAGATAAAAAAAATTCTTCCAAATACAAAAATTATGGGGACAAGCACTTGCGGAGTTATAAAAAATAGCAAACAATACGATGATCGGAAATTAATTATTATAGAAGAATTAAATTTCTCCGAAGTTTTCGCAAAAATGTATCGATATGAAAATCTTTCTGTTGAAGAAGTTACTAGTTCAATAGCCAATGATATATATGGATTTAATGTTCCCTTTATTCATATTTTGTGTGGCGGTAACTACAGTGATGTCTATAAATTTGTATAAATATTCAATAAAAATAACCGCCAAAATGTTATGCTTACAGAAGGATTATCCGGTAATATTTTAAAGGAAAACTTACTTGGATATGGTTTCACAGAAACTGAGATCTTGAATGAAGGTATTGTAATGTTAATATATCACATGAACCCATAAGCCCTGTTTATACCGTCAGCAAAACAAACGAATGTATCATTGAAGAAATAGAAAATATACCTGCAGTGGAATGGATTGCCGATAATTTAGGGCTTGTGAACTTCAAAGAGAGTTATAGTGACTGTGATGAAATTTAAAAAAAATCCTTTATCCCGATTTCAGTTGATACTTGAAGACCATAATGGTTCCAGCAGGTTGGTGAAATATTTGGAAAGGCTTATTGAACAGCAGGAAAGGGCAAAAAAGGACTTATACATAGACAGGCATATAGGGATTAATAATCTCATTAAATATTTTGAAAGAATAAAAATTTATCCTGATTATATAAAAGTTGATGGCGAAATCATTAAAAATATTCATTCCAAAAAGGAAAACATGATTGTTCTCGAAACAATAATTTTTATGGCGAAAAAACTTGGTACTGATATTGTTGCTGAATTTGTAGGAGACAAAGTTATTCAAGATATTATCAAAAATTTAGGCATAGCATATTCCCAAGGGTATTACTTTTCCAAGCCTGAGCCCATATGCGGGTCGCCGCGTTAGAATGTAGGGTAAGTGCTCGAATTATTGCAATCGTTGACAAAATGCTATGTACCTGTTCACGGGGTAGAAGCAGCCAATACCTGTAAAGCACAGCCGATAAGCGTTTGCAGGGCGCCGTAGATGCACGGCTTCGGCCACGCAGACAGACACGTATGGAGCATACTTCAACTGACCGGTAACAAAGCAGATACGGTGCCCTGCAAACGCTTACAATGCTATTAATGTATAAGGCGTCCTGTGCCAGGCAGCCTGAGATGGCCCTGCCATCTGATAATCCCTTTTGTATTTTCAACAGCCAACATACAGGCGACCCGCTTCCTTGCTGCAACCAGGGTCGCTTTGTTCTTGCTTCCTTCAAAATGGACTGAACCAAAGCGGGAGTGAACAGTGATACGGAAACGCCGCCCAGTATTCTTGACCGAGCCGTGGTTGTTCATGATTTTTGCAATCGGTTTGGCGGTAAGGTTGATCGCCCTGATCAATCTTGAAATCATCAACCCGGATGGCGTGCTGTACATTTTTCAGGCCAAAGCCGTTGCCAACGGACAGTGGCACCTGCTGAATCAATGCCAGCTACACTTTTTTTCGCTTTACCCGGTCCTGGTTGCCGTTTTCTGGTGGGTGTTATCCGATTGGGTGCTGAGCGCGCAACTGGTTTCCCTGCTTTTGGGCTTTGGGACGCTGCTTATTTTATACCGGCTACTGAGGCTTTATATAGATGCCGCCACGGCCCAATTGACGATTCTCCTCTACACCATGCTCCCGTTAATGGTCCGTTACAGTGTGGATGCCATGCGGGATGCCACCTTCTGGTTCTTTTTTACGGCGGCCATCTGGCTGTTTATCCTTCATACAATACCGAATTTTAAAAAAGATGCTTCTCTGGGGCTGCTCGCGGGAAGCAGTTTCCTAATCCTGTTGGCCGCCTGGACCCGCATCGAAGGAATTATACTCCTGCCGGTTGCCTGCCTTTATATGGCCGTTGCCGGAGGAGAACGAAAATGGCTCCGTCTTCTGATTTTTCTCTTGCCGCCGGCCTTTCTTGGCGGTCTGATGGCTTTGGTCGCCAAGCACCAAAACATCGATCTTTTCAGTCTAATCCGATTAAGTGATGTCGTATATAAATTCCATGCTCCCATCGACACCTACCAGGACCTCCGAATGCAGCTCAAGTCCATCGGTTTGCTGTCAAATGACAATTTGTTGAGAGAATTTATGCCCAATGCACGCAACACCATCTGGTTGATCGCTTTAGGAACGATCCTGCGCAGTGCAATGGAGGCATTTTATTATCCCTATGTGCCCATTTTCGCAGCGGGCTTTATCTTCACCCTGCGACAGCGTGAACGGCGACGCGCATTTGGATTTCTGCTGACCATCATCGGGTTCTCATTTCTGCTTTTGTATACACATGTGCTTCAGACCTGGATCATGACCTACCGCTTTGCGATCCTGCTCATCATCCCTTCTTGTTTGCCAGCCGGGGTCGGAATGCAAAAAACGATTGATTTTACAGAAAAAATATTCAATCTGTCCAGACCTCAATCCATGGCCCTGATCGCCGCTTTTATCGTGGGAACCAGCCTGGCCAAAAATGTAAGCCCTTTTGAATCCGATAAAGCCGTGTATCGGCAAATTAGCGCAACCATAAAGAACACATTGCCTGACGCCCCGGTTGTGATCATTAGTGGTCGGCCGTCAACCATTCATCTTTGGGTTCTTTTTTATGCCAATGTGGCCACCTTGCAGCCGGTTTGCCATTGTTCTTATACCGTTGACGCGCGTTCCATGCCGGAATTGTTGGCCCAAATGAAATCACAGGGCAGTGTCTATTTGTTATGGGAATCATCGGCGTGGCAGGATGCGGCATTCGGTCGATCAATAGCTGAGTTTCAAAATACATTCGAACAAGTGGGGCATTGGCGGCACCAAGACGCCGGTGACCTGTTTTTATTACGCCGCAAAGCCGTTTGCCCGCCCCATGCCCCGATGAAGCCGACCTGTGGGAAATATTTGCGCTGTCCTCCTCCCAAGCCGGACAAATTGGTTGATCGTGGGTAATGGAAATCAATCGAACCCCAAAAAATCGCTGATCAATCGATTCATGACCCTGCCATGATCCAGACATCGGCTTTCTCCACGGATTTTTTCCGGTGCCAGGGGGGACGACTCGATCATGACCAGCAGACGACCAAATGCTTCTGAAATCGTCCCGCAGGTGGCGGGGAATCTCAATATAACGCCATTTCGCCCTTCCTGGATCCAGTCCACATAACCGGTTCGATCACTCACCAGTACGGGAAGACCCATGGCACTGGCCTCGGCGCAGACGACACCGAAAGGTTCATATCGAGAGGGCAGAATCAACGCCTTGCAAAGGGCTGCATATTTCCATCCCTCTGGTTGGGGACCGAGGAAATGGATTCGCCGGTCACAGGCCAGGCGTTTGGCCAGGGTCTCGTATGGTTGCCTGTGCCCTTTACCAACGATGAGCAAACGATAGTGCGCGGGCAGCCCTGTGATGCCGCGAATGGCGAGGTCCAGGCCCTTGCGCTCAAACCCGCTGCCCAGAAAAAGTAAATACGAACGGCGTGGATCCAGGCCATGACGATCCGCAAGGGTTGCTGCGATCTGATGGCGATGGTCGAAGATTTCACCAATGGCCGGCCAATCAATGCTGTTGGGTATCAGCACCAGCTTTTCCCGCGAGACACCATAGTCCCTGATGATATCCTGTTTGACCAATGACGAGGCGCATTGAATTTTCTTGAGTAATGGGTTGCTAAATCCCTTTTTTTCAAGGTACAGGGTGTAGTTATGGAATAGGCTGGCCTGTCTGAATTGTCTGGACCAAAAGCCGGATTCGGCATTTTTTAGCTTCAAAAATGTCCGATGAGTACCACCACCGCCGTGCAGGTGGGTAAATGTCATCACTCTGTCAAAAGAGAAAATGCAGTCCGGCCGCTGCCGCTGCGATTTCAAGAATTTCGTAACCCCCCTGTTAAAAAGGAACGCCTGCAAAAACCGGGGACCTTTGCCGACACCGGCAGGAATGATTTCAAGTTTTGGGTGTGCAATGGGCCAGGATCTCGGCGCCGAGGTTAACAAGATCACCCTGACTTTATTTTTTATCAGCGCATCAAGGACATCCAACACAACCTTTTCGACACCGCCATACGCTGAGAAGGAACTCCGTATGATAACCACCGTGTTGTCTTTCATCAGTTCTTTTTACCTCTGTCCAGCCATCGCTGGGTGGCGTTTTCGCTATTTTGGCGGCAGAATCGTTTCACTTGATCTTGATCCGAAATCCTGTTTTTGAAATAGCTTCGAATTAATCGCTTGACTGAATCAAAGTCGGACTTGCATAGTTTGTAAACATTTATAGTTATTAGAATCCTTCCCAGGCTGACACCGGCCGGGCGGCTGGCGAGCCGCCCGGCTTTCCATCATATAGACCGCCCATGGCAAACTTTCAGGACATTCGGTACCGGATCAGGCCTCCTGCTGAAGACGATGCGCAAGTATTCCTCCGATCATAGCCAGGCACTCCATGTCCAGATAGCTGGCTGCGTTTTTTTGCAGAAGCAATGTGCACTGGGCCGTAAAGTCTTCGTCGGCGTCATGAAAAAGGAGAAAGATCGGTACTCGCGGCAGTGCCTGGAACCGATAAGCCAGTTCGCAATTCACGTCCGTGTCGAACGGCCGTCCGCCGATTGCCTGACATGCCGATTTTAACCTGTCCACGCGGCCCGAAAAAGTGTCGGCAATGGGCCGTTCGACCGTGTTCTTGAATCCGCCGACGTAAGGTGCCGCATCTTTGAAATCCTTGTAGGTGACCAGGGTGTGATCCGTCTGGGGCGGATCCGGGCATAGCAGCAGGTATTGGCAAACCAGCACACTGATCGCGTGACTGGGGGCCTTGCCGCTATTATCGGAGATCCCCGATGACCTGACAACGATGGTCTGGTCGAAAAGGGGAACCGTAAAACCATCCCGTGTGGTGCTGACCCCCAATATGTCCGTTAAGCGGGTACCGCCTTCCAGAGTGGTCACTTGCCGCAAATAGTCATTGATGATTCTGTCGAAAACCGGTGCGCGTTCCACCATTTTAATCCTCCTTTGAGGATTCCCGCACTCCCGTGGGGATCGCATGACCCATTTCCGCTCCCAGGCAGCGCGGGGAAGCGGGCGGATACAGCAAATCGAGTTTTCTGGATAAGCGGGCCAGTTTTTTGTATTGTTTTGAGCGATCAGCGTGTCCCGTGACGCAGGGCCAGTTTTTCAAACATCCGGGTAATACCCGCCCCCAGAGTATACAAGCCGTCAATACTCAGATTATCCTCGGCGGTGGTATCGAAAAACAGGTTCAGATCGGACCCCATGCCGTCCTCCGCATGCCAGTAGCAGACAAGCAACGGGATCAGGGGCAGAGGATAGAGCACCAGGGCCACATCCGACTGGAACTGGCTATTGGCCGGCTGACCACCCAACAGTTCGACCAGGTCACCGAACAGCTCGGGGTAGGCATCGGCGACCTTTTTCATGGGCTTCTCACAGCGCTGACCGAACAGCCGGTACCACTCTCCCCCACTGGGAAGTTCTCGCAGTGGCACCCAATTTCCGGCAACCGGGATGCCCTTGCAGTGCAGGATGTAATTGATAACAGGGGCCGTTACCCAGGGATTGGCATGGATATCCGTGAATACCGTACCGTCTGGAGCCATCCCGAAATCCTTGCCCATCACTTTCAAAACCAGCTTTTTACCATCCCAGACCGCACCGATGCGACCGGCCGCATCGGCGAAATCGACCTGGCGCAGCCGGGCCTTCAGTCCGGCCAACGGATTTTCTGTTTTCTGTTCGTTATCGACCCACTGCTCTGGCCGGGTTTCGACCTGCCGGGCGAGCCGGGGATCCAGCCGGGGGCAGTCGGATAGTGGCCGCCGACCGCCAAACACGGCGGCGGCAAAGGCCATGCAGGTTTTTTCGTTACATTTGCGGCAATTGGATTTTTCCAGCAGTTTGAATACGTCCATGAGCGATTTAAACCGGGGCATTGGGACCTCCTTTCTTGGCGGTGGATCCCATAGGTTGGACAGCCTGACGGGTGGGATATAAGCTATAAAAAACATGGTGGTCAGGTAGCCTCGGCAAACGGACGAGGTAAACCGAAGTAAACCTCATCCGGAGTCTTGTCGTCAAGACAAGAATGGCCTCTCATCAAATTATAATTGGGATTTGGTGCAACCAGGTCGTTTTTTATCAGGCTGTTGATTAAAAGGGTTGCATAATTGTCTCTTATTGAGTAGCAGAAGTGAATTTAAGACAATCCTCTTGAGCGTGTGGAGCAAATTATGAGCGACAATTGGCGTATTGAAACCCAGGCCGTCAAGGCGGGATACGTGCCCAAGAATGGGGAACCGCTGGTAGCCCCTGTGGTGCAAAGCACAACCTATGCCTACGATTCATGCCAGAATATCGCCGATCTTTTTGATCTGAAAGCCGAAGGGCATATGTACTCCCGCATCAGCAATCCCACGGTAGCGGTTTTTGAGAACAAGATGGCTGTGCTTGAAAAAGGGGTCGGTGCCCTGGCCTTCTCCTCGGGGCAGGCAGCCTCAACCATTGCGGTGCTCAATATTTGTGTGGCCGGTGATCATATGGTGGCGTTGTCTACCCTGTATGGCGGCACCTTCAATCTTTTTAAGCATACCTTTAAAAAGCTTGGCATTGATGTTACCTTCGTCGATCCTGACGCGCCCCGGGCGGAGATCCAGTCGGCGTTCAGGGCAAATACAAAGCTGCTTTTTGGTGAGACACTATCGAATCCGGGAACCAAGGTACTCGATTTCGATAAATTTGCATCCATTGCCAAGGCGGCCGATGTTCCGTTTATTGTGGATAACACCTTCCCCACGCCCTACCTTTGCCAGCCCCTGACCCTTGGCGCCAATATTGTGGTGCACTCCACCACCAAATATACCGACGGTCACGCCACCAGTGTCGGCGGTATGATCGTGGATGGCGGCAACTATGGTTGGGACAATGGTAAATTCCCCGGGCTGACCGAACCAGACGAATCGTATCATGGCCTGAGGTATACCGAGGCTTTCGGCCCTGCGGCCTACATTGTGAAGGCGCGGGCACAATGGGTTCGTGATATGGGCTGTTATATGAGTCCCCAAAACGCTTTTCTCTTTAACAGGGGGTTGGAGACCCTGCACTTGCGCATGGAACGCCATAGTGAGAACGCGCTGGCGCTGGCGCAATTCCTCGAAAACCATGGGAAAGTGGCCTGGGTGGCCTACCCAATGCTGGAGAGCGACCCCAACTACCCGCTGTGCAAAAAATACCTCAAAGCCGGCAGTGGTGTCTTGACATTCGGGGTTAACGGCGGCCGGGGAGCGGCGGAAAAGGTGATGGACGCCTTGCAACTTGCCCAAAAAGTGGTGCACGTCGCCGATGTACGCACAGGGGTATTGCACCCTGCAAGTATGACCCACCGTCAGCTCAATGAGGCGGATCAGGTGCGCGCGGGTATTCTGCCCGAGTTGATTCGCGTATCGGTGGGAATTGAAGCGCTGGATGATATCATCGCAGATTTTTCCCAGGCCCTTGGCGCCCTATAGCCGCTGCGATATCGGTTTTAACGGAACAAAATGGGACAGGAAAAAAACGATACCGCAATGATGCTTAACCCCGTGTCCGTTTTACTGGACCACTACACGGCGCGGTATGTATGTCATACCTGTTCACGGGGTAGAAGCAGCCAATACCTGTAAAGCACCGCCGGTAAACGTTTACAGGGCGAACGCAGATGCGCGGCTTCGGGCACGCAGACGTATGGGGCATACTTCAAGTGCCCGGTGACAAAGCAGATGCGTTTTCCCTGTGAATGCTTACTGTATGTCATCCCACACATCCCAAACTTGGATCCTGGACCACAATGGTCCGTCTCCGGCGTTTCTTTTTCACCTGACACATGAGTGTTTTATATATGGGAAACCCGGAAATGGGATCAAACTGCTCAAGGTCGGTAAGCACATTGACATTGGCTTTGCGCCAGGATTCAGGACCCAACGGACCGCCGCCACCCACCGGTGCATACACAAACCCCTTCATCATGTTTTCCGTCACATCAGCACGCATCTCCACGAATCCCCGGGCCGTTTTTACCACCACAGTATCGCCGGTTTCAATATTTCGGTCTGCAGCATCGGCCGGATTCATCTGGACCATGGGGTCAGGATATCTTTCAATAAAATCAGGCACAGCCCGCAGGCAGGATTTCATGTCCGGCTTAAACGGCCCCGTACCCAGGACCAAAGGGAATCGGTTGGCCAGCAAAGGCCGGCTGACAGGTGTCTCAAAGGACTCTTCATATTTGGGCAGTCCCTCATACCCCATCTGCTCAAGCAGGGTAGATTTAATTTCAAACTTACCCGACGGGGTCTCAAAACCGGGTTTTCCGTCTTTTCGCAAAAGGCCAGTTTCCCATTTCCGATAGGCCATGGGCTCGGTGGGTTTGCGCACCGTCAACCGCGGGTCCTGTTCCATATCCGCCCGGGTAATACCCGTGCCTTTCAAAACCAGGTCCAGCAGTGCTGTCTCATCAGCAGGGAACTTGTCAGCATACCCAAGTTTTTTGGCCAGTTCCGTTAAAATGGTGAAACAGGGCTTGCTCTGGCCCAGCGGATCAATCATTTTTTCCCGCAACCGGACAGCATTGCCGTAAAAGCAATAGGAGGACTGCTCAAAGGCCGTGGTGGCCGGCAGTACAATATCTGCCCAGGCGGCGTCCCGGGTGAGCTGCAGATCAATGGAGACCATAAAATCCAGGGCATCAAACGCCTTTTGCCACAAAATGGGATTGGGCCAGGAGGTCAGGATGGAGGCCCCGAGGATAAACAGACCATAGATTTTGTAAGGGTCCCCTTCTAAAATGGATTTCGGCAGGCGGTTGGCATGGGGTTCTCCGCCGCAAAAATGGGCATACGCCGGAAAATGGCCTGCCCCGATGGATTGATCAAACCCAGGCGTGGCAAGCTGGTGGTCCCGGCTCAGATGGATCTGGTTCTCATGCCGGACAAAACAGCGCCCCCCTTCCACATCCAGCTGTCCGGCCAGGGCCCACAGCACCATGACGGCCCGGATGTTCTGAACACCGGATTTGGTATATTCCAGGCCGGTATACATCACATAGCTTGCCCCTTCGGCATCGGCGATCTCTTCGGCCAGCTCCATAATCAGATCCTGGTGCACACCGGTGATCCCGGAAACGGTCTCTGGCGTGAACGCCTTGACATATTCAGAAAATTCATCATAGCCCAGGGTCCACTCTTGTACAAAGGCATGGTCAATCAGGTTTTCCTGGATCAGAATATGGCACAGGCCCAGGGCAAGGGCTCCGTCAGAGCCAGGCCGGATGGGCACCCACAGACTGTCCGGCAATTTGGCCGACGCCGTCTGCCTGGGATCGATGACAATGATTCTTGCACCTTCATGGGCGGCCCGGACCAGGCGTTTGAACATGGCCGGGGGCGTGGATGTGGATGGGTCCGTTCCCCATACAAAAATAAGGTCTGAATTGTCCAGATCGGAAAACATGTCCGTATGAAGGCAGCCACAGGTCAACTGGGGCGCCAGCACACCCAGGGACGTGTAACAGGGTGCGCCCACGCCAAAGGTATTGGGTGATCCATAGGGAAAAAGGATGCTTGAGGCAAGATAAATATGGGAACCGCCAAGCTGGAATGCATCTTTAAAGGCCCGTTCGTAGGAGCCTGTACCGGCGTAAAATCCCAGGGCCTGGGGACCGTGTTCCGCTTTAATGGCCGCCATTTTTTCAACAATAATGTCAAAGGCCGCATCCCAGGAGATGGGTTTGAAATCCAGTTTTCCCTTGGGCCCGTTTCGTTTCAAGGGCTGTCTGATACGCGCATCGGAATAGATAATCTGTTTTGCACTGGCCGCCATGGGGCAAAGCACTTCGCCCATGGGCGCCCCAGGGTCCGGAGAGAGCCGGTCGATCTTACCGTCATCGTCAAAATGGACAATGACACCGCATCCGGGACTGTGGAAACACAAGCCGCAAATTCCTGGTTTCTGTTCGGCCAAAACAACCTCCCTGTCTATATTCTGTTTCGTTCAGCAACAACAAACTGCGAGGTAATATGCTCCCACAAATTTCGGGTTTTCCTGATTTTCCACAATACCTGCCCCATATCCTTTATATTGAAGCCCGGGGAAAACACCGATTCTGGATCCTGGAGCAGCCGGCAGATATTATCCATGCCCCCGCCCTTGAAAGGGCCGTCTTTCGTGCCCCCAAGCCAGCGATCCGGGCTGTTGACATTTTCATCCCAGGAAAAGGGGTCGGAAAAAAGAAATCTGGCATCATTTTCATCCATGACCCGGTTGGCTTCGGCCAGGTGCAACAAGGGGTCTGGCACCTTTTCAAGAATGTTTACGGAACTGACCGTGGCAAAACGCCGGGACCGGAAAGGCAATGCCATGGCATCGGCAACGATAAATTCCACCCGGTCAAAGCCAAATTCGGGATCCAGGTCACAGGCCCGTTTTTCCGTGATCTGCCCCTCCATGATCAAATCAAACACCAGCCTTTTCCGGGCAGCCAGTTCCCGGGCGGCCCGAACAAAAGAGATAGAAGTATCCAGCCCCACAGCCCGGTCATGGGTTTTGGTCATCTCAAAGGTCAGACGCCCCACAGCACAGCCGATATCAAGGGCAAGGCCGGACCGTTCGGCACCAAAGACCCGGGCCCATTTCTGGTAGGCATCCGTGGCATCCGGACCATTAAAAAACTCTGAATAGTGGCTCCACAAATAGGAGGAGTGCATGGAAAAAGAGTTGTATCCCGTGGTTTCCTGAATAACGGGCAGGGTCTTTTCAGGCACAACCACGGCAAGCCCCTCGTGGATATGGTAAGCCTGCCCGCATTGGGGACAGGCCAGGCGTCCTTCAATAATTTCATCATCCGTTCCGGCGCTTATATCTAAATTGAGTTCAATTTCACTGTCCAGGCACTGGGGACAGATCAGTGCATCAATCAGCCATGTTTTCATACCAGCTCCTCTTTCAAACCAATACCGCTTCAATCATTATGTAGAAAACTAATTGGAACCTTTATTCATATGAACAGGTATAGGCAGGATTATCATCGAAGTAGTTGGGTCTGCAGATTTTTTCAAAAAGCGTTGGCATCATCCAGACAAAAGAAGTATAACACCTGCAACCTTTATAATCAACACTGTGGGGTTTTCTTCCCAAGGTAAAATATAATTACAATATCCCTTTATTTTATATGAAAACGCCCACCCTAAAAAAGGGAATGAGGAACACAGCAAAGCCACCTGCGTAGCTACGAACGCCAACCGCAAACGGATCCGATCAGTAAAACCCAGGTATGCAAAACCGCCAGTTGACCGCCGGGTCTTCTCCTTTTGCATTGGCGGCGATTTTCAGGACGCACTTTGATAAAACAGGGGGTGTGCAACGAGAACCTCTCACTGGAGAGAAGCCGGCCATGGATGTCCCGATAGCCATGCAGACGCATTGCCTTTGTTGGCACCCACCTGTTCGATCCCGGCAGCAACCACAGCGGTGTCGAGCAACTGCTGGACGCGGTATCGGTTTTAAGGGATTGCACACCTGCTCAGGAGTTATGTCATGAAACCATATTTTGAGAGCATGCCTGTTTTTGGGAAAAATCTGAATGCCGGACAGATGAAGAGCGCCGAAGAAAATGTCCAGCGGATTCACGAAATTGAAAAAACTTTGGAGCAGCAGGCCGAAAAGGTCAAATCGGCCGGATTTTCCGAAGAAAAAATCAACGCCCGCGGACAGATGACAGTCTGGCAACGATTAAACTATCTGATCGATCCGGGCACCTGGTGTCCCCTGCACACGCTTTACAATCCCGAAGAAAATGAGGAGGGGACCACCAACGTCGTCGATGGATTGGGGAAAATATCAGGGAAGTGGGCCGTTATCGTCGGCTTCGATAACAAAGTCCTGGCCGGCGCCTGGCTGCCCGGCCAATCGGAAAACATTCTGCGGGTCACCAATCTGTCCAAACGGCTGAACATACCGCTGGTCTGGCTGGTTCACTGCAGTGGGGTCAAACTGACCGAACAGGAAAAATTCTATGCCGATCGCCGTGGGGGCGGTGCGACTTTTTTCCGGCATGCCGAGTTGAATCAGGCCGGAGTCCCCATTCTGGCTGCCATATACGGAACCAATCCTGCCGGCGGCGGCTACCAAGGCATCAGTCCAACGATTTTGTTCGCCCATAAAGATTGCAATATCGCTGTGGGGGGCGGCGGCATCTTGAGCGGCATGTCACCCAAAGGCCACTTCGACGAGGAAGGTGCCGAAGCCCTGATCAATGCGGCCATGCAATTCAAGGCCAAGCCCCCGGGATCCATTGAGATTCACCATGATGCCACCGGTTTTTTCCGTTATGTATACGAAGAGGAAAAACAGGTTCTGGATGGCGTCAAGGACTATATGAAAGACATTCCTGCCTACCATCCCAAATTTTTCCGGGTGGCGGACCCGAAGAAGCCGCTGTTTCCGGAGGAGGACATTTACCGTCTGGTACCATTCAATCAGAAGCAGGTTTATGACTTCGACCAGGTGCTGTCCCGGATCGTTGACGGCAGCGAGCATCTTGAATTCAAGCCCGATTACGGACCCGAAATTTACACCGGGCTGGTGAAAATAGATGGCTATTTGATGGGCGTCGTCGGCAATCGACAGGGCTGGCTGGGTGAGGGATATCCCGAATATGCGGATTATCCGGGTATCGGCGGTAAGCTTTATCGACAGGGATTGATCAAGATGAGCGAATTCGTCACCCTGTGCGGCCGTGACCGTGTGCCCATCGTATGGTTTCAGGACACCTCCGGTATCGATGTGGGCGATACTGCCGAAAAGGCCGAAATGCTGGGACTGGGGCAGTCGTTGATATATTCGATCCAGTCCACCGATGTGCCGCAATTGCTCGTGGTTTTGCGCAAGGGAAGCGCCGCGGCCCATTATGTGATGGGCGGGCCGACGGCCAACCGGCACAACGCGCTGACGCTGGGGGTCTCCACCACGGAGATTTACGTCATGCATGGGGAAACGGCGGCCGCGGCCAGCTTCTCCCGGCGGCTGGTCAAGGAGAAAAAGGCCGGAAACCCCCTGCAGCCGGTGATAGACAAGATGAACAAGATGGCCCGGGAGTATTACGATAATTCCAGGCCGGAATATTGTGCCCGCAAAGGATTCGTCGATGAAGTCGTGAAGATGACACACATACGAAAGTACCTGGCTGCTTTCGCCGGATGCGCCTATCAGAATCCCAAATCCATCTGCCCCCAGCACCAGATGCTGACGCCGCGAGTGATCAAGGGCTGATGATTCGTCGTCTGAGGCAAAGGGCCGTTACCGCCATTGGTGCTGTAATGCTCATGACCATGCTGATTTTCACGGTGTGTCCGGCAGCACATGCTGCTGGGAACGTGGCTACGGCTGCGGTCATCCTGATGCATGGCATGGGACGCACCCCTCGGTCCATGCACAAAATGGAGCGCTATCTTGCGGACAGGGGGTATAAGACCATCAACCTGGGATACCCTTCGACTCAGGCAGATATAGAGACCATCAGCAAACGCTTTCTAACCCCAACGGTGGATCGTTGTCGCCGGCAATTTCCCGGGGCATCCATCCATTTCGTGACCCATTCGCTGGGAGGCATACTGGTACGGCAGTATCTGCAAAATCATTCTCTGCCGCCTGGCAGCCGGGTGGTGATGTTGAGCCCGCCCAACAGGGGCAGCGAGATCGCGGACTGGCTCAAGGATGTCTTCCTATACCGCTGGATCATGGGGCCCGCCGGTCAACAATTGGGAACGTCCGCCGACTGCCTCCCCAACCGTTTGCGGCCGGTGGATGTCCCGGTGGGCATCATTACCGGCGATGCTACCCTGGAGCCCTGGTTTTCCCTGCGGTTACCCGGACCCGATGACGGCAAGGTGTCAGTGGCACGTGCCCGGCTTGAGGAGATGGCCGATTTTCTGGTTGTCAACAAGAGTCATGGCTTTATCATGACCAACCCGCAGGTAATGGAACAGACCGCGCATTTCTTGGCGCACGGCCGGTTCGATCACCCGCGGGACAGCTGATCAGACGTCTTCACACCGACTACGAAAAGGCTTGCATTCACAGGATATAAAAGCTTTTCGCGATTCATGTCCCCGGCAAAAAAGACAGGCTGAATTTCTCTTTGATGATTCCGTCCATCATGCGGCACGCATGACGTGGCTATATCCCGGTGACTTTATTTCGTCCCGTTTCTTTGGACCGATACAAGGCATTGTCGGCCCGGTTGAAAAATTCCTCCGCCTTTTCACCCGGTCGAAAAGCCGTCACGCCAAAAGAGAGGGTGATCCGTCCAAGGGTTTCTCCGGTATTTTTCCTTTTCAGATCCAGCCGCTCGAACGTAATGCGCAGATTTTCTGCCAGCGTCCTGGCTCCTTCGAGCGGTGTATCCGGCAAAAGAATGGCGAACTCTTCTCCGCCGATGCGCGCCGCCTGGTCACGCCCTTTGATGGAATCTTTAAGGGTGGATGCCACCATGCGCAGCACATTGTCCCCCACCAAATGACCGTGGGTATCGTTGATGCGTTTGAAATGATCGATATCGGTTATGATCAGACACAGTGGCGTATCATCGGATACGGATTGTTCGGTCACATGTCGAAGCACTTGTTCGAATCCCCGACGGTTGTCAATTTGTGTCAAGGGGTCCTTGAGGGCCTCTTTTCGATAGCGGGCAATTTTAACCTTCAGTTTGTCGATTTCGCGCGTTGCCTGATCCAGTTGTTTCTTGAAGGATGAACTCGACGATTCGAGCGATTTGATTTCTTTTTTGATCTGGCTGACGATCCGCTCCACATCCTTTTCCGAGAGGCTGGCAGCCAGAGCCGCATTGATGATCTCCAGGTTGCTTTCGGAGGTATTGAAACTTTTATGGGTCGTGTTGATGGCTCCCGCCATGTCTGCAAACAGCTTTCTCAACGTCTCTTTGATTTGATCGTTCAGCGTTTCGTCGGCAGCGATGAATTGCCTGAAAAACCGACGAGCGACCATCGGTGAAAAGAACTGCTTGTTCTGCAAGTATTGATCAATGGCGGTCTTGAGCTCTCCATTTCTTTCAGATGCATATTCGTACCAGATGCAGTAATTCAAAGGGTCTGTCGGCAGCTCGTGTTTACCGATCAGCTCCAGAGCCAGGCGAAGATATTGTCGTGATTCATCGATGGAGTCATTGTATTGCATGGCGGTGTTGTTTTCCTGCTGTAAGCCGGCTTTTTTCCGGCGCGTGCGATGTTTCGATATGGTAAATGAATTATCGTTTCACCCTTTTGCAGACCTCGTATTTAAATCATCGACCACCCGCCGAGCGGGTGGTCTGATGAAGCCCCCTCGAAGGAGGCTATAAGTCAGACCAATGTTCGACGTTCTTAAAATTTCTGCTGGTTACATGGCTCGCTGGATCGGTCCGAACCGCTCCGGGTCGCTCGGGCTGAGACCAAGGTTAAATTTATTGCAATTAGGACGAAAGCCTTGATCTCGATCAAATTTGCCTATTTATAGACATACCCTATCTAAATAGGGTTGCGTTATCGTGTCAAACGAAAATACCCATTTCGATCACTTTTGGCCGGGCGATTATTTGCTTGACCCTTAACATCGGCGCGTGCATAATCAATCAAACTGCAAAAATCATCGATTTCGCACACCGTTGACATCAAGGCCGGCCGGTTCGCGGCCGTTGCCAACGCCTTGAGACCTTCCCCCGTTGCGGAAGGGGCAAAAGGATGATATTTTTATGAAAAAAATTCTGGTGGTTGACGACAACCGCATGGTTCTCAAGTTTCTGGCCAACTTGCTGGAAGGGGAAGGCCATGAGGTGGAAACCTGTGAAGACGGCTTGTCTGCCCTGAGCCTGCTGACCTCCTACCGGCCGGATATCGTTTTCGTCGATTTGATTATTCCCAAAATCGGTGGCGACAAGCTGTGTCAAATCATCCGCACCATGGAACACATGCGTAATTGCTATCTGGTGATCATATCCGCTGCCGTGGCCGAGATGGACCTGGACTTCCACAAGATCGGTGTCAACACATGCATTGCCAAGGGACCGTTCGGCCAAATGGGCAAGCATGTTCTGGCAGCCATCGAAGACGCAGATGATCCATCCACAATGATCCGTGGAAACGATATTCTTGGCATGTCTTCGGTGGATGGCATTCCTGTGTACGCCAGGCGGATGACCAGGGAACTGCTTGGCCGCAACCGCCATCTGGAAACGATTCTGGAAAGCATGAACGAGGGTATTCTGGAAGTCTATACCGGCCAAGTGGTTTATGCCAACTCTGCGGCGACAAAGCTTTGCGGCGTGCCCCTGGAAACCCTGCTTACGTCGAAACCGCAGGACCTGTTCACCGACGGATCGAAAGACCGCATAGACAAACTGGTCAATCGCAATGACCGGGAGATGTCGGTCGTCGGGCTGACCCGGCCCATGGATCTCAAGGGTCGGCAGGTCATTGTACGCAGATTTCCGGTAAAGGACGAAGCCGATACGGCCATTTTGCTCATCACCGATGTAACCGATCAGCGAGACCTGGAATATCAGTTGCAGCACATGCGCCGCATGGACGCCATCGGCAATCTCGCCGGAGGCATTGCCCATAACTTCAACAATCTGCTGATGGGTATCCAGGGAAACGTCTCTATCCTGGTACAGGACAAACAACCGGGGGATACCGGATACGATGAACTGGCCGGCATTGAGCGCTGCGTTGAAAACGGTGCCAATCTGACCCGCCAACTGCTCAGTTTCGCCAAAGGCGGTCGGTACGCCTTTGAAAGGGTAGATGTAAACGAGCTGATCGAAAAATCATCAGAAATGTTTGCACGGACCCGCAAGGAGATCCATGTGGTCCGGCACCTGGAGAAGAATCTGGCCCTGGCGGAAGTGGATACCGCCCAGATCGAACTGGCCCTGATGGATCTGTTTGTAAACGCCTGGCATGCCATGTCCCAGGGGGGCACCTTGACGATCCGTTCATCCAATGTCTCGCTGGACGAAGAATTCGTCAAACCATACCATCTCTCGCCTGGGCTTTATTTGAAAATAGACGTCTCCGATACGGGGACCGGTATGGACAGCCAAACCATCGAACGCATATTCGAACCTTTTTACACCACCCGTCCTGTTGGCGAAGGCACAGGACTGGGGCTGGCTTCCGTATTCGGAATCATTAAAAAACACCAGGGCATTATTTCCGTGGAGAGCCAGGTGGGCCAGGGGACCACTTTTTCTGTCCATCTCCCCTCCGCAAAAATTCAGGTGGAAACCGCAGGGCGTGGCGACACGGCCGATGACCCTGCCGACACGCGCCCGGAGAAAGGATCAGGCACCATTTTGGTGGTTGACGATGAAGAGTATATCCTCAATGCAGACAAAGCCATGCTCAACGAACTGGGCTACGAAGTCCTGCTGGCCAACGGCGGCAGGGAGGCGTTGCACATGTTCGATGAACACAAAGACCGCATCAATCTGCTGATTCTTGATCTGGTTATGCCTGATCTGGGGGGGGAAATCGTCTATGATCACATCAAGTCGGCCAAGCCGGAGGTCCGGGTTATCCTGTCGTCGGGATACAGCATCGAAGGACAGGCCGAGTCCATCCTCAAAAAGGGGTGTGACGGTTTCATCCAGAAACCATACAATCTGAATCAACTAGCCCGCAAGATCAGTGAAATACTCGTCGATTAGACGTTCAATGCCGTTCGTGATACCCAGCCGACAATGAAACGGACAGTTGAGCCTATGGCTGAGCAGCAAAACCGCAACCAGAACCATCAGCGCGTAAAGAAACAGCAGCGGCCCGGTACGGTTCGTACGGCGGACAGCGTCCTGCTGTTGGGTATGGGGCTGGCTTTCGTCTACTGGATATTCGCTTCTCTCATTTATGCCTTAACCGCTCAGGGAAGACCGTTTCTCGATCAGTTTATCCGCCCCGATTTCAACGAAATCCTCAGCCGTTTACTGGTCCTTAGCTTCTTCATGATTTTCGGATCTCACGTCGGTTATACCATCCGCCAGCGCCAAAAAGCGTACATGGCCCTGGCCGGCAGCGAGGAGAAACACCGAACCACCATCGAAAACATTGAGGACGGCTATTTTGAGACCGATCGTAACGGCCGGTTCACCTTCTCCAATGATTCCTTTCGCAGAATTCTGGGATACAGTACTGAACAATTGCTGGTACTGAATTATCAGCGGCTGTTGACACCGGCGGAAAGCGAAAACGTTGTGGGTGCCTTCGAACGTGTCAACCAAACCGGTCGGGCCATCAAGGATCTGGCCTTCACCATCGTGCGCAAGGACGGTGCCAGACGGTGGGTGGAAACCTCGGTGTCACCCATTATCCATCCCCGCGGAAAAGTGCTCGGCTTCAGGGGAATTCTTCGCGATGTGACCCGCCGGCGTCAGGCGGATGCACTAAAACAGGAAAAAATGGCTGCCGAGGCAGCCAGCCGGTCCAAGAGCGAGTTCCTCGCCAACATGAGCCACGAGATCAGGACACCGCTCAACGCCATTATCGGACTGGTCGAACTGCTTCTGGAATCTCCGTTGAGCCGGGAGCAGAAAGATGATCTTAAAGTGGTTCAATCGGCAGCCTATTCCCTTTTGTCGGTCATCAACGACATCCTGGATTTTTCCAAGATAGAAGCGGGCAAGCTGGAACTGGAGCGGTCGCCGTTCAACCTGAGGGATTTTCTGGGCGAAGCCCTCCGAATTCTGGCGGTCAAGGCCCATGAAAAAGGCTTGGAACTGGCCTATCGCGTGGCTCCCGATGTGCCGGACCGGCTGATCGGGGACCGCCACCGTTTCCGACAGGTACTTCTCAACCTGATCGGCAATGCCCTTAAATTTACCGATTCAGGTGAAATCGTGGTCTACGCCAGGCAGAAGGCCATGGAAAACGGCCAGATTGTTTTACACGTTGCCGTTCGCGATACCGGAGTCGGTATCGCCGCCGGTAAGCAGGCATTGATTTTTGAAGCGTTTCGGCAGGCCGACGGCAGTACCACACGCAAATTCGGCGGTACCGGACTTGGTTTGGCCGTTTCCTCTCAACTGGTCAACCTGATGGGCGGAAAAATCGGTGTTAAAAGTGTTCTGGGAGAGGGCAGTATTTTCCATTTTACGATCCGGTTCGGTGTCGATACAACCCGGCCGGGGGGACTGGAGTTGCCCGCAGAGATTGACCGGATCCGGCCCCGCGTGTTGGTGGTGGACGACAATGCCACCAATTTGAAGATTTTATGTGAGATGCTTATCAGTTGGAAAATGATGCCCCATGCGGCGGCGTCTTGCGCCGCGGCCGAAAAAGCGTTGATGACCCCGGCCAGACGAAAAAAGCCCTTTGACCTGGCCCTTGTCGACTCGGATCTGCCCGGCGACGGTGCGTTGTCCCTGGCCCGCCGCATCGAATCCCTCACCGGCGGGAGTACACGCATGCTTTTCATGGTAACCTCCATGACGGATCAACGGGTGGCCCGACTGGGAAAAAACAGTGGCGCGAATAACCTGGCCAAGCCGATCCGCCCCTCGGACTTGCTCGACGCCGTCATCCAGTCTCTATCCATTGATACGCATCCATACGAATCATTGGGTCCCGACAACACCATCGGGCAATCGTTTCCACTTCGATCCCTGAACATTCTGGTGGCCGAAGATACTCCTTTCAACCAGAAATATATCCGCCGACTCCTGGATAGCTGGGGGTGCCGGATGACCCTGGTCGATACGGGTCGGCGGGCCATGGATGCATTGGCCGACCATTCCTACGACCTGGTTTTGATGGATGTGCAGATGCCGGAAATGGATGGCCTGACCGCAACGGCTCAGATCCGTGAAAAAGAAAAAGAGAATGGAGTGCATGTTCCCATCATCGCCATGACGGCCCACGCCATGAAAGGTGACCGGGAGCGCTGCCTCAACGCCGGCATGGATGACTATGTATCCAAACCGATCTCTTCAACAACCTTGATGGATGCCATCTACCGGGTGGTGCCCGTTCCGAGGGACGCGCCGGAAAACACGCCGGATCCAGCTCCTCCGGAACCGGTGATCCATGAAGATCAGAGAAACGCACTGCTGGAAGCGTTCAATGGTGACGTAACCTTTTTCAAGGATGTCGCCGGGATGTTCATCTCCGATTATCCCCCCATGATCGATACCGTGAAACAGGCTATCGAGGATGGAGACAAGGAATTGTTGAGCCGGACAGCCCACGCGATCAAGGGAATGGCCCGCAATTTTCAGGCCGATGCCGCCGCCGATGCCGCCCTGCAGTTGGAGCAGGCCGCCGCCGAGGAAAGATTCGACACCGCTGCGGACCTGTCCCGGCAACTGGCGGCGGCGCTGACCACCTTTGAGCAGCTGTTGGCAAAAATGATTGAACGGCTGTGATATAAAGCATATGTATCTCTTTTTAGACCGTCAACAATAGCATCAGGAGGCAGCCCATGAACCGAAATAAGACAGTGAGATGGTGGCCGATTCTGACCCTTCTGGGTCTGTTAATTGTTATGTCCGGCTGTACGGCCACCACGCGAACCGTTTCCCCGGACGAACCGTTGACCTACGACGCCACCTACACATTCGCGGACAAAAAAAAGATCGTCCACGACCTGGTGGCATCGCTGAACACCAAACCGCCCCTGGCCGCCGCCACGGACCGGCCGGTCCTCATTGTATATGGAATCGCCAACCGGACGTCGGAGCACATCGATACCAGCGGTATCACGGATGATATCCGCAAGGAGATCCTGCATACCGGCAAGGCCCGTTTTGTCAACAAGACGCAACGGGACAACATCCTCAAGGAGACCGACTACCAGATGAGTGGCGCCGTGGCGCCATCGACACGCATCGCCCTTGCCCGGCAGGTGGGCGCAAAATATATGCTCACCGGTACGCTGCGTTCCATCGAGAAAAAGGCCCCCAAACAGATCCGTCTTAAAAGAAAGTCATACATCTATTACAGCCTGAACCTGGAACTTACCAGCATTGAAACCAGTCTCATCGAATGGGCGGATAGCGTGGAACTGGTCAGGGAAGCTTCCAAACCGATTATCGGATGGTAACCCCCAGTATTACGAAAGTGGGAAAAAGCCAGCGCCAGGATGCCCAGGGTGGCGCCATCGCGCTTTGCGGTAACCATGGGGCAGACGTGCGCCACAAATCAATGGCGGTGTATCGATTTATCTCTATCATCTCCCACGGTATCACACCGGTAGCATTGGCGGCGACCCTACTGCTGATCGTCGGCTGTACCGGCGGTCAGCTAAAACAGGCCAGGGACGCCTTTTTCATTGATGGCGACCCCGACACCGCTGTACAGATGCTCGAATCGGATAATGGCTCCGGGCTGTCCGGGCTGTTGTTCGACATGGAAAAGGGCTTGCTGCTGCACTACGGCGGCCGGTTCGAAGAGAGCATTGCCCAGTTGCGCCAGGCATCGGCCTTGATGGAGCGGCAGGACTATCTCAGTATCAGTCAACAGGCCACATCCATGGTCGCCAACGACTGGATGACCCAATACAAGGGTGAGTATTGCGAACGCCTGTGGGTTCATACCTATCTGATAATCAACTACCTCATGGTGCGACAATATGAGGATGCGCTGGTGGAGGCCAAACAGGCCCTGAAGGTTTTCGACACCTATCCAGAGGCGCTTTCCGACGCATACTTCAGCATGGCCCTGATCGGGTTGTGCTACGAAATGCTTGGCGAATTCAACGACGCCTACATCGTCTACAAACGGCTGGTCGACATGATGCCCGATCCCGCCCCCATCCGGGAATTGGTGCTCCGGATGGGCAGCCTTTCAGGCATCGAACCGGAGTCCGATAGCGCCATGCCAGATTCGTACGCCGTTGCCGGGCAGCGGGACGATATTTCGGGTCAAGGTGAACTCATCGTCTTTGCCGGTATGGGCAACGGCCCGGTGAAGGAGGCCGGCAATATCGTCCTGCCACCCGGGGTGCGGATTTCATTTCCGCGATATGCGAACCGCAGCGAAGCTGCCGGCCATTTTCAACTGAATACAGGCAATCAACCACTGCCAGGCAATGCGGTGAGCACCGACCTGAACCGCGTGGCACGAATATCACTGGGCCGGCGAGCCGCGCAGGTGGCGCTGAAACAGACTGCCCGGGTAATCGCGAAGGAGGCTATCGCCCGGAAAATCGGGAGGAAAAACGACGAAATCGTGGGATTGATGGCCCGAATGGTCCTCATGGCTCTGGAAGAAGCCGACACCCGTTCCTGGCAGACCCTGCCCGCCACAAATACCCTTTTGAGGCTGTCCCTGGATCCCGGCAGGCACCAACTGACCCTTAGCGTGGGCAGCCGCACCATTGATTTGCCTCCCTTTACATTAGAGAAAGGCCAGCGCATTTTTTATATGGTTCGGTCCACGGGTCGGTTCACCGCCGTTTATGGCCGGTAGGTTGTTTATTATTTTATTATGTAGTGTCCTGTCCGCCCAGAAATAGGCAAATTGGGTCGAGATCAAGGCCTTTGAGCATTTTTACCGCAGGCATATGGTTGATATTGTCGAGGATAAAAATGTTCGTATAACGCAAATATCGGACAAATTGGTCATTTCCGGATGGGCGCTATGCAACGGTGAGACTGACAGGAAGGATGGGAGGCTAGTTCTCGTAGGAAAAAAAATAGTCCTGGCATTTCTGGCAGATGGATGAAATGCTGTATTCGAGTTCCGCCCGTGAATCCCGAAAGTGCAATGCTGATCCCTGACAGATTTTGCAGGTATGGCTCGCTTGGGATACAGCCGTACGTGCGATGACATCTTCGTCGTTCAATACGTTGATTAATTCCTTGACCCGTTGCATGGTCACCTCCCCGAGACCTATCATGAGTGTTCTTAAAAAGCGTATCCCCGTGGTTGTTCCGCCCCGAAAGCATTGACTTTACGCTTCCGTCCTTCCCGGTTGTCATGCTGCTGCCAGGTTTGTCTGGCCGGGAAGTCATTCGCATCTATTCTAAGCAATGCTTGTGCCAAATACTAAATAATTAGTTATTTCAGACAGATATATGCATCATCAAATAACCATAGGAATGCGCTGTGGATGCAACAATGCTTCAAAACAATGCATTTTAAGTGGCATCTACTTGATATTAATACGATATTCGATATTGCTACAAAACGATGCAGAACACCGATTGCATGAAAATGAGGCAGGAGTTCCGTCATTCAGATCAAGCAATTCAAAAAGAATTCAGAAGGTTGGAATTTTTTTGGATGCTCACATCAAACCGATTTTCCAGTTCCACAATCCAGGCCGTTTTTTGATATTGACGGACCTGGGGACCGGTTCGTCCAAGTGAACGAACATGCCCATACCCGCCTGTTGGAGATAGGCGCGTTTTTCGGTGATGTCCAGCTTCCAGTTGGGGAAAATCCAGTAATGGGGACCGTGGCGATCGGCCCAGGCCGCCTCGCCTTTGGGGCTGTCGAAGGCTTGCCGCAGCTTCATGCCATCGGCCAGGGTTCGTGAAATGCACAGGGGCCAGTGACCGGAAAGCACGATGCCAAGAGGCAGCGGGCGCTGGCCGCAGAGGGTCAGGATATCTTTTTCCCCCAGTTCGGGGCTGACAAAGGCCCCGGAAAAACCAAGGGTTTTGAATGTCTCCAGGCACAAGGCGTTGGCCGCGTTGCAATAGGGGCCGGCCCACAGGGTCAATCCATGGGGGCGGTTGAATAGAGACATCTGCCAGGGAGAATTGAGCACGAACCGACGCACGCCCTTTTTCAGGCAGTTGCTGAGAAGGCCGGCCACCCGGGATTCATCATCCGGCCAGATTACCGGCGGCAGCCAGACCCACAGATTGCCGGCCGAAGATTTGCCGATATTGTCTGCGGCCGTTTCCGACAGCCAGATGCCGGCGGTCCGGCGGCCAGATATGCGAGATGGCGAACGCCCCACGCGCATCTCCACCGCCTGCCGGGATGACTTGACCGGATCGGGCAATCGGGCGGTAAATACCGACGGTGACAAAGGGACCGACGGCCCGGCCAGCTCGTCCATATCGGCAATCATTTTCTCAAGGGCCTTTTCCCGGCGGTCGGTGAGAAATACGGGCGCACCGTTGCGGGGCGTTTTGTTGCCACCCAGCTTCAGTGGATAGCGGCCTTTTTTGGGCACATGGCGGTTCACCCGGCAAACGGCGTGGCCCGGTTCGTCTTCATACCCCACCCGCAGGACGTCCCCGGGCAGCAGAGCGTCTCGCACCACCACCCACGGATTTTTGGCCGGTCCTTGGACCTTGCCCACAAACATCCCCGAAGCGGTCTGCCGACGGGTGTTGATGGGTGACTGCGGGCGCTGGGGCAGGAAATTGTAATGGGTCGCTTCGCGGCCCAGGCTTTGTTCCAGCATCGACAGGGCGTCGCGTTTGGCACGGGCATCGCCGCCTTGGTCACGCAGGGCCAGATATCCGCTCACTGTATAGTAAACGTAGTGGGGGCCTTTTTTGCGCCCTTCGATTTTCCAGGTGCATACCTGATTGACCTGCGCCAGGATCTTGACCAGCACATCCACTGCGTAATCCTGGCAGGAAAAGGCCCGTGACACCTGGCCGTCCTGTCGATAGCGCCGGCGGCAGGGTTGGACGCAACGCCCGCGTAAACTGCTACGGCCGCCCATATAACTGCTCCAATAGCAGCGGCCGGAAACACCGTAACACAGGGCGCCGTGGATGAAGGCTTCCAGGCCCATGTTTTTGGGGCAGGCTGCGGCCATGGCCTTGATTTCGTCGACGGACAGTTCCCGGGGCACCACCACGCGTTGTGCCCCCAGGCGGCGGGATACATAACGTAAAGCCCGGGGGAAACTGACGTTGGCCAGGGTGGACAGATGGATTTCGCCTTCATACCCCACCTGGCGGGCCAAGGCGATCACACCCGGATCCTGGACGATCAGAGCATCGGGCCGAACATGTCGCTGCAACCTGTCAATGAGTCGCCCCGTGACGTCCAGTTCATCGGGTTTGAGCAAAACGTTCAAGGTGATGTATACCTCGACGCCGCGTTCGTGAGCCAGGGCCACCAGCGGGGCCAAATCCTGCATGCTGAAGTTTTTGGCCTCCATACGTGCGGACATGGATTTGAGCCCGCAGTAAATCGCATCGGCACCGGCGGCCAGTGCAGCGAGGAAGGCAGCGCGGTTGCCGGCGGGGGCAAGGATCGCCGCATGGGGATCTGCGGTAGTGTTCATATGGGGTCTACACCTTTTGCATGATACATGATGGCGGGTCATATAGCCTCAAACATCCAAAGGGGTCAACCGCCTTGTAAATCCGTCAATATAGTTTATATTATATAGTGTCTTTCCCAAAATAGGCAAATTGGGCATGTCCGGATGGATACGATTTAAAATGAGCGAACCGCTAACGGCACAACCCTGGTATTAATGGTTCGTAACACTCACCAATCATGTCATTTCCGACTTTTTACAGGTTTGTCAACCTTACGAAGTCGTAAATCTCAAAAACAATAAGGATATAAAATATGAAACTGGCAGTCAGCGGTAAAGGCGGCGTGGGAAAAACCACGTTTTCATCTCTACTGGCTCGGACCATGAGTGATCGGGGCAAACGTGTACTGGCCATTGATGCGGATCCGGATGCGAACCTGGCTGCGGCTCTGGGCATCGCCGATGCCGACAAAATTACGCCCATTGCCGAAATGAAAGCCTTGATTTTCGAACGCACCGGTGCCCAGCCGGGCACCGTGGGCGGTTTCTTCAAGCTCAATCCCAAGGTAGACGACATTCCCGACACCCTTTCCGCCAAAAAGGACAACATCAAGCTCATGCGTCTGGGAAGCGTCAAAAAAGGCGGATCCGGATGCCTCTGTCCGGAATCCACCCTGCTCAGGGCCTTGATCACCCATGTGGTTCTGGGACGCGACGAAGTGGTTATCATGGATATGGAGGCTGGTATCGAGCACCTGGGGCGAGCCACGGCCCAGGCCGTTGACAAACTGATCGTAGTGGTCGAACCGGGCCGCCGCAGCATTGATACGGCCGAGCACATCCGCCGGTTGGCATCGGAAATCCATTTGAACCAGGTGGCCATTGTAGGCAACAAGATCCGCAGTTCCAAAGACGAGGATTTTTTGCGAACCCACCTTCCGGATTTCGAATTTCTGGGTTTTCTGCCATATGATGACGCCCTCATTGAGGCCGATCTGTCCGGTACCTCTCCCTACGATACGGCATCGCAAACCGGAAAAATCGTTTCTGATATCATTGACAAGCTGTAGCTGCCGCCCATGAACAAGCCCCGCCATGGCGTCCCCCGGGGGCGGCGCCGTTACCCTTCACGACGCAAACCACACGGGAGCCGGTCAGACCGGCGTCCTGCTTTTACACCCGGCGCCGATGCCCAGCTCAAGCCGGTGTTCGCCACCATCGGCGTTCCCGAAAAGCAGCCATTCAAACCGGATCGCTTCCAGACCGAAGCCGTGACCGCAATAGCCCACGCGGACTGCCTGGTTACGGCACCCACTGGTGCCGGTAAAACCTGGATCGCGGTAAAGGCCATCCAACGAATTTTCGATCAGGGCGGAAGGGCCTGGTACGCCTCGCCTCTGAAAGCCCTTACCAATGCAAAATTGATCGAATTCGGTGAGATCTTCGGATCCCGGAATGTGGGAATTCTTACAGGAGACCGAAAGGAGCGTGCCGATGCGCCCATTGTCGTGGGGACCACCGAAATCCTGCGCAACCAGCTATACGATGCCATGCACCAGGGGGGAGCGCTGAACACCGATCTGGTGGTCTTGGACGAAGCCCATTTTTTGGGAGACGAGGATCGCGGCGTGGTCTGGGAAGAAACCATGATCTACCTGCCCGCACGCATCCCGCTGCTGATGCTTTCGGCCACAGTGGGCAATGCCGGCACCATCGCCAGTTGGCTGACGGCCATCCGCGGGCGGCCGTGCCGGGTGGTTTCCGAAAACCGGCGACCCGTGCCCCTGTATGCCATGACCCTGCATCCCTCGGGGACCCTGTTGCCGCTGTTGACCAAAAGTCAGCCCCCATCCGGCAAGCTGCATAAACGGGCCGCCGGTCTGGTCAACAGAAAAAAGACGCCCGAACTGTCACGACGGCGCGGACTGCCACCCTTCGGGGACATTCTCAGGATGCTCAAAGCCTACGATCTGTTGCCGGCCATTTTCTTTCTCAAATCCCGCAGCGACTGCGACGACGCCCTCAAGCTGTGTCACGGCGCGGTTCCCCTTTCGGGAGACCGGAAGGCCCGGATTTTCCACCGTATTGCTGAACTAACCGCCAATGCCCCCCACCTGGACAATCACCGCCAACGCATCCATCTGGAACAAGCCTGTGTGGCCGCCCATCACAGTGGCCATCTGCCCGGTTGGAAACTGGTGGTGGAAAACCTGATGCGCGAGGGGCTGTTGACGGCTGTTTTCGCCACCTCCACCGTTGCCGCCGGGGTCAATTTTCCGGCACGAACAGTGGTGTTTTTCAATTCAGACCGATTCAACGGCATCGAATTCGCGCCGTTGGATGCCACCCAACTGCATCAGATGACCGGCCGTGCCGGACGCCGGGGCATGGATAAAATCGGGTTTGTCCTGGCCGTACCGGGCCGCTACATGGACCTGCGTCTGGTGGGGCGCCTGCTGGCTTCCCGGCCGGGAAAAATCCACAGCCGGATCCGCATCAACTTCTCCATGGTTCTCAATCTGCTGCTGTCCCATACGCCTGCCCAGGTGGAGGAGCTGCTCAAACGATCCTTTGCCACCTGGCTTCTGATGACGGAAGCCGAAGACAGCCGCCGCAAAAACCGCATGGCCGGTATCCACGAAGTGCTGTGGGAGAATTTTCAGCGCCACCTGGCGTTTCTCAAAGAGACGGGCTTTGTGGATAATGATGACCGGCTCACCGATGACGGTGTCTGGGCATCCCAACTGCGGGTGGACCAACCCTTGCTGGTGGCCGAATGCCTGCGACAGGGATTGCTGCCGGAAACGGATCCATCCATGATGGCCGGCGTATTCGCCTGCTTTGTCAACGAGCGGGAAACCGATGACCGCATGGAAGGGCGTCTGACGCCCAACCGCCTGAAAAAGGCCGTCAACCGCATCCACAGGAAGCTGACCGGCTTTGTCCGGCACATGAAATCGCGTGGCTTCGACGTACGCCGGCTATATCTGCGACCGGCGGCCATGACCCACGCCTGGGCCGCAGGTTCTCCCTGGGAACTTGTGGCCAGGGATTACGGCATGGCCGAAGGCAACCTGGCCATGCTAATGATGCGCACCGCCGATAACCTGCGTCATACCGCCAACCTCATCGACGTGTTCCCCGAAGCGGCCGCCACGGCCCGCGAGGCTATCGGATTGATCATGAAGCCGCCGGTGATTGAAGGAGACTGTCAGTGAGGAGCCGGTACTGAAAAACGAAGGTTCAAGGGCTATTGATGGTTTCGTAAAAAGCCGCCAAACGTGTCATTACTATGCCGGCGAAAATTTATAACTATTTGATAATAATGGATCCTCGCCTGCATGGGGACGAAAAAAGAAAAACAATTTCGTCTTTTTACGAGTTTGCCACCGATGCTATCCAGTGAAAAGCAAAAGGCCCTGCCGTATGGCAGGGCCTCTGATTGCAACTGTATATGTAATTGTCGCTATGATTCCTTGGTATCTGCGGGTTCGCTTGAGTCCTTTGGTCCCAACTCGCCATTCGGTTCATTTTCGGCTGCCGCATCCTGCGATGAAACATCCGCCGCTTTGGCTTCGTCAGCAGGCGCCTCCGCAACCGGTACAGGCTCAGTCTCATCAGTCGCGGGTGTCGCGGCAGCATCCGCCGCTTCCGTGACAGGCGTGACATCAGCCACCGTAGCAGGTTTTTTCCTGGGTTCAGTGTATGTAATTTCATCCGAACGGATCAACTCCACCAAAGTCATTGTGGCTGCATCGCCAGGCCGCCTTCCAATTTTGACGATCCGGGTATATCCGCCGTTAACGGATCCATACCGACCCGATGCCTGCTCGAAAACTTTATGGACGACTTGTTTTTCACGAACGATAGACATGGCTTTCCGTCGTGCATGCAGGTCGCCGCGTTTTGCCAAGGTTACGATATGATCTGCCCACCGTCTCAATTCTTTGGCCTTCGCTTCAGTGGTTTTGATGCGACCATACTTGAACAATGATGTCACCATATTTCTGAACATCGCCTGCCGGTGACTGGTGGTCCGATTCAGTTTTACGCCGCTTTTTCGATGTCTCATTGGAATGATTACTCCCCTTCTTCGACGGACACTTCCGGTGAAACAAAGTTCTCAAGCTTCATCCCCAACGAAAGTCCCATTTCCGAAAGTACTTCTTTGATCTCGTTCAATGACTTGCGACCAAAGTTCTTGGTTTTCAGCATTTCGTTTTCAGTTTTCTGTACAAGTTGATAAATTTTCAGAATTTCGGCATTCTTGAGGCAATTTGCGCTCCTAACGGACAATTCAAGCTCTTCTACACTGCGATACAGATTGTCGTTGAAGGCAGGCGGTTCGGATTCCTCACCGTTTTTATCGACTTGTGGCTCCGCTTCCTCATCAAAATTAATAAAAATGCTCAACTGCTCTTTAAGAATTTTGGAACCGTATGCAACCGCATCTTCGGGAGACACACTACCATCGGTCCAGACTTCCAGTGTAAGTTTTTCGTAGTCAGTACGCTGCCCAATGCGTGCGTTTCCGACAACGTAGTTGACACGTTTGATCGGTGAAAAAACAGCGTCGATGGGGATGGTACCAATCGGAGCGTCCTCGTCCTTGTTGGCTTCGGCCAGGGCATATCCCTTGCCGACCTTAACAACCATGACCATCTTCAGCGTGCTGTCACCGGTGAGCGTCGCAATCTTCTGATTTGGGTTTAAAACGGTTACCCGGCCATCATCGCTGACAATATCACCGGCGGTGACGAGACCTTCTCCGGAGGCTTCCACACGAATCGTCCGTGGTGTGGCATCGTCCATTCGCAAACGGACTTCTTTGAGGTTGAGAATGATTTCCGATACGTCTTCCAACACTCCCGGGACAACGCTGAACTCATGCTCGACCAAATCAAACTGTACGGAAACGATGGCAGCGCCGTAGAGGGAGGAAAGGATGGTCCGTCTCAAGGAGTTTCCCAGTGTTATGCCGAATCCCCTTTCAAGAGGTTCGCAGACGAACTTTCCGTAATCCTCAGTGCTGTTGACGCGAACTTTGTCGGTACGGATCATCTCGCGCCAGTTCATGTACATAAGTTCGTTATTAGACATTACCTATTCTCCAAGAAGGATTTAAACAACAATGCAGTTTATCATCAATGGCAGGCTGTTGCTCACGTTTGGAATTACTTGGAGTACAGCTCCACAATCAATTGCTCCTGCATCGGCAACGTAAGGTCTTCGCGAACTGGAAGGCTTTTGATTTCGCCTTTGAAATTTTCCTTTTCAATTCCTACCCATTGTGGCAGTCCCCGTCTTATAACGGCATCCATTGAATCTAAGATGGATTGAACTTTTCGGCTCTTCTCTGAAATCTCGATGACGTCACCAACCTTTACCAGGTAGGAAGGGATGTTTACCCTTTTTCCATTTACCAGAAAGTGATTGTGACGGACAAAATGCCGCCCCTGGGTTCTTGAGTTGGTAAACCCCATTCGATAAACGACATTGTCCAGGCGTCTCTCCAGAAGGACGAGCAGATTGGTACCGGTAATTCCTTTTTGGCGGTCCGCTTTTTTAAAGGTCAAGCGAAACTGCTTTTCTGAAAGACCGTATGTATTTTTGACCTTTTGTTTCTCTCGGAGCTGGATTCCGTAGTCGGAAGGTTTGCCACGACGCCTTTGTCCATGCTCTCCGGGCGCGTACCCTCTCCGATCAAAGGCGCACTTGTCAGAATAACAGCGATCGCCCTTTAAAAACAATTTCATATTCTCACGTCTGCAAATTCTGCAAACGGATCCTCGATATCTTGCCAATTCGTCCTCCTTGTCAATCGGGCTATCGCGGCGAAGCAATAACCGGGGTTACCTGTGGCATGGATCAATCAGACCCGCCGCCTTTTCGGCGGCCGACAGCCGTTATGTGGAATGGGCGTGACGTCCTTGATCACCGTCACGGTAAAGCCGGCAGCCTGCAAGGCGCGAAGTGCGGATTCACGTCCTGCACCAGGTCCCTTGACATAAACCTCTACCGTTTTCATACCGTGTTCCATCGCCTTTTTTGCAGCATCTTCAGCGGTAAGTTGAGCAGCGAAAGGTGTGCTTTTTCGCGATCCCTTGAAACCATGAATGCCGGCACTGGACCATGAGACCACATTACCAATGACGTCGGTGATGGTCACAATGGTGTTGTTGAATGTAGATTGAATGTGGACAACACCACTGGAAATATTCTTGCGTACCTTCTTTTTTGTCTGGGATTTTCTAGGCATTGAATGATTCCTGAATGCTGACGGTTATTTTTTAGCCGCACCTTTTTTCTTGATCGCGGATCGCTTGGGTCCTTTTCGCGTCCGGGCATTCGTACTGGTACGCTGCCCGTGAACGGGGAGGGATCTACGGTGGCGCAAGCCACGGTAACATCCCAGATCCATGAGGCGTTTGATGTTCATGGAAATTTCCGTTCGAAGCTCACCCTCTACCTTGTATTCGCTGTCAATTACCTTCCGGATGCTGTTGACTTCGGCTTCGGAAAGGTCATCCGTACTGGTACCCGGATCAATTTTGAGTTTGCTTAAAATACGATTGGAGGTCGTCCGGCCAATACCGTAAATATAGGTCAGGCCGATTTCAATCCGTTTGCGTCTAGGTAAATCTACACCTGCGATTCGTGCCAAAGCTCAACCTCCTCTAACCTTGCCTCTGTTTATGTCTTTTGTTCTCACAGATAACCCGTACGGTCCCTTTTCGCTTGATGATTTTGCATTTACTGCAAATCTTCTTTACGGATGCTCTGACCTTCATTTGTCAACTCCTTTTTGCAAAACCTGCCATAAACCGTTGCAGGGGCGCCTTGCCTTGTAAAAGCGTCTGTTTTACGCCTTTTATTTTGAACGATACGTAATTCTGCCCCGCGACAGATCATAAGGCGACAGTTCTACCGTGACCTTATCTCCTGGCAGGATTTTGATAAAGTGCATTCTCATTTTGCCGGAGATATGTGCCAGGACCTGGTGCTTGTTTTCCAGTTCAACCTTGAACATCGCATTTGGCAACGTTTCCAAAACGGTACCTTCTACTTTAATGGCCTCTTCCTTGGGCATGCCCGACTCCTGCAAATAAATGATTATCGTCTGTGATCTCTTTATCTATGCCGCAAAGCGGCAGGAGACCGGAACTTGAATCAGCGCCTTCCGCGTATACCGCCTTTTTTAAGGAAGCCTTCGTAATGCCGCGTGAGCATGTGGGACTCCATTTGTGCGACGGTGTCTATGGCCACGCCGACAACAATTAAAAGCGCGGTGCCTCCAAAGTAAAAGGGTACGTTAAATTTGCTGATCAGAATTGATGGCAGTACGCAGACCGCCGACACATAGACGGCTCCGCCAAGTGTTATACGCGTCAAAACACGGTCGATATAATCGGCGGTTCGTTTTCCTGGGCGAATGCCGGGTATATACCCACCGTTTTTCTTCATATTGTCGGCGACATCTACCGGATTAAAGGTAACCGCCGTGTAGAAATAACAAAAGAAAAATATGAAAGCCACGTACAAAAGCTCATAAAAAACATTTCCGGGCCGCATCGCATCCGAAATGGCCTTCATCCATGGAATCGTGATAAAACTTCCAATGGTTGCCGGAAACATGATGATGGAGGAAGCAAAAATCGGGGGTATCACGCCGGACGTATTGATTTTTAACGGCAGATGGGTGCTTTGACCGCCATACATCCTTCGCCCAACGACCCGTTTTGCATACTGGACAGGGATTCGTCGCTGACCCTGCTCTACGAAAATGATGAATCCGATCACGGCGACCATTAAGACAAGCAGTATGACCATACCGAATACATTCATTTCACCGGTGGAGACCAACCGAAACGTATTGCCAACGGCTGCGGGCATGCGGGCGACAATACCGGCAAAAATGATCAAGGATATACCATTGCCAATTCCGCGTTCGGTAATCTGCTCCCCCAGCCACATGATGAAGGCAGTACCGGCCGTGAGCGTCAAGACCGTCATCATACGGAACCCCCAACCGGGACTCAGCACGATGGGTGCTCCGCCAGGCGAGGTCATGCTCTCGAGTCCGATGCTGATACCGATTCCTTGAATGATACTTAGCACGACCGTGCCGTAACGGGTGTACTGGGTGATTTTTTTGCGGCCTTGTTCACCCTCGTTTTTCAGCCTTTCGAGGTGCGGTACCACCACCGTCAGCAATTGCAGAATAATTGACGCACTAATATAGGGCATGATGCCCAGGGCAAACACGGAGAGCTGTTCCAGTGCGCCACCGGAAAACATGTTAAAAATACCGAATATCGTTCCTTCCATCTTGGCAAAGAAAGATGCCAGTGCAACGGTATCAATCCCCGGGGTGGGAACATGCACGCCGATGCGGTAGACGAAGAGCAGACTCAGCGTATAGAAAATGCGCTTTTTCAGTTCTGGGATTTTAAATATGTTTCCGAATCCGCTGCCAACCATACTTATATGACCTCTATCTTTCCGCCGGCAGCTTCGACTTTCTGCCTGGCGCTGGCGCTGATTTTATTGATGCGCACCGTTACCGGGATTTGAACGTCACCGTTACCGAGAAGCTTGATACCGTCGCGGTCTCCTTTGACAAGACCGCTTTTTATCAAAGCGCCTTTATCAATAACCGTGTCTGCTTCAAAACGGTTCAGGTCCTGGACATTGATAATCGCAAAGACTTTCCTGAAGTGATTTTTGAAACCGCGTTTGGGAAGCCTGCGATGGATAGGCATCTGTCCACCTTCATAACCAGGACGAACCCCGCCACCGGAACGGGCATTTTGTCCTTTGTTACCTCTTCCAGCGGTTTTACCATTTCCGGAAGCCACACCTCGCCCGACACGTTTGCGAGCTTTTCGTTGCCCCTTCTCAGGCGCCAATTCATGAAGTTTCATCGCTTAATTCTCCTCGGCAACCACCAGGTGGGATACCTTATGGACCATTCCTCTTACGGAAGGGGTGTTTTCCAGTTCTACGGTCTGATTGAGCTTTTTGAGGCCCATGCCCCTAAGAACTTTACGGTGCTTTTCAGGTCGCCCGATCATGCTCTTGACCAGCTTGATTTTCAGAGTTCCACTCATGGTTTGTCTTCCTCTTATCTCAATTCCTGGACGGGGATGCCCCGACGCGCGGAAACGGATTCAGCACTTTCCAGTTGTTTGAGTCCATCAACTGTCGCCTTGACAACATTATGGGGATTGTTACTCCCCATGCACTTGGTGAGGATATTTTGCACGCCCACCGCTTCAAGAACGGCACGAACAGCACCGCCGGCAATGACGCCGGTACCTTCCGATGCTGGTTTGAGCATGACCCTGCCGGCGCCATACTTACCGATCACAAGAAATGGAACGGTACCTTCGTTCAAAGGCACTTTGATCATCGTTTTTTTAGCTTTTTCGACCCCTTTACGAATTGCTTCGGGGACTTCGCCGGCTTTTCCAAGACCATAGCCAACGCTGCCTTCGCCATCACCCACCACGACAATCGCACTAAAGCTGAAGCGCCGCCCGCCTTTTACAACCTTGGCGACCCGGCTGATGTGGACAACTTTATCGATCAGTTGATTTTCTTCTGTATCTTGCTTGTACAAGGGTTTGCCTCCTTACCTGGTGATAACTATAAATCCAATCCCGCTTCGCGGGCTCCGTCGGACAAAGCCTTGATTCGTCCGTGATACAGAAAGCCGTTTCGGTCGAAAACGACCTTTTTGACGCCTTTTTCCATCGCCCGTTTAGCCAGCAGTTTTCCGGTAAAGACGGCAGTGGCAACTTTACTCTCGAACGCAGGCTGCTCCCTGACCGCTTTTTCGTTGCTGCTCGCAGCCACGATAGTTCTTCCCGTTGTATCGTCTATGATTTGGCCGTAAATATGCCTCGCACTCCGAAATACGCTTAACCTCGGTCTTTCGGCAGTGCTGACAATCTGTTTACTGATTCTTGCTTTGCGTTTCAGCCAAATACGCTTTTTTTCGTTGGTTGAGCCCATGTTTCATTCCTTTGCTGACGGCTAGGCGCTCGATGTCGGTTTTCAAACCGAACTACGACATCACCGAAAACTATTTGGTGCCGGTTTTCCCGGCTTTCCGCTGAATGTATTCTTCAGCGTACTTGATCCCTTTGCCTTTATACGGTTCCGGCTTGCGAAGTTTACGGATCGACGCTGCAGTTTGCCCGATCTTTTCCTTATCGATACCGCTGAGCCTGATTACGTTGTTCTTATCGACGGTTGCACTAACGCCGTCGGGCAATGGAAAATCGATGGGATGAGAATAACCAAGGTTCAAAACGATGGTACTGCCTTTCATTTCGGCCCGATAGCCGATACCGTTGATTTCGAGAACCCGCTCGAATCCTTTGCTGACACCGTCGACCATATTTGAAACCAGACTGCGGGTGAGTCCCTGCAACGCGCGGGTCTTGCGATCTTCTTTTCCAATAACCACGCGGATGACGTTATCCTGGATATCCAGATCGACCGCCGGGTGGATAGGTCGGGCCAAAGTCCCCTTTTCCCCTTTAACGACCAATTCATGGTCCTTAAACTTGATATCGGTCTTAGCCGGAATGGTTATTTCTTTCTTGCCTACTCGAGACATTTAACGCACCTCATTGTCACCTTCCTGGCAATGCCAGGGTTAGTACCGGATTCAGGCTTCACGTTTCAGGTTCAACCGAACATTACCATACGGAGCAAAGTACTTCGCCGCCAATGTTTCTCGCCCGGGCATCTTTGTCTGTCATCACACCCTGAGAAGTAGAAATGATCGCGATTCCCAATCCATTGTATACCGGTTTGACGGATCTTGCATTCAGATACAGCCTACGGCTGGGTTTGCTGACCCGTTCGATATTGATGATGGTATGATCTTGTCCCCGGCTGTATTTGAGATACACCCGCAAGACGCCTTGCTTACCATCCTCCAAGAATTTGTAGTTTCGAATGTAGCCGGATTCTTTAAGCACCCTGGCGACTTCCGTTTTGATCTTTGATCCGGGAATATCAACGCTCTTGTGCTTGGCTTTCCCGGCGTTCCTGATACGGGTCAACATATCGGCAATCGGATCGCTCATTACTGTTTCCTACTTTAATGGGTTGTTCAACATTGTTGGGGTGACTACCAGCTGGATTTTACCACACCGGGAAGCCTGCCTTGCGAAGCCAGATTACGGAAGCAGATGCGGCAGATGCCGAATTTTCTAATAAAGGCTCTGGGTCTTCCGCATATGGGACAACGGTTGTATGCCCGCACTCCGAACTTCGGTTTCCGTTTAACTTTCTGTCTGAGTGATGTCTTCGCCAAAACTATCTCCTTAATGATCACCGGGCGTTAGGTATAGTGTTTAGGAAAATGTTTTTACTTGGCAAGACAAAAGCGATTCCAACACAAGCGTAAGGCCAGACAGGCTGTCCTAAAACATTTTCGTACGACTATAAATTAATTCTTAAAGGGCATACCCATCAATTTGAGCAGTTCTTTGCCCTCTTCATTGGTCTGGGCGGTCGTCACGATACTAATGTTCAAACCCTTGATTTTGTCGATTTTATCGTAATCAATTTCGGGAAAAATCAGCTGTTCTTTGATGCCCAGCGAATAGTTGCCTGCTCCGTCGAATGCTTTTCCTGAAATGCCCCTGAAATCACGCACGCGGGGTAGGGCCACGTTGATCAGCTTGTTCAGGAAATCGAACATGCGGTCCTTGCGCAGGGTAACCATGCATCCGATAGGCATTCCCTCGCGCAGTTTGAATGCGGCGATGGACTTTTTGGCACGCGTTACCACTGGCTGCTGGCCGGATATCTGTCGGAGTTCCGCGACAGCCGAATCAATGATTTTAATATTGTGAATCGCCTCGCCGAGTCCCATGTTAACGACAATTTTTTCAATTTTGGGGATCTGCATGGGATTGGTGTAGCTGAAGGTTTCCTTCAATTTTGGCGCCACCGTCTCCTGATAGAAAGTTTTTAACTGTGACATGGTTATCGTAATCCTCCACGTGCCTTATGCCGAAGTGGCGCTACGCATCAATGATTTCATTGCACTTGTTGCAGATCCGAACTTTTTTGCCGTCACCCAGGGCCTGTGTTTTCACACGCACCGGTTCAATGCATTTATTGCACATCAGCATGACGTTGGACCAATGGATCGGTGCCTCACTTTCGAGAATCCCCCCCTGCCGATTCTGGGCATTCGGTTTGGTATGCCGCTTGACGATGTTGATATTCTCGATAAGAAGTCGCTGTTTTTTTGAGATGACACGCAAAACCTTACCGACTTTTCCCTTGTCTTTACCGGCAATAACTTTGACCTTGTCATCCTTTTTAATATGGATAGAGTCTCTAATCATTTGTTGTTCTCCACAACGCGTCACTGCAGATTAAAGTACTTCTGGTGCCAGGGACACGATTTTCATGAAACGCTTGGCGCGCAGCTCCCGGGCCACCGGTCCAAATATACGGGTTCCCATCGGTTCACGCTGATTGTTAATCAACACGGCTGAGTTGTCGTCAAATCGGATATAAGACCCATCGGAACGACGGATCTCCTTTTTGGTGCGAACAACCACAGCCTTGAGGACATCTCCCTTTTTGACTTTTGCATTGGGGATTGCCTCTTTGACAGCAACGACAATGATATCTCCAATGCCGGCATACCGTCTTTTGGATCCGCCCAAGACTTTTATGCAGTACAGAGAGCGTGCGCCGGAGTTATCCGCAACCGTGAGTTTAGTTTCGGCCTGAATCATGGTAATCGTCCTTTATCACTATACGGCTTTTTCGATGATCTCGGTAACACGCCATCTTTTTAGCTTGCTGATGGGTCTAGATTCCGTAATCATCACTTTATCACCGATATTGCAACTATTGTCCTTGTCGTGGGCGACAAATTTGTTACGCCGGCGGATATATTTTTTGTACAGCGGATGCTTTACCAGCCGTTTAACCTGTACGACGGCCGTTTTGTCCATTTTGTCACTGACCACGGTACCGATGAGCTGTCTTCTTATTCCTCTATTTTTCATGACCGCATCTTAATTTCTGTTTGAGGTTAATTGTTCGCATTCAAGACGGTCTTCAAACGGGCAATGTCTTTTTTGGTCTGCCCGATTTTTTTGGGATTTTCCAATTGCCCGATCTCGTGTTGAAACCGGAGATTGAAAAGGGCTTGCTTCAAATCGGCAACCTTCAGTTGAATTTCTTCAGCGTTTAGGTCTCTGATTTCGGACATTTTCATGATTACTCACTCCTCTCGACAAACCGGGTCTTAATCGGTAATTTATGCGCGGCGAGACGCATCGCCTCCTTGGCAACCTCCCGATTGACACCGGTCATCTCGTAAAGCACGCGTCCCGGGCGGATAACGGCAACCCACCCTTCGGGAGCGCCTTTTCCCTTTCCCATTCGAACTTCGGCAGGCTTTTTAGTATAGGGTTTGTCGGGAAAGAGACGAATCCAAATTTTACCACCGCGTTTGACGTGACGCGTCATGGCAATACGTGCAGCTTCGATCTGTCTGGAGGATATTTTTCCACAACCCACCGCTTGAAGGCCGAATTCACCAAAGTTCAGGCTGCTTCCACGATAAGCGACGCCCTTCATTCTGCCTTTTTGACTTTTACGATATTTTACCTTTTTAGGGCTCAGCATGTTATCTCTCCTGCAAACCTAACCACGAACTTCGGCCTGGTCCTTTTTGAGAATTTCTCCATGGAACACAAACACCTTGATTCCGATTACGCCATATGTCGTGCGCGCTTCGGTAATACCGTAATCGATATCGGCTCTGAGGGTGTGCAGCGGCACGCGTCCCTCCCGATACCATTCGGTACGGGCCATTTCTGCACCTCCCAGCCGCCCGGAACAAATGATTTTAACACCTTGGGCACCAAACCGCATGGCCGAAGAGACACCACGCTTCATTGCACGCCGAAAGGCAACGCGCCGTTCTATCTGCATGGCAACATTCTCGGCAACAAGCTGCGCATCCACCTCAGGCTTCCTGACTTCCTGTATATCGATCAGAACTTCCTGGCTGACGCGTCGCTCAAGCTCCTTTTTGAGCTTTTCGATTTCAGAACCCTTTTTGCCGATCACAATCCCGGGACGGGCTGTAAAAATCCTCAAACGAACCCGGCGCGTTGACCGTTCGATCTCGATTTTAGACACACCGGCATGATGGAGCTTCTTTTTGATAAATGTCCGGATTTGATAGTCTTCGAAGATATAGTCCGCATACTTTTTACCGGCAAACCAGCGAGATTCCCAGGTTTTGACGATACCCAGACGCAATGATATGGGGTTGACTTTCTGGCCCAAGCTTATTCCTCCTTACTGTACTGAACTTTCTGCTAACACGACGGTGACGTGAGCGGTTCTTTTGAGTATGCGCGCCCCCCTGCCCCTGGCCCTGGCCCTAAAACGTTTCAGGGAGGGACCCTGGTCGACAATCAGGTTGCGGACAATCAGATCGTCCACATCAATGCTGGTGTTCTGGTCTGCATTGGCGACAGCGCTGCGGACAATTTTCTCGACGATCCCAGCGGATTTTTGCGGCATGAATTTAAGTGCGTTGATCGCCGCCTCGGCAGGCTTCCCCTTGATGGCGTCTACGATCATTCTCACCTTTTGAGGCGAGATGCGCACGTATCGTTGTGTTGCTCTGACCTCCATTTAGGGCCTTCCTTTTCTATCGTTTAACCTTGGATTTTTTGTCCGCCGCATGTCCGTAATACGTGCGGGTCGGCGAAAATTCTCCGAGTTTGTGCCCAACCATATTTTCAGTGACGAATACCGGTATGAACTTCCTGCCGTTATGGACAGCCAGCGTCAGGCCCACCATTTCCGGCAAAATAGTCGATCGGCGCGACCATGTCTTGATCACTTGGTTGCTGCGGGCCCCCTGGGCCTCGTTGACCTTTTTGAACAGCTTTGAATCAATGAACGGTCCTTTTTTTAACGAACGTGGCATGCTGCCTCCTGCTGGATTTCTGTACCACTGGTCCGCTCATACCCTTTCAGGCATTCGGGGAGCCAGAAAAGCGACGACTATTTGGTGCGGCGTTTAACGATATAGCGATCCGTACGTTTGTTCTTCCGGGTACGGTATCCTTTCGTCGGGACCCCCCAGGGAGAACATGGATGCCTGCCGCCCGATGAGCGCCCCTCACCACCACCCATCGGGTGATCGACCGGGTTCATCGCCACGCCCCGAACCCTGGGACGGCGGCCTTTCCAGCGGTTACGGCCTGCTTTTCCCATGGCAACGTTTTCATGGGTGACATTTCCCAACTGGCCCACCGTTGCCTTGCAGTTTAACAGAACCATACGAACTTCACCGGAGGGCAGCTTGACCAAAGCGTAGCGATCTTCCTTGGCCATCAATTGGGCAAAAGTACCGGCGCTGCGAACGATTTGCCCGCCCTTACCCAGACGCAATTCGATGTTGTGGATGTGCGTACCCAGGGGAATGTTGGCCAGGGGTAAAGCATTGCCCGGCTGAATATCCGCCTCGGCGCCGGACATAACCGTGTCACCGACAGAAAGCTTGAGCGGCGCGATAATATAGCGTTTTTCTCCGTCGGCATAATGCAACAGGGCAATTCGCGCCGAACGGTTCGGATCATATTCAATCGCGGCCACCTTTGCCGGCACACCGTCTTTATCTCGTTTGAAGTCGATTATACGATAGTAGCGTTTGTGGCCACCGCCCCGCCTGCGGCTGGTAATCCGGCCGGTTGCATTGCGACCACCTGATTTTTTGAGGATCCGAAGCAGGCTTTTTTCGGGCGTCGTTTTGGTAATTTCCTCAAAATCGGCATAGTTCTGAAATCGCCGTCCGGGACTCGTGGGTTTAACCTTTTTTACAGCCATCCTATCACTCCTAGCGTCTATACACCTTCAAAGAAATCAATTCGCTCACCCGGCATCAGGGTCACGATGGCTTTTTTCCAATCCTTGCGTTTACCCAGGATCCGGCCGCGGCGCTTGATTTTCCCTCTAACGTGAACCGTGCGTGTTCTGGCCACCTTTACATTGAAAATTTTTTCTATGGCCCTGGCAATCTCGACACGGTTCGCTCTCCTGTCAACCTCGAAAGAGACCTGGTTGAATTCTTCTTTCTGGATATTGGTCTTTTCCGTAATGACAGGACGCTTGATAATGTCGTACGAATTCATCACCCCAGTCTCCCCTCTATACCCTCAATGGCCGGTTGAACGAGAACCAGTGTGGGGTATTTTAGGATGTCATATACATTCATACCCATGGTTTGCAGAACTTTTACGCCGGGAATATTGCGAGATGAGAGTTCCAACTTCTCGTCCCTTTCGCTAACCACGAACAGGGCCTGCTCGGCTTTCAAACTTTTGGCGATATCGGCAAACACTTTGGTTTTGACAGCTTCCATTTCAAGCTTGTCCACAACAACCAGTTGTTGATCCTGCGCCTTACAGGTCAAGGCCATCTTCAAGGCTAGCTTACGGACTTTCTTGGGCACCTTTTTGGAATAATCCCTGGGATCCGGTCCGAACACGACGCCACCGCCACGCAAAACCGGGGATTTGATGTCACCCTTCCGGGCACGGCCAGTACCCTTTTGGCGATAGAGCTTATGCCGGCTTCCGCGGACATCGGAGCGCCTTTTAACGGTTGCCGTTCCGGCCCGCCTGGCTGACAATTGTGCGGTAACAACCTGGTGCAGAACGCTTTTCTTGACCGGCACGTTGAAAATGGAATCATTCAATTCGGCCTGTGAAACGACTTCACCGGAACTATTCAATACGTCGACAACAGCCATAATCTTCCTCGTCTGCTAAGACCTTTCTGAAGCATCGTCACCACTGGGGCGTCAGGCTGCAGAAGGTGCATATCGTCCCTTGCGGTTAGGCGAACAGGACCTTGTTAATCGTCACGATGGCCGAACGGCTGCCAGGAATGGTGCCCTTCAACAAAATGAGGTTTTCCTCCGGACGAATATCAACGATTTCCAGGTTACGTACGGTTTTGGTTTCAACACCGTATTGTCCCGGCATGCGTTTGCCCTTGATGACCTTGGCCGGCCAGGCACTACAACCGATAGAGCCAGGCGTCCGCTTGCTGTGGGATCCGTGGGTCATACGGCCGCCATTAAATCCATGCCGTTTCATGACACCGGAAAACCCCCGCCCCTTGCTCTTACCGGTAATATTGACTTTTTCACCGATGGCAAAGATATCGGGACCGATGGTCTGACCGACCTCGTATTCATCGGGATTATCCACGGCCACCTCCCGTATTACCGCAAAACAGGCGTCACCACTTTTTTTGAAGTGCCCCTGGAGAGGCTTGCTGACATTTTTGGCCTTCTTGGTATCAAATCCCAATTGAAGCGCCTTGTAACCGTCGGTCTCCTCTCTCTTGACCTGGGTTACCACACAGGGTCCGACCTTAAGCACAGTAACCGGCATATATGTACCGTTCGACGCAAAAAGGGAGGTCATGCCCAGTTTTCTTGCTACCAATCCTTTACACATCTCTCTAATCCCGTATTAAAGTTTGATCTCCACATCCACGCCAGGAGACAGGTCCAACTTCATGAGTGCATCGACGGTCTGCTGGGTCGGCTCAAGGATATCTAACAATCGTTTGTGCGTGCGCATTTCGAATTGCTCTCGTGATTTCTTGTCCACGTGGGGAGAACGCAGCACACAAAACTTATTGATCTTGGTCGGCAGGGGAATGGGGCCTACAACCTTGGCACCTGTCTTCCGGGCAGTATCAAAAATATCACTGGCCGACTGGTCCAGGAGTTTGTGATCGTAAGCCTTCAGCCGGATCCTGATCTTGGAGTTCATTATCATGGTAATCGACCTTCTCTTTATTCGATAATTTCGCTGACGACACCGGCACCGACCGTACGGCCACCTTCGCGGATCGCGAAGCGAAGCTCTTTTTCCATGGCGATCGGCGTGATCAA
>PDTK01000039.1 GCA_002747175.1 Deltaproteobacteria bacterium | reverse complement strand
GCACAACTTTCCTGGCCCGCCCCCTGTAGGGGGGGCAGGGCCTTGTCCCCCCTATGGGGGGATTAATCAAAACCGCGCCCTCTGGGTGCGGATATTTATAATGATAGAAATAACCACAGCCGAAATGAAAACAATTACAAATAATTTTAATATCAAGGTGTAGGTTGATATAAGGATTGGAACGACCTTATGTGCCACCGAATTCTTTGGAAATATATCACGATATACCCACCAGGGCATTGGACCTTTCAGTTTTTCCATCATATTTGAGATAAACATCTGGTATGTTTTTTTTGGATGCGCAGATAGAATGGAAACGCTCTCGCTTAACAACCATTGATTAATATCTCTTGGGGGGATATTTTGGATTAAATCAGAATGGATGCGATTACGAATATTATTCTGGTATTTTTTTATTCCTTCAATGCCGCCTATCTCATTTTTATCGCGATTACTTAAATCGACTTCGGCAGCTAAATAGATTCGCAGGGTATGAACACCGATTGCTGATAATGTAAAAACATTTTCGGCGATATAATTCCGTTGGCACCAACTTCCAATTATAACCATTTGAATGAGTAAAAATGCAGATAATTGTTTTAATAAAACCGGTTTTTTATTAAATTTTGAGAGCAGATAGTATACAAATATAGAGTAGAAGGGCCAAAGAAACATTGTTGGTTTTACCAATGCGCTTAACCCAAAAATCAGTCCGGATAAAGGAAATAGCAGATATCTGCCTGTAGATAATGCAAAGTAAAGCACTGTGAACCCGCAAAGGAACAAGAAAGATAGCAGAAGATCCACCTGGATTTCATGGGTCATCAGGATGCTGGTTGCCGAAAACGCACACATAAGTCCGGTTGCAACCAACAAGAACCGGTTTCTGGAAATTGAATATACAAGGAAAGCGGCAATGATGGGAATTAAAGAACCGATGATGGCATGCGCGATCAGAACATATTTTGGCGCCAAATTGCCACCCTCGAACATGGCATAAAAAAATGGATACCCTGGTGTTCTGAGCAATGAAATGTATCTTGAATGCATTGAATCCTGCGAATAAAGCCCCCTATGCGCCAGATTTTTTGCAAGATGGATATAATGCCCGGAGTCAGCGCCCTTCGAAAACATCAGCTTTTCGTCATTTTCGATGAGTTCATATAAAATGAGCCCTCGAATAAAAATGGATACCACAAAAATTGAAAAAAGGCTGAGTTTTATAAAATTGCGGTCGGTCATTTTTTAATGCCTTGAACGAGCATTTTTATGAATTTGCATGTCAGACCCGTGTGATATCATTGGCTTTGCGGACGCCATGGCCCACTCGTTTTCTCTGGGAATACGAGGAAACGTCTGCCTAAGAAATTCAAGATGAACGCTATGGCTGTCGCCGTCAGTTTGGCCGTTGTCGGTGATGTGTCCAACCCAAGAAAATAATTGGTAACGAGAAGATCGACCCCGGCCCCCAGGATGACAACGATTGAATAGGTGAGCCATTCCAGCGGTGCATTCCATTTTGCCTGATGTTTGAATAAAATCAGGATGCAGAGCACGTAGTTAAGGACAGCGGCAGCGATGAATGCAACCGGCGCGGATATGCTTGCTTCGATGCCCGCGTGATACAAACCAAGAAAAGATAGCAAGTTGAACAAGGCCGCCGCGCCCCCAATGAACAGGTAAATCATAAACTGCATGGGCAGCGGCGCCTTGTGCGCATTGTATTTCAGGATGCAGTACAACGCACGAAAACCATCTTTGACGCCTATCTTTTTCCCTTCTTCATAGGTCCGGCCGGAATAGGAAATCCCCAATTCATAAATACGTAATCGCTGCTGAGCCACTTTGGCGACAATTTCCGGCTCGAATCCGAAACGATTTTCCTTAAGTTCGATTCCCTGAATGACTTCGCGTTTGAAGATCTTGTAACACGATTCCATGTCGGTCAGGTTCAAGTCCGTGAACATGTTGGACATCAACGTGAGGAAGCGGTTGCCAAGCGAATGCCAGAAATATAGGACGCGGTGGGCACCGTATGATAAAAAACGAGATCCGATGACCACGTCGGCCCGATTGGTTCTCAAAGGTTGAATCAATGTTTTGAACTCATAGGGATTGTATTCCAGGTCTGCATCCTGAATGGCCACAAAGTCACCGGTGGCGTGTTTGAAACCGGTTCGCAATGCGGCACCTTTGCCCTGATTGACATCATGCCGACAGACGATGATTTCTTGATGTTTTTTTTCAAGAGCCTTGGCGATTTTCAAACTGTTATCTTTGGAGGCATCATCGACGATGATAATTTCAATTGACAAGTCGTCGTCCTGGATTGCCATCACTCGATCCACGCACTTTACGAGTGTGCCTTCTTCGTCATAACAGGGAATGACAATGGAAAGTTTAACAGGCAATTGCTGTTCTTGTTTCATTGACAGCGCTCTCTTTTACTTGAGTTGAGCCATTAGCCGTTCGCTTTTAGCAATTCGCAAAGTGATTCCGGTTTCTGGTCAGACACTATTTAAGGTTGTCGATGCACAACACATCGTTGCCTTCATTTATCAGCTTCATACAAAGATGAGATCCGAAATCCTTTTCAAAACGTTTGGCATCATGTTGATCATTTTTTTTCATCAAGCCGGTTATGAATAAAAAAAATGGAGTCATCGCAAGCACATAGGTTATCGGCCGCAATGGTATCGAGTAACGCGGAAATGGTGCACCGGCAACGTGTACGAGGACAAAATACAGGTAGACCAATGACAACAGTCGAACAGGGATCACAACTGCCTGATCCATTTTTAGCCATTTTTCAGGCAACCAGCAAAGCAATGCGCCAATCCAACTCAAAAGAATCAAGATGGGATGGATTATGCGCATCGTTTGATAGACAACGGCAAAAAACACTGATGTTTGATAGGGTGTTTGCTGCACCGGATAGATGAAGGTGCCAATTCCCTGGATCATATCCCACCGGAAAAGGTAGAACGGTTTCGATAAAAACCAGACGATGTGGTCAGCCGGTCGCGTCAGAAAACGATTGAAAGTCGCCGAGAGGACGCTGCCCATGGATCTGGCAATTTCTTTGCTATGCGGATCGAAACGATAAGGAAATCCAAACGTACGGGGGTCGCCGTTGAACATGAAATGGGGATACATTCCATGATGTATGGTGTTAATTGCCAGGGATGGGTCGGTCGGATAGCCCAATGTAATCATATTTCGTATCAGCCAAATGGAAAAGACCGTTGTGAAAGGGACCACAATCAGAAGGCAGACGGACAATCTGTGTTTAATCCCCGATTGTATGAAAAAAAAGCCAATCAAAAAAATAAGATAGTATTGAAGGGTTGGTTTGACCAACGTAGCGAAGGCAAGAATTAGTCCCGACAAAATCAATGCGGACTTATTTTCCGTTTGGACCGCTAGAATCAGGACCACAATTCCTGAAACCAGGAAAAAAGTAAATACGGTTTCCGTCAACAAGTAGATGTTCAGATTGATGAGGTGTGGACTTGCGGCTGTCAGAAAGGCTGCAACCAAGCCCCCGATACCACCAATTATAATGCGACTGAGAACATAAACCGCAGCGATGGTCATGGCACTGAGCAGCGCTTGCGCATAAAATACATTGATTGCAAAGCGCACCATGCTTTTTGCATTTGTAAACGGGTAGAGAAAGAGCGGATAACCCGGAGAACGAAACGCATCGGGAGCCGGTGTCTTGTCCGGATTGTTGATCGCGTTGAAGTTGTTGGAGTATACGCCATGTTGCTTAAGGTTGTAAGCATAGGCGGTATATTGACGCGCATCGGACCTAAAAGGTGTGTCAATCGTGGTCCCGGCAAGCAGCGTCAGCCTGAGGTAGAGGCCGAAAAGTACGATCACAGCCAAAACGACCCGTTCGATGTGTCGGCGCTTTAACCCCATTGCATCGGATTTATGGCCAGAATCTGCAATCAAGGAACCCCACATTGCGGATTTGATAGTTGTTGGTGATAAATAGAAAGAGGGGGATTCAAAGGGGGGCCTCCCGTCTTTTTATTTGGTGTCCGTCCAGAAACAGGCAAAGTGGTTCGAGATTGAGGCTTTCGCCCTGATTTTCATCTCGGGTTTTACCGCAGGCATATGGTTGATATGCCGGGGATAAAAATGTTCGTATAACGCAATTGGCCATTTCCGGATGGACACCACTCACGTTTACGTTCCGAAACCGTTGATGGCAACTCTGGTTACATAACTGTAATTTGATGCATTTACAAGACCATTAGGAAAATCCATGGGCGGCGAAAAAACATTCCAGTGGGGGTTCGGATGCGTTTGATCTTGATTGGTAGACAGGCCCTTACGAATGTGCTTTGTCATCATCGTCTATCCGGGGCGGATGAGCAAATCCGTCTTGACAATCATCCAAATATTGAATAATTTGTAATAGCTTAAAATTTAAAGGCAAATCAGTAAAAAAGCGACACACAACCGCCTGAGCCAATCCCCTGGACGGGGATCTCGTTGCACGGATGCAGACAGTTCGGTCATCTGTATTGCCTTCACTCAACGATCTTTTCGCCGTCCATGAGACCGCATGCGGGTGCGAAAAGGAAAAACAACCGGGGCAAAACCTTGGAACCTACTGAAAACCAACCATCCCTGATCAACTGTCTGGAAAAAGGGACGCATGGATTTTTTCTGGATGCGATACCTGCCGAAGCTCCGCCGGTCCAGCAGCCGCCGGTTCTCCAACGTGCGCCTTACACCAAGATCATCGCTGCGGACATCAAAACTGATGGCAACAATGTGCTCCAGCGTGTGCTGCTGGTCATGCAAAGAGATGATTACGACATCTCTGATGCACTGGTACCGCTCAACAACCCTCATATCGAAAAGGCATGGCAGCAAGCTGCTGCCTTTCACCAGTCCAACGACTCAGAGAAACAGCCCTTGTTTTTCAAACAGCAGTTCGATCAGACCGGCCGATTGCAACCCCATCAGCCGTTGTTTCGATGTACTCACGCCGATCGCTGGTTTCATCCTGCCTGTCCGCAATGTGGGCAGTTGTTGACGCTCTGCCAGGATGACAGCCTGCTCGAGAAGTCAGGCGTGCCCACCTATTCGGCTTCTCACGACAGGTTTTTGTACTGCCGTGCCTGCGTCGGTCTTTCAGATTCGCCATTCCTTTACGTTCGGCGTAAATACCCAGGGATGCCGGAACAGGTACTGGATAAAGATCAACTTGTGGCCCAATGGAAATTGTTGGCCGGCAAACTGCCTCCGGGAAACGGCCTGCCATGTGAAGGTTGCAGCCAGATCGATGTCTGTTGGAAAAATGATTCGAAAGCCGGTGAAAGGATCGACTGTTTCTCGTTCTATCCGTTTTTCATGTTGATGACACCGGCTCCATCATGCCGTGGCGATCATTTTATTCGAATGATTTCAGGTGATTCGAATATTACGACAACCGGTTGTTCAAGGCCGGCAGCCGATCCGGTGGGCCAATGTTTTTTCTTCGAAGGGCGTGATCGGTTGTTTCTCGAGATATTGTATCTGAAACTAACGTTCCTGTCACAATTGTGTCGGCAGTATCTGGCCGGAGATGGGCCAGAGATGGACCTGTCACTGGAAAGCATTGGTGTTGATCTATCTCCCTCCGGTACGGGATTACCCGGTTTGTGGCAATTTAACGTGCGATTTTTGAACCTGGTCGGCTGTAATCAGCCCAGCCCTTTTGCGCCAGTGGTTCCCATTGCACCCCGTCTTCATTTCCTGGGAACCGTGTGGATGCGCACCCTTTTGGTCAACTCGGTGCAGGACGCCGACAGCGTTTTCCCCGAAATCGCCCGGATCATCGAAACATGGCCGGCCGACACGGATGGGTTGTCCTTGCCCATAGACACTGCGGATCCCGATGGACCATTGGCCGCCGGCCAGATTTTTTGGGAACCCAAAAGCCTTGCACTTCCACCGGCCTGGCAAGACGCGTGGGTTCACGGGCTGCGTTTGGGATTGTCTTTGCTAAACGCCGGCTTGAAAACCGGGCAAGCCTGGGACGCCGGCCATTTTATCAATACGCTCGATGATTTGCGCGAACACGTCAGAAACAACCTGACCGCGAGACCCGGTGAGACCGCCGTTCAAAAAACGGATGTCCATCTGCCGGCTGACCTGAGAGCCGTACTCGGTGAAATCCTCGACAAGTGGAAAAACCTGGCAAGGACGACTGAAAGCCGGCATCTTGTATCAGATGATGATGTGCTCGGTGTGGATGCCGGCCAACGGGATGCACCGCCGCCACTTGAGCCCAAATCCACTTTGCCGCCGGAAACCATGGTGCAAGAGGATGTGGTTCCCTCTCCATCGGCCAATAGGGCACAGCCTGCGCCAATCATTGACTTACAGGAATCCGAAGGGCCGATGGCAGACTGGCAGGACCCCGATCAGACCATCGTTTTGAATCAGACCATACGGACATCGACGCCATCAACCGCGCAGGATGAAATCTCTGCGGCAAGCCGGCCGGATGCGTCGTGGGACAGTGATGCGGACCAAACCGTCGTGTGGCGGCCCGGTGACCCATTGCCAGAAGCTAGTACACCTGCCAGAGATATGGATGCCACGATCGTCACCTCGCCGGCATCCATTTCCGCCGGTTCCGTATTGTCCAAGGAAGATGCGAACATCGAGGCGCCCAGACACCAACAACCGCCGACACCGGTTGCAGATGTGCCTGAAATGCCCTCCGGGTTTATCCCGTCGGGTGGCTTCGAAAATGATCTGGAGGCAACGGTGGTTATCAACCCCACCGCCCCGGCAGCCGACCCGCAGATACCGCCACCGCTAAATCCGCAGATCGATGATGGCGATTTGGCAGCCACCTTGATCCAGGGGGCGAACCAACCGCCGGCCATGCCACCGAGCCCGCCGTCTCCAACGGAAAAACCGCTCCAGGCCGCATCGCCGCCGGAGGATGACCTGGAGGCTACGATGGTGATCAATCCGGCCGACCGCACGGGGCCGCCAGGCGGTCATGTCCCAGCCATTCCTTCGGATGACGACCTGGAGGCAACACTGATCGAAACACCGCGCAGCGGGTTTGCCCCCGAAAGTGGAATGCCGCCATTGCCGCCGACACCACCACCATTGCCGACCTTGCCATCTCAGGAAATGCCGCCGCCTATGGAAGGTGCCCATGATTCAAATGATGCGTTCGACGATGATGTGATGGAACAGACCATCATGATCGGATCAACGAATAAAAAGGAATAGGTCCATTGATGTCCGTCGGCAGTCAAGCCAATCGTATTACCAGCACCCTTTTCGAGGCATTTGCGAATCGCGCCCCAATCAACGCCGAAGCGGTCGAGGCCCATCTTGACGAACAACTGGCAGGTATCGACCTGCCGGATCGCATCTCGGTTCTTGAATCGATTCTGCAAAAAAAGAACGATTCCTGTCGCCCCGCAGCCCGGGGGGATAACGATGAAGCCATCCTCACCAAGGTATGCTCCCTCCTGCTGGGCCGTCCGGTCTCCATCGATGACCTGAACTCGAGCGAATTGCTTGAAAAACTGGCGGAATCGCTCAACACCATATTCAACTCTCTCAACCAGTTGATCAGTGTCATCAACATAACCCTCAGTGGCGAAGAATCATCGGAACAGACCATTCGCCAGGTGATCAGCTTCCGACTGGCCGGAGAAGGGCAGGGCAGGTCGCTGGAAACCTATCTTGGGCAGATCAGCAATGCTTTTTTAACGTCCCAGCAATCCTTCAAGGAAGCCGCCTATGCCAAAGTCAAACAGGTGCTAAGTGTCCTTGATCCGAAAGCGCTTGCCGACGAAATGGGAAAAGGTCTCAAGTTCGGACCGCTGAAAAAAGCTGAAATGTTCGATATCTATGAACAACGCTATGAAGAAATCCGGAAATGGTTCAATTCCGGCCGATTCATGGAGGATTTTTTACGGGAATTCGAGAAAAACTGCCAAACCAAATTCGTGAAATAAAGGAGGATGCCTTGAAACGATTTATTGCCATCACGATTGCCGTCGCCTCATTACTTTTTATGGCTTGTGCCGCCACACAGCCGCCGCCAACCAAATGGAACTTCGAAAAAGAGGCCATCCAAATACATATCCGGGCAGACCACAAGCTCAATTTTTATGAGAACGAGGCACATACGCTGCTGCTTTGTGTCTATCAGCTTTCAGATCCCAACGCGTTCAACCAGCTGTCCAATGATGAAGATGGACTCTATACCCTGCTGGAATGCAGTCTGTTCGGCGATGGGGCGGCAGCTTCCAAACGGTTGATCATTCAACCGGGACAAGATATCAGCATGACCTTGGATCGTGCCGAAGGGGCGCGATACGTGGCACTTACCGCAGGCTATTACATCATGGAGGCAGAGCGGATGGTGAAGGTCGCCGAAATCCCTGAAATCATAGAAACCACAGGTTTCTTTAAAAAGAAGAGCACCCGCAGACCGGCACCTTTGCGCCTTGATGTCCATCTCGGTCCCCAACATATTTCCAACATTCTTGCAGAAACCATAAAAGGATAATCGTTTATGGAGAAACCACTATACTGGCATCAGGGGCTTTTCCTTCAGCCCCACCACTTTCAACTCCAGGAACGTTATACCCATTCCCTGTTGGAGCCGCTTCACCAAAAAATCAAACCCCATTTTTGGGGTGTGGACAGTATGACGGTGGAGTCAGGAGCGCTGAGCAATCAGACCTTCAGCCTTTCCCAGGGAACCTTTTTGTTTCCGGATAACACCTATGCCAGGCTCAATGACAACGCCCGGCTGCAGCCCCGTTCGTTCGAAACGGCATGGGAAGATGGCGGTCAGGCCTTCAACGTGTATATTGGACTCAAAAAATTCAACCCTGCCAGCCACAATGTCACCGTTGTCGAACATCTGTCCGACCTTACCGATGTGCGCACACGCTTTGTGACAACCGACGATTCGGATGATATTCGGGACATGCATAGCCAGGGACCCACTGCACAGGTCCGGCGCATGCAACTGGTCCTCAAGCTGATCTGGGAGTTTGAACTGGACCAGTCCGGTGACTATGAACTGATCCCTTTGGCCGTGTTGGAACGCAGCGGTGACGATGTCATCCTCAGCGAGGAATTCGCACCTCCCTGTCTGACGATTGGCGGTGCTCATCCCCTGGACCGGTTGGTCAGGGAAGTGCGCGACCAGATTTCATCACGCTGCCGGCAGCTGGAGTCCTACAAGCGTGACCGCGGTATTCATACGGCTGAATTCGGATCCCGCGACATGGTGTTTTTGCTGGCATTGCGATCATTGAATCGTTACGTGTCGCAGTTGATTCACATCACCGAATCGGCGCAGGTCCATCCATGGGTGGCCTATGGCATTTTGCGCCAGCTCATGGGGGAGTTGTCCACATTTTCCGAAAGGGTATCGGTCACCGGGGAGACCATGGAAGGCAAACTTCTGCTGCCGCCATACAATCATCAGCAATTGTGGTGGTGCTTTTCGTCGGCCCAGCGCCTGATAACCCATCTTCTGGATGAGATTACCGCCGGTCCGGAATACATGATTACCCTGCTGTACGACGGCACATATTACGCCGCCGATCTGCAACCGGCCATGTTCGAGGGGCGCAATCGTTATTATCTGGCCATCGAAACCGAATCCGATCCTCAGGCCCTTTTGCAGTCCATCGAACAGGTCGCCAAAGTCAGTTCCCGTGAATACCTGCCGATCTTGATTGCCCGTGCATTACCCGGCATTCGGTTGGAATATCTGCAGGTACCGCCCCAGGAGCTCCCGCGTCGTATCAACACGCTCTATTTTCAAATCGATCATCACAATGACCAATGGAACCAGGTTCAAAATGGCAACAATCTGGCCATGTACTGGGACACGGCTCCGGGTGACATCAAAGCCGAACTGATGATCGTAGGGAGAAGCTAAGATGCGTTTAGCCGATTGTTTCACCGACCTGTTGGCTTACACAACCATGGCGGTCCAGCCGGCCGGCAGCGGCCAGGCCTCATTCGATCAAGTCAACGCAAATATCCGGCGCCTGATTGCCGACAGCGAAGCATTGTGCAAGCAGGGGGGCTTCGACCAGACCGATTACGAGCTGGCACGTTTTGCCGTATTCGCCTGGGTGGACGAAACCATACTGGCTTCCGGCTGGGAAGGTAAAAACCGCTGGCTGGGGGAGCAGTTGCAGCGACACTATTACCAGACCTCCGATGCCGGTAAACTGTTTTTTGAGCGCCTCAATACCATCGGTGCGCATCAAATTGAGGTGCGCGAGGTTTTTTACATCTGCCTCGCTCTGGGGTTTGTTGGCCAGTATTGCCACGAAGGGGACGACTACCTGCTGGATCAACTCAGGATTTCCAACCTGAAACTCCTCACAGGAAGCTCCATGGGCGTTCCGGATGTACAAAAAATGACGCTGTTTCCCGGTGGCTACAAGGACCCGGATGCCGAAGGTGCAATGCTTCCCCGGAAAAAGCGGTTTTCTGTTTTCACCCTTTTCTTTATCGTGGCACCGCTGATGCTCTATGGCGTACTTTTTTTTGTCTACCAATTTATTTTGGGCAACATCGGCAAGTCACTCATCAATTAACCAGGGTGCCGTAAATGAAATCTATCCTCATCAAAACGTTCAAGGTACTGCTCTGTCTTTTCCTTGCCATTCTGGTGCTGCTGCTGGTTTTCGGGCTTGTGCTGATGGCCGGATGGCCTTGGTGGGTCGGATTTTTCGTCCTCCTCGGGATTCTGGGAATTTTTCTATTTATCGTCTTCATCAAAAAATTATTGGCCCGTAAAAACGAGCAAAAATTCGTGCAGCAGGTCATCGCCGAAGATGAATCCCGCATAAAATCAATGAAAAAAGGCCAACAGGCCAACTCCCGCGAACTTCAGGACCGCTGGAAAGAAGCGGTCAATGCATTGAAAAAGTCCCACCTGAGAAAACACGGAAACCCCCTGTATGTGCTGCCCTGGTACATGATTATAGGCGAAAGCGGTTCCGGTAAAACCACGGCCATCAAAGGGGCGGACCTCTCTTCGCCATTTGCCGAAGTCAATCGTGTGTCGGGCATATCCGGTACGCGCAATTGCGACTGGTGGTTCTTCGAGCAGGCCATCCTGATCGATACCGCCGGACGCTACGCCATTCCAGTCGATGAGGGCCGGGACAAGGACGAGTGGCAAAAATTTCTCTCGTTGCTGGCCCGTTTCCGCAAAAAAGAGCCCCTCAACGGCCTGGTGGTCACCGTTGCTGCGGACCAGCTGCTTCGGGCGGATGCCGGACAGTTAGAAACGGCCGGCAAAAGCATTCGTCAGCGGATCGATGAACTCATGCGCGTTCTTGGCGCCGTTTTTCCCGTATACATCATGGTCACCAAGTGTGATCTGGTTCAAGGGGCAGTGCGTTTTTGCGACCAATTGAACGAACCGGTTTTGAACCAGGCCATGGGCAAAATCAATCCGGAAACCGTGAAACGCGTCGACATGGCCGCGTTCAACCAGGAAGTCATGAACGATGTCTCCGAACGCCTCAAAGAGATTCAATTGCTGATTTTTAACGAAATTCGAGCGGCAGGCCGCTCGGTGGATCCATCCCTGGTTCTTTTTCCCCAGGAATTTGAAAAAATGTCTCCCGGGCTGGCTGCCTTCATTCGCGGCGCTTTCCAGGAAAACCCCTTTCAGGAGACCCCTATCATCAGGGGAATCTACTTCAGCAGCGGCCGCCAGGAGGGCACCCCCTATTCGCATTTTCTCAGTGAAATGGGCCTGATTGGCGAAAAAGAGGTCCTGCCCGGAACCAACCGAGGACTTTTTCTGCACGATTTTTTCTCAACCATTCTGCCGGCGGACAGGGAACTGTTCAGATTATCCCAGAAGGCGATCGACTGGAGCCGGTTGACCCGCAATCTGGGGCTGACCGCCTGGGTCGCCTTAGTCATCGCCGCATGCGGATTGCTCAGCTTCTCCTTTGTAAAAAATTTAAAGACGTTGAAGGATGTTTCCAGGGAGTTCAGCAGTCCACCGATCATGCAAGGCGACATCACCACCGACACTCTTATCGTGGAACGCTTTAAAAAAGCGATCGTCACCGTTGAATCGCGCAACGCCAACTGGTGGATACCCCGATTGGGGTTGCATGAGAGCATCCGCGTCGAGTCCGGCCTGAAACGCAAGTATTGTGATCTTTTCGAGTCCGGTTTTTTGGACGACTTCGATAAACAGATGGGCGAACGCATGACCCGCTTTTCGGCGGCCACACCACCCGATGTGATTGGAAGCCACGCCATGCATCTGGCACGGCGCATCAACCTGATCAAATCCAGGTTGGTAGACAACGACCGGGAGGCATTGTCGGCGCTACCGCCGGCGGACTATTCGGGCAAGCTGATGAATCGGGAACTGATCGAAGAAATCACCGATCAAATCAGCGGGCATTATCTGTATTATCTGGTTTGGCGCCTGGATGAGAGGGTGCTCAACAGGGAATTGAAGGATCTTCAAACCTGGCTGAAGCATATCTTGACCATCGAAGGGGTCGATCTGAACTGGGTGGTGGCATTGGCCAATGCAGACGGTGCACTATCCGGTGCGCACATGTCCGACTTTTGGCACAATCTGTCCCCGGATCCGGATGAGGTGGCTGTCCAGCCGGCATTCACACCCGAGGGCAAACAGGTGATAGACGGGTATATCGCCGAGATAGAATCGGCCCTGTTCGAACCCCTGGCCATCGGACCCCAAAAACTCGATTTTCAGACCTGGTATGCCAACGCCTACATCGACCAATGGGAGGCCTTTGCCAATTATTTCCCCCAAGGGCCCAAACGATTGAGTGATCGGGACATGTGGCAGCAGACCGGCGCGGAGATACCAACCGATGCGGGACCTTATTTCAAGCTGTTGGCCCACATGGCCGAGTCGCTTGAACCGGTCAAGGACCATGAAAACGCGCCCGAGTGGGTCCATCTCGTCTACCGCTTCCGGGATACCCGGATGCAGGCCAAAACGCTTGGCAAGGGAGGCGGCCTGGCCGAAGGCAGTATCATTCGACGGGCCAAGCAAAAGATCACAAGTAAACTCAACCGTCTTGAACACCAGACCGGTGCGAAAACGCAGGATGCCTTCAAATTCGAAGCCCGTGTGGAAGCCGCCAAGGCATACAAACAGTATGAGGATGCGCTCTATGCGCTGAGCGACTCCGCTGACTCCAGAAAGACCGCTTTCAAGATGGCTTCCGACCTGTATGGTGAAGATCCGGCGACCGGTGACTCTCCGTTCTTCAAGGCCAAACGGGGGGAGAAAAAACTGCGTCAGGAGATGGGCCGGCGCAACAAGAAAAACGCTCTTTTCTGGGAACTGGTTAACGGCCCCATTTATTTTTACCATGACTATGTGATTCGTGAGACCCAATGCGAATTGCAAGGCATTTGGGAAAAACAGGTGGTTTTGGAAGTACAGGATATACCCCAGGGGACGAACCTCAATAAATTACTCATGGGCGAAGACGGATATGCCACGGCATTTCTCAAAGGACCGGCGGCGCCATTTATCGATCGCAGCCGGGCCAAGAAATATTACGGCAAAAAAATCGATGGCAAGGCCGTTGGGTTCCGGCGCGACTATTTCACCTTTCTCTCTCAAATCAAGAAAGTCACCCAGCCGGTGCAAAGCGATTATGACGTGACCATCAAAGCCTATCCCACGGACAGCAATGACGATGCGGCCGTAAAACCCCATGCGACCAAGCTGGAATTACAATGCGGCGATACCCGCAATCGACTTGTAAACCTCCATTATCCAATTCGAAAAACCTTCAACTGGTCAGCTCAAAATTGCGGTGATGTGACGTTTACCATAGAGGTGGGAAATCTCGTTTTAACCAAAACCTACCCTGGCTATCTGGGTTTTCCGCGTTTTTTAAATGATTTTAAGACCGGTCAAAAAACCTTTCGGCCGCGGGATTTTCCGGAACAGGCCGCTGCATTGAAACGGATGCGCATAAAAAAGATAACACCACGGTATCAATTCACCGGGCATGGAAAGGTGCTTCGTTTTCTCCAGTCATCACCAAGCTATGTACCTCAGGAAATCGCTAAATGCTGGGCAAATTAATCGGGAAACAGAACTGGAAATGGGCGGCATTCGGCAAGCATCCCGTGGCCAAGGATTATTTTCAGATCAATGTGCGGTCGCCCATGGCCACTGCTTTCGCCTCCTGGGTCGATAACGGTTTTCGGAGACTGTCCGAAGACGCCAGACGGGAAACGGTTTGCTCGTGGCGTTTTTGGGCACAGGGGCAGAGCAAAGGAGCCGCTATATGCGGGCTGGGTAAAAGCAGCAGTGACAGCATCGGCCGTCCTTATCCAATGATGATTGTCGGGGAAGGCGGATTGAACAAGTGGGAAAAATTTTGGCACCTGATGCTCAACGGTCTGCGCCAGACGTGGGAAACCATTGAGTACGCTTCTACACGCCGTTTGAGAAGTCTGGAGCATTTGGAAACGCAACTCTCGCGCATGCCATCCCCTTACCGGCATTGGGACCAAACCCGGCGATCAGATCCACTGGCCATCGCCGATGGTCTTCGGCCCTGGCATAACAAGATTATTTTGTCCGATGTACAGGAGAAAGTAACGCAATTGGAATTGGACGGAAGATTAACGGTGCCGCTGGATGGAGAGGCCTCCAGTGACCCGTTTCAGACCGCCTGTGGCTGGCATATAGCCATTAAAAATTGCGGTGCACCAACGCCCCATACCGTATTCATAGGAGGACGGCCCGAAAAAAACGTGTTGGCACTGTACACCCGGCCTTTGGCTCCCGGCGATTTTTCGGAACTCTGGCTGGAATAACCGGCCCCGAATCGTTGTTGCAACGATAGTGAAGCCTGAGTTGAGCAATTCGCAAAAGTTAAGCGCTAAAGGCTAAAAACGAATCGCTTATTTTAGATGAACGATGATTAAGGTTTGTAAAGACCAAATCACCCCGCAGCCAACCGAGGTGCATTGCATTTATGACACCTTCTTCACTTGGCATCCACCACCTGAATGGCGGGATTATCTGTTTACAGCCCGACAGTTGAATGATATATTTATATTCTGCTTGGAATCTCGGTGAGATAACATGATTCTTATCGGCGATACACCGTCCTTTTACACGCACCATTAACAGATCACAGTGCAAACGAAATTCAACAATTCAGACACTGAGGTATGCCGTGACCACCATTGACATCGATTCATTCCTGGCGGAAATCTCACCTGATGCACCCTGCGGAGAAGATATTTCATACGACGCCGCCTTTATGGAACTTGAACGGCGTGCCCAGGGAACGGCCGAGACCCAAATCGGAGACCATATCCAGGAAGGTGCCGGACCGGACTGGAAGGCGGTTCGCCAGTTGAGTATGGAACTGCTGGAACGCAGTCGCGATCTTCGCGTAATTCTCTATCTGACGGCATCCTCGTTGCGTCTGAAGGGCCTGCCGGGGTTCCGTGACGGATTGGCTCTATTGCAAGGAACCGTGGAACAGTATTGGGAGCATCTGCACCCGCAACTGGATCCGGAAGACGACAACGATCCATTAGAGCGCATCAATATCATCAGTGCACTCTCCCCGGCAGCATCCGTGATGAGCGACCAGGACTCATTGAAGATCATTGCGGGCCTGATGGAAACCCCGCTCTGCGAGCCGGAAGACGCCCGCCTGCCCCAACCGAATATGCGCCATATACTGATTGCCTCCGGAGAACTATCGGTTTCCGAGGAAGAAACCAGCAGCCTGCCGAACGCACAACTCATCGATGCGGCCTTTGAGCAGGCGAATATCGACCATTTGCGAGCCACGGACCGTCTGCTGGGAGAATGCTCGGGATTGCTGGGCACCCTTGACGGGCAACTGACGGAACGGGTTGGGGCCGGCGTCGCGCCCAATCTGGAAAACCTCGTGAAAATGCTGAAAAGGATGCAGTCGAAAATCGAATCCTACCTGCAAGGTCGCGGGTACGATTCCGAAGTGTCGTCTTCAACCGCCCATAAAATAGATGCCGACGGACCTGATGGCGATGCAGAAACACCGGCCGGCCACGGCGGCATCCAACGCAAAGCGCTTTCCGGTCAGATCGTATCGGATCGGGATGTCCTCAAGGCCCTGGATATGATCATCACCTATTACGAACAAAACGAGCCCTCAAGTCCCTTGCCGTTGATCATCAACCGTGCCAGACGGCTTGTGGGCAAAAGCTTTGTAGATATTATCCTGGACCTTTCTCCCGATGCCATGTCCCAAATACAAAAAGTCAGTGGAAAAACGGAATCGTCCGGTGAGTAATATCGGGAACAAACGGTTAAGATCAAATAACGACAATAAATCGCCTTTGGAATACCTGAGCTATTAACGAAGGGAGAAGATCATGGCAAAAGGAAAAGCAAGCAGCCAGAAATTTATTGCCCGTAATCGGGCACCGCGGGTCCAGATCGAGTATGACCTGGAGACCTACGGGGCGGAGCAGACAATCAATCTGCCTTTTGTAATGGGCGTGATGGCGGATTTGTCCGGAAAGCCCGAAGAGGCCCTGCCGGCCGTTGCAGATCGAAAATTTTTGGAAATCGATGTGGATAATTTTGACGAACGCATGAAATCGACCAAACCGAGAGTCGCTTTCCAGGTTCCCAACTCCTTGACCGGGGAAGGGAACATCAGCGTCGACCTTACCTTCGAAAGCATGGATGATTTCTCGCCGGCGGCTGTGGCCAAAAAAGTCGATGCACTGAACAAGCTGCTTACGGCCCGCACCCAGCTGGCCAACTTGATTACTTACATGGACGGCAAGGGCGGCGCAGAGGAACTCGTCGGTAAACTACTCAACGATCCGGCGCTGATGCAGGCACTGTCAGCAGCGCCCAAGGCTGACGATGGATCGGAAACAACGGAAGGGGAGGGTTGATTATGGCGGAACAAGAAAAAGATACCACTGCACAGGCGGCGGAAGCCCAACCCATGGAGATGAGCGAGTTCGAAGGGCTTCTGAATAAAGAGTTCAAACCCAAGACGGACCGGGCCAGCGAGGCCGTTCATGAGGCCGTACAGACCCTGGCGGCCGAGGCCCTTCAGCAGACCGCCATGATCTCCGACGATGCGGTCCAAACCATCGAAACGATCATTGCCGAAATCGATAAAAAATTGAGCGATCAGATCAACCTGATCATGCACCATGCGGATTTTCAGCAGTTGGAGGGAAGTTGGCGCGGCCTGCATTATTTGGTTAACAATACGGAGACCGATGAGCATCTCAAAATCCGGGTCATGAATCTCTCTAAAAAAGACCTGGGTAAAACGCTCAAGAAGTTCAAAGGTACCGCCTGGGATCAGAGTCCGATTTTCAAGAAATTGTACGAAGACGAATACGGCACCCCGGGTGGCGAGCCCTATGGATGCCTGGTCGGCGATTATTACTTCGATCACACGCCTCAAAACGTCGAAATTCTCAGGGGCATGTCCGAGATTGCAGCGGCGGCTCATGCGCCATTCATCGCTGCCTCCGATCCGGGGCTGTTGAACATGGATACCTGGCAGGAGCTGGGCAACCCGAGAGATTTGACCAAGATCATGCAAACCGCCGAGTATGCGGCCTGGCGTTCCCTTCGGGAATCGGACGACTCGCGCTATGTCGGACTGACCATGCCGCGGTTTCTGTCACGTCTGCCGTACGGCGCCAAAACCGAGCCGGTGGAGGAATTCGACTTCGAGGAAGACACCGAAGACGCGGATCACAGCAAATATTGCTGGTCCAACTCCGCCTATGCCATGGCAACCAACATCAACCGGGCTTTCAAACTTTACGGATGGTGTTCACAAATTCGCGGTGCCGAAAGTGGTGGCATGGTGGAAGGCCTGCCAACCCATACCTTCCCTACGGACGATGGCGGGGTGGACATGAAATGCCCCACCGAAATCGCCATCACCGACCGCCGTGAAGCCGAGCTGGCCCGAAACGGGTTGATGCCGCTGTCTCATTGGAAAAATACCGATTACTCGGTTTTTGTTGGTGCCCAATCTTTGCACAAACCCGCAGAGTTCGACGATCCCGATGCCACGGCCAATGCCAATCTGGGCGCTCGTCTGCCGTACCTGTTTGCCACCTGCCGTTTCGCCCACTATCTGAAATGCATCGTACGCGATAAAATCGGCTCCTTTGCCGAACGCAATGACGTTCAAAAATGGCTCAATAATTGGATCACCAACTATGTTACAACCGATTCCAGTGCCTCGGACGAAATAAAAGCCCAGTATCCGTTGGCCGGAGCAGAAGTGGTGGTGGAAGACATAGAAGGCAACCCGGGGTATTACAATGCTAAATTTTTCCTGCGTCCGCATTACCAATTGGAAGGATTGAATGTCTCCTTGCGCCTGGTCTCCAAGCTGCCGTCGGCAAAGGGTGGATCGTAAAAGCGGAAAGCGGTGCCAATTGGGGGAATGCCCTGCCAATCCGGCATTTACCCCGTTAATCGACGGACCGCAGTCTTATCGAAGGGGGCATTGGCCGTTAAGCCACCGGTCCGGATTCATCGGGGTACGACTGCAACCACTGCCTCTCATTTTACTAACCCAATGGTATGCGAGGGTTCATGAAAGCTGAAGAGCACCTTCAAGCAGGAAACCTGAAGGAAGCGTTGGCCGCCCTTACGGACGAGATTCGCAGCAATCCGTCCAAGGCCGAATTGAGGATTTTCATGTTCCAGCTGCTCAGTGTGATGGGCCAGTGGGAACGGGCCATGACCCAGCTCAATGTGGCCGCTGAAATGGATGCGGAGAACCTGATGATGGCGACCGTTTATCGTGCGGCGTTGAACTGCGAAGCACTGCGTGCCGATGTATTCCAGGGAAAACGTACGCCCATGATTTTTGGCGAGCCGCTGGAATGGGTGGGTTGGCTTACCCAGATACCGGGACTTTTGGCCGCCGGCAAAACCGATGCGGCCGCCGAATTAAGGGATCGTGCCTTCGAGGCCGCGCCCGCCATTGCGGGGAAAATCGACGATGCGCCCTTCGAATGGCTGGCCGATGCGGACACCCGGCTCGGACCGCTCCTGGAGGCCATCGTAGACGGGAAATATTATTGGATTCCTTTCGAACGCATCCAGGAATTGCGAATCGAAAAGCCGGCGAACCTGAGAGATGTTATTTGGACGCCGGCTGCATTCACCTGGTCAAACGCCGGACAAGCGGCGGGACTGATTCCCAGCCGCTACATCGGCTCCGAGAACGCTTCGGACAATGCGCTTCGTTTGGGGCGCAAAACCGATTGGCAGGATGCGGGAAGCGATTTCTTCCTGGGGCTTGGCCAACGGATGCTGGCCACCGACCAAGGCGAGTTTCCGTTGTTTGAAGTCAGAGAAATACAATTTACGACCGGCGACACATAGAAAGGCAAGGTGGCGTCCGATGGTAGCGCTGTCCCAAATGGACAAATTACAGCCGTGTCTGCTGGACCGGCTCACGGACGACGAACCCGGCAATATCAAGGAAGGCCGTGCCCAGCGCGTAATGAGCCTGCAGCGATACCGGCAGGCCGTCCTGCGGGACATCGCATGGCTGCTCAACACCCATGCGAACAGCAAAACCTCCGGGCTGGATGCATTTGCCGAAATCCCTTCATCTGTCCTGAATTACGGCGTTCAAAACGTGGCGGGGATGACGCCATCCAGCCTGGATTCGGATGAAATGCGATATCGAATCATCGAGGCCCTGAGACGGTTCGAACCCCGGGTCATTCCCAACTCGGTCTCCATTCGCATAATCGTGGATCCGGAAGAGATGAGCAACCGGTCCATCAGGTTCGAGATCCTCGGGGATCTGTGGGCCCAACCGGTCCCCGAATCCCTGTTCATCCGTACAGATTTGGACCTTGAAACAGGCAAATGCAGCCTGCGCAGGGGGTAGTATGGATAGACGGCTGCTGAACCATTATAACCGGGAATTGCAGCACCTTCGGGGAACTGCCGGCGATTTCGCCCGTGAATTCCCCAAGGTTGCCAGCCGGCTCGCCCTGGACGACTTTGCCTGTGGGGATCCGTACGTAGAGCGGTTGCTGGAGGGATTCGCCTTTCTGAGCGCCCGGGTGCAACTGAAACTGGAAGACGAATTCCCCCAGTTTACCCAATCGGTGCTGGAGACGGTCTATCCGCACTATCTCTCGCCGATACCGTCCATGGCGGTGGTGTCCATGGATTTTGAAAAGGCGCAGGGCGGTCTGGAAGACGGTTTTCCGATTCCCCGGGGCACGGTGCTTCGCTCGATTATTGGTAAAGAAAACCGGACGGCGTGCGAATACCGTTCCGGTCAACCAGTCATGTTATGGCCGTTGAACGTGGTTCGTGGGGAATATCTAATTCGTGAACTCGAGGGGATCAAACCGCCACCCGCGGCCAGACCGGCCAAGGCGGGGATCCGCATCACCCTCGAAATCCCGGGAAACCAGCCGCTCAGCGACCTGCAACTGGATTCGCTGACATTTTACCTGCGCGGGTCGGAAGAACTGCCCATGCAGATTTATGAGCAAATCTTCGCCCATGGAACGCAGGTACTGGTTCAGCCGGCGGAAAAACCCCTGAAATGGCAAACCCTGCTGCCGGCCGAGAACATCCAGGCGGTCGGATTTGCCGACGACGAAGCCCTGCTTCCGGCCGTGGCCCGGACCTTCAGGGGGTATCGGCTGCTCCAGGAGTATTTCGCTTTTCCACAGCGCTTTCTGTTTTTTCGTCTCACCGGCTTGCAAGAAGCGGTAAAGCAATGCGCCCACAATCGCATGGATATCGTCATTCTTCTCGACCAGGAGGAGTCGGAGCTTGAGGGGCGTGTCGACGAGACCAACTTCCTGTTGAATTGCACCCCCGTGATCAACCTGTTTCCCAAGCGTGCGGACATGATTCAGCTGTCCGATAAATTCGCCGAATACCACGTGGTTCCCAACCGGACGCGGCCCCTGGATTTCGAGGTATACCAGGTGCAAAAGGTGACGGGTTACGGCTTGCGTGCCGAAGATAAACAGGAGTTCCTGCCATTTTACGCGGCCACCGATGCGGATGAGGGAACCGGCGGGGCCTATTTCACTGTCAACCGGATTTCCCGTATGCTGTCAGACCGGGAAAAACGGCTGGGGAGGCGATCCAGCTATGGTGGAAGCGAACTTTTCATTTCCATCGTCGATTCGGCAGCGGCACCCTACAGCTCCGACTTGCGCAGGCTGGCCATTGAAACCTTGTGCACCAATCGTGATCTGCCCATTCAGATGGCTGTGGGCCGAGGCAAAACGGATTTCAACCTGGATATCAGCTCTCCCGTGGAATCGGTGCGCTGCGTGGCGGGCCCGACAACACCACGCCCATCAAACGCGGTGGGAGATATCAGCTGGCGGATCATCAGTCATCTGAGCCTCAACTACCTGTCTCTCATCGATGGCCGAGATGGCCAGGGGGCGGCTGCCATTCGCAGCATGTTGCGGCTGTATTGCGACAATCGCGACATGCAAACCCGTAAACAGATTGAAGGCGTCCTGTCGCTATCCAGCCGGCCCATCACGCGCCGAATAAGCGATCACGGACAGATCGCCTTTGTACGGGGCCTTGAAATAACGCTCGAATTTGAAGAGTTGGCTTTTGCCGGCACCGGGGTTTTCATCCTCGGGGCGGTCATGAATATTTTCTTTTCAAATTATGTGGCGATCAATTCGTTCACGGAAACGGTGATCAAAACCCGCGAACGTGGAGAAATAATGCGATGGCCGACCAAACTGGGAAACAAACATCTGATTTGAATCTGGCATTCCTGGAAAATCCCATCGGACTGAACTTTTTTCAGGCAGCCCGCCGGGTGGAGTGCCAGGCATCGCATCGACCGCGACTCGGGACTGCATCCCGTTCGGTGGACGATCCCATTCAATTTTGCCAGGAGCCATCCCTCATATTTGCCCCCTCGACGCTGAGCCGTCTCGAACGTCAGAAATTGACCGGTAAACCCCGTCTCATGGTTTACTTCATGGGGCTGTTGGGTCCCCACGGCCCCATGCCGCTGCATATTACCGATTATGTGCATGACCGCATACAGAACCATGACGACCTGACCCTGGCGCGATTTCTGGATATTTTCAACCACCGCATGATCAGCCTCTTTTACCGGGCGTGGGCCTGCAACCGGCAAACGGTCAGCTACGACAGGCCGGAAACGGATCGTTTTTCCACCTATGTCGGCAGCCTTTTCGGTATCGGCCATGCGTCTTTGCGCAATCGCGATGCCGTTCCCGACAAAGCCAAATTGCATTACGCCGGTCATCTGGCCTGTCAAACCCGGAACGCCTACGGTTTGCGCAGGATATTGGAGACTTTTTTCGGTATTGCCACTGCCATACGCGAGTTTATCGGGCAGTGGATCATCTTGCCCGATGCCTATCGATGCCGGCTGGGCGGTTCGCCTGACAATGCCACCCTTGGGGTCAATGCGGTTGTCGGTTCCAGAGTCTGGGACTGCCAAAGTAAATTCCGGATCGTAATGGGTCCGGCGAACCTTGCTGACTACGAACGCATACTGCCCGGCACCCGGGCCTTTTCACAACTGAAAGCCTGGGTGCGCAACTATGTGGGCGATGCGCTAAGCTGGGATGTGCAATTGATCCTCAAGGCAGAAGAGGTACCGGCGATCCGCCTTGGCGAGGCGGGCAGGTTGGGATGGACCACATGGCTCAACAGCCGGCCTTTTGAAGATGATGTGGGCGACATGATCATCGAACCGGAAGCCGTTTGACACGGGAGTGCGCCGCCGGTACGAACGTTTGCGGTGCGTACCGGCACCGCCGAACATACCGGCACTGTGGCGTCGGCGTGTTTAGCAACTTAACAACCAAAGGAAACGAAAATGGCCGATATCAGCCGTACAGCACTATTTGGAAAACTCAACAGTCTGGCTTACAAATCAGTGGAAAGTGCCACGGTGTTTTGCAAAATGCGGGGCAATCCCTACGTGGAAGTGGTGCATTGGCTTCACATGGTGTTGCAGCTTCAGGATTCGGATCTGCACCGGATTGTCGGCCATTACGATCTCAATGCGTCCCGGTTGGCGTCGGAAATGACTGCATTTCTGGACAGCCTGCCGCGCGGCGCCACCTCGATTTCCGATTTTTCCACCCACCTGGAAGAATCGGTCGAACGCGCCTGGGTATACAGCACGCTCTTGTTCAATGAATCCCAGGTGCGTACCGGGCATATGGTTGTCGCCATGTTGAAGACGGCCGGCCTGAAAGCGGTGCTCCCGGGCATATCAGCCGAATTCAAAAAAATAAAGGTCGACGATCTGTCAGAAAATTTTTCTTCGGTGACCGACGGTTCACCCGAAGCGGCCCTGGCGGCACAGGACGGTACCCAGGTCGGCGGCGGCGTGTCTCCCGGCGAAGCCAGCGGGGCTGTGGCGCCTGCAGTCATGGGAAAACAGGAGGCCCTGGCCCAATTTTCCGTTGATTTGACCGAAACCGCCCGAAAGGGATCTCTGGACCCGATTCTGGGACGCGACGACGAAATCCGCCAGATTATCGATATTCTCATGCGGCGCCGTCAGAACAATCCCATTCTCACCGGTGAAGCCGGGGTTGGTAAAACGGCCGTGGTGGAAGGGTTTGCCCAGAAGATCGTTGCCGGTGACGTCCCGCCCCCGCTACGCGACGTGACCGTTCGCACGCTCGATCTGGGACTTCTCCAGGCTGGTGCGAGCATGAAAGGTGAATTTGAAAACCGCTTGCGGCAGGTCATCGAAGAGGTTCAGGCATCTCCCAAGCCGATTATTCTGTTCATTGATGAAGCCCATACCCTGATCGGAGCCGGCGGAGCCGCCGGTTCCGGCGATGCGGCCAACCTTCTCAAACCGGCACTTGCCAGGGGGACCCTGCGCACCGTGGCGGCGACGACCTGGGCCGAATACAAAAAATATTTCGAGAAAGATCCCGCACTGACCCGCAGATTCCAGGTGGTCAAGATTGACGAACCTTCCGAGGAAAAAGCCGTCATCATGATGCGTGCACTGGCCGGCGTCAGCGAGAAACACCATCGTGTGCAGATACTGGATGAAGCCCTGGTGGCTGCTGTCGGACTCTCCCATCGCTACATTCCGGCCCGGCAACTGCCGGACAAGGCGGTCAGCCTGCTGGACACCGCCTGTGCCCGGGTGGCCGTCAGCCTGCATGCCACCCCACCCGAGGTGGAAGCCTGCCGCAAACGGATCGATTACCTGAAAACGGAAAACGACATTCTCGGGCGCGAAGCGGCCGTCGGCCTGGAGCGCCAGGAACGGCGCAGCCAGATTGAAGCGCAGCTCGCCCTGGAAACCGAAGATCTGAAAAAACTCGAATCCGAATGGGAGCAGGAAAAGAAGCTGGTGGACCGCATTCTGGAGTTGCGCGGCCGCCTGCGATCCGCTGCCGGAGGGCTTATTGACGACAGTCTGAATGGCGGCCCTGTCGATCATGCACCTGAAACCACCGAAGAAACCGATGCCGAAACAGATACCATCGCAGCAGACGACGGTGAAACCTCCATGGCTGCGAAGGAACGGGAGGAGATGCTCGCTGAACTCAGGGACCTCATGGAGCAGTTGAGCACCATCCAGGGAGAATCCCCGCTGATTCTGCCCAGCGTCGACGAACAGGCCGTGGCTTCCGTGGTTGCGGACTGGACCGGTGTGCCCGTGGGACGCATGGTTAAAAATGAGATCGAAGCCATCATGAATCTGGGCGATACCCTGGAGAAAAGGGTTATCGGACAGCGCCATGCCCTGGATACCATCGCCATGCGCATGCGCACCTCGCGTGCCAAACTGGAAAATCCCAGCCGTCCCATCGGCGTCTTCATGTTCGCCGGCCCCAGCGGCGTGGGCAAGACGGAATCCGCCCTGGCATTGGCCGAAGCCCTGTACGGCGGCGAGCAAAACGTCATCACCATCAACATGAGCGAATTCCAGGAGGCTCACACGGTTTCGACCCTCAAAGGCGCCCCTCCGGGATATGTGGGCTATGGGGAAGGGGGGGTGCTGACCGAAGCCGTGCGGCGACGTCCCTATAGCATCGTTTTGCTGGATGAAGTGGAAAAAGCCCACAAGGATGTGCATGAAGTCTTCTTCCAGGTGTTCGACAAAGGTACCATGGAAGACGGTGAAGGCCGCATGATCGACTTCAAGAACACGATTATTTTGCTGACCAGCAACGTGGGCAGCGATCTGATCATGAACATGTGCAAGGATCCGGAGCTGATGCCGGATCCCGAGGGCATCGCCCAGGCATTGCGGGGCCCCCTGCTCAAAGTCTTTCCGGCCGCATTTTTGGGGCGGTTGATGGTCGTGCCTTTCTACCCCCTCGGCGATGAAGTGATCCGCAAGATTGTACGCCTGCAACTGAGCCGGATTGAAAAACGGATCGTGGAAAACCACCACATCCCGTTCTCTTATGACGATGAGGTGGTGGAACTGATTCAAAGCCGTTGCACGGAATTGGAAAGCGGTGCGCGGATGGTGGATGCCATTTTGTCCCACACGCTGTTGCCTGAAATCAGCAGCGAGATTCTTTCGCGTATGATGGAGGGCCAGGAGATGGAACGCATCCATATTGGCGTGAAAGATGCTGGGTTCAAATATTTTTTTGCGTGAAACTACGCAGTTGATCGCTGCAATTCGCTGCATGGACCAAACTGCTGTATTTTAATGCAATTTTACATATTTTCTTTAAAAAACAGTTGGATATGTCATTTTTTGCTTCTTCTGGCGCTCTGTTTTGATGCAACAAGTCGGTAAAGGCATCTCAAACAAATGTATAATATGCTGCAAACAGAGCAGATTATAAATTGGCACATGGTGTGCATAAATACTTGGGCAGAGTCTGAGCCCAATCAAACCGTTCGAAACAATCCAACCCAATAAGGAGGTAATCATGGCCGCATTTATCAAATTTTCAGACATTGAAGGCGAAGCCAAAGATGCGAAACACGAAGGCTGGAGCGATCTGGCCTCATTCTCCCAGGCAATTACCAAACCCGGTGCCGGCATGACCGGTCAGTCGCGTCGCCGGGGCGACGCCATTGCCGAGGATCTCGTCTGCAGCAAAGAGTTAGACAAGGCCAGCCCCAAAATAGCGGAAAAATGCCTGAACGGCAAAATCTTCGATACAGTACAGATTGAAATGACCGCATCCATCTCAGATGAAGGCCGGCAGACCTATCTGGCCTATGAAATGAAAAAGGTGATGGTAACCAGTTACAATGTGAGTGGCGTTGGGCAGGGTGAGCAGGTCCCCATGGAAGATTTCACCTTGAACTTCGAGGAAATCAAGGTGACCTACACTGAATATGACGCAAGCGGCACGAAAAAGGGTGACCTGCCCTATACCTGGAAGGTGGAAGAATCCACCACCTAGTACCCATCCGGAAACAGGCACCAGTCAAGCCGCCTGAAAATTACTTCCGGAGTTGGAGCGCCGCGGCGTCCCAACTCCGGAAGTCAAGCCCCGAAACCAAACGAGTGGCATCATGACCAATTCTATTCAAGATTCCCGGCAAATCTCGCTGACCACTCCCTTGGGGGAAGACGAACTGATCCTGCGCGGCTTCACCGTTCACGAGGAGGTCAGTCATCTGTTCGAAATCCACCTGGATCTGTACAGCGAGAATTATGAAATCGAATTCAATGACATCGTCGGCCAGAACGTGACCATCCGCGTGTTATTGAAAAACGGTGGTACACGCTATTGGAACGGTTATATCAGCCAATTCGGACAAGAGGCATCGGAAAGCGTACAATACGCCCAGTACCGCGCCATCATGGTCCCGTGGCTGTGGATGCTGACCCGTACGACCGATTGCCGCATTTTCCAGAATCAAACCGTTCCCGACATCATCCAGACGATTTTCGAGGACCTTGGATTCAGCGATATCGACAACCGGCTTTCCGGTGAATATCGGGAATGGACCTACTGTGTCCAGTACCGGGAAACGGATTTCGACTTCGTCAGCCGCTTGATGGAACACGAGGGCATCTACTACTATTTCGTGCACGAAGAAAACAAATGCAATCTCGTGCTCGCCGATGACATCAGCGCCCATGAGACGTTCGGGGAGTACGACGAAATCTCTTTTTCCGCTACCCGTCAATCGTCGCTGGCGGAAAAGATCAACGACTGGAAGGTCACCGCTGGCATCATGTCGGGAAGATTCGCCCACACCGACTATTTTGAGGAAACGCCCAGCACATTGCTGATGAGTACGGCCGAAAATGTGATGGAACATGCCGAGGCCGAATACGAAGTGTACGACTACCCCGGAAACCATACGGTGCCGGACGATGGTAACCGATATGCCACCATGCGCATGGAGGCCCTGGCCCAACCCCACGAAATCTGCAGCGGCAAGACCGACGCACGGGGAATCAGCACAGGGCACAAGTTCAATCTGACCATGCACCCCCAGGACAGACAGAACCGGGAATATTTTATCCTGTCCGTCGACTACGAGTTGACGGCCCACGATTACGAAACCTCGGGCGGGACCGAAGACCTGTGCAAGTGTTCCTTCACCGCCATGCCGGCGGAAGTTCCCTACCGTCCCCAACAGATCACGCCCAAACCCACCATCCGGGGTACCCAGACCGCCATCGTCACCGGTCCCGCCGGCGAGGAGATCTATACCGACGCGCTCGGCCGGATCAAGGTCCAATTCCACTGGGACCGGGAAGGACAGTTCGACGAGAACAGCTCCTGCTGGATACGCGTCTCCCAAGTGCATGCCGGGAAGGGGTTCGGTGGGATTGACATCCCACGCATCGGCGAGGAAGTCATTGTAAGTTTTCTGGAAGGAGATCCCGATCGCCCGCTCATTACTGGCCGAGTATATAACGCCGAGTTAATGCCACCTTTCGGACTCCCCGGCCAGAAAGTCCTCAGTGGCATGAAATCCAACAGCACACCGGGGGGCGGCGGGTATAACGAATTCACACTGAATGATACCAAAGGCAACGAGGGTGTAACGCTACATGCCCAAAAGGATATGAATACAACTATCGAAAATGATGAAAACCACACCTTGGTTGGCGGCAACCGGACGGTATCGGTACAAGCTGGAACGCAATCTGTAACGGTTCAGGGAGATACCAGCCTAAGCGTAGTTGGCGGCAACCGGACGGTAGCGGTACAAGCTGGAACGCAATCTGTAACAGTTAAGGGAGATACCAGCCTGACCGTCGAAGCGGGAAATCGAACAGTAAATGTTACCGGGAATTATCAACTCGACGCGACCAGCGAGGTTAATGTGCAGGCTCCCAGTAAAATCAAGCTAACGTGTGGCGGTAGCGCCATTACAATCGAACCGGCCAAGATAACAATCAGCGCGGGTGGCGGTTCCAGTGTAACCTTGGATGCAAATGCACTTATGAAGAGCCCCTCTGAGGCTAAAATAGACGCCCCCACATCTATTCTTTCGGGTGGTGGATCGACGACCAAAGCCGATGGTAGCGGCGTCAATATTAGTACGGGCGGAATAATTACCGAAACCGCTTCCCTGATAAAACACAATGCCTAAGGATTGGAATGATTTATGAAAAAAGGCCAAGCACTACCAAATACAGCTGATAAAAAAATTGTGACGCTTGTCGCCAAGCAAAAGCTGATGATTGAGGACCACCAAGCTAGCAACGTCCTTAAAATTCTCGATTCAAATGGCAAGATAAGTCTTTCAATTCAAATTACTGAAGATGGCCCGGTGTTGAAACTTGGCGGAGGGGCACTAACGATTACAACTGAAGGGAATTTAGCAATTGATGCTGAAAGTGTATCGATTCATGGTCGCAAAGAGATGGCGCTGACAACGGAGGGCAATTTTCATATCGAAGCTTCCGGCGGTATACATAGTAAAGCACAAGCTCAATTGATTACCGCCGATCTTGGTGACATTGATATAAAAGCAAACGACGATGTCAAGCTAGATGGAGAACGGATTCGTCTAAATTGCTAAAAGTCTGGTTGAAACAGAAAATATACCACTTAGGTTCATGGAAAAAGTCTTCATAACAGATCATCGTAATCAAAAAAAACATCGGGGCTATTGATATGCTGGATTCGATACGAGATGTGGCGGCAATTCTATTTTTAGAAGACAATTTAGGGCTGTTGCGTGAAAAATATTTAAACCTGGCGTTATCTGGAAATCCACCTGATCCAAAATTTTGGGATACACTCGAAAATAATGTAATGAAAGATTTAAAGTTACAATTTTTCAACCCTCGTATACGCAAATTAATAAAATCGGAAAATGATACCACTTCTGACGACGAGGATTTTAATAATCACTCCCAAAAATTAATCGAATTTGCTGTAATAAAAAATCATAAGCGGTTACAAGAAATTCCTCATGTAGGTCATCCTGATTATTTTGTGGATTAGGTGTTAATTAATGGATTTTTTCAATTCTACAAAGTTCCCCGCAAGCTTTCTGGCCGGGTCCATGGGTGAAGCGGAAATGCTTGGTATTGTGGTTACAAAAATCACTTATTTTCTCGACCAGGGAGCTTTGATACCCGTTCCTCCCGAGGAGAGCTGGCCGATATTCGAAAAACCTTTTGTATTTAGAGGGGTGAATTTTTCACCAGAACTGGACTATCGAAAACAAGGCATTGATATTATAGTGTTTGGTAAGGCAACGGCACGAAACAGGGTACCAGTTAAAAAAGTATCGGTGGCGGTAGAATGCGGTGATGTTAATTATCAAATTGATGTTTTTGGTGATCGCATCTGGCAGAAATCCAAGGGTGAACTCGTCCCTTCCGAACCGGAACAGTTTTTAGAAATGGATCTGTCAAACAATCGGGCTTTTGGGGGGATGGCAATATGGGAAGATAGTAAACTCGCTCATTCAGTAAACCCTGATGGCTGTGGCTTTTACTTGTCTAAGGACACGGCTGCAGGCCAACGGCTTCCAAATTTAGAAAGGCCGGATTCTCTGATCCAAAAATGGACCGACCAGCCCCGTCCAGCTTGCTTGTTCAAACCCAAAGGAATATATTTTGATGGAAATGAAACGGATAAGCCTGAGGACTTGGTCGTTCCGCTGATTGATTCTTTTTTCAACCAAACCGTACCTGAACTCGTTCTAAAAGACGACCACGTCGGGGAGAACATCCGATTATCCGGGTTATCCGCCACAGGAGATATTATTTTTCCTACCCCACCATCTACCGGGCCAATATCTTTCGTAACTGTGGGCTCATTGAAAAGCCGCTTTCCCTCCAAATTATCGTCGCTTGTTCTTCTAGCAGATGAAAAAGTGTTGATTGCCAGCTATTTATGCCTGTTTCGCTATCTTTTTAGACCGATGGAGAAGCGCCATATCAAACTTGAATGGCTTGACGGGCCAATGAATGGATTGTCCAACGCACAAGGAGATCGTTGTGGTTGATATTGATAAAGTGAGGGTTCCCCAGCCAACGCCTTTTGATCAGATATCTCAGACAGAGACACCTCCCAATTCGCGCCCACAACGACCTGGCCAAACCAGGTTGACGATCATCTCCAACCAGGGTGTGGAGCAATTAACCGTTATCCACAAACGAACCTACGATTTCACCCATGATCGCCCAAGTGTGCCTGCGGATGAGCAGATTCCACTTGATGAACAAGGTATCCGCTATAACGACGATCCATCAACCTCTGATCTTCAACCTTCCTCGTATAGGTCTCTTCCCGAGATTGTCGGGTATAAAAATGGAACTGACCTTGTGGTGCAGGGCAGCGCTCAATCCACGCATCCCACTGGAAGTATGAGGGTTAGTGTACAAGTCGGTAATTATCGACACACTGCGGACGTCATTGGGCGGCGCTATTGTGACTATGTTAAAGGACAACTCGTATTTACCCCACCGGAGCCTTTCGAGAAAATGGATCTCCGGTATGAGAATGCCTATGGTGGAAGAGATCAATATTTTGAAAAGGTATTATTGACAGAAATAAAAAACAGCGCGTCATCAGATGATATCCGCCGAGTAAAACCTGTGGCCGAAGCCTATTTAAAAAATTCCCCACCACTGGTGTATCCACGCAATTGTTATGGGAAAGGCTATGTCATTGAGGGGAATCGCCAATCTATAGAGGGTCGAGAACTGCCAAATCTTGAGCGTGTTGATGATCGACTTACCCCTGAACGGCTCATTGTAAAAAACCCCTTGGTCTGGAACAAACAACCTGTCCCCGTTGGGTTCGATTACCTCGATGTTCAATCTTTTCCTCGATCGGCCATGATTGGACTGCCGCCAGCTATCGCATTGAATCAGGAACCAGTGGCGGAAGTGTCGCTTGCATTGATCCCAAAAGATTATTGCCGTGGAAATGTCTTTTCCACACCACCTGCCGAACTGCAAAATCTGATTCATCCCATGGCCGGGCGTTGTGCCTCTCTGGGACTATGGCTACCGTTTTTAGAGGGCAACGAAAAAATCAAGCTTATCGGAATGGATAGACATACACCTGAATATATAGTCCAATTACCATGTGAAAAGCCCCATTTTATATTTAACTATCCAAATATGGCATCACCGCTAGCCAATGCGCAGCTTATGCTTGTCTGCGTTGATTTTAATCATCATAAATTAACCTTAATATGGTCAGCCCGGAGCATTCTCACTAAGCCCATGGGCGAAAATCAATTAGACGATTTATTGTCAACAATTTTAATTGATATACAAAGGGTTTAATATGACAGCACGAATCGCGAAGTACCCACCCATAGGAGGTATTGGTGAGGATTGCCATTCAGTGGCACCGCCAAGTATACCACCTCCGCCGCCGGCGCCACCAAATCCAGCTATTATCCCAACCTTCCCATGGATCGTTGTAATTAAAAACCAGATATCGGGTTTCGCGTTGACAGGAAAGTGGTCATGGCAACGGGTAACGGTTGAGGGCATAGGCAATATCCTTTGGGGGCACAACTGGGGGCCGGGGCAAGCACATATTCCGCTTTCCCCGATAGTTGCTTCACCGTCTATCGTGCTTGCAATTCTTGCCTCATCGACCAAATACTGGCTCCCTTCATTTTCAGTACGCGAACCGGCGGACGGGTCTGCCCCCGGTGGAGATGATACTCCTGTTGCTGTTTCTACGCCTGCCTGGGTAGTTTCTACACAAAACTGTCAGGATATCTCCGGTTGGCCCTTCGTTGCACCAACTTCCCTTTGTTTTCAATTAGTAAGTACAAAACATGTCGCCTTTACTGTCGGAGATCTTCTTGCCGGAGCAATCGGCATGGCCGGCGACGCGATAGCCGCAGTTGCTGGAAGAGCGATTGGGGGAGAGCTTACCAATATTCAGGCAATTGCCGGTGCATTATCGGGGGCCCTAATTAACCATCTTTTATCCCGACTCCCTTCTCTAGGACAACCGGCTGATACGATACGTAGTGGCTTGATGAATGCGGCCGCGATGGGGGGGTTAGGTGATGATGCCGGGGGAGGTAATTGGAACGCAGCTGCCGCATTTGTGGCTCCCCTTATCTCTTTAGGTGCCTCTTACCTTGCGGGCAAAGCATCCGACGCGACTGGAAGTGGGCCCACATACAGACGAGGGCTGAATGGCCCGATCATTATTCCAGACCAATGACGACCGGCGCTTCAACACCGATCATGAGCTTGCCCTGGGCGTACTGCGAGAACTGTGTGAATCCAGGCCGGGTTCCATAGAGCTGTCGCCATTGATCAAGGCGGCTCGCCGGAAAGCAAATCGCGGCACCCAGGAAGTTGAATGGGTCTGTTTATAAACGATCAAATCAGCCGGGTTATCTGAAGAAGTTTTTGAACAAAGATCCTGATTTGGCAGCTTTCTCCTTGGGAGCGGATGGGGCGCCGCCATCGGTCATGTCTACGGCTTCGGTCCGGGCCAAGTCGTCGGGTTGCGGTTCGGCAACCTCGGCCAGGCGACCGCCTCCCAGAAACCTGAATGTGGGTCCCTTGCCGGAAAGAGTCAGCTCCGCTCCCTGTGCCAGCACCGTCTGTAGGCCAATGGGCCGGCCATTTATGCAGACCATATCCTTTCCGGTCAAATCCTTGGCATAATATTCCTTGTCCGCATAAAATATCTGGATATGCTGTCCGGCAATGCGCTCTTCGGCAATCACGAAATCGCATGCTGGATCGGATCCGATGGTAACCGGCAGTACGTTGTAAGATTGCAGGGTCGGGCCGAACTGTATCACCAGCGGAGCACTTGCGCTGATAACCGGCAGTTCCTTATCGGGACCGACCGTCAGCCCCGGCTCCCTGAGCTGGTTTTGGGCAACGCCGGCCGCAGGTTCAGGTGGCGGCGTCAGTTCCGGCGCTGCGGGGGAGGGGACATTGGGCGGCGGTGCTGACGCCGGTTGTTCAGGCGGCTGGGGTTGGGGCGGTTGCAAGGATTCGGCCGAACGCGCTGACGGCACGGGGACGGTTCCGGACTCAATTTTCGTCAAAAAGCTGGCCTTGGGTCCGCTTTCGGAAAAGGTGATCACATCGCCATCCCGTAGATATACGTCGGCAATCCGTTTCCCATTGACATAGGTGCCGTTGGTACTGGCATCCACGATGCGGAAGCGGTTACCCTGCCGTTCAATACGGGCATGGTTCCTGGAAATGGTCGTCAGATTCTTTTCAAACCGAACCTGGCATGACGCATGACGACCGATGTTCACGGGAAATTCCGAAAAATCCTGAATTTGTCCCTTCAGCGGGCCTTGGATATGGACCAACTGAACGGTGATATTGGGCATCTGGGGCATTGTGTCCCACCTGCTTGTCTGTTGGAGGTATAAGGGTAAAACAGAATTATAGTTGTAAACACCTTGGTGCTGTCAAGTGGTTTTCGGCAGACTCGGACAACGTACCTGTTCGCGAGATGGCAGCGGCCAATATGTTGTAATCTTGGCCCGTAAGCGTTGACAAGGTGCTGCCGATGCGGAACCCTGCGACACTTAAACCTATTCCTTGCTGCTCTTTTTTATCCGTTCCAGCCTGTCATTCAGCAGGGTCGCTTTTTTCAAGTTCTGACGGACATCCTTGTAATCCGGATCCACAGCAGACACTTTTTCCCAGGCGATGATCGCTTTTTTCAGCTTTTCCTTTCCAAAAAAAACAATCCCTTCGTTGTAGTGCATTTCCAGATATTCGGAGGTGCTGTCATCGATGTATTGCTGACAATCGGCACAGTCCGGTTTAACGGCTTTGGCATTGCCGAATGCATCCCTGGCCGCCAGGTAATCTTTTTTGTCGTAACGGATCAGCCCCTTCTGATAATGGGTCTGGAACAACAGATCAACGGCCGCTTCGTCGTCTGGGTTAAGCGCGATGACACGCTCAAGCGTATTGATGGCCTTGTCGAACTGGTTGCTTCGAAGGTAGGTTTCCCCCTCTATCCTCAGTGAATCCGTTTCCGAGTTCTGTGTTTTTGACAGAAGGTCCCGGCACTCGTGGCAGTTGGCATCGTGGTCGAGGGCCGTTTGCAATGCGGACCTGGCTTCTTCAAGTCTGCCGGCGGCAAGATGTTCTTTGCCCAGTTCGATGTGAGCACGGGAGATGTATCGAATGGCCGGGCCATCATCCGGGGACGCCCCCAGAACTTTTTGAAGTTCGACGATGGACTCGTCGTATTTTTGCTGATTGAACAGATCAATGCCGGCCTGGCGGTGATCGGCTACCTGATCCACAGGCTCCAGCGGTTCCGGATCTGGAACATCCACCACCGGGTCAGGGGTGTTGAATTGTGGCTTCGATTCTACGGCTTCGGGTGTTTCCTCTGTTTCAGGGGGATGAGGTGTGCCCGCTTCCGGTGCAGTTCCGGTTTTATCGAGTCGCGGCACTTTGATTGTCTGTCCGACCTTAACGCTGGTGGGGTTGTCGATGCCGTTGTATGCGGCAATCATCTTATACAATGTGAAATCCCCGTAATAGATTTTGGCAATTTTGGAAAGGCTCTGCCCCGGCTTGATTTTGTGGAGCGTATATTCGCCTTCTGCCACCGTCGGCAACGCGGCAGGTTCGGCGGCGGTATTGATACGATTTAGATCGTCGAGACTGACGCCGTCTATCACCGGGACCATGATCCGTTGTCCGACCCTGACCCGGGTCGCATCGGTCATGTTGTTGAAATTGGCAATGTGGTGGTATTTTTTGTAGTCACCGTAGTATTTGAGGGCCACTTTCGAGATGCTTTCCCCCGGTCCGATCCGATGGACCACATATTTTCGGGTCACTTCGGGCTGGCGCTGCTGAAGCATGGCAGCGGCCTTTTCGTGTTCCGGCCAATAACGCAGGGCCTTTAAAAATTCTTTCTTGGCCAGTTGCCATTTGCCCTTGTCTCTGAACCGCAAACCGGCATGGTAATGGATGCCGGCCTGTTTCCGAAGCTCTTCTTCCAGCCGTTGGATACGCTCGGTGATGACCGGTTGATCTGGCTCGGTGGTCTTGGCCAGTTTATACTGCTCCAGCGCTTCGACCAGATTGCCCTGAGATTCGTATGCCTGAGCCTGTTCAAGATAAGCGTTGGCCTGTTTATCCTTTTCACGTGGTGCCTGAGCTGTTTGACAACCGCCGGTAACCAACAGGATCAACCCCAATCCGACAAATAGATGCCTATGTATCATAATTGTCTCATTTCAACGGCGTAAAGTTAAAGGTTTTCAAACGGGAAACAAAACGCTTCATGTCCCGTTTCAATATTTGATCACGTTTCAGCACAAATGGATCTTCAAAAAAAGAATTGCTTCCCCGATCTACGGTCACGGCGATCTTATATCCCGCCTGACGGGACAATGAAATGACCGATTGATTGCGTCTTCCAAACGGATATGAAAAAATGATCGTATCCTGGTTCAGTTTTTGGTCGATCACTTTTTTCGACTCGAATATCTCCCGTTTCAGGCGTGCCAGGTAGGCGTTGGTATCCTCGCTTTTTTTCTTTTTGGAAAGATCGCTGTGGGCCACGGAATGTGACCCGATATAGAATCCTTCGCGTTTCAATTCCCGTAGTTGATCCCAGGTAATCGCCTTTTTTGACACACCGACATAATCGATATAAATGAACAAGGTCGCTGTGAATCCATATTTCTTGAGAATCGGGTAGGCCACATTATATACGGAGCGGTATCCGTCGTCCACAGTAATCATAACGGCTTTTTGTGGAAGGGGCTGCCGGTAATCCAAAAAAGCTTCCAGCGCTTCCGGCCCGATAGCGCGATATCCATGATCCTTCAAATACTTGACCTGCGCTTCAAAAACATCGGCCGGCATGCACAGCGGAGAATCGCATGACTTGGCAAACCGGTGGTAACACAGGATGGGGACCGTCTGATATCCTTCTGCGGTGATACCGGCCCGATTGTCAATTTTAAGCGGAATGACGACGAACCGGCCGGGCTGGAAAGCGTCCGGTGAATTGGCATCCTCCACCATCCAGGCCTGTTGGGCGCCGCCAAGATATTTTTCAGCTAAGGTTTCCGGTGATTCTCCCGATTTTAGACAGTGAAGGACACGCTCGTCCGAACGGAACGTATCGGGCCGTGAAATAAGCGGCAGCACAGGTGGCGATGCGCAGCCGGTGTACACAGCCAATACCATGAGCAATAAGGCTGCCGCCGAACGGGTTTTACGGGCACCGATGGGGAACATGATCTCACTCCAGGGTCAACAATGAAAGTCTGCAATGGCCGGGGTCCTTTTCGACGTTGAACCCGGGCTGTTATGCATGAATACGATACCACTTTATATCGCATCCATGCAGAAACGGGCAAGTCGATTCGAAATTTACCATACAGACGGGTTCAATTCAATATCGATCATTTGCACAACCGGAGATGATGCTTGACAATCCATTGGTATCATAATAATTTTGAAGTATTTGCATAGCCGGTGAGGGTTCTGGATGTACGCAATATCGGTGCCGCAGATACAGATTCTTTTTGTAGCGATAAGGGATTTTTTTCACCATCATGCGGATATGCGGGGACAGGCTGAAGTGAAATCCGGTAACGGACGCAATCGAATAACCATCATTCACTGGCTCGCATGGCTGTCCATTTGGTGGGTCGCGGCCGTATTCTCTTACATGTTCATTGCCGCCAGCCGGACCGATCATGCCGATGATGTCATGCAGGCGGGTCTTAAAACGGTCATGAAAAGTGCCGATCAGGCCGGCCTGCCGCTGCTCGAGCGAGATGTTCAGGCGCTTACCCGACTGATGCAGCATGCCGCCAAACAAAAGGGTGTGCTCAGCTGCGCCATTATCGACCATAAAAACAAAATCATCGCTTTCTCCGACCCGGAGCCATTGCTGTCGATCCCTTTCACTTCGGTACGCTATAAAGACGGTGTCGCCTACTGGCACCATCGCTACGCCGGCACCCCCGCAATCTGTTTCGCCACGGAAATAACTTATGCGGGGACAAAAATCGGTCAGGTATTTCTGGCCATGGATGCCGACTCATCGAACGGTCTGGTAACCGTATTTCTTGTTTTGGCCTTCGTGAGCCTGCTGGTGATCGTGATTACGTTGTTGATCATTGAATTTCACGGGGTGCGTCCGCTCAAAACCGCTGTTTCGAATCAGATCCATCGCTGGATTGGCGGCGCGACGGATCGTTCCGACGGGCGTGACGTCATCTGTCCGCTTTGCGGTCAGAATAAACCGTTGGGCCGTTCAGTCATGACGCCGCCCCGTTCTGACCGTCATGCCCGAGTGGGACAGGCGACCGCACAAAACGGCAGTACGCAAACAGCCTTTTCCCAAGGGATCGATCTGCGGGAACTTTCCCGTCGTGATGATTTGGGTTGGCTCCGCAAACAGATTATCCACCGCTGCGCGGATATTATAAAAACATTGGCCGGTGATTGATAACGGATTTAACTTTGACAGTCCCGTAAAAAGTCAAAAATTGAAAAATCGACCTTAATAATTTCAGCAAGTTACGCAGGCTAAAATCGCTAAAAAAGACCTTTTTACGAAACCATCAACTTTGGAGATTAAAGGACGGCAAGGAGAGTGGCGATGACCGCCAATGAAAAGGCGTCTACAACAATGATGTGGATGAAACAGCTTTCTACAACGACGATCAACACGATTCAAGTCAATTTCAAGGAGTTTATGTCCGGCTCCCCGACAAAAAGGCACATTGTAATTGGCATTGCCCTGTGGCTGCTGGTCAATCTGGTCGTCTTTTTTGTCTCTCAGAGCAAAATCGATTCCGATAAGAAACAATTTTATCGCAAGGGCGCCGATGTCACCCTTGGCTTGGCCGACAAGAGCAGTTCCCCCATTTTGTCCACGGATATCCTTTCTCTGAATGTCGCCATACGTGAAGTGATGAAGAATTCGGAAATACAATTTATCGCCATACTTGACCACCAGAACAAGATTCTTGCCCATTCCGACCCCACGAAAATCAATCAGCAGATGGTCCCGATCGACGATGCGTCGGTCATCGATATCATCGATGGCGTCACCGTCTCATCTGGCAACGCGGTAGGTTCGGCGGTGGTCCTTTTCAGTAATGACGTCACCTTTTCGGGTGTAAAAATCGGTAAAATTACGGTCGGTTGGAATAAGCGGGCGCTGTCTTCTGCCATCAGCGGCCACCATATGTTCATAGCAGCATTTTTCTTGGTCAGTGCCATATTGATTGCCGGCATTCTGTTTGTCATGGAAAAGACCATGGCCAAGCGTAAACGCGATCAGGAAAAGGCCATGGCGAACATGACCCGCATCGGACCCTATCTGCTGACCCGGAAAATTGCACAGGGCGGCATGGCAGAGCTTTATCTGGCGGATTACCTGCGCGAAGACGGTTTCAGAAAAACGGTGGCCGTAAAAAAAGTGCTCCCCCATTTGGCCGACAACCGCGATTTCATCGGCATGTTCATCAGGGAGGCCCGCCTGGCGGCGTTGTTGCAACACCCCAATGTGGTCCAGATTGCCGATTTTGGGAAAATCCAGAACGCCTATTTTATCGCCATGGAATATGTGAATGGCAAAAACCTGTCAGAGATCATGGGCTGCCTGAAAAAAGGCCTGCCGGTTGACATGGCCGTCTTCCTGGTACTGAAAATCAGCAACGGTCTGCACTATTCCCACTCCCGTAAAGACGACAAATCCGGAAAACCCTTGAAGATCATCCATCGGGATGTCAGTCCCCAGAATATCCTCATTTCACGCAATGGTGAAGTCAAACTCGGCGATTTCGGCATTTCCAAAGCCTCGTCGGAACCGTCCCTGACCCAGGCCGGCGTCATCAAGGGCAAGCTTTCCTATCTGTCACCAGAACAGGCGATGGGGCAGGAGGTGAATCATCAAATCGATATTTACGCCCTGGGCCTGGTTTTTTATGAAATCCTGTATGGGAAACGCCTCTATCGGTTCACCAATGATATCGAGGCCATTCGCACCATCCCACAGATGACGATACCGCCGCTTATCACCAAAAGGCCGGATATCCCCCCGGGATTGAACGATATTGTTATGAAATGCCTGGAAAAATCGACGGCCAGACGCTATCAGACCGCGCAAGCACTGCATGACGACCTCTTGAAACTGAAAAATCATTTGGGAATTACCTACGATACTTCAGATCTGGCCATGTTCATGAGATCCAATTTTGAGGAGCCTGAATCGGGAGCCCTTGGCTGAACCCGTAACAGACAGCCAATGGGCGCTGAATGATCAATGGCAGTTGCCGAAAATCGGCGGCGTCCGCAACAAACCATGACGATTCGAAAGGTACGGAACCGGTGTCACAAAATTCGCCGATAATCAAATACTACGGTGCCACAGACGTGGGCAATGTACGATCCAACAACGAAGATGTCTTTTTTATCAACCAAGCCTGTCACTATTGCCTGGTCGCCGATGGTATGGGAGGCGCCGCCGCCGGTGAGGTCGCCGCCGGTATTTTCGCCGAAACCGCTCAAGCGGTATTTGCCGGCCATGATGGAACATCCGAAGAAAATACGATCGCCCGGGTGCAAGCCACATTCAAGCTGGCCAACGACAAGATTCTCAAACAGGTAGAACGCAACCCGAAATATCAGGGGATGGGGTGTACCGCGGAACTGCTGGCCTTTTCCGGGGGCAGCTTCATCATCGGCCATGTGGGCGATTCCAGAACCTATCGGTTGCGGAACCATTCGCTCAAGCAATTGACCAGGGATCACTCGCTGGTGCAGGAACAATTGGACCAGGGATTGATCACGCCTGAAGAAGCCCGGCGCCATGCCATGCGCAACGTGATTCTGAGAGCCGTCGGTGTCAACGATACCGTGGCCCTGGACATCCTGAAGGGTAAAAAACGCTCCCAGGACCTCTTCCTTTTGTGCAGTGACGGTTTGACGGACATGATCGAAACAGATGCCATCGCGTCCGCGCTGAACCGCGATGCGAGTCTTGATGAACGGACCCTGGCATTGATCCAAATGGCCAAACAAGCCGGCGGAAAAGACAATGTTACGGTGGCATTGGCGCTTATCGATTGACCGTGACCTTTTTTGAACAACCAGGCGGCATCACCTGGCAAAGACAAAAATCGTTTCAAAAAATGACATCCAGGATTAACAACGGGGGACAAAAGGTGGTCAATCCATCGACCCAACCTGAGACGGCATCGGATCAGCCGGAAAAATACGGACGCTACAAACTGATCAGCGAACTGGGTCGCGGCACCATGGGGGTGGTATACAAAGCCCACGATCCTCAAATCGATCGGATGGTGGCGCTTAAAATACTGCGTCCGGATCGCGTCGTCAGCAAGGATTTCGTCGTTCGCTTCCTGCGGGAGGCCAAGGCCATCGGTCGAATATCACATCCCAATATCGTTACCGTTTATGACGTGGGGCAAGATCATGGAACGATCTACATCGCCATGGAATACCTGGAAGGACGCCCGCTGGACAAGGTTATCAAAGGCCGTAAGATCCCGGTGGATACGACCATCGAAATGTGTGTGCAGGTCGCTGAAGCCCTGGGATATGCCCATTCAAAAGGAATTACCCACCGGGATATCAAACCCTCCAACATCATCCTGACGCCCGAAAAACAGATCAAGCTGACCGATTTCGGAATTGCCCGCATTGAAGATCCCAATACCGCCCAGCAGACACAGGCCGGTGATATTCTGGGGACGCCCGTGTACATGGCGCCCGAACAGGTAAAAGGGCAGAAGGCAGATGGAAGAACGGATCTGTATGCCCTGGGTGTCATTGTTTATGAGATGGTGGTGGGCAAGCGTCCTTTCGGCGGGGGCAATATCGCGGCGATTTTTCAGTCCATTACCCATGACCCCCCCGTTGATCCGATGGATGCCGGCTACATCGATAATCGACCGCTTGCCGATTTGATATTGAAAAGCCTTGCCAAGAATCCACCGGATCGGTTCCAGACAGGTGCGGCCATGGCGGACGCGCTGAAATCGTGCAACGCAGACCAGAAACCGTCGGCAGAAAAAACGGTAAGGCCCCCAAAGCCGCCAGAATCCAAAAAGATGATAGGAATCGGGCTCCTCGTTTGCCTGTGTGCGATGGTCGCCATCGGCGTTTACACCTGGAACCGGCAGCGTTCCAGTGCGCCGCCGGCGGTGGTCGATGCGCCTGCGGTACCAATCGCCACATCGCTATTGACGGTTACCAGTACACCGGACGGTGCCCAGATTTTTATCGATTCGGTCTTTAAAGGCAGCACGCCGATGGACATTCCTTTGAAACCGGGCGGCTATGAGATCCGTTTGTCACTGCCCGGCCATTACGAATGGGAAGCACGGTTTCAGGTTGACGAAAAGGAGCCGACACCGTTGAACGTACGACTGATCCCCATTCAATGAAAACGGGTAAACGTTCACAGGCCACCGCATCCGCTTTGCTGCCAGGCACTTGAAGTATGGCCTATACGTCTGCGTGCCCGAAGGCGCATCTGCAGCGGCACCTGGGAAAACGCTTGCCGGCTGTGCTTTTACACGATGGTGGCGGCTCCGTTTACCCCGTGAACAGGCACGAAAACTGAGGACACATGGTAAAAGAACGACGTAAACACGACCGTTATCGAATGCCGCGCGGCACATTTGCCATCTTCCGGGATGACATCCAGGGCCTGCACAATCACGGGCAGATGGGGATTGGAGAGATCGCCATGGTGCTTTACAAGGCCAATCCCGAAACAATGGGGCAGGTGGTAGACGTCAGCATCGGCGGTGTTGCCTTTCATGCACCGTCCGGTATGCGTGCAGATGCCGATGAACTCAAGCTGGATCTGTTGATGGCAGAGCAGGGTATCTACATTCACGATATTCCGTTCGCGTCAGTCAATCATCGCATGGACTCTGAAGCGGCTTTGAAAACGGATGAAACCACGGTGAAGGCCGTGCGTTTTACAGAGGTTCGTGCGTATCATCACGACCAATTGAAAAAAATTTTATCCCATTATGTGGTGCAAAGGTGAAAACACAACCCATGCCGGTCATCCATGTCATTGTAGAAGAAATCGATCAACTCAAACCAGTTTCCAATATTGCCGGAAAAGTATTGTCATTGCTGGAAGCTCCAGAAGCGGGAACGGCTGATCTGTACGCAATTATCGCCCATGAGCCCGCCTTGACCACTAATGTGCTCAAGCTCGCCAATTCTGCTTATTATGGCCTCCCCGGAAAATTCAGTGATGTCAAACAGGCCGTCGTGTATCTGGGGATGCGTCAGGTGGTCGATCTGGTTCTGCTGGCGAGTTGCGCCGGAAGCCTGTCCGGATCACATGCCGGTTACGGTCTGGAAAAAGGAGAACTGTTGAAAAATGCCATCGCGACAGCCATTTTGGCCAAGGACCTGGCTGAAATAAAGGGTCGGCGGCAAAATGACCTCATTTTTACCGGGGCCCTGCTGAGAGATATCGGTAAAATCGTCTTGAACCAGTACGTTGCGGATGCCATCGACAAGATCATGCATCGCGTCAAGACCCAGTCCATCGCTTTCAGCGAAGCCGAACGTCTGGTCATCGGTGTTGACCACAGCCAGGTGGGCGTCATGATTGCAAAAAAATGGAATTTTCCGCTGACCTTGCAATGTATCATCCAGCACTGCGAACTGCCTTTCAAAGCGGAGGGGTGTTTTACGGAAGCAGCCATTGTTCATGTGGCCAACGCCATACGCCGGAAAATGAAAATTGGATTGGGTGTGGATGACCCGACCTATCCTGATGACGAGCGTGTGGCACATGCCATGGGTTTGAATGAGACCGATCTGGAGCGTGTCATGAATGAATTCCGGGCGAAATCAGAACGCGTGAATGCGCTTTTCCAAACGCTCTGAATCAAGTATCTAAGGCGGGAAACCCGCAACCCATAGAGGATGAAGTGCTGAGTACTGAGTGCTAAGTGCCGAGGCGGGAAACCCGCAATCCATGTACCTGCACCCTATGCTCCTGTTTTTTTTGACAGAAACTGAGGTGTAAGGCAATAAGGGCTTTACGGCAAATGACAGCCCCTTGCGTTTGTCAATTCTGAACCGTGAGTATTTATTTACTAAAGAATCAAACGCCAGGACCGATACTACTATCTCGAAGGTGGCTGTTACCCAATTTATCATTTCAATTCCGGAGGTAAACGATGGCGTACAAGATCCTTACGGTTGACGACAGTAAAACCATTCGGATGATCGTCAAAAAGGCCTTTAAACCATACAATTGTGAACTTTTCGAAGGTGAAAATGGTGTCGAAGGACTGGCCATTGCAGCCAAGGAAATGCCTGATCTGATCATCCTCGATATAACCATGCCGGTGATGACCGGCATCGAAATGCTTGGCAAACTAAAGGCGGAGAGCGAACTCAAAGACATACCGGTGATTATGCTGACCGCCGAATCGGGCAAGGAAAATGTCATGCAGATCGTGAAAATGGGTGTCAAGGACTACATCGTTAAACCATTCAAGGGAGAACAGCTCATCGAACGCGCCAAGAATATTCTCAAACTGAGACCTGTCGAATAATCCTTGCGTTCCTTTACCACCCTGGGTGATGTGGACGCAAAACCTTTTCCCATCCCGTTTAGGCTCTGGAACGGAAATTTCATTTTACCTCCATTCCTTAGACCATCACCAATGTCAATTTTTGCGTTGACCAGGGACTTGCCGGACAGATGGCTGCCCGGCAAGTCCTTGCTTGATACCACCTGTTCTCGGGGGCAGAAGCGCCAATAAATACCCTGTAAAGCACAGTTTGAACGCACGTTGCGACAGCGACACCATCAATTCCCGGTGAAAAAAATGGTCCCGTAAATTCGGCGTCCCACACGCTTTTTCTATCTTTCTTGCAAACCCATTCTGACAAATATTTCCATAATATTTTGATATTATTAGTTATATTTTTCATCCAGATGAATTCCTTTTTTTGTTTCATGTTTTCAGAAGGTTACAGAAAGGTGAACGGGTGCATCAAAAAAACATCTCAGCTTCTCGGCCATGCATAAAAATATTGTAGCGTCTCCCTGTTTATTACCTGTAAATCCCGTCCAAATATGACCACGATTACATAAGCTGAGAAACAGTCTGAGTTGGAAAATGAAAAAACAGTGAACCGGAAGCGCAGGTTCTCGTGATTGACAGGAACCGCCGCCGCCCCGTTTATCCTCCTCCCCATCGGGGGATAAGAGGGAGGGATGATGATGCTTTTTTCGAGAAGCACCCTGCTATAACCAGGTATCGGCCACTGGCAAGATTCGTGACCTGATATCCGGCTGTGTGAGTGTCCGTCACCATAAGATAGGCATTTTGGGGCAGGAACACGCCCCGTTCATGGACATGCGTGGCCTGCCCCCCCCTATAATCGGTCCAGTTTTTATGAGAGACTTCGATCAGGAACAAAGAGAGAAAGGAGTCTTTCAGAATGGGGAAAAAGAGGCGTCACAGTCCTG
>PDTK01000053.1 GCA_002747175.1 Deltaproteobacteria bacterium | reverse complement strand
CTGGACACCAGGTCGTACAATCAAAAGTATTGTAAAATGAAATTTGTAGTGCCATACAGGCCCTTTGATAAAACTCAACCATTTGATAATATAGAGTTTTCTATTTCATAGCTACAAAGACGGGTTAGCACCCATTCGGAAATGCCCAATTTGTCCGATATCTGCGTTGGCCGAAAAATGTTATCCTCGGAATATCAACCATATGCCTCCGGTAACGCCCGAGATAAAAACAAGGCGGGCGCTTTGATCTCAACCCAATTTGCCCATTGTCGGACAAACAATAGCTTAAAACATGGTTGACATCATAATTGTTTTGTGATGTTCCTCCGGGCACAAAAAATGCCTATTACCATCCTGCGGAGGAAATACTGTATGAAGCAGAAATATGTCATCCTGGTTGACCATGAAGCCGGCAAGCTGGCCATTCAGGAATATGCGGAGCTGGATAAAGAGATGCTCTCGCTGCTGTGTGAGGAAGCCTATGATGTTCAGACGATCAAACGGGCCATAGATACGGATCGTAATGCCTTGATCCAGGCCATTCGGACCTTTAACATGTATCCCCCCGGTGTGTATATGGAGCGGATTGCCAGCGCGATCATTGAGCTGTTCCAGCCTGGCGCCAACACATCTGCCGAACTGTTCTTCGAAGAGCGGGAAATGTTCGAATCCGAAGATGAGGCATCTGTCGATGAGCCTGAAGCAGAAGACAAAGACGCTGGAATGAATGTGGACGACCTGCTTGAAGATGATATCGAAGAAGATGATTTCGAAGAGAAAGGAATCATTAAAAGTTTGAAAAAAAACATGAAGCCATCGGATGATGATTCCGGCGAGGATGACGCCTGAATCATTTCCCTACCTGCCTGACTTTCCACGCGCCCGCCACTTGCCATACGGGCGCTTTTTTCAAAAAAGGTGCTTGTCATTTTTTTCAGTTCTGCCTTCAATCCGGCATTTTGACCGATTTAATTGTCGAAAAAGCCTTTCATTTCAAGATGAATGTTGCTACAGAAGATGTTCCATTCCTGATGGATTCGGCGTATGTCTTTTTGCCGTTCGTTTGCGGCTCATACAATACCGTGTCCGTTCGGCCATCGGCCCGGGTTTGCATTTATGGATGGACATCAAATAACCCCAGCCGGGATGCCTGAGGCGTGCTCGTTTTATTCCACGCCGGGTATGCCCAACAAGGTTTGTGAATGATTAACCTTCACCTCAAAAAGGGATTCTCACCGCGCCTCGCCGGTGCGCCGGCCCAAACGCGTCATGATTTGCCGGCGCTGCGGCACGTGGGCGTAACTCCCTACCGGATCCCTTTCATCAAACCACGACTGCTGGTCTCCGAAGGTGATTCGGTGGCCATCGGTAGTCCGTTGTTCGAAGATAAACGTGATACCCGTATACGTTTTCATGCTCCCGGAGGCGGAAAGGTATCGCGTATTCAATTTGGTCCCCGCCGAATCATCCAAGAAATCGTAATTGACCTGGATGATGACGAAGAGGCCATATCCTTTGATATTCCGGAAGGTCGGCGGCCGGCCGAATTGCCTCGTGAAGAATTGATTGACCTTCTGCTCACCGGTGGCATATGGCCTTTTTTACGGTGTTTTCCATATATGGATCTGGCATCGCCGGATATGATACCACCATCCATCATGGTCCGATTGGGTGATGACGATCCTTTCACCCCCGATCCACGGGTCTATCTGGAGGGCCAGCAGACCTATTTTTTGCTGGGCATTGAGGCTCTGTCCTGTCTGTGCCCGAACGTCGTAATCAATACAATTGTCGACGATGCGCTTCCATCTCCCCTTCCGGACACCGTCAAGGTTCAGCGCTTCAACGGGCATTTCCCGGCGGGTAATCCAGGTGTACAGCTTTACCACACCAAAACCGGCCCCGAACTGAACCGTTCCTGGTTCATCGACGGCCAGGATGTGGCCTTGCTGGGAGAATTTTGGACAACGAGACGCTATCCCATCGGTAGAATCATGTCCGTTGGGGGCAGTCTGGCACCAGCGGCCGGTCATGTCGCCTCCCGCGCAGGTGTGCCGTTGGGCTTGCTCAGTGGTTCAGCCCATGGCAGCGTCCCGGAAGCCCGATACATTGTCGGCGGCATTTTTTCAGGCTATACCGGCAGTGCCGACAGCTTCATGGGCTTTTATCAAAATGCCCTGAACCTGATTGATGAGGGGGATCGGGAAGAGCCTTTCGGTTTTATCCGTCCCGGATTCGGCAAACCCAGTTACTCAAGGGCCTTTTTGTCCAGCTTGCACCGGCGGTCGTTTCCCATGGATTGCTGTCAGCATGGAGAAGTTCGGGCCTGCGTCAACTGCGGTACCTGCACCAAGATCTGTCCGGTGGACATTCTGCCACAATTTACCATGAAGTGCCTGGTGGCCGACGAAGTGGAGGAGGCATTGGCGCATGGGCTTCTGGATTGCGCCGAATGTGGCTTGTGTACCTATGTCTGCCCCTCAAAAATCGAGTTGCGCGAAATCTTCAGAGCGGCCAAAGCCCAATACTATAAGGAGACCACCTGAGGTGATCAAGTAAAATGACAACCCCCCTCAAACGCCTGTTTAACACGACCCGGCCCTATTTCGAAAGCGGTGGCAGACTGGCGAGGTTGCATCCGCTGTTCGATGCCATCGAAACGGTCGCCTTCCATCCCGCTCTGCCCACCAAGGCGGATGCCCATGTGCGGGACAGCCTGGACCTCAAGCGATTCATGACATTCGTCATCCTTGCCTTGATGCCACCTTTTTTCTATGGGCTTTACAACACCGGATACCAGGCCGGTTTGGCCGCAGGAATGGATGTGGAAATCATTCCTTCGATCTTGCGCGGTGCCTGGATTGTGCTGCCCATGCTGATGGTGTCCTATGCCGTTGGCCTGTTCTGGGAGATCCTGTTCGCTTCCATACGGGGCCATAAGATCAGCGAAGGATTTTTGGTGACGGGGTTGCTGTTCCCCATGACGCTGCCACCCACCACACCCTTGTGGCAGGTGGCCGTAGGCATTTCCTTCGGGGTGGTGATCGGCAAGGAGATTTTCGGCGGTACGGGCAGAAATATCCTCAACCCGGCACTTACCGGTCGGGCGTTTTTATTTTTCGCATATCCCGCCAGCATGTCCGGGGACCGGGTCTGGACCGCTGTGACGCACGGCGGCCAACAGGCCGTAGATGCAGTCAGTTCTGCAACACCGCTGGCCTTGGGGCCGCTGGCTGCCGCCGGTGAACCGATTTCCTGGGTGCTGGCCGATGCGGGCTATACCTTCCAACGGCTGTTTTTCGGTAACATGCCGGGCAGCGTCGGGGAAACCTCGGCGCTGATGATTCTGTTGGGAGCGGCCTTCCTTTTGGTTACCGGGGTGGCCAACTACCGGATCATGCTCGGCGGGGTGATCGGTGTGCTTGCCGTGGCCTATCCCGGCTACCTGATCCATAGTGCTTCAGGCGGTGAAGCCGCCTGCATGTTTTCCGTACACCCTGTCTGGCATCTGGTAATGGGCGGCTTTGCTTTCGGCATTGTATACATGGCCACGGACCCTGTTTCCGCTCCCGGAATGGACCTGTCTCGATGGATCTACGGCATTCTCATCGGGGGACTCACCGTGCTGATCCGGGTCTTCAACCCAGCTTATCCTGAAGGGGTTATGCTGGCCATCCTTTTTATGAATCTTTTTGCGCCCTTGATCGACCATTTTGTCATCAAGGCGCGGCTGAGTAAGCGAGTGCCCAATGTCTGATCAGATTAAATCGATCGCCTTCTCCGCGCTTGTGGCCCTGGTATGCGGTTTGCTCCTCACCAGCGCCGCCACGGGGCTCAAGGAACGCAAACTGCGTAACATTGCCGTTGACCGGCAAAAAAACATCTTGAAGGCCGTGGGGCTTGTAGATGCCGAAAAAATGGTAACGGAGGATGATATCGAGCGGCTGTACGCGGAGAACATCCGCTGCTATGGCCTGGATGGAACCGGACGCATCCAAACGGACGCCTCCGATCCGGACCGGTTGCCGATCTGTTTTTACATCCAGGAGGGAGGGCCCGCAGCCTATATTTTGCCGGTGAATTCGCGCGGTTTATGGGGCAAAATTCGTGGTTACATGGCCATTGAAAAGGACGGTCGGACCGTGGCCGGCTTTTCCGTATACAGCCACAACGAGACGCCGGGCTTGGGCGGCGAGATTGAGAAGCCCTGGTTCCAGAAAAATTTTATCGGCAAACAGATCGTGGATGCGCAAGGAGCGTTTTCAGCAGTGGGCATCGCCAAAGGCCAATCGGCCGAAGTGATTGCCGCGGACAAGCAGACAAATTACGTAGACGGTATTTCGGGCGCCACCCTGACCGGCAAATATCTAACCGGTGGGCTCAAACAAGTGCTGACCGAGTACGAGGTGCTGTCTCGCCAGTTTCGAGCCGGCCCGGTGGAATTGCCCGTGAACTGAAGATGGAAGACGGAAAACGGAAAAAAGAAGCAAGACAGATGAGACCAGGATCATGAAACTGACGCAATCACCCACATTCAAGGCATTCTCCGAACCGGTCCTTAAAAACAATCCGGTATTTATACAGAGTCTGGGTATCTGTTCGGCCCTGGCCGTGACGGTGCAGCTTAAAACCGCCATTGTCATGGCCCTGGCCATGACAATGGTAACGGCCTTTTCCAGTTTGATCATTTCCGCCATGCGCAATGTGATTCCGCGAAACATACGCATGATCGTGGAGTTGTCCGTGATCGCTTCTCTGGTCATTCTGGCCGACGAGGTATTGCGGGCCTTTTTTTACGACATCAGCAAGCAGCTTTCCGTTTTCGTCGGATTGATCATTACCAATTGTATCGTCATGGGCCGTGCGGAGACCTATGCCCTGGGCAATCCGCCATTGCAGTCTTTCATGGACGGCTTGGGTAACGGCACCGGCTACGGCATGGTGCTCATCACGGTGGCCTTTATCCGGGAACTTCTGGGCTCGGGAAAGCTTCTGGGGGTCCCCGTGGTGCCCCAGGCCTTTTATGACTACGGCTACATGAATATGGGATTCATGCAGCTGGCCCCGGCGGCTTTCATCATTATCGGGCTGCTGGTTTGGCTGCAAAAAAATCTGACGGGAAAATAGATGACTGAGCGCGGGCAGCTTGATCTTTTGCTTCGCTCCGCTTATTTTTTTTATTCACTGTCGGTGAAAGCCGGGAAAAGCTACATATGGAAAACCTGATCGGTCTGTTTCTCAATTCTGTGTTTGTGGGCAATATCCTGCTCTCCTATTTTCTGGGAATGTGCTCGTTCGTGGCCGTTTCCAAGAACATGGATACAGCCATTGGCCTTGGATTTGCCGTGGTTTTCGTGCTCTCCATCACCGCTCCGGTAAACTGGCTGGTATTCAATTACCTGCTGTCGCCGGGAGCCTTGAGTTGGATTGGACTGGAAACCGTCGACCTGAGTTTTTTGAAGTTCATTACTTTCATCGCCGTTATCGCCGCCATGGTACAGATGGTCGAGATGGTCATTGATCGTTATTCTCCGGTGCTCTATAATTCTTTGGGTGTCTTTTTGCCGCTGATCGCCGTCAACTGCGCCATATTGGGTGCTTCCCTATTTATGGTGGAACGCAATTACACCTTTGTCGAAACAGTGGTTTTCGGCTTTGGATCCGGCGTCGGCTGGTTGATGGCGATCGTCTCCATGGCCGCCATTCGCATCAAGCTGCGATACGCCAATGTGCCCCGTGGGCTGGAAGGATTCGGCATCACCATGATCGTCACGGGGCTGATGGCGATGGGGTTTATGTTGTTCTCGGGTATTACCTTGTAGAGGAGAATGCTTTGATTTATCTGGTTTCTACAATCGTCTTTCTTTCAGTGATCCTGGTCTTGGTGGGGCTGTTGCTCTTCGTGGAGGGCAAAGTGGTCCAGAAAGGGAACAACCGGGTCATCATCAATGATGATGAAGACAAGAGCATCGAGGCCCCGTCGGGCAAGACGCTTTTATCGGCCCTGTCTGCCAACGGTATTTTCATCCCGTCGGGATGCGGCGGCGGGGGCGCCTGCGGCATGTGTAAATGCAAGGTGGAAGAAGGCTCCCGCGGTCCCCTGCCCACGGAGCTGGCCCATCTGAGCCGCAAAGAGCGCCAAAACGATATTCGTCTAGCCTGCCAGATGAAAGTGAAAGAAGACCTGAAGATCCGTATTCCAGACGATATTTTCTCTGTCAAGAAATACAAGGCTACGGTGGTGTCAAACAATAATGTGGCCACCTTCATTAAAGACCTGATTCTGGAACTGGACGATGACGAATCGATGAAATTCACGGCCGGGGCCTACATTCAAATCGATATCCCCGAGTACGAAATTCCATTTGAGCATTTTCGTATCCGTGTGGCCGAGCGCTATCGGCCCGACTGGGACCGTTTTAACCTGTGGGGCCTGCGTGGGAAAAACTTGGCACCCGTATTCCGGGCCTATTCGCTTGCCAATCCCCCTGCCGAAGCGACCCGGTTGCGTTTCACCATTCGCATCGCCACACCGCCGCCAGGGGTGAAAGACCTGCCGCCGGGAACCGGATCCACTTACATTTTCAGTCTCAAGCCGGGAGACAAAGTAACCCTGAGCGGCCCCTATGGCGAATTTGCCGTCAAAGAAACGAAGCGAGAGATGTGCTTCGTGGGGGGCGGTGCCGGTATGGCTCCCTTGCGTAGCCAGATTCTCGACCAATTGCTGCGGGTCAAGACCGACCGACGCATGTCCTTCTGGTATGGTGCGCGTTCGAAGCTCGAGCTTTTCTTCGATGAGGAGTTCAAGGCGCTTGCAGAGCGCCATCCCAATTTTACCCACCACGTGGCGCTGTCCGACCCCATGCCCGAAGACAACTGGGAGGGCATGACCGGCTTTATCCACCAGCAGTTGCAAGACTCCTATCTGGCCACGCATCCCGATCCGACAGAGATCGAATATTATCTGTGCGGCCCCCCCATAATGGTCGCTTCAGTCGAAAAGATGCTGGACAACCTGGGGGTGGATCCGGAGATGGTGGCCTACGACAAATTCTAGTGATGGGCTTCAGGTCTATAGAAACATTTTTTCTGGGGGCCTGCGCTCGGGTACATACACCTGGTCGATTTTGCCCTCGTTCCATTCCTTGGATACATACAAGTTGCAGTAGCAGGATCCGAATTCAGCCACGTCGGGCTCACGGTATTCGCATGGACAGATAATATCGCGGTCATTGTCCCGGTCTCCGGAGGCCAGGCGGCAGGGGCAGACCATGTAGCCATAGCGCTCCTTATTGACAATCAAGGCTTCCAGCAGTTCCATTACCCGTTTCCGGTTGGTGGAAAAGTGATATCCTTTGGGTTCCTGTACTTTTTTCAGCTTTTCGTAAAGCCCGTCAGCATCCATTACAGCCCCAGTGCCTCCTTGATCTTGTCTTCCTTGTAGCCGACAATGACATTGTCCCCAATTACAACGGTGGGAAATGAACATCTGGGATTAAACTTTTTCACATCGGCAAGAATGGCTTTGCGTTCATCGCCGTCAAGCAGGTCGACGTCCACGAAATCATATTGAACGGTACAGTCATCCAGCAGGCGTTTGGTTGATTTACAGTGGCTGCAAGTACTCAGCGAGAAGATTTTCACAGGATTGTCATCCATGGCAATTACCCTTTCTGATAGATCGTGTCTATCCAGAAATAAACAAATTGGGTCGAGATCAAAACTTTCGAACATTTTTACCGCAGGCATATGGTTGATATTCTCAAGGATAAATAAATGTTCGTATAACGCAGATATCGAACAAATTGGCCATTTCCGGATGGGCACTGATATGGGGCAGACAACATACAATGCCTGCGCCCCTGATGATCAATGCGTTAAAAAATTTCTTAACATTAAAGCGCCGCAGGGTGGCGGTCAAGAGAAAAGCGAAATGAAATGTGGTTAATTTGTCCCCGGCGCGGTACTGGCGGCATTCTTTTCGGGACTTTCCGTTTCTTCTTATGGAAAGGAATGTCGTAGGCAAGAAAAAATTTTGAAAGATTTCTTGACAAGGGCTTCAAAATTTATTAGTAATATTGATAACCATTCCTATTAATGAGATACGCACATCTGTTTCGGCAAAAGTTTCTGTTCATAATTGCCACCCTTAATACGAGGAGGAACCTCTGATGGCAGAACTCAAGAAGCCGGCCGCCAAGGCCCCCAAACTGGCCGATCCGGTCGCATCATCCATTGACGTCGGAACCC
>PDTK01000052.1 GCA_002747175.1 Deltaproteobacteria bacterium | reverse complement strand
CGTTGAGATAGCGGAGTTGTCCGGCCTCGACCGGTATGTCGGTTCTCGGTACGCGATCCGGTCTAACATCCACTATTTTTTCGACAAATTCCAGGGGGGGCGGCCGGGCAATGGGGACAAATGTCCCGGTGCCGGGCAACCTGATCCGCGAAGTCGGCATTCTGCGCCATGGAAAAAGGGTTCCCAGTAACGAACGAGCAGTTTTTTTGCAACTCCGAGAATAAAATTCTCATCGTCCAATACAGTGGAATCGTGCTTCGGCGGTGCCCAAAGTTGACGGTATTTGCTTTTTCTTTGTTTTTTTTGGGCCATAGAACCGATAGCCGTGAAAAATCGGGAATGATCGTTTTTTCTGAAACAAAAGGGCTAAGCGCTAACGGTTAAAGGCGAATCGCTTGTTTTAGGACGACGTAACACTACTGCGAACAAATCAATTTGTCAAATTATAGCTTTTTTCGTCACAGGGTAAACGCATTGGGAAATCAAACGTACAGAAGTTTCTTTTTTGATCATGTTCAGGGCAATATGCCTGAGCACCGCAAAATTGTCTGGTGCATGACCCTTCCTTATTCTGCTTTCATCTTCACGGGCTGTTTTTACTGCCTGTTTTTGTCCCTTTTTCCAAATGCGGTTACCCTGGCGCCCTATCCCATTTTCTTGTTTTTTTTTGACAGAAACTGAGATGTAAGGCACTAAGTGACGTTGTGGGGTTAATCTATCGATCAAGCCATGTGCTATCTCCTTTCGAGATTTGTTTATACCCGGAAAGGGGTCGAAGATCACCTAGGGAACAATCTGGTGGGAAAACATTCAGAACGATTGTAACTCCCGGCGCCATTCATACAGGGCGATGGCCGTAGCCACGGCGGCGTTGAGCGAATCAATGCCCGCTGCCATTGGAATCGAAACGGCATTGCGTTGCCATCGGGGCGGTAATCCAGGGCCTTCCATGCCAGTGAGCAGGCAAAAGGAGGGGGGAAAGGAGGCTTCGGTCAAGGGTTTTCCCGCGGAGGAAAGGGCGAGAACCGGAAAGTCATCCGGTAGATCCGATAAAGATGGTCCCTGGACCAATGGCGCGGTAAAAACCGTTCCGGCCGAGGTTCTTACTGCTTTGGGGTGAAACGGATTGGCGCTTTCGGCCAAGAGGATGATCCGATCGACATGCATCGCTGCGGCCGTGCGGATGACGGCTCCCACATTTTCCGGATCCTGAAAAGGCACCAGCAGACTGCATCCTTTTGGTGCCTCTGCCAGCGGTTGCCATTGCGGAAGATTCGGAAATTTGTACACCATCATGGGTTTGCGGATCCCGAAAAGGTCCAGGGCCTGGAAAAGATCGGGGGAAAGCTGGATCCAATCCATTTCTTCAGGTGCCGTTTCCGGAGGCGGTGTCCGGTCACCATTGCCGATCCAGGCCTTGCAGCGTTGAGGTGCAATTTTTAGAATTTCATTGGTCAATCGGCTTCCACAGACCAGCGTTTGACCCAGCTTTTTTACACCACGTCCGGTGTGAAGCTTTTTCAGATCCTTGAAAATGGGATTGGCTTCGCTTTCGATGACCCGGATACGATGTTTGTCAGTGGCGTGAACCATTGCAACAGCATTGGTCCTGCGCCGGTAGATGACCAGGCGGCGTCGATGAGGTGTGTGAGGAATCTGGTAAGCGATGTCTTTTTCCAGTTTATAGTCATTTGCAAACATCCGGCAGGCCTTTTCAATTTCCTCCTCGCAGCCAGGACCTTTCATAAAAAAGATCCTGCCAGACTTTTGAAGGCAGCCCGCCACGCGTGCCAGGGTGTCACCAATGCTCTCCACCGCCCGGGTGATGACGCCGGCCACCGGCCGATCAAAATCCGGGGCGATTCCCCGCTCAAGCACCTCGACTCCGGAGAGACCCAGCCGGGAAACGGCGATTTTCAAAAATCCGATGCGGTTCTTACGGCTTTCGGCAAGCAGTATATGCAGGTCCGGTCTGAAGATGGCCAGGGGGATACCCGGCATACCAGGGCCGGAGCCCAGGTCCATCAGTGGGCTCGGCCAGGCGTTCCATTGCAGTGCCGGTAAAATGGAATCTGCGTATAGCTTGAGCACCATGTTTTCGAAATTGTGGATTCGGGTGAGGTTCAGCGCGGCGTCATATTCACGCAACAGTTGATGATAACCCCAGAGCTGAGAGAGCTGATTGTTGGCCAATCGTATGCTGCAACGCTGTAGCAGTGAATCCATGCCTGCCGGTCCGGGCGTTATTTTATTTGTTGGTCCCGACATCGTTTGTGATCTTGTGTCCCTGTGTTTCACATGGTACCTCTTTGGCAAAATGAATCGCTTTTGCGCCTTTATTCCAAACCCGGATGATTGTTGTGAATGTTCCATTACATATAGATGAAAATCCATTCTTTTTCGATGCGCGTTGGCCCGTGCTGTATGTGGATAACCATCTGTTGGCGGTTTATAAACCATCGGGTCTGCTGGTGCAAGGGGATCGCACCGGGGATGCGAGCCTGCTGGACCTGGCCAGACAATGGATCAAAATACGCTACCACAAGCCGGGTAAGGTATTTCTGGCCATGGTGCACCGGCTGGATCGCCCCGTGGCCGGCGTGGTCCTTTTTGCCCGGACATCCAAGGCCGCCGGCCGTCTCTCCCGGCAGTTTCGGGAGCGTCGCGTGGAGAAGCGTTATCTGGCCGTGGTTAAAGGGAATGTCAAGAATCATTCCGGAAGGCTGGTCAACCATATCGAGCGACGCGGGCACCATAGCCGGGTGGTCTCAAAACCCAATAAAAAGAGCCAGGATGCCCGGCTGCGATATCGTTGCCTGGGGCATGAAGATGGAAAAAGCCTGCTCCAGGTGACCCTGGAAACCGGGCGACGCCACCAGATCCGCATTCAGTTGGCTCACATGGGCCACCCTATCCTGGGAGACTTGCGCTATGGCGCCAAGGTGCCCCTTCCGGGAAAACATATCGCCTTGCTGGCCCATCATCTGGCTGTTGAACATCCGACCCTGAACGAGCGGGTGACACTGGTTTGCAGGCTTCCACAATGCTGGCCCTGGCCGCAGATCGACGATGATGAAGATGATCGTCCCCCCTGGGATTGGCGCCTGATGGGCCGACCCTTTGGCTGATCCGCTTCCCGTTCAGACGAGATCTTCTTTTTCAGGTGTTGCGGAAAGCGGCGAGTGACCGTTGAGAGGAGGCAATCCGCCAGTCGCATTCTTTGTCTGTGTCGAACCAGACGACCATTTGAATGCGCGGAAAGCTGCTTTTCAACTGCTGAAAACTATCGGCGATCCATGCTGCCTTGTCGCCCCCATTTTCACTGCAACCGATTTCGGCAATCATCATGGGACGGTCGCCCAACAAGATTGCCTTTTCATATGCATTTCGGAATATTTGATTGAAGTTCTGCCATCCTGAGCCCGGGCCGTCGACCCCCCAATTGTATCCATCCAGGGCCATCCAATCCACCACATCGTTCCCCGGATAATATTGCTGTATCGCATTGTTCAAGGTATCCGGACACGAGGCCGCATAAGGGCACCAGACCCATTGAATATCGCAGGTGGCATATCGGTTAACAAGCTGGTGAACATGATGCCAGGTCGCGACATAGCGATCGACACGGTTGCTGTTGACACATCCGCCCCAAGGGTACCAGTTCCCGTTCATTTCATGCATGAAACGCAGGTAAATCGTCTGGTGAAAACCGTTTAACTGGCGTGTAAAATCTCGAATATATGAATCGAAATCGCCGGCAAGTACGTTCTCATAAGAAAATCGCGGTTGATTCCAGGGACGCTCCGAGTCGGCTGGCAAACGCCAGGGTTCCCAGGTCAGCATGATATCCCGGCACGCGCCTTGAATCCGTTCCAGCCACGGCCGGTCATTTTCGATCCGACACGTATTCCAGGCGCGATAGACGGAGATGATATGGATGGATTGCCCCAGAACCGCTTCGGTCTCGGCCATATCCGCGGTATCAATGATTTCGTGAAAACGGTAAAGGCCTATTTTCACTTTAGATCCGGGGCGGAAAGAGGCTGAGGAATATGAAACGGGACAGCACCGCGATGGTCCATGAAGCCCAGAACAGGTTAACCACCAGAAACCAGAAATCGTTGTGAATCGTCAGGATTCCGTAGATCATGGCTGAGAGCGATAAGCCGACCAGCAGCAGATGGGGCCAGCATTTTTGCAGCCGGCGGGCGATAACACTGCCTTGGCCGACCTTGCGGGTGACCGTATAGGCTGGTAGTCGGTGCCGGCTTCCAAGCGCTGAGATAACAGCCCTTAAATAGACCCAGAAAAGACCAGCCTGAGCCTGAAAAATTTTGAAATTGTGCAGCCGGTAAGTGGAGATTTTATTGGAGATAATGTAAAGCAGCATATACGGTAGCCTGGCAAGGATGTAGTGCCAGAATGGTTCTTGAAGCATGAACTTGTGGCTGAACAGTGCCCAGACCGGTAAAATAAAAAAAATCGGTAGAAAACAACCGAAGGCAAAATAGTGATAACTGAAGTGCAGATATTGGACTTTCTGATAGAAAGAGAGGCCTTTACGAAAGAGCGGGTTGTCCCAGAAAAACATGCGCAACGCATCTACAGCCCATTGCCATCGCTGTTTGGTATGATCGACGACGTCCACCGGCGCGGTGCCGGTCGTGTAGCTTTCCCCATGATAGACCGATCGCCATCCGCGGGCATGCAGCAGGTAGGAGGTGTACAGGTCTTCAACAAAATTCCAGGTGGAGAATCCTCCGATCTCATTCAATGCGGATCGGCGATAAAGCACGCCGCTGCCGCAAGATATGGCGGCGTTGTCGTAGTCTTTGCCAGCCTGCATGACTTCGTAAAAAACGGCGTCAGCGTTGCCCCATGGGTCGCCATCAGGCAGAATGAACTGCTGTTTTGTTTGTACGAAAGCAATTTTGGGCAGTGAAAAGTAACCAATGATACAGTCGATCAAGTCCGGCTGGGCAACCTGATCGGCATCGAGGGTCAATACTAGGTCACCATGGGAATGGGCCAGGCCATAATTCAGATTTCCTGACTTGCGATGTTCGTGGGTGGGACGGCAAAGGTAGCGCACGTCGAGGTTTTCACAGAAGGATTTCAATTCCGGATCATTTCCGTCATCGAGAACGTATACGGTTTTATTGGTATGCCACAGCGCCACGGCTGCGCGGATAGTGGCTTCGACCATTGAAAGGGGCTCGTTGCATACCGGAATAAAGACATCAACACTGAAATCGACCCCGGGTAGCGGTGGGCCTTCGGGGCGATGAAATCGCTTGTTCCACAATATATCGGCCCACTGCATGAAAAGCAGCAGAAACACCATCTCGGCCATTAGAAAAGGAACCGCCATATACCATTGCTCCCACCGGGTGTTTTGCAGGCACCAGATCAGGTAGTACATAGCAGCGATAAACACCGCAACCAGGAACAGTTGGCCCGCCAAGCGCTGCCGCCGTTGTTCGCGTTCCGCATAGCGACGATACTCCCGACGGCCCAGCAGGTCATCCAGCCAGTCTTTAAAGCCTTCCCACATTGTCAGAACCTGTATTCGAAAGTCAGCAGTAGGTTGTTGGCCCAAAAATCACCGGTGGTACCGAATCGTTCGGTGCCCCGGTTCTGATAAAATCCACGTGCATTCAGGCGTAACAGCAAGTCTTTCGCCAGATCCAGACTCACGAAGGCGGAAAGGTATATGCCGGTGCCATCGCATTTGGGGATGTAAGAGAGCGCTCCTTCTGCACCGTAAGTCAGGCGGTTGCCATCGCCATGCGCTCTAAATTTAAGCCTCAGGGAATGGGTCTCGAAGTTGATCGGGTCGTAATACGCCGATTCGCTTTCACCCGATTCATGAAAAATGGGTGCCGGATCCCGGTTGTCTAAGAAGAAATAGTTGTATGCGATGCGCCAATCCGGTTTCAGTGCAATGCGGTAGGACGCCTCACCGTTGATTTTCCAGCTATGGTTGTCATCTGAATATTCTGCATGGCGCAGGTCGCCGGAAAAGGCCAGCCGGGGATGGGGCCGGTAGTCGATGCGCCCACCGATTTCATCAGCCGTCAGATTCAGGGCCACCGCGCCGATGCTGACCGTATGGCTGTAGGTCATGTTCTCAAAAGACTGTGTGGTATCAATGACCTCCATGTGACGGAACCACGGATGAATGGATATTTCGGGCGTGAACTGATAGGAAAGTCGTGCCAAACCATTCAGCGACCGATGTTCGCTGTTATAGAAATGCCCGGTCAGCCCACCGGTAAATTGAAGGTGGTCAGTCAGTCCTTTTTGGATATCCAGAAATCCGCTGTTGCGATAAATCTCCGAAAAATCTTGCTGAAAAAAAACGCTGAATCGATAACCGGTGGTCAGGCGCCATTCGTTGCCCAAATACCAGCCTGCCGAGAGGCCGGCATCCGTCCGGGAAAAATTTGACGAATTGGTATAATAAGCGGCGTTGGCTATTGTGGTCGGTGCGGTGTATAACCGGAAACGCTGCTGCTGAATCTCCCGTCGCGGATCTGCTGGCACTTGTTTCCAACTTTGCAAGGCCTTGTCGGCATCTCCATAGCGACCTGTCGCAATGGACGTTTCGGTCATCCCCCACAATGCGTCAGGATAAAACGGATAATCTTTAAGGACCCGGGCATAGATCGGCTGGGCGCTTTCGACCTGCCCACTGAAATGACGGCTTCTGGCTCTGGCCATCAGCGCGTTCAACCGGTTGGCGTCATCGGGCGAAATGGTATCGGCCATCGCGAGGGCCGCCTTCCCCTGATGCTGTTCGGCAAGTATCTCGGCCAGGAGCCTGCGTGCAGTGGTTGCCCCATGATAATGATTCAATGCCTTTTCGAGTAATGCCTGCGCCTCGGTCATGCGATCCTGGGCCATATGCACTTTGGCCCATTCCGTATATAAAAATGCACTTTCGGGAGATCGCTTATCCAGTTCAGCAAAGGTTGTCTCGGCCTGGTGCAGGTCACCGGACCAAAGATACGCCCATGCCAGATACAAATGGGTTCTCAGGTCAAGATTCTCCTGACTGCGAAGCACTCCGGCCAGGCGGATCACATTGTGCAGTTCTCCTTGATCCAGATAGACTTCGGCAAGTTCACGCCGGTGCTTCAAGGGTTCATTGCCGGAAGTGATTTTTTGTTTCAGGGATTCGATTTTGCGACGATTTTCTTCATGCAGATACCATCGCACATCCTCTATGGCTTGCTGCCGGTTCGCTGCGGAGAGGGAGATCTTCTTTTTGTAATACGCCAAAGCGGTATCAAGTTGTCCGATTTTCTGATGATTCCACGCCAGCCCCAAATAGATGCTGTCATGCGGATTGCCGTTTGCGGCCGATAACAGGCGGTTAAACACCGTGATCGCTTCTTCGGGAAAATCGAAGCGCGTCAGAAACCAGGCATAATGGGTTAAAAAACCGCTGTTTTGGGGCGCGGTAGCATAGCGCTCCCGGGCCTCGTAGATTCTGAGTTGGCCTTCGGCATCCATCCCTTGCTTGAATACATCCCAGTCGGGCGAAGCTTCTCCGCCGTAGCCGAAAGCACCGGTCACCAGGATCAGTATCGTGGCAACAATGATTACACGCTTGATGATGATCACGCGTTTCCTTTTTACCAATCCCATCCGGCAGATGGGGCGTTAGGGATGAAGCGAACTTTGCCTTTGAGCGGGTCTTGTCAGGATATTACCGGTCTTTTCCTATGGTGCCCAATGCCTGCGGTAAAAATTACCGTAAGCCTTGACCTCGACCAAATTTGCCTATTTCTGGACGGACACCATCTAACAAGCTATGGAGAAGGGTCGGGATACAACCTATTGGGTCTTTTTTCTCCGGCAGCGGCGGCCTCCGATGAAGGCGGCGATTCCGGAACCGAGCAAAACCCATGCGGCCGGTACCGGCGTCGATTGAATTCTGAGCGATACACTGCCGATGTTGTCCAGGGCGTTGATGTCGTTGATATACAGGTTGAGATCCGCGTCTACCGGGAGATACAGTGAAATACTGAGCGTTTCGTGGGCATCAAGGGCGGCTCCGGAACTACCGAAATAAGTGCCACCGTCGCCGAAGGAAAGGGTTTGTCCATCGGATGTCCACATTTGTACGTAGGCATTCCATCGATCTTCGCTGGAATAGTTTTCGTCTTCGTAGCCCATGATATTATAGGTATCCGAATCCTGTGTCAGGGAGATGGCGTAGTTACCGGCTGCCAGGGAGACGGTTTCGTAGATCGGTTCCTGAGGGCCTGTAGAGAATGCATTGCCTCCGGATTCAATCACATAGGTGGATCCAAGGCGAATACCATTGTCCGGATCTCCGATATACAAATCACTGAGATCGGCAACCAGTTCGCCGAAATTGTTCCACCCCAGGCTTTCGGTTTCCAGGGACCAAGCCACCTCCCCGCCGTCATTTAAGATATTAAGATAGGGTTCATTGAGGTCTTTCACCCACCATCCACTGTTATCCACGGCATCAAGGGTTACGGTTGCCGCACCGGCAAAGCACGGCATAAAAGACAGCATCAAGATGATCAGCACATTTCTCAAGGCGCGTTTGTACATTTTCTTTTCCTTCCGATTAAACAATTCCCACTTATACTATTTAAACTCAATACTTAAACCAAAACAGTTTTTTAATCAAGGGGTGGTCCATTATGCTCCAGGGTAACCGCATTTGGAAAAAGGGACAAAAACAGGCAGTAAAAACAGCATATTTCAGGATGCAATATAACTATCTGAAATAACGATAAAAACATAGACTTTTCTTGAGAAGTGCGCCATCCCTTGAAATTATTGACAATTTCAAGGGGTGCACACATGAAAAAAATCAACGTCCGTCTATCCCAAACCATTTGCAAACCTGACAGATCCGAGAAGGGAGAATAAATGGAATTCCCTCTGCGGATACCTTCGAGCGGGTCTTTGCCAGAATCGATCCCAAAGCGTTCAAAGCTT
>PDTK01000051.1 GCA_002747175.1 Deltaproteobacteria bacterium | reverse complement strand
GATAGGCTACTATAAAACACCACTGTCACAGTGGGATGATTTTAAAAGCGGTGGTGCTTGAAGATGTGATGCCTGTTGTCTCCGCGCAGCGGCTTCGTTTTATCCGAATTTATAAATGTTACGTGGTACTAGGCTATAACCGTATGGCCATTGGCACGTCGAATCCGGCACAACCATCCATCTATGTTGCTTTCACAAGCGCCAGCCGTATACCCAAAACGATAAACAGGGCTCCGGTGATTTTTTTCAACAGGCCGCCGGGAGAAGGATAGCCTTGAAATCGGTCGGCCAGCCAGGCTGCAGCGGTCGCTAGAAAAAGACACCAAATGCCTCCCGTGGTGAAAAAGACCAGGCCCAACACCATAAACGGCAGGAAGACCGACTGGGTCTGGACCGTGACGAACTGGGGCAGAAAAGAAAGAAAAAAGAGCGCCACTTTGGGGTTGAGCACGTTGGTCAGCACGCCCTGTTTGAAAATTTTCCAGGACTCCGGTTGCCCTGTTGGTCTATCGCCAGGCGTCTGGGTACCGTTGCGGTTGATTAAAAAACCAACCCCCATCCAGACCAAATAGGCTGCACCGGTGTATTTCACAACAGCAAAAGCCAGGGAAGAGGTGGCCAGGATCACAGACAGCCCAAGCGCCGCCAGCAGGGTATGGACCAGCACGCCGGTCATGATGCCCAGCACCGACATGATCCCGGCTCGTCTTCCCTGGGCCAAACTGCGGCCGATGATGTACATGGTATCCTGCCCGGGGGTGATGTTAAGCAAAATGCAGGAAAACACAAAAAACGGAAAATCGTGAATACCGAACATTACACTATCCTTTTGTGCACACCCCAAGGTTGTAAAAGCCAGAAGGCGTCAGCGCCAAGGGCCGAGGGTGAATCCGCAACACATTGCCGAGATTCCCTGGCAGCGCGGGATATAGCGTCCTCCCGCTTTCCCCGCGGGGTGAAAAAAATGAAAAAAAGCTAAAGTTGTTTCTCCGGCCGACCGATAGTTTATTCGAACTTTTTACGAAAAACGCCCGGGCAGTTGGGAAAAGCAAACATGCCGACCACCGTCTCGGCGTTAAACAGGTAAAAGGAGAGTACCTGTTCACAGGGGTAGAAACAGCCAATACCTGTAAAGCACAGCCGGTAAGCGTTTACAGGGCAAACGTAGATGCGCGTCTTCGGGCACGCAGACGTATGGGGCATACTTCAAATGCCCGCTAACAAAGCAGATGCGTTCGCCCTGTGAACGCTTACAAAGGAGGAATCCATGCAAATCAATACATCCAATCCCGTCAGCAGCCAGGTGCAGGGAGTCGAAGCGACCCCCAAAGCGTCTGAAGTCAAACGTGAGGACGACAAGGCAGCCGGTCGTCAGTCAGGCCAGGCGGCCGAAGCGGAAAACCCGGACTACCGGATCAATTTGTCCGCAGAATCCAAACAGGCCATCGCCGAATTGAGAAAAGCCCAACCCGCAAGCCAGAACCCTTTAAATATCGATCTTGATGAAGATGAAGCCGCCCGGATATCGCAACAGGCATCCGGGCAATTGGCTCAGACCAATGTCGCCATCGCCAATCAGGCGATGGCGAAAGCTGTGGACCTGTTCACCTAACACGTTGTTTCTAAAAAAAATTTCCAACATTTATCTTCTTGTGGACCGTTAAAAAAGCCGGTCAGGCAGTGAGGCCAGGCCGGCTTTTGGCGTTTGCCTGCCCCCTTTCGCATTTATCCCGCCGCAAAGATCATAACATGTACCATTTCCCTCTGCACGCTTTGTGTCCCCATTGTTAAAAAATCTCACGCAAGACCGCCAGGAAAAACAGCCACATGTTTCACCCAAAAGAAGCGATGGCTCAACTCAGGTTTCATTTTGCCTTTGTTGGCAGGTTCCCGCAAACCTCGAAAGAAACCGCCGAATGTGATATTGGGTGTCAAGGTCCATATGTTTGGGTTTCATCAAACCACCCTTTATGCGGATGATCATAGAATCGCTGTTACCGGTATTATGAACAACCAAAGGAAATTCGAATTCCTATGAATATCTTCGACAGTCATTGCCATTTGGATGATCGATGCTTTGAAGCAGATTTTGAAAATGTGATGCAGCGGGCCGCCGAACAGGAGGTACGGCGCATGCTAATCGCCGGTATTAACCTGCGGACCTCACGGCGGGCAATGGCATTGGCCAACAGGCATCAGGAAATTTACGCATCCGTCGGGATTCATCCCCATGACGCCCAGCACTGTTCGGAAAAAATATTGGATGAACTGTCCCTGCTGGCAGCCAGCCCCAGGGTCGTCGCCTGGGGAGAGGTCGGTCTGGATTTCAACCGCATGTATTCACCCCAAAAAGACCAGGAGCATTGGTTCATCCGGCAGTTGGAAACCGCCGAACGCCTCGATCTGCCCCTGATCTTTCATGAAAGGGACAGCGATGGCCGCTTTCTGGACGTTCTCGACGCCACGCCTGCCAACCGCCGGCGGGCGGTGGTCCACTGTTTCAGCGGCAATCCATCGGAACTGGCCCGATACCTGGAGATGGGGTTTTACCTCGGCATTACGGGCATCGTCACGGTCAAAAAGCGCGGGGCAGCGTTGCGGGACATGCTGCCCGATATTCCCAAAGACCGCATTCTGGTGGAAACCGACGCTCCTTATCTGACGCCGACCCCCCAGCGCAACAAGCACCGCCGCAACGAGCCGGCCTTTGTGCACCGGGTGCTCCTGAAGGTGGCTGAGGTGCTTGACGCGGACGTGCCGTCATTGGCGGAGCAGGTTTGGAGCAATACCTGCAAGCTTTTTCGTATTGCGCCTGAGATTGAAACCTGATCTCACCCCAATTCTCCGGCGGAGGTAACGCGAAGCACCTCCTGATAGGTGGTGATGCCCTGAAGCAGCTTCTCGATGGCGCTCTCCCGCAACGAGTTCATTCCTTCCGAACGGGCGGCAGCCGTCAAAGCAGCAAGGTCCGCATCCGGAACCGTCAGGGTCTTGACCTGGTCGGAATAGGTCAGGACCTCATGGATGGTGGTACGGCCTGAATAACCGGTCCCCCTGCACTTCTGACATCCTTTGCCGTGAAACAGGCAGAGCGTGCCCGTTTGCCCGGTGTCGATCCCCAGATCCTGCAAGTCGGCGGCGGCAATTTTCAAGGGTTCCTTGCAGGAGTTGCAGATTTTGCGGACCAGGCGCTGGGCGAGAATGCCCCGGAGTGTCGCCTGGATCAGAAAAGAGGGCACTCCCAGATCCATCAGGCGGATGATCGAAGAGGGGGCGTCGTTGGTATGCAGGGTGGAAAGCACGAGGTGACCGGTGAGCGCCGCCTGAATGGCGTTTTCGGCGGTTTCCAGGTCCCTGAGTTCTCCCACCATGATGATATCCGGGTCCTGCCTGAGAATATTGCGCATGATCGATCCGAACGTGATACCCACCTGGGGCTTGACGGCAATCTGGTTGAAATCTTCATGCACCATTTCGATGGGATCTTCGATGGTGGTGACATTGACCTTCGTGGTGCTGATCTGCCGCAACGTCGAATACAGGGTCGTGGATTTGCCGCTACCGGTGGGCCCGCACACCAGAACCAGGCCATGGGGATGGGAGACGATCCGGTTATAGACCTCCATGTCCACGGATGAAAATCCAAGCTTTTCGAGATCCTGAAACAGGATATCCGGATCCATGACCCGCATGACCACCTTTTCGCCGAAAGCCACGGGCACGGTGGAGACGCGGATCTCCACTTCCACATCTTTTTTTCCAGTTTTGATGCGGCCGTCCTGGGGCCGTCTTTTCTCGGCCATGTCCAGACCGGCCAGGTTTTTAATCCTGCTGACGATCGCCGAATGGACATTTTTGGGCAGTTTATGAACCGTATGCAACACCCCGTCGATGCGCATGCGCACCAGGCTGAGTTCCCGTTTGGGTTCGATGTGAATGTCGCTGGCCTTCTGATCGAAAGCATAGATGAACAGGTGATTGACCGCATTGACCACGTGCTGGTCATTGGAGGGCAATTCCTCGGCGTTGTGCAGGTCGATGTACCGTTCCAGATTTCCAAGATCCACACTGGGGCCGGAAAACTGGATCTCTGCGGCGGCGATGGAGCGCTTGAAGCCGAAGAATTCTTCGATGAGCTTGATGATATCCGATCGCGGGCTGACAACGGCCTTTACCTGCATCTGGCAGGCACGCGCGATGTCTTCCAGGACCTCCAGGTTAAAAGGGTTAGGCGTGGCGACGGTGAGCTTCCCCTTGTCGATTTCGATGGGCAGTACCAGGTGGTTCTTGGCAAAGGAAATGGGCACCGTGGTGGTGACCACATTGAGGTCCAGCTTCAGCGGGTCCACCTTGACGAACGGAATGTTCCAACTGTCGGCCAGGGCCTGAAAAACACAATCCTCGTCAACGGTCTTGGCCGGATCGTCCTGACGCTTCAAATTCAGGCTGACGATGGCGTCGATCAGGACAAACGACGCTTTGCCCCCCATGGCGTTGACAGGACGCCCCTGCCTGGCCATCCGTTTCTCGGCCTGTTTGATCAGTTCGCCTCGGCTGGTATACAGATCGCGGGCCTGCTGAAAGGAAATAAGGGATTTTTTTTCCAATGCCGCCAGAAGACGCTTGGTTGATAACGGGTCACTCACGAATGTTCGTCTCCCGATATAATTCGTGTCCGGCCGGAAACAGGTCTTTCCGGATGCGCATTCGTTCGTCTGCCAAGGGGAAAACCCTTTCGCCCATGGTGGTCAAAAATTAAACCAAACACCCCTGGAACAGCAACAAAAATTTTCCTCCCCTGAAAAGGCGAATGCCGGATGGGAGCACCATTCGGCATTCGAATTCACGTATCAGATCCCGAACCTGCCGGGAATGAATGATCAGTTCAGCAATGAATCGATAAAGCACCCGCTGCTGCCGCCGGAAGAAGATGGCGTGGTGGGCGGTGCGTCTCCGGAGGTCGTCAATGCACCGGGATCGTGGATGACCCCGTTGGCCGTTCCGTCGGCATCGGTCAAGGGATCACCGTCGGTCAGCGCCAGGGTGATTTGGTTGTCACCATCATTGCTGCCGAAGGGAACCACGGTCCACTGACCGTCGGATGTGACTTTATAGTATTCGGCGTTGGTGGGAACGTTGCCAGGAAAGACCAATGTCACCGTTACCGTCTGGCCGGCAGTCAAGCCGGTCACGTTGAACCGGTTCACACCGTAAGGAAAAACCCTGTCGGGTTTGCCCGCCTTGGGCAGGGATGAATCATCATCGGAAATGCAGGCCACGTCGGCCAGATTTCCCTGGGCCGTGTGCAGGCGCACCTTGTCGATACCATTGGGATGCCGCACGGCGGCCGTATCCGTATCCATGTAATCGGGGATTCCGTCGCCGTCAAAGTCGTCACTGGCGCTGGTGCCCTCTTCGGAATCCAGGATCCCGTTGCCGTTGGAATCGGTGCCGTCGATGGCGCCGTAAACGATGATTTTATTCTGATCCACATAGGACCATCCGGCCTCGAGGATATCGATATCGGTAGTTCCTTCAGGCAGGGGTTCAATCTTGATGATCGTGGCGGATCGGGAGCATGAACCCGCATTGTGGTCCAAGTCGTAGTTGTAGGGCCAGAGCACGTCCTGGTCGTCCGATCTGGATGACTGGTCCGGCGGTCCGACATATTTCTGGGGCACCACCACCCTGAACGGTCCTTCGCCGTCCAGCTTGTTCTCGTCATTGAGGACACCGGTATCCAGATAGGCGCCGTCACGCTGGTAGGCCAAAATCGCCTTGAGCCCGCCCTCCACATGAATGGGGTCGCCGTGTGTACGGCCCTGGCAGGAGGGCGCACTGTAATCGCACCAGCCGTAATCCGGGTTCTGCTGCTTATCGGCTTCCAGATCGTAATAATAGGTGGCCTCGGGATACTGGAAATCACCATCCGGGGCATTACCGTACACATGATACATGTCCAGATCGGCTCTGTACTCCAGAGGATGATTCTGCCCCCACCCATCGGGTGCATACACCCAGATGCCGGTGGCCGTGTCGAGCATACCGGCATCGTCCAGCAGGGTCTTCATGGGAACGCCGGTATATTCAACATAAGAATCTCCGGAACGCGAGGTGTTCATCAGCATGAACTGGGTGTGGGAACCCAGCGCTTCCAGTTGATCCCGGGTATAGACACGGTAAGGTGCCGGGGTCAGTCCCGGATAATCGCCGGCATCGCCGGGAAAGGTATTGGACGCGATTTCATCGGCATTGGAGACGCCGTCACCGTCGCTGTCCAGACCGTCGATCCGGGTGACCGCCTCGGCATTTCGGCCGGCCGCCTTGTAGGCGTTACCATAGGCATTGATCGTTTCCTCGATGTCACCGGCCCCGTCATACCCATACGTCTGGTGGCACCACTGACAGCTTCCCAGTTCAACGGTTCTGCCCTTGCGGTTCACATAGGAGCCACCGCTGTGGCAGAGATTGCAGTTGTCCAGTTTGGAACCGGCTTTGGTCGGATAAGCGCTCAGGAATTTGTCGGCATCCCGCTCACCTTCATGGTGGTAGGCCGCCATGGCCGGCATGGTCAGCAGCAAAACAGCACAAATCAACGTGGTCATCCAGATAGCAGGTTTCATTCTTTCCTCCTTAGAAATCAATGCTGAATCGACAGGTAACAACATTCTCTTTCTCGATATAGTCTACCGATCCGTCGGGCAGCACCCGCACCCGGATGGGATCGGAAAGCGCTGTATGGGTGTAATCCAGCACAACACGCGCCATGGGAAACATGACCCAGTTGACTGCCAGGCTGAAAGCATCCGCCTCTTCGACGGATACGTAGGACACCGGATTGAGCCAGTTTTCATCACCCGTGAAATGCTCATAGCGGGCCGCCAAACAGAAAGCGCCCCAGGTGCCATCCTCGGGGTTAAAAAAATGATTGGGATAGATTGGCTTGAGCCGACCCTTGGACAGAATCGGCTGTTCGCCGGTGATACACCACGCAGCGCTGGCATACCAGGAGGAAAACGCGGCATCCGACGGATTGTCGCCGGCGGCCTGTAAATCGGTATAGGTCAGGTTGAAATATTCGCCCTGCAACACGACCGGGCCGATGGCCCAGGCTGCTTCCACACCGTATCGCTGCCGGCTCTCCACATCATAGATAACACCGAATTTGGTGTTATGGGTCAAAACAAACAGATTGGTGTCGGTGCCGATCATTCCGGTGCTTTTGACCCGCAAATCAATGTTGATGGGATCAATTTGGGCATAGGTGGCCGATGCTCCGATCTGCATTCCGTTGAGCCATGGAGAGAGCGATCGCTTGAAAGGAGAAAAAACGATGCGGCCCGAGGCTTCGGGGGAATCCTCTTCGGGGCCGGAGGCCGCCCCGTCGTCACCGTCTCCATTGAAGAATCCGACACCATACATGATTATATCTTGAAACAGCGATCCGTGAAGCATGATGCCGATGTCTCGCTTGGGGCCGAGGTCGTACCCAATGGACCGTTCGGCAAAAAATTGGGCCTTGTCCACATTCTGCCATTCGAGGCCAAAAGGCTCCTTAAACTGACCGACACGCAAGGCGGTCGGGCCGAACACCCCTTCGCCATAAGCATCCACCAGGTTGTCGGTTTCGTTTCCCTGAAATTCGTATTGCAAGCCGAACCGTAAATAACGGGTCAACTGCCCCCTGAAGCGCAGCCGTGCCCGGCGAATATCGAATCCGTTATCAGCACGTTCGCCCTCGCCGTAGTACCGATAATCGCTCTGGAAGGCACCGCCGAGACGCAACTCCATACCGCCCTCCTCTTCGGATCGGATGTAAAATCCGCTTTTGTAGCCGGCGAAAAAAATGCGTTCGGCAAAAGATTCGTGCAAGGGATAAATGGCAGCGATGACCAGAATCGTCAGGAGTCGGACAACTCGAAGGGTTCGGGCTACAAACAGGTTGTTTGGCATAAGACAATCTTACGTTATCTAGATGATCTTCGGAACAAACAAAGTATACAAAAATAAACTTATTCGCTGCGATGTTTGTCCGTCAATCAGGGAATTGCCTTATGGTTGATTTCTTACCGCAAATGACCAAATATAACCACATACAACATGAATCCTATAAAAAATAGCCGCCCAATATGCAATCTTTCCAATCGACCCGGGTAAGGGACGGTTGGAAACGCATCTTAGCGCGAAACCTTAGATCCTAACCCGTCTTTGTAGCTATGAAACAGGAAACTTTATATTATCAAATGGTTGAGTTTGACCAAATGGTCTGTATGGCACTACAAATTTCATTTTACAATACTTTTGATTGTACGACCTGGTGTCCAGGACAAATCCATCGCATCATAAATTTCTTGTTGACTTGATTCCGGACGGGTACTTTTTCTTACATGTACCGTATTCCCATTTTCGCATTTCATTGACCTAACCTGAGCGATTTTCATATAAAAAGAGTCCTTTAAAGTTGGATAATATTGTTATAATGCTTGATAATATTTATCAAAGTAATAGCAAGCATACGCACACCCAACAGGTAAAGGACTCTATGAGCAAGCATAACAAAAACTACCGGAA
>PDTK01000015.1 GCA_002747175.1 Deltaproteobacteria bacterium | reverse complement strand
TTGATGGCTGCCAGAGCAACCTTTGCCTTGAACTGTGGACTGTGTGTTTTGCGTTTTTTACCCATTGTCAGATCCTCCTGAATTTTGGTCTGACTCATAACTTATCACATTGTCCAGTTTTTGGGGGCCACCGCCCTCCAAGCATGAGCGGTACCCTGCTGTCCCAGGCAACTCACCCTGAATGTTCTTAGTTTCTGATCCCTGAAATTAAAAATGAAAGTAAAGGATTGTGGGATTTAAGGATGGATTTTAGGTGGGTTAGCGAGACTCTCTACAATCTTGAACGTTTGATTTCCAAATGCGGTTACCCTGATATGTCACCGCCAGTAGATTGACTTTTCCCTATAATTATGAAATTCTTTTTTTGTATAGATCTAAATAGTGTATGTCCAGAAATAGGCAAATTGGGTCGAGATTAAGGCTTACAAAAATTTTTGCCGCATTCCGAGGATAAAAATTTTTGTATAACGCAGATATCGGGTTATTTCAAAATCGTCTTCCATGGGAGGGTTGACATGACCATAGCCATTTTACTGATGGGGGGACTGGGACTCGTCGTGGGAATCGGATTGGCCCTGGCTTCAAAGATCTTTTACGTATACGTGGATCCGAAAATTGTGGCCATCGACGATGTTCTGCCCGGCGCCAATTGTGGCGGTTGCGGAATGCCGGGATGTACCGCCAATGCCAAAGCGATCGTTGACGGCGAGGCATCTCCCAACTCATGCGTGGCAGCCGGCGAGGATGTGGCCCTGGCCATCGCCGCGATCCTGGGGGTCAGTGTGGAGGCCAAAGAACCGGATATCGCGCTTCCCGGATGTACCTATGGGGTCGCTGATGCGGCTGTCAAGTACACCTACGACGGATTGAACGACTGCCGCGCTGCGGCCTTGCTGTCCGGCGGAATGAAAGTGTGTAATATCGGATGCTTGGGGCTTGGTACCTGCGCTTCGGTATGCCCATTTGATGCCATCACCATGGGGCCGCAAGGCCTACCTGTGGTGGATGAAGTAAAATGCACCGGATGCGGTACCTGCGAGCGGGTTTGCCCCAAGCATATCATCACCCTGTCCTCGGTAACACGCCGGATCCTCAAAGAATACACCGCTGACGACTGCACCACGCCTTGCCAGCGGGCCTGCCCGGCAGGCATCAATATCAGCAGATACATCGAACAGATTTCCCAGGGGGACAATCATGGTGCCGTCCAGACCATCAAAGAACGCAACCCTTTCCCCACGGTGATCGGCAGGATCTGCCCGCGGCCCTGTGAGAACGATTGCCGCCGTAAATATGTGGACGAACCGGTGGCCATCAATTTCCTGAAACGATTCGCTGCGGATTATGAACGGACCCAGAATGAACGTATTCAACCGTTCAAGGCGCCGGAAACCGGCCGCCGGATTGCTGTGATCGGCGGTGGTGTCCAGGGATTGTCCACCGCTTTCTTTGCCGTACGCCTGGGACACGGCGCCACGGTATTCGAAGGCACGGATCGCCTGGGCGGTCTGCTCAATACGGCCATTGCCAAATACCGGCTTCCCGAGTCGATTCTTCAATGGGATATCGACGGCATTTTGGAGATGGGGGTTCAGGCCCGGACCGGAAAGATGGCAGGGCGTGACCTGAGCGTGACCGGTCTTCTGGACGAAGGTTTCAAAGCGGTCTTCCTGGCATTGGGCGGATGGGACAGCCGATTGTCCCGCAGGGGAGAAAATGATGTGGAAAGTCCCCTGCCCGGTGGCTTTTTATTGTTGGACCTGTTGCGTTCCGGAAACCCCGGCCATGGAACGGTGGCCCTCGGATCCGAGACAATCGTGGTCGGCGGGGCCGAACTGGCCGGTGAGGTACTGGACAAGGCCCGATCTGCAGGCGCGACATCGGTCACCTTCGCTTTCCAGGAGGCCGCAGACGAAACCACCGTATCGGCTTTGGAGGATGCCGGCGCCAAAGTGCTCACCGGAAATGTCGTTCGTCTGTTTGGAGAGGGCGATGCACTTACCGACATTGAAGTACTGGATAAGCGCAGTGGGGAGACCTGTCGACTGCCGGCACAATCTCTGGTGTTTTCAGCCGGCCGGTTTCCGGAACTGATTTTCACCCGACCCGCCGATGAAGCGGAAGGGACCGTATGGACAGCCATACCTCCCTACAAAGCGGCGGCTCACGCTGATGAGCACGGTCTGTTTGCCAAAGGGGATGTCTTGACCGATTTCAGCGGGGCCATCAAGGCCATTGGGGCCGGGCGGCGTGCGGCAGCCACCATCCACAAGCTGATATATGACATTCCGCTGGATCTTCCGGCAGATGTGCTCAGGGAGAATGCCGTGGTTCAAAACGTCGATCATGTGGACGCCGTACCGGCAGTTCAACGCCGGATCATGCCGCTGGCCGACAGCCGGGAACTATACCAACAGATGGAAATCGAGAAGGGGTTTGATGCGCAGACAGCCAAAGCGGAAGCGGACCGGTGTCTCAATTGCGGCCTGATCTGCTATCAGAACACGGAAAATCAACATCCGTCGGTTCAGATCAAAGATGCTGTCAATGCCTGATTGAAAAAGGCCGAAAAGATTGTTATTGTAGAAATTTTAATATGGTTGGTGCCCGTCCATTCCCATTGGCTCGGAACACACACGGGCCATACCGTGAGTTGGACACCGAAGATAGAGACAGAATCATGGCAACCGAAGAAGGCGTTGTATTCAAAATGGGAATGGAAGGATCGGGCATGGCATGGGTGAAAACGACCCGCTCCAGTGCCTGCGAATCCTGTTCTTCCCGACATGCCTGTCAGGAAGGCGGTAAGGCCAAGGAGATGGAAGTGGAAGCCATCAATACCGCCAATGCCCGGGTCGGCGACAAGATTGTACTGAAATTGGAAACCGGGTCTCTGCTCAAAGCGACATTTTTGCTTTATGTGTTTCCCGTTTTGTCCCTGCTTGCCGGCGCTATTGTTGGGCAGTTGACGGCGGCTATGAGCGGTATGGATCCGTCGGGTATGTCCGCCCTGGTTGGCTTTCTTTTTCTGGGGCTGTCTGTTGTGGGGATTCGTGTTGCAGGCCGTCGGCTCTCCTCCAAACGTCAGTATAAACCAGAGATCATCAAGGTCCGGGGGCATGCCCTGGCGACCGTCGATGCGCCATTGATTCAACAAACAGGCACATAGGTCTATGGTTCAGAAGGTATATATATCCAGCAGCAATACCGCCACTTTCCAATGCCCCGAATGCGGAATGGTGAAGACTGCGGATGTGCGCCAATACGCCAATACAACCAAAACCATTTCGGTTAACTGCAATTGCTCCTGTGGGCATACTTTTCAATGCCGGCTGGAAAAGCGCAAGCAATATCGTCAGGGGGCCGATCTGCCGGGCAAGTTTACCATCATGGGAGCGCATGGCCTCGAGGATACCGGCCTGATCAAGGTGGTTGACCTGTCGGTAACCGGCTTGAAAATGCAGATGACAGTACCGCGTGCGTTCGCCGTTGGTACGGAGTTGATGGTAGAATTCCGCTTGGACGACCGCAAACGGACGTTCGTAAAAAAGCGTGTAACCGTCCGTAACGTAAGCGGGCTTTTCGTAGGCTGTTCGTTTCACCCCAATGAATTGGATGACCGGGCCCTGGGCTTTTATCTGATGCATTGATCACATTTGCCAATTCGCCTTGAACGACTGATCGACAAGACGCGATCAGACCCCGCCTCACTGAAAGCACCCGGACATGTTGACAGGTATTTCTGTCCGTGCCCTGCCGGACAAACTATGTTATAGACAGACCCAAGGTTGATGGCCTGATAAAAAACCGAAAAATGATAGTCCCGTAAAAAGTCAAAAATTGAAAAATCGACCTTAATAATTTCAATGAGTTATGCAGGATAAAATTGCTAAAAAAGACCTTTTTGTGTGGATGCTCAAGATTATCCTGCCTATTTCACTGGCAACGTTTTTGCCTGATTATTCGGGATGGCTGCATCATATTGATACGGTCCTGGAACCGCTCATGGGGGTGCTCCGCCTGCCGGCCATGGCGGTGCTGCCGTTGTTGGCCGGATTGCTGACGGGTATATACGGCGGTATCGTGGCCATGTCGATCCTGCCTTTTACCATCGACCAAATGACCTTGATGGCCGTATTTTTGCTCATTGCTCACAATTTGATTCAGGAAGGCGTGATTCAGCATCAGTCCGGCTGCCCTTCATGGCGGCGTTGTCCCGGGGGGGGGATCGACCCTGGCCTGAATGAGCGTGAAGATTTTGCTGATCATCATGGGTCTGATGATTTTCATGGAATTCCTCAAACAGTATCGGTTGATAGACAAGATCGTTGGGCTTATCGAGCCGTGTCTGGGGATCTTGGGACTGGATCGACAAGTGGGCATTTTATGGATCACGGCCGCTGTTTTCGGTATTGCCTATGGTGGTGCCGTTATCGTGGAAGAAGCGCGAGAGCGTTGTGTCCCCGCCGATCAGTTGAAACGGTTGCATATCTCCATCGGAATCAACCATGCCATGGTGGAAGATCCTGCCTTTTTTTTGCCCATGGGTATCCATCCGGTATGGCTTTGGGTGCCCCGATTGTTGGCCGCAGTGGTGTTCACCCACACATACAGACTGTGGGGATGGATCAGGGAGGCGCCTTCTAAATATCTGCCGCCGGGATTGCCGCCGTGGACGCGAATGATAGAATGAATAGACTGTTGACATGTATTCGAGGCGTTTTCGGGAATAACGGTCCCCGATGTTTGTCTGTGTACCGATTCGGAAAATGCCGCTGGATGGTAATCTGGGTATTGGCATATTCGTTGATCGGTGGAATTGTCGGGGCCAACGATGATGCGTCCTCGCCGCAGCCCTTCGAGCCGGGTGAACGGTTGACCTTTGCCCTCAAATGGACCATTATCCCCGCCGGGACGGCCGTTCTGGATGTCCTTCCCAGGGAGCACATGGCCGGTAGCGATGTCTACCATTTCGCACTGACCGCACGGTCTAATACATTCGTTGACAGCCTTTATAGAGTTCGTGACCGTGTGGACGCCTGGTCGGATACAAAACTGAGTCGTTCCCTGCTTTATCGCAAGAAACAACATGAAGGCAATACGCACCGGGATATTACGGTTTCATTCGACTGGGCGGCCAAAACCGCCCAATACGTCAATCGGGGCGATGCCAGACCACCGATCCGGATATCAGAAGGGACTTTCGATCCACTGTCTGTTTTTTATTGGTCGCGTTCGGTGGCTTTTGAGGTGGGGCACCGCATCCGTCGGCCGGTGACCGATGGGAAGAAGCAGGTCACGGGCGTCGCCCGCGTGGTTCGCCGGGAAACCATAACGGTTCCGGCCGGTACCTTCGATACCTTTCTCATCGAACCGGACCTGGAGCACGTTGGCGGTGTTTTTGAAAAAAGCCCGGACGCCAGCATCCAGCTCTGGTTGTCGGCGGATGATCGCCGCCTGCCGGTCCGGCTCAGGAGCAAGGTCCTCGTGGGCAGTTTCACCGGTGAACTGATCCGCGTGGAGAATGTTGCAGATGACGCACCGTCGACGTCAGGCGTGGTATTGCAAAACAACCCATAGAAATAAAAGCCGCATTTCAAACGGAACCGTCAACAACGAACCCTTAAGGAGATATACATGATTACCCGCAAACTCGTACGTATTACCGCGGCCTTCGTCAGCATGCTGGCGATCCTGATGACCGTTCCTGTAATCTGTTATGCTGCCGATTCGGCTGCCGGTCAGGTCGCCACGGTCAACGGCAAGGTACTGACCCGTCAGGATCTGGATCGAGAAATGAAGCTGGTTGCCCTTAAGCTGGCCCATCAGGGGCGATCGGTGGACAGCAAACAGATGAAACGCTACGAGGGGAAAATTCGAGAGACCCTGATCAATCGAGCCCTGTTACTCGAAAAAAGCCAGGCCATGGGGGTGTCTATCAAGGATGCGCAGGTCGCCAAGGCGCTCATCGAATTCAAGGGAATGTTTCCCGATGATAAATCCTATCGGAAAGCACTTGCCGATATGGGGTTTTCCGAGGCGACGCTCAAGGAGAAGATAAAAGACGGGCTGACGATCAAAAGCCTCATCGACAAGGAAGTTCTAAGCAATGTTTCCGTGTCTGATAAGGCGGTTCGCAGCTACTACGATGACAATCCCAGCCTTTTCCAGCAGCCGGAGCAGGTGAAGGCTTCCCATATTCTGGTCAAAGTTTCCCCGGACGCCGGTGAAGCCCAAAAAAACAAAGCGCGAACCGCTATCGAATCACTGAAGACGCGCATTGACAAGGGAGAAAGCTTCGCCACCCTGGCCATGGAAAACTCCGATTGTCCGAGCAAGGCCAAAGGCGGAGACTTGGGCTTTTTCGGACGCGAACAGATGGTAAAACCCTTTTCCGATGCCGCTTTCGTCCTTGAGCCCGGGCAGACCAGCGATGTGGTGGAAACCCGTTTCGGTTATCACCTCATTCGGGTGACGGACCGCAAGCAAGAGCGGACCATGGCATACAACGATGTCAAAGCGTCGATTTCAGCCCGGTTGCGTCAGCAGGCGGAGGAAAAACAGGTCAATACATACCTGGAGAAGCTTAAGGAACATGCAGATATTAAGCGGTTTCCGCTATAGGCTTGCCATTTACGTGATTTTAATCGTGGTGCTTCAATCCGTTGTTTCAGGAAGATGAATCTGAAAAACGAATCCGATTTTGGCTTGTTGACGATGATATACTTGCATTTGCCGTTCAGGTAATTCAGGTGCGGTTAAAAAAATGTACCTGTTCACGGGATAGACGCAGCCAATACCTGTAAAGCACAGCCGGTAAGCGTTTGCAGGACGCCGTAGATGCACGGCTTCGGGTACGCAGACGCATGGGGCATACTTCAAGTGCCCGGTAACAAAGCAAATACGGTGCCCTGTGAACGCTTGCAAAAAATGGCGGCCGGTTCATTCCAATCAAACCGGCCGTCAGATGATGATTTGTTTGATTCTTACAATGCGTTTTTATAAATGCCGATCACGTCATCCAAAGTGGGACGACGCGGGTTGGTCAGGCCGCAGGCGTCTTTTTGGGCATTTTCAGCCATCGTTTTGAGATCTGCCTCTTTGACCCCGAGTTCGGTCAGACCGGCCGGAATGCCGATATCGGCGGACAGTGTCTGAATGGCTTGCAGGGCAACGTCTGCCGCAGCGCGGATGGAAAGCCCCTCGATATTCTCGCCCATGGCCACGGCGATATTGGCGAATCGTTCCATTTTAGCAATGATGTTGAAGCGGCTCACGTGAGGCAGCAGGATGGCATTACACACACCGTGGGGCAGATCGTAAAAACCACCCAGCTGGTGGGCCATGGCGTGGACATGACCGAGACTGGCATTGTTGAAGGCCATTCCAGCCAAATACTGAGCGTAGCACATTTTGTCTCTGGCTTCCATGTCCTGGCCGTTGGCCACTGCCGCCCGAAGGTTCTCTGCGACCAATTCGATGGCCTTGAGGGCACAGGCGTCGGTAACGGGAGTGGCGATTGTGGAGACATAGGCTTCCACGGCGTGGGTCAATGCATCCATACCGGTAGCAGCGGTCAATGAAGGAGGCATCCCCACCATGAGTAGGGGGTCGTCGATGGCGACATTGGGTGTTACTCGCCAGTCAACGATGGCCATTTTCACTTTGCGGCTTGTGTCGGTAATAATGCAGAAACGGGTCATTTCACTGGCCGTACCGGCGGTGGTGTTCACGGCGATAAAAGGTGGCATGGCCTTTGAAGACTGATCCACCCCTTCGTAATCCCGGATGTTCCCACCATTGGTTGCAACGATGCCGATACCTTTGCCGCAGTCGTGGGAGCTGCCACCGCCCAGGGAGATGATCAGGTCACAGCCCGCATCCTTGTACATATCATACCCTTCATGTACATTGTTGTCGGTCGGGTTGGGATGGGTACCATCGTAAATGACCGGGTCGACATCGCATTCGTCTTTGATCAATTCTGCGATCTGGGCCGCGATGCCGGCATCGGTAATACCTTTGTCGGTGCAAATAAACGGTTTGGTACCGCCGAGGGTCTTGATCTGATTTCCGATCTCTTTGTAGGAACCAACCCCCATCAAGGTTACGGTAGGAATGAAAAAACCAAACACTTGTTCTTGAACGGCCATACTCCCTCCTCATGAAAAATTGTAGTTAGTGCCCATCCGGAAATGTCCAATTTGTCCGATATCTGGGTTACACGAATATTTTTATCCTCGGAATATCAAGCATATGCCTCGGATAAAAACGTTCGTAAGCCTTGATTTCGACCAAATTTGCCTATTTTGGACAGACGTCAGTTAGATAAAAATGACCTGCGGTAGGTACTTTTTTTTCATAAAGCAAATCATGAGCCAACACTGTGATGTACGGTGGAAGTTTTTTGTCTGTCACCATTGATTTAACTGAAATTCAAACAAATAATCGTATGTAAAAAAAAATTAGTATGACTATTGGGTCTTTTCTGTTAGAACCTCCTAAATCCAAAGGGTATGAAATGGGTTAGATTGACTCGATAGAAAATTTGAAATCGGGTTAAAATGACTCAAAAAATCTAACGAATAAGGTTGGATTGTGAGAGCGCAGCGAGCCACAATCTGAACCGTTTGTTGAACAAGCCTGATTCACCATATATATAGGTTCTCCTCAAAAACAATTAACCATCTGATAACAATAGAATAATTTTCAAAAACATGGTATAATGTGCAAGTAAAAATGACAAAATTCCACAAAAGGGTTTGCACATGATCACCTATAAAAGCAGTCGCCAGCTCACCCTTGATGGTTTTCATATACCATTCGGCGGGAAGCTGGACCCAGTCTTC
>PDTK01000038.1 GCA_002747175.1 Deltaproteobacteria bacterium | reverse complement strand
GAGTTAGTGAGAATTTGTACTTGATTTTAGGCATGGTCTCCTCCGTTTTTATTAACCATACCATATTATACTAACATTTCAAGTATGACATGACACTAAGGGTATTGTTGTAACGAACAGGCACCCCCTTGGCAAGAAACCGGGCCGCCAAGACCGGCGGACCTTGATAATAAAATTGCCATATCATGTGAAAAATTAAAATCAAGTGAATTTTTATGGCCCACGCCCCCGTAAACGTCCATCATCTTCTGTCGAAAAAACTGCAACAAGTCGCCAGAAAATAAGAAATGCTTTAATTCTATACAGATACCGATTTTCATGCAGCAAACAAAAATTCCACGGCCTGTCGATATGCTTAAAAAAGAGGATCATTGGAAACATTAAAATTTTTCTCGTCAAATGGAAATTTTGATTCTGGCCGAAATCGATTCCTTTCCGAAGTTTTTCAAACAACCCCGGCATTTCGAATTCGGTTTCGAAAGTGATTTTCGATCTAACGCCCTCGGCAAGGAAACCAATGCCTTGACACCCAAAACAATCTCTGCGAACGTGTAGCCGTTGCGCCTTTCATCCTCAAAATCACGATTCGGGATACATGTTCGCGGCGTAACAGCAGCCAATGCGTTGTAAAAAAACAAAGGGAGCATCTCCATGACACTGACCAAAAAAGATATCGCAGACCGCATTCAAAACGAGCTTGGCTTTCTCCAGAATCCGGCACGGGAAATAACTGAAACCTTTCTGGAAATTATGAAATCTACGCTGGCTTCCGGGGATGATATCCTGGTATCCGGTTTTGGCAAGTTCTGCGTAAAAGACAAGAAAGAGCGGAAAGGGCGGAATCCGGCCACCGGAGAAGATGCCATGTTACCGGCCAGGCGGGTGGTGACGTTTAAAAGCTCCGGTAAGTTACGAGAGAAGGTGAACCGCCCATGAATACCATACCCCATCGGAGACAATACCCCAGGTATGCAGCCGTGTTCAGCACAAAATGTTCCGCTAAAGAAGGAAAATTTCGTGACTTGACAAGAGATGTTGGTGCCGGCGGTGTATTCATCAGGACCAAACAGCGGGTTCGGCAAGGTGGACGGATCAACATTCAATTTCCCATATTCGCTTTTGAAAAAAATCTGAGCCTCATAGGAACCGTGGTGCGCAGTGAGCCCGAGGGATTGGCGGTCATGTTCGATGAGGCAATTGATGTAAGGCTTTTCAAGGATGGCCGCTTCCCCGGGAACATGAAAGAAGACGAAAGATTCGCCACGCGCATCGATAAACACAACCGCCTGTAAAAAAAACAGGCCAAGTATGGCCGCCACGCTTTCGGAAAAGAAACTCGGCCTGCGTTTTTCTCGATCGTGGCATAAAAATGGAGTAAGCTTTTTTTATTTTATGATCGGATTCAAAGATGGTCGCCGGCCCAAGCGCTCATGGCGGCGTGGAGGCGCCGTTTAACGACGTGGAGAAGAATCTGTTCTTAATTCAATAAACAAACAAAAAAAGCCGCTTGGGAGGAGCTCTTCCCAAGCGGCCAATACAAAGGGTGTTCCGTTGTAAAGTGGCGTCCCCAAGGGGATTCGAACCCCTGTCGCCGGCGTGAAAGGCCGGTGTCCTGGGCCAGGCTAGACGATGGGGACGCAATCTTTTTCACATCTGGTGGGCCGTGTTGGGCTCGAACCAACGACTCTCTGCTTAAAAGGCAGATACTCTACCGACTGAGTTAACGGCCCAATTAAATAAAAGATGAATATACATGGTGGTCGGGTGTTTGTCAATGGAAAAAATATTTTTTTTGCGTTTGGGGTTCATGGGGTTGAAGGTCCAGTGGGGCAAGGATTCAGCTTACCCCCACATTCAGGCACGGCAGCCTACGACGTAGTTTGCAGTCTAAACAATGTGGTACTGGCAATGCCATAAAGACTGTGATAATTTATAGGTAGTGCCCCACCGGAAATGGCCAATTTGCCTATTTCTGGACAGACACTAAGTAGGCGAACTTGTCACTTTTCAGGGTGGTGGCGCATCCAACGAATTTGCCATCGGTTGCGGTTGGCTGCCGGATCATAGGCCAGAAAGTGAAATATGGCGAAAGCAATGGTTTCTTCGTGTCGGTTTTCGTTCAGGCGGATCATCGAAAATATCCGCGAGGTCATCTGGGTGGCCTCGGCCGACTTCGCCCGGCTGGAATACGTCAGTCGGGCCTATGAACAGGTTTGGGGTGAATCCCGCGAACGTTTGGTCGCAAACCCCATGGCTTGGATGGAAAAGGTCCACCCCATGGATCTGGACGCCGTGCGGCAGTTCTGTGAAAAGGCGAAGGCCGGCGTGACCGATACAGAATCATTCCCCGAATTTCGTATTTTTCGTGAAAGTGGTGAAATCCGATGGATTCACGCCCGCATGTTCAGTATCCAAAGATCCGGTAAGATCGGCGATTTGAAGGCCTTCATCGCCCAGGATGTCACCCGCAGCCGGTGTTACGAGGCGGCCCTGCGAGAGTCCGAAGAAAAGTGGCGGTCGTTGACTGAAAATGCGGCCGATCAGGTGTTGATTACCGATTTGGATGGTCACATCAACTACGCGAACCGCCCATTCATGGGGCTAAGCGAAGACCAGCTCGTGGGGCGGCATCTGCTGGGAATGATCCCTCCGGCATTCGACGATTCGGTCCGGGCCTGTTTTAAACGGGTGGTTCTGGAAGAGGAGAGCCAAACCTGCCGGATTGAACAAGCCGGCCCTGGAGCAGACAGATTCCATTTTGAATTGTGCATGAGCCCCGTCCTCGTAAAGCGGCAGATCGTGGCGGTCGCGTTCCGCTTTATCGATATCACCAGACGTGTCCGGCGGGAACGGAAACTGAGAGAAAGTGAAGCCTTTCATCGTACCCTTTTCGATCAGTCACCAACCGGAATTTCCATCCAGGACTTCTCCGCTATCGAGGCACCCATCAAGCGGCTTATCGATTCCGGCGTATCGGATCTTCGAAACTATCTGATGGATCATCCCGATATTGTCACCGATTTGGCCAGACGGGTCCGCATCGTCCGGGTCAACCAGGCCGCGGCCGATCTGTATGGGGCTCAGAGTGTCCATCACATGCGCGGCCCCCTGGGAATTTTTCTTGAAAAAGGTGACTATCGGTATTTTGTAGAACAGGTGGCGGCATTTTCCAGCGGCGTGGATCATTACGAGGGAGAGGCCCGCAATCGAGATTTTGAGGGCAACACCTTGCACCTGTTCATCCGCAAGGTCGTCATCAACCGTCTGGAGAAAGGGTTGTCCAAGGTAATGGTTTCCCTGATCGATGTCACGCCGATCAAAGCCGCCGAAAAGGAGCGGTCCACGCTTTTGCTTCAACTCCAACAGGCCCAGAAGATGGAGGCCATCGGCACCCTGGCCGGCGGTGTGGCGCATGATTTCAACAATATCCTCAGCATCATTTTGGGCAACGCCGAATTGTGCAGGGCCGATCCCGGAAGCGACCAGGCGGTTCGGCAGCACATCGATAAAATCTGCACGGCTTCTCTGCGGGCCAGAAAGGTGGTGCAGCAGCTTTTGGGCTTCAGCCGAAAAAATGAGCATGTGTTCAAGGCATTGCATCTGCTTCCGCTGGTGAACGAAGCGCTGATCTTCATGCGGGCGACCCTGCCGGCGAGCATTGCAATTGATTCAAACCTGTCAGCGGCCGATGACGTCATCCGGGCCGACGCCACCCAGATCCACCAGGTGTTGATCAACCTGCTGACCAATGCCGGTCATGCCATGCAGGACGATAGTGGCTCGATTACCGTTGCGGCCGAGAATGTGAGCCTGAAACAGCCGTTGGCGGAGTCGATTCTCTCCGTACCGGCCGGTGACTTCATACGCGTCGATATCATCGACACGGGCAGCGGTATACCCGAATCCGAACAGGGAAAAGTTTTCGATCCCTATTACACTACCAAAGCTCCCGACAAAGGAACGGGTATGGGGTTGTCGGTGGTCCACGGCATCATCCAGCGCTGCGGTGGGGGCATTGATCTGACTTCACGACCGGGTCAGGGTTCCCGATTCAGCCTCTATTTCCCACTGGCCGACGAAACGGCAGATGAAGCCATCCCCGATAAGGGGATTCCTTCGTCCGGCTGCGAACGGATACTCTTTGTGGACGACGAGCCCATGATTGTGGAAATCTGTGAGCAAATCCTGACACGATTGGGATACCAGGTGAATACATGTGCCGATCCCCAGGAGGCGCTGTCCATGATTTCTGCAGCGCAGGGTCGGATCGATCTGCTCGTCACCGACATGTCCATGCCCGGTATGAACGGGGAAGAACTCATTATGCGGGCACGCCACATTCAGCCCGCGCTGCCGGTGATTTTGTGCACCGGAGACAATACCCGAATCCGGGATCGGTCATGGTCCGACCAGGGTGTTACCGAGATTCTGGGCAAACCTTTAGGTATGAAGGCCCTGGCCGAGGCGGTTCGTCGGGCCCTCGACCGGCGTGAGACGGGGCCTGTGAATGGGGCCGGTTGAAGCTTCTTTAAAAATAAGGTAAAAAAAGGAGATTCATGGATCCCTACATTCAAGTTCGCAAAGAAATTATCGAATGCTGCCAGTGGCTCAGCCGGCACGGCTATTTCGGGTCTCAACTCAGCGCGGGAGGCAACGTGTCCGTGCGCCTCGCCGATGCGGACGCATTGGCGATCACACCATCGGCAAAGCCATATATGGATTTGAAACCGGCGGATATTTGCGTGATAGATTTAGATCTCAATCCCATTGACGGCGCCCTCAAACCGTCCATCGAAACTGGCATGCATGCGGGCATCTACCGGCAGCGGGCCGATGTGGGCGCCGTGGTCCACACCCACCAGCCTTACGCCAGCATTCTGTCCCTGATCAACCAGCCCATTCCGGCCCTGTTCGATGAGGTCTGTATGACCATCGGCGAAACCGTGGACGTGATTCCCTATGCTTTTTCCGGTACGCAGGAATTGGCGGACCATGTCCGGCGCAGTGTGACAAACGGTTGCCAGTGCTTCATCATGCAGAACCACGGCGCCCTGAGCCTGGGTAAAAAACTGGCCGAGGCTTGGAAAAATTCGGAATTGCTGGAAAAATGTGCCCGGGTATACCATATGGCACTGGCCACCGGCCGCGCCGTTAACGCCTTGCCTCAGTCAGCCCTGGAATGGATCACCGCGATGAGAGCGCAAACGATAAGGAATGAAGATGAAAGGGACAATGTAAAATGACACCGATCCGCCTCATTTTATTCGAATCCTGGGAGATACTGCTCGATTCAGCGATTTTCATCATTTTCGGGCTGGTCATCAGTGGGCTGTTGCGTGTTTTTCTCAATCCTGGTGCGGTATCGCGCCACCTGGGGAAAGGACGTTTCAAGTCGGTTTTCAAGGCTTCGCTCATGGGCATTCCCATCCCCTTGTGTTCCTGTGGTGTGCTGCCGGCCGCAGCGGCCCTTAAAAAACAGGGGGCCAACAATGGGGCCGTGACCTCATTTCTTATTTCCACACCTGAATCCGGGGTGGATTCCATATCCATTACCTATGCCCTGATGGATCCGATCATGACCATCGTGCGGCCGGTGGCCGCTTTTGTCACCGCCTTTGCCGCTGGGATTTCCGAGAACCTGCTGAAGAAGCCGGATGCCGATCGGCAGATCGCGCCGGACCTTACCTGTCCGGTGGATGGTTGTTGCGACGGGGTGAACTGCTCTCCGGAAGTTCACCGCAACCATCACAATCCCGCTGAGAAGATCCGGGCCGGCTTCCGTTTTGCTTTCACCGATGTGTGGGGTGATCTGGCGGTGTGGTTTTTCGTCGGGTTGCTGCTGTCCGGCATCATTACGGTGATGATACCGGAATCCGTGTTGAGCCGGTACATGGGCGGCGGGCTGGGTGCCATGCTGATCATGTTGGGCGTGGGCATCCCCATCTACATCTGTGCCACGGCCTCGACACCCATCGCGGCCACCTTGATCCTGCAGGGCGTCAGCCCGGGGGTGGCATTGGTTTTTCTGATGACCGGCCCGGCCACCAATGTCACTTCACTGACCGTACTGGTCCGCGTTCTGGGGCGTCGGGCAACCGGCATTTACCTGAGCGCCATTGCGATTTGTGCGGTGGTTTTCGGATTGTTGGTAGACGGGATTTACCGCTTTCTTGGCGTCTCCGCCCGGGCCGTGGTCGGCCAGGCCGGCGAGGCCATTCCCCATGCCGCCGAGCTGATCGCAGCGGTTTTCATTCTGATCCTGTCCGTTCGGCCGTTTTGGCGTTTCTTCGCATGCCGCTGGCCGTGGAACAAACAGCCGGCTGAAACGGCGGCGGAATCGGGAAACGCCGCAAATCAGACACACCCGTGCACCGGTGGAACATGAGGTGGCAAACACTGACCGCCCGTTGGGCCAGGTGATGTGATTTCCGATGCCTGTCGTCTGTGATTTTTCCTTCTTTGTGGCAAACACCTTTGGACCGCCGCCAAGTCGATTCCAACGCAACGCTTTGGTATTGACCTCGAATGTATACTCCTCTATCATGTTTTTTACACCATCCAATGATCGTATCGTCCCGTAAAAATCCAGGGCACGCATGGCCAGACACCTAAGAAAAGAAATTCGGTTTCAAAGATCGACTGCCGCAAAAGACCATCGGGGCACTTTTCGATACCCATCCGAGTTGCCGTTTGACCATTTATCGGCAATGAGGTTTGACCCATGATCAAGCGTTTTCTTGCAATGGCATGGCGCGGTGCGGTGCTGGTTGTCTGCCTGCTGACTGCTGCGACCGTCGGCGCCGATCAGCAGTTCCTGGGCCTGATTACCGGTAACCCGAGAAGCACCGCCCACCAGATGGGCATGGATATCAAGGCCATGGCCAAACAGCATGATCTGCATGTGGCCGTGTTCAATTCGGCCGGTGCCGTTGAAAATATCTATGCCGTCTACCAGCGTCCCGGAAACCATATCGGCCTGGTACAATCCGATGTGCTGGCCTTTGTGGCCAAAGTCGATGGCGATCCAGAGTTGAAGCTCATCGCGGATAAAATCAAATGGGTTTATCCGCTGCATATGCAACCGGTCCACGTGCTGGCCCACAAATCGATCCGGCGTTTCGTGGACATGGCGGGGAAACGGATTGCCGTGGGCAGTGATCGCAACGGGACTTACCTGACCAGCCGGCTGCTCTTTGAAATTGCCGGCATCGTTCCCGCGCAACTGATACGCATGGACGAAGAAAAAAGCCTGGCGGCCCTCAAAGAAGGCCGCGTCGATGCCATGATAATCATCGACGGATTCCCTTCAGAGCGGCTTGCATCGGACCTGGCTCCCGGTGACGATGTGCATCTGCTTCCGGTTGACAACAAGGATATCCGGGGATTTTATCCGGTCTGGACGATTCCGGCGGGGGGATACCCCTGGCAGGAGACCGCCGTGGAAACGGTCGCGGTCCGTTCCGTCATGGTGGCTTATGATTTCCGCAACCGGCATTGCTATACCATCGGGCGTCTGGCGTCGTTGATCAAAGAAAATCTGAACTGGCTGCGACGCAGCGGCCATCCTGCATGGAAAACGGTTGACCTGAAATATACGGTAACCGGTTGGGATCGCTATAAATGTGTTCAGCGGTTCAACCCATCGGTGTCATCGACAGGTGCGGGGCCGTCTTTTATCCATGAGCCCAATCCGGTGGCCGATGCCATTGAGGCCGTATTTCAACCCTGATTTGCCGAACCGGGACGATTCATGTACGATTCTTTTTTCAACCTGGACAAAAAGCCTTTCCAGATCACCACGGATCCCAGCTTCCTGTGGATGGGGAAAAAGCATCGTGAAGCGCTGTCCACATTGAAATACGGCGTGATGGACAACAAGGGCTTCTTGCTGTTGACCGGAGATGTGGGTACCGGAAAGACCACGCTCATCAACCGCTTGGTGAACGACGTACAGGATAAAGGTTATACGGCCAAGATACCCGATCCCGGGCTGAGCAAATACGATTTTTATCGCATGGTGTCCCGTTATTTCGGTTTGCCCATTGAGGTACGCACCAAAAGTGATTTTCTCGAACCCTTCAGCCGGTTTCTCAGCGACGCGCATCGAGAACACAAATCGGTATTGCTGATCATTGATGAAGCCCAGCGTCTGAAACATGATCTCATGGAAGAGATCCGGTTGCTTTCCAATCTGGAACGGCAGGATAGTAAACTGCTCAACATCTTCTTCGTGGGGCAGAACGAATTCAACGGCATTTTATTGCAACCGGAAAACCGGGCCCTGATGCGGCGAATCACCATCACCTATAACATCGACCCTTTGGACCGGGATGAAACCTGCGATTATATCCGCCACCGTTTGAAGGTCGCCGGGGCCGGATACGAAATCTTTTCCAGTGCGGCCATGGACGAAGTCTACGATTTTTCCAGCGGTTTTCCCCGGCAGATCAACATTATTTGTGATCTGGCCATGTTTTTCGCTTCACAGTTGGCCCAACGGACCATCAACCGGCGGATTGTCAGCCAGTGCCGCGACCGGATTTCCTTCAGCGTAGAGGCCCCATCGCAGGAAACATCCCACAATATCCGCGCATCGGCCCACCCCCCCACCTACCGTCCCATTACCCGTTCACGCTGGGCATGGTTGTCACCGGGCCGGCTTGCGGGGCTGCTTCTTCTGACCTTCATGCTGGGGGGCGGCGGTCTCTACCTGATTGCAGAATCCTGGGGATCGCGCATGGTCCTGTGGGCTGTCGATCTCCGTGAAACCATCTGGCCACCGGCCGAGCTCTCCGAAAACGCGCCCAAAATGATCGAAGATGCAGAATCCGCCAAGAGCGTCGGCACCATCACCCAAGCCCGGGATGCGTCCGACGGACCGGATGGATATGCGACCGAATTCCTGCCGCTGCGAACACCCAGCCAACCACCCGTGCTTCGGCTGACCGGCATACAAACGCCGCCTGCCCAGAATCCTTCCGCCGACCGGCCAGAGACGGCTACGGATAACCGCGCAATGGCCCAACCGGACCCCGCCGGTGCCATTGACTGGCTGCTGAAGAAAAGACGGCAGGCGACGAAATCGTCCGAAGGAAAGTGATGCGGAAAATGCATTTGCATCATTCGGTTGACAAAGCCGGCCCAACCTTTTATGATCCGCTCCTATCGTAAACATTATAAATAAATTTGGATGGTTATAAATGAGCCAAATTGCAGTTTTGCCCGGAGACGGGATCGGCCCCGAAGTGATGAAGGAAGCCCTTAAGGTATTGGATGCGGCCCAGGCCGCCTTTGGTTTCCCGTTATCTTATGAATCCGCCGACGTGGGCGGCATTGCCATCGACAATCATGGCCGGGCCCTGCCCGATGAGACCCTGGCGCTGTGCGAAAACAGCGATGCGATCCTTTTCGGGTCCGTGGGCGGACCCAAGTGGGAGCACCTGTCGCCCGCCGAACAGCCCGAGCGCGGGGCATTGCTTCCCCTGAGGAAGCATTTCAATCTGTTTTGCAACCTGCGTCCGGCCAAGGTCTTTCCCGCATTGGCGGCGGCCAGCCCGCTGCATGCGGATATTGTCAAAAACGGATTCGATATTTTATGCGTCCGGGAACTGACCGGGGACATCTACTTCGGCCAGCCCAAGGGCCGGGAAGGAAGTGGTCCCGATGAACGGGCCTACGACACCATGGTCTACACCCGCGGTGAGATCGAGCGCATTACGCGAGCGGCCTTCGATGCCGCCAGATTGCGCAACCGACGGGTTGCCTCGGTGGATAAGGCCAACGTCCTGACTACCATGGTTTTGTGGCGAGAAGTGGTCACCGAGACAGCGTTGGATTATCCGGATGTCTCCCTGAGTCACATCTATGTGGACAATGCCGCCATGCAACTGGTCAAGGACCCTCACCAGTTTGATGTTTTGCTGTGTGGTAACATGTTCGGTGACATCATTTCCGACGAATGCGCCATGATCACCGGTTCCATGGGACTGCTCCCGTCGGCCAGTATCAGCGAGAGTGGTTTCGGGCTGTACGAGCCGGCCGGGGGCAGCGCACCGGACATTGCCGGCAAGGGGATTGCCAATCCCATCGCCCAGATCCAGTCTGCGGCCATGATGCTGCGCTACAGCCTCAAGCAGGCGGATGCGGCCGATGCTGTCGACACCGCCGTGGCCCGGGTGCTGGAAGCCGGTATCCGTACCCCGGATATTGCCGCTGGCGGGCCGTCTGTGAGCACTGCTGCCATGGGTGATGCCGTGGCCCGTGAGTTGAGTGCTGCCTAATGGGTCAAAATCGACAGCATTCATTAGGTGCGCCATGCCCGTTCCCCTGATCAGCGTCGATGCTATTACGGTAAGGCTCCGGGACCGGTGGCTGCTGGCCGGTTCGTCATGGCGGATCGATCTGGGCGAACAATGGGTCGTGACCGGTCCCAACGGAGCGGGTAAGACCACCCTGGCCAAGGCTGTTGCCGGATTGCTGCCCGTAGTGCGCGGCGCCATCCGGTATCACGGCTTTGGCGTATTGACACCGACCCAGGCGATCGCCTACGTGTCCAGCGACGAACGCAGGGAAATATGGCGTCAGGAACGCCGGCTGGATCAATCACGTGGTTTTGCCGGCCGTTTCAACGATGCCACCACGGTCCGACAGTGGCTGGCCGGCCATCCTTTTCATCAACCGCATACCGAAGACCCAGTCCCCCCTGCCATGGAAATCGGTAACCGCCTGCGGTTGGGGCCGTTAATGGACAAACCGCTGATGGCGATTTCCACCGGTGAAATGAGCCGTGTCCTGCTGGCCCGAGAACTGATTCAACAACCCAAGCTGCTGATTCTGGACGAGCCTTTTGAAGGGTTGGATGGATCCGGACGGCGTGAACTGCAGGCCGTGCTTGACGAGCTGGCCGTTTGCGGTTTGACCATGATCCTGATCGTGCATCAGGCCGAGGAGATGCTCAGCACCACCAGCCACCTGTTGACCCTGGCCGATGGACGGATCGAATGTGCCGGGCCGATCCACAAAAGGCCGGCAGCTCCGCCTTTGGTTCTTACCGGAGCCACCATGCCGGAATCGCATCCAGCCCTGCCTTTAAGAACGCAATCAACGGTGAAACTGTCTGCCCATGCCCCGGCGAATGGGTCCGATGTATTGATCGAAATGCATCGGGTAACGGTTCGCTACGGCGATAGCCTTGTGCTGGACCGGTTGTCCTGGGCAGTCCGTACAGGGGAGCATTGGGCCGTTACGGGACCCAACGGTGCTGGTAAATCCACACTGCTGAAGCTGATCACTGGCGACTGCCTGCAGGTCCATGCCAACCATATCCGGCTTTTCGGCAAATCAAGGGGCACAGAGCAGAGCCTGGGAACCGTCCGACGGCGGCTGGGGGTGGTCAGTCACGACCTGGCCAGCGGCTATCAAAAACGCATATCGGCCATGGATGTGGTCTGTTCCGGTTTTTTCGATTCGGTGGGTCTGTACCGCCATTGCGGACCGGACCAGCGGCGGATTGCGGGGGAATGGTTAGAGCGGCTGGGCTTGGGTGCCTGTTCCGGGACCTTTTTCGACCAGCTTTCCCAGGGACAACGCCAGATGGTTCTCATCGCCCGGGCCATGGTCAAATCCCCTCAGGTGCTGATCCTGGACGAACCATGCAGTGGTCTGGATGCGGCCAATCGACGAAGGGTGCTGAACCTGGTGGAATCCATCGGACTCAGCGAACATACCAGCCTGCTTTTCGTGACGCACCATGCGCAGGAGATGCCGGGGTGTATGACACACCGATTAATGTTAGACCGGGGCAGGGTGGTGGGATGCGGGCCTGTGGACGATGAGAAAAAATTGAAGCAGGGAGAGGGACGTAAGCTGAAAGGACGACAGGCGAAGCATGCGTTCAATCATCCCGGCGAAGCGGTCTGCCATCATTCATATATTCATTCCTCGTCACCGTACCGCTGAATTTGCCTGCAGATTCCGCAGATCATGCTGACCTCACCGGCGCGTAGCTGCAACCGGCTGAAAAAACGCCGGATGCGGATCATCCAATAATCGGGGTTGTCCGGTTTAACGTATCCGATACGAATCAGGGCGTCGGTCAGTTTGGTGTACATCTGATCCAGTTCAATGCGTTTGGCCAAGCGGGGCGTGAACGCGGGCGGCTCGGGTGTGGCGGCCGTGGAGAGGCAATAGCAGATCACCATGACGGCCTGGGCCAGATTCAGCGATGTGAAGCCTGCGGTGGGAATGTTGACCAGTTGGTGGCAGTATTTGAGATCTTCGTTGGTCAGCCCCCGGTCCTCCGATCCGAACAGGATGGCCACCGCATTGTTCCTGGATATGGGGATCAGGTGCCGGGCGAGAAAATCGGGGGACTTGAGTACCTGCCGCTGACCGCCCAATCGTGCGGTGGTCCCGACCACATGGCCGAATGGGGCCAGGGCATCGGCCAGGTTGTCGAAGCGCTTCATGTTGTCCACAACGGATTCCGCCGTGTGGGTGGCCAGACGTCGGATGCGGACTTCATCCCAGATCCCGGGATCCACCACGATCAGACGGGTGAACCCCATATTGCACATGGCCCGGGCAGCGGATCCGATATTTTCGGGATAGCGGGGCCGCTGCAAAATGATGCTGACGTTGTCGTGGGAAATGCCGACGGTCATCGCGGGTTGATTTCAAAGGCATTGAAAAAATATCCGATTTCGAACGCAGCGGTCTCCGGGGCATCTGAACCGTGGACCACGTTTTTCTCGATATCGGTGGCGAAATCATGCCGGATGGTGCCCTTGGCCGCATCTTTGTAATTGGTGGCGCCCATGAGATCCCGGTAACGGGAGATGGCATCTTCACCTTCCAAAACCATGACCACGGCCGGTCCCGAAGACATAAAATCGGTCAGGTCTCCGAAAAAGGGGCGTTCGCGGTGAACCGCATAAAATCCTTCGGCCTGGGCCTTGGTCATGTGGATCATCTTCATGGCTATAATTTTGAGATCGTTGGACTCCAGGCGTTTGACGACTTCTCCGATCAGGCCGCGGGCCACGCCATCCGGTTTGACAATTGATAGCGTTCTTTGCATAGTCGTTTTCCTTTCAACGTGTTGATGTTTAAACTAGTGTTTGGCCATTTCCGGACGGGCACGAAACTAACCGTTTCAAGTTGGTCGCTGCCATAGCAGAAGGCCGATACCAAGTCAACTGCCGCCTGAAGCGTTCGCATCGAATTGAAATGTTCCACAATATGTTGTAATTATAGTAATTCTATACATTCTTGGGACATTTTTCATACGGCAGGTACGGTTGACAGGACCAGGTCGGCTGCGTAATATTTATGGATACGCACCCAGTAACACCCAGCGTTGCAAAAGCCGGGGGGAGTCAGAGTCAAGGTGCCAGGGGTGAAGCCGTAGCACTTTACTGCGATCCCTTGGCAACGCGAGATTTCGAACACCATTCGACCATGGAGCGAAGATGCCGATTTATGAGTTTTATTGTCCGGGCTGCAACACCTTGTTCAATTTTTTTTCAAAAACGATCAATACTTCCAAAACGCCCGACTGCCCGCGATGCAAAAAAAGAAAGCTGGAGCGCCAGATGTCCGCCTTCGCCTTTACCGGTAAGGCCAAGGAGGCTGATGACGGTGAAGATCTGCCCTTTGACGCGTCCAAAATGGAAAAGGCCATGCAGATGCTGGCCGGTGAAGCGGACCGTATCAATGAAGACGATCCGCGTCAGGCCGCCGATCTCATGCGCAAATTGACGGACATGACCGGTATGGCGTTGGGCGACGGCATGCAGGAGGCGCTGCGGCGGATGGAAAGCGGCGAGGATCCGGAACAGATCGAGGCGGAGATGGGAGATCTACTGGAAAATGAAGACCCGTTTTTGATGGCTGGGAAAAAGGGCAAGGACGGCGGAACCTCTCGCCGGGCGCCGGAGCGGGACGAGACATTGTATGATTTGTAAGCTGGGCGTGATGAGAGCCATGTGAGGGAGGAGACGCATGAATGATAATCGGTTCCTGTCGATTGATCGGTTGCAAGCCCGCCAGGGCGATATCACAACTTTGGCCGTGGATGCCATCGTCAACGCGGCCAACAACACACTGCTGGGCGGCGGTGGCGTCGATGGCGCCATCCATCGCGCCGCAGGCCCCGAACTGCTGGCCGAATGCCGCACCCTCGGCGGTTGTCCCACCGGCGAGGCCCGCATCACCGGCGGCTATCGCCTGCCTGCAAAACATGTGATCCACACCGTGGGGCCGGTTTACCAGGGCCGTCTTGAAGATTCCCGTTTGCTGGCTGAATGCTATACAAACAGTCTGACCCTGGCCAGGCAGCATGCCCTGCGATCCGTCGCCTTTCCTGCAATCAGTTGCGGGGTGTACGGATACCCCGTGACCGATGCGTGTAAAATCGCCGTAAATACCTGCATTGATTTTTTGGAACGTCACGACATGCCTGAAAAAGTGCTTTTTGTCCTGTTTTCAGACAAGTTTTTGGATGTTTACAATCGTGCCCTTTTATCCGGGGGCGAATCCTAGCTTTTTTATATCATTGATGTATCCGGTGACCCCCAGCGCCAACATCCTCCATGTCGGCTTTGAACGTGCTTTGTCGGGTAACCGCAAATGACGAAATCGAAGTCGTTATCTGCAAGGGATTGACAAAATCGATACCCATGGTTAGTTTTACTGCCTGAAACCAACCGCGTACACTGTCCGTATCCATTTACGGACTGATTTTCACTTTAAGGAGGGTATCATGCTCGAAGTCACACAGCCGGCAGTCCAGCAAATCGCCGAATATTTCAAAGGGAAAGATGTGAAACCGATCCGGATTTTCCTCAACGAAGGCGGCTGAGGCGGCCCCGGCCTGGCCATGGCTCTGGATGAGCCTGCCGATACCGATAAAACGTTTGACGTGGATGGCTATCAGTTCATCGTCAATACCGATTTTCTTGAGAAGGCCCAGCCCATCAAGGTTGATTTCCAGATGCATGGGTTCAAACTGGATTGCGCCCTGGACTTTGGCTCTGGTTGTACCAGTTGCGGCACCCAGGGATCCTGCTGTGCCTGATCGTTTTTAAGCATCAACAAAAGGCGGCCTTCATCGGGCCGCCTTTTTACGTTGTTTTTTCCATTCCGGCGCTTCGTTCGGACGTGCAACGAATAGGTTGTTCTTATGTTGATTCTCGCGTGCGGATCTCAAAAGAATCCCACGAGCGATTACAGCTAGAGTATGTCAAGAAAAAAGCCGGAAGGCAAGCGTTTCACGGCTTTAATCATGTAGACCAGAGTCTACCGCACCGAGTTATCCCTGGCACCGGAGTCCCCTCACAAGTGCTTCCGTTTCACTCGGATTCGTTAAACCACTTCATTTTCGACACGAACCACAAATCCAGGAAACAAGCCGAAGCCCAGACCAACGAACTTTTCCGACAGATCGGCCAAAGGTGAACCCCCGGCTATGCCGGGGGACTCCCAAAGTTTGACAATTCCGGGATTGTAAGAAAGCCTCCAATCATGTGAACCGCTCAAAGTTCTGCAGATAGGAGGCTTTCATGAGTAATGTTAAATCCTTAAATCATTATACGTGGGAATGCAACTACCATATCACATGGATTCCGAAGTGCCGGCGGAAGGTGCTTTATGGCAATTTGAGAAAGTATTTGGGGAACGTGTTCCGCGAATTGGCGCAGCAAAGAGAGGGTGAGGTTCTTGAGGGATATTTGATGGATGATCATGTACACATGCTTTTATCCATCCCCCCGAAGTATTCGGTTTTTCAGGTCATCGGATATATGAAGGGCAAAAGCGCGATTCACATAGCTCGAACCTGCATGGGGCAGAAGAGAAATTACAAAGGCCAGCATTTCTGTGCGAGGGGATATCATGTGTCTACCGTGGGTCGTGATGAAGAAACGATCCGGCTGTCAAGACAGTTGTCAGTGTGCCAAGGATTCTCGTTGAATGCCCAAATGTTGTGAATAATTTAAATTGTGACGGGAAATAAATATTGATCCGTTGAGAGGCAAAAGGCGGTAGCAACCATTGGGGCTGGATAATTTCACGACCTGTTCGATACCATTCGAACGAAAATGTGCATCGCCGGTAAAAATACAACCGGATTCGATTTTGAGACTTCAATCCCTTTTTTGATGTCGAAAGTCCAAAATAGCCTTTGTTCGGAAATAGGTGGATTGGACCGGGACCTCCCGCCAAACAACCACTGACAAAACCTTTCATTCGTGGCAAAAACCGTCACCGGGTTTCATTGCGTGACCAAATGCCGGGTCATCGTCCCCAAATGTACCGGCTCGAATCGCTGGAACTGGATGTCCCGGACCGTGGAGACATCCGCCCACAAAATTTTGTAGCCTTTCATCCGCTTGAATCGTTTCATCCGCCTTCGCCAGCGGTCGATCTCCTTTGTTGTACCTTTGCGGGATGGCCCAACGGTTCCATACAACCGTATCCCCGGCCAGCCAATAAAACGGCCACTGAAAATCGCCTTGAACCAAAGCCCGAAGCCCATACGCACGGCAACAATACAGATACGGGGGTCAGCCTTGAGGTTACGGCTCATTTGGTTGGGAAATACATCGCTGTAAAATCCGGTACAATCGTCGTTGAGGACCAGCGAAGCATACGGGGCCACATGGGGGGAGCCGTCGGGATTGATGGTAGCAAAGGTGTAAAAACGGCTCGACTGAATCGTGCGTCTGAAATGGGCCTGAATCATCGGCCAGTTTTTGACTATATCAGCGGACATATGATCACCTCCTGATGAGGCGCTTCCGGTTTCTACCATTCATAGGAATTGCGAAAGGCCACCCGGGCGCCCATCTGTTCGAAGATTCGTAAAAGCCCGTAACGGGTGCGATCCAGAAATAGAAAATCGGGGTTCACACGCAGGTGGCGTCGCAGGCGATGAAATTGCCGGATGGAACGTTTGGCTTCGGAGATAAAACCGTCATGCGCATTGAAGTCGAACAATTCGTCGGCGAAAAGGCGCCCGAACCAATGACTGAAAGTATTCAGGATATCTCTGATTGCATCCAACGTGCTTTCATCCAGATCCTCGGGAACGAATCCCAGATGCACCATTTCCTGAAAGTGTTCTTCGCCGGATTGATGAGAGGATGCATGGGACAAACGCCGGTAATGCTCAACAAAAGAAGGGGATAGTCGTTTGATGCAGCCGAAATCAACCAGACCGATGCTCAGGTCATCCGCGATAATAAAATTGCCAGGATTGGGGTCGGCATGGACAACGTTCAGGGCGTAGAGACCTTCAACAAAGATACTATTGAGCCGCCGGGCCACCAGATCCTTGGCCGCCTGATCCGGATTGTCTTTCAGCCATAGATCCAAAGGCTTGCCCGGCATCAGTGTGGCGGTCAATACGGTTGGCGAAGTATATCTGCGATACACAACCGGATAACGGACCCCGTCAACCTTTAAATGGTCCGAAAAAAAGCGCAGATTGTCCGCTTCCTTAAGGTAGTCTACCTCTTCACGCAGCCGGGCCGCCAGCTCATGTAAAACCGGCATCAGATGTTCTTTTTGAACCATCGGGCGAAGTATTTGACGAACGAGCGCCAGGTCGTTCTCGATGGTGACGGCGATACCCGGATATTGGATTTTGACGGCCAGGCTCCGCTGATCCGTGTCCATGCCCCGATGCACCTGCCCCAGACTGGCGGCAGCAAAGGCCTTTAGATCGAAGTGGCTGAAAATCTCCTCGGGTGGCGCTCCCAGTCCCTCTTTGATCACTTTTCTTACCAATGCCCGGTTGATGGGCGGTACCTGATGGTAGGCCTTGGCCAATTCCCGGCATGCCGCTTCCGGCAGGATATCCATCTCCAGGCTAAGCTGCTGGGCGATTTTAAGGGCCGTACCCTTTAGCAGGCTCAAACCTTGAAACAAGGTCTCGGCCCCGGCCGCACTGGCCGCCGTTTTGGCCTCGTGCCGGCCCGTCTTAGAGAGAAATGGGCGCTTGGCATAATAGGAGAGCATTTTGCCGCCGACCTTGACCGCGGTGTGCCCGCCTGCCAGGGAACGCGCCAGCTTCCCGGTCAGGAGTTTATCCATTGTTCTCGGTTTCCATAAAATGACGTTTTACTTTCCCGCTATCTTCCAAGGGATTCAGAAAAAGGCCCATTCGATTCAACACATGGTTCTTGAATAAAAATATGGCCAGATCAAACATCTTATTGGCGATTCCAGCCTTGAGCAGAGCACAGGCCAGATCCAGCCCCCTGTCCATGATCTGGGTTGTATTGCCGAACTTTTCGGACCTGTCGGATAACCAGTAAAGGACCATGGCGATGTATGCGTCCATATAAAATTGCCCGATCATCTCTCGGAATACTTGCTCGGGAATCTCCCCGACTTCCTCCGCCGCGCCGATCATATCCAAAATAGCCTTTAAAAATTCGTCCCGTACCGGTTTGATGCGTCCCCAACCGCGACGGCCCCCCAACCAGACCGAGCCGAAGCTGGCAGCCACAAACCCGCGATCCGGGAGAAACAAGGCCAGACTGGTCTCAAAAAGAGTTTGTAGTTGCTCCTGGAGCGTGAAGGTATGAAAATCGTCCAAGGCTTTGAGCTCCTTGATACAAGCCTTTGCATGATCCTCATAGTAACCGAACAGGATCGACTCCTTGGTCGGGAAATAATTATAAATGGTGGCATCGCCGAGACCGGCCCGACGGGCCACTTCACGCATGGTAGCCGCCCGGACACCCTTATCCGTCATCAGCTCAACCGCCGCCCGGATAATGGCACGTCTATTTTTTGTTTTTTGTTGTTGGCTGATTTTCATTATAAAAAATACCATAATAAAATATTTATATTATGTTTTTATTGTATAGTATTTTTATATTAAGTCAAGCGTAAATATTCCCGCCATATCCATTCAAGCACACGTATGGGGTTGCAATTGCTGGCGGAACCGGTTTTATGTGGCGATACGGTTATCAGGAAGGGTATTGAGATCCCCAGAATCGATTTGCTCTGCGTAGGTCGTTAAGTCTTTTTGGGATTGGCCATCCAGTTAAACAGGAAATGCCACGTTACGGGCGATGACCGAATGTCCGGAGCTGTTTGAAGATGTAAAAGTGCCAACCTTCATTATTCAGGTACACGACGATCCAATTACCCTGCCCATCAATGTCCAGACAACATACGTGTCATCTCCGGTCAACTTGATGCTGAAGTCTGCATCGTTTCCAATCTTCTCAACCATGTTTTACTTGAATACTTCCGTTTAAATTCGGAATCGCCTACTTTAGGATTTTGTGTCCATAGTCATTTTCGAGCATCATGTACGGGCAACCCACCAGTCCTTGACCTTTCGGGCTTCATGGCTCACGTCCCTTGATCAATTCCCTTATAAATGCCGGCGGCCGTACCACTTTCCCCGCCTCATTGACAAAGGCATGACGGGTGTATCCCGTGGTATGGGTAACAGATTGATCCTTGTTGGTGATGGTGTAGTCAAATTGCAGGCCGGCACGAAACCCGGTGTTCACCGTAGTGTGAATGTAGAGTATGTCATCATAGTGCGCCGGACGGTGATACTTGCATTTCGCTTCGGAGACCGGCAAAGACAATCCGCGGGATTCGACTTCCTTGTAAGGTAGGCCCAGGTGCCGAAACAGCTCATTACGCCCCATCTCGAACCACCGCAAATAGTTGGCGTGGTATGCGATGCCCATGGTGTCGGTATCACCATAGATGACGCGGTAGCTGGTGGTGAAAGAGAGAGAGGTGTTCATGATCCTTCAACTGTGAACGATGAATAATGTCCGTAGCCAGGGCTGCGCTTACCGCCGAACCCTTCTATTGCCGATCATCCTATAATATACTCACCAAACAACTCTTCCAATGCCTCGTAGGTCTCCGTCACGGGAAACTGGGGATATTCGTCGATCACGTTCTGGGGGGGGCGGAACAAAAAACCTTTGTCCGCCGCTTTGAGCATGCTGATGTCGTTATAGGAGTCGCCCATGGCCAGGACCTGATAGTCAAGTCTTTTAAAAGCCTCGGCCACCTTGCGTTTGCCGTCGGCCTGGCGTAGGTTATAGTCGGCGATAACGCCGCTCTCATCAACGGTCAGGCTGTGGCACAAAATGGTCGGCCAGCCCAGCTTGGCCATTAGGGGGCGGGCGAACTCGACGAAGGTATCCGATACCACCACAACCTGGGTACGGGTGCGCAATCCATCGAGAAATCCCAGAGCGCCGGGCAGCGGCTCCATGGTTTCAATGACGTCGATGATATCTTTGAGTTTGAGTTCATGTTTACGAAGAATGGCCAGGCGCCGCTGCATGAGTTCGTCGTAATCGGAAATATCGCGGGTGGTCAGACGCAGATCGTCGATCCCTGTATGCTCGGCCACCTTGACCCAAATTTCCGGTACAAGTACACCTTCCAGATCTGAACAGATTATATTCATTTTTCCTCTGATCGTTACATTTTAATTCAATGGTTGCATCAAAACCGGCTTTTGCAACACTGGGCAGACTGCGATTCTCTCTACAACAAAAAACCGGGAAAGCCCCATCTATCGCCGCCGCTATTCCTGTCCGTTTTCATCTTCTATACGAACCAGCATGGGTTTGCTGGGCACGACATCCAGAGCGCCGATTTCCGACAGCGCACGGTTCACATCTGCCTCACGGGCACGGTGTGTCAGCATCACCACCGGAACCGAACCGTTGGTTTTGCGACCTTTCTGGTGAACAAACTTCAAGCTGATGGCATTTTTTCCCAGAATCCCGGAAATGGTTGCCAGCACGCCCGGGTTGTCCATGGCATCGAAACGAAAGTAGTAATTGGTAACAAGATCATCCATAGGCATCACCGCGATGGGCCGAATTTTGTCCGGCTGGAATCCCAACACCGGCATCCGCCCGGCCCCACCAATCATCATGTTGCGGGCGATATCCGCCAGATCCGATACCACGGCACTGGCCGTAGGCAGCATGCCCGCCCCATGGCCGTACAGCATAATGTCTTCGACGGCATCGGCGGAAACGTTGACGGCGTTCAAGGTGCTGTTGACATTGGAAAGCATGTTATCGAAAGGTATCATGGTCGGGTGTACCCTTGCCTCGACCGACCGGCCGTCGAACTTGGCAATACCCAATAGCTTGATACGGTAGCCGAACTGGGCGGCGAACTCAATGTCCAGCGGCGTAATCTTGGATATGCCCTCAATGTAGACATCCTCGAAATTGATGCGCATGCCAAATGCCAAGGCCGACAGAATCGCCAGTTTATGGGCCGCATCGAACCCTTCCACGTCCAGGGTTGGATCGGCCTCGGCGTATCCCTTTTTCTGGGCTTCGGCCAGGGCCGCTTCGAAAACCACTCCCTCGTCGGTGATCTTGGACAAGATATAATTGCAGGTGCCGTTCAAAATACCGGTCATGGCGCTGATGCGGTTGCCCACCAGGGATTCGCGAACGGTCTTGATAATGGGCATGCAACCGCCCACACTAGCTTCATAGCCCAGGTCCACCTTTTTTTCGTTGGCTGCGGCGATGATCGCATTGCCGTGTTTGGCCAAAAGGGCCTTATTGGCCGTAACCACATGCTTCCCCGCAGCGATGGCATCCAGAATCATCTGCTTGGCGATGCCCTCCCCGCCGATGGTCTCCACCACGATATCCACATCCGGATCGGCAATGGCAACGGCCCCATCGGGGATCAGCATGCCGGGTTCGAAGGCGATGCCCCGGTCGGTTTCCGTATTGGGGTCAGCCACAGTTTTAAGATGCAGGCTGCATCCGATACGGTCGGAAATGATATCTTTGTTGTCCAGCAGCAGGCGGGCCACACCGGTTCCCACCGTGCCACAACCCAATATGGCGATGTTGATTTGTTTCATGTGACGTTTGTCCTGATTGCTTATTTGAAGGTTATCATGTCTCGGCAATTCAGACCGAATTTGTAATTTCTAATGCGACACCCTGAAAGTCAATAAAAAAGCGTGAACGGTGATCCTGTTGTTTCCTTGAATGGGTTTATTTGTTGTACCCATTCACGGGGTAGAAGCACCCGATACCCTGTAAAGCTCAGCCGGTAAACACTTGCAGGATGCCGTAGACACGCGGCTTTGGCTATGCAGACGTATGGGGCATAATTCACGTGCCCGGTGACAAAACAATCCCCTCAAAAGATAATAATAAAATTAGCCGTTAGCACTTGCCCCCGTTGTTTGATTTCTGTAGATTAAACCTCATTCAAAATTCGAAATTAGACCTTGGATGTTCAATGATCTGACTTATAACCCCCCCTTCGGCGGGGCTTCATCAAATCGCCCGTTCGGCGGGTTGTCGATGATTTATATTTAGTGTCTGGCCCGAAATAAGCAAATTGGGTATTTCCGGATGGGCAATAGTTATAAGGCAAGGGATAGTGACGCTATTCAATAATAAAAATCACGAGACGTAATTATAAAGATCAAATATATGGTATTTTAGACGCAGTTAATGATTCTATTTTCCATTTTTTTCTTTATAGCTTGATTTTTTATTTTAAATAGCAATAATGGAAAGCATTGCTTTAGATATAATGATAGCTCAACAAAACTAAGGAGAAAAGAATGCCGGCAAAGAAGAAAGTCGATGGAGCAAAACTAATCAAGATGGTCAAAGGCGGAACCCACCAACGCGATATCATGAAAACATTTAAGTTCAATACCAGCGCTCAGTTCAGAGCCCATTATCTGGACGCGTTGATCAAAGCCGGTGAGGCTCCGGAGATTACCTCCGGCCGGACCAAAACCAAATCCAATCCGTCCAGGGAAGTGTCGGTAAGCAAACGTGGAAGTGTGGTTATTTCCAAGGCCCTGATTGCAGATATGGGGTTTGCGGAAGGTGATGCATTCACCGTCAGAAAAACGAAATCCGGAATCTCTTTGAAAAAAATGTAGCCGGTCTTTTATTCGTCTGGCGATCTCGAATAAAATAATGAATCAGGCCTGTGATGGCCTGATTCATTATTGGACAAACACGATGTGCCTATTGTACAGGGTCGAAAGCAGCCAACACCCTGTGAGGTACAGCCGGTGAGCGTTTACCGGAAGTTCTATATGCGGTTTCCTGTGAACCCTTGCAGCACTATAGTTCTTCCGGTGTGAAGGCGACCACCTCATCAATCCCCCCCGCATCCAGCAGCAGCATGACCAGCCGGTCGATTCCCAGTGCAATCCCTGCCGCCGGGGGCATATGCACCAGGGCAGAAAGGAATGGCTCGGCGGCCGGGTAGACGGTTTTACCCGCCGCTTCACGCAGACGGTTTTCAGCCTCGAAACGCTCGCGTTGCTCCACCGGATCGGCCAGTTCGCTGAAGGCATTGCATAATTCCATCCCGGCAATGTATAGCTCAAACCGCTCGACAACGGATGGGTCATCTGCTTTGCGGCGTGCCAAAGATCCGCATTGGGCCGGGTAATCAATCAAGAATACCGGACGATCAAGGCCCAGTTGGGGTTCGATATCGATGCCCATCACCTCGTCGAAGCAATCTCGCTCCAGGGCATCGGCAACCGTCATCCGTCCGAACCGATGGAATGCGTCGGTCACGGACAGGCGGTCCCAAGGTGGCGTCAAGTCTACGATCTGCGACTGAAATGTCAGCCAGTTGTCGGCTGAATGCCCCTTCCGCAAGCACCGGACGAGAAAAGCAACCAGTTCTTCGCATTGTTGCATCAGCGTCTGGTAATCCGCCTGGGAGGCGTACCATTCCAGCAGGGTCATCTCCGGCAGGTGGCGACTGCCGCGTTCCCCTTGGCGAAAACACCGACAGATTTGAAAGATGCGCGGATATCCGGCGGCCAGCAATCGCTTCATGGTCAGTTCCGGCGATGGCTGCAAATACCAGTCCCCGGCCGGTTGGGTGTCTATGTGAGCCTCGGGCAGGGGGGCGGGAATGCGCACCGGCGTTTCCACCTCCAGAAATCCCGCATCCCGGAAAAAGGTTCGTACCCCGTCGATGATCCTTGCGCGTCGCTCGAGGTTATCGCGAATGATCGTTTGTCGAAAAAGAGGCATGTTTGTCTCGTAAAATGAGAAAATTACCGTTAACTTTCGCAGTTTTTATGCAACCATGGGGTAAAAGCAATCAACCATTTCATCATTTATCGGACGCTTTCTTCTCTTCGAGCACATCGGCGTATCGATCCTGGAGATACACCTTGTCGTAAAGGGATGTGTCGGCATCATGATACCATGCATGCCCCTGGTCCCGGCAGGCGCGGCACGCCGTCCTGGGCAGGTGGACAGCCAGAATGCGATTGCCGCCGCCGGCAGCAGAATCGATCCTCAGTGCCCCGCCGCAATTGTCACATACCCGGATGGTCTCTTTCTGTTTTTCGTTGATGTTGTCCGTATCATAATAGATCGTTCGGTCACGGTCCATGAACTCATGGTCACCCCGGTACATCTCTCCCAAATGGTACCGCTGGTGCCAGTTCTCGAGGACCTTGTCACAGGTCTTGTGTACCCAGGAGGTAACTTCGGGGCTCTGCCGGACCTTCTCGGGCCGATAATCAGGTTCCTTGAGATGTGTATAATCCATGCCCGCCATGGCCAAAATGATGCCTGCATTGACATAGGGCAACGCACCTTCGATGGCATAACCGCCTTCCAGTACGGCAATGTCCGGCCGGAGCATTTCGGTAAGCTTTGCATATCCCTGGGCTGAAAAATTCATATTGGTAATGGGGTCCGAATAATGATTGTCCTGCCCGGCGGAATTGACCACGACCTGTGGATCGAACTCATCCAGGATGGGCAGAATTACATCCCGCATGGCGTGCAGGATACCCTCTTCGGAAGTGTTGGGCGGCAGCGGTATGTTGACGGTGGTGCCGACAGCGTTGGGACCGCCCAGTTCATTGAGAAAACCAGAACCGGGATAAAGGGTGCGGCCGTCCTGATGGATGGAAATGAACAGGGTATCCGGATCGTGCCAGTAGATATCCTGGGTTCCGTCTCCGTGGTGGCAATCCGTATCCACGATGGCCACACGGGTAACATCGTATGCCTGGCGGATATACTCGATCATGATGGCTTCGATGTTGATGTTGCAAAATCCCCGGGCACCGTGGACCACCCGGCCGGCATGATGCCCCGGGGGCCGGACCAGGGCGAATCCGCTTTCCACCTGCTTGTCCATCACGGCCATGGCGATGGTTTTGGCGCCGCCGGCGCTGATGAAATGGGATTCGGTAATCACGCTCCACAGATCAGGAACACAGAAATGGACCCGTTGGACATCCTGCTTGGTCACCAGGTCGGGTTTGAACTCGACGATGCCCTCCACATCCAGCAGTCCCTCTTCGAAGACCTGATCCTGCGTGTAAAGCAACCGCTCTTCACGCTCCGGATGGGTGGGGCTGATGGCCCAGTCAAAGGCTGGGAAAAAGACCAGTCCGGTGGTATGCTTAGCGTGTAACATTGCAGATCCTGGGTTTGGGGTTCAAGGGTTCAAAAGTTTAGGGATCATTGGGTTCGTCACGGTTTTGAACATTGAGAGCGTTGGGATCGTTGAAGGCAACAGACCTTCCATCCGCAACACCTTCAGCCCTCAGCCGAATCGGCTATTACCGTCCCTTTCACGGATCTTCCGGTCTTCCTTTCAGCTTTGGATTTTCAACTTTTTACCGTTCACCAATCCTCTCGACAATGTTCTCGTACCCATGAATCAGACCGGGTTTTACCTGGGCCATCACCCGAATGTTCTGGCCGGTGGTGTAAAACCCACGAACCATGTTGAAAGCCATAGCATCGACCACTTTCAGTTCCAGGTGGTCGGGGTTGCCGCCGCGGGCGATGGCTTTGCGGCGCAGCAGGTCCAATGCCTCGTCAGTGGCATCCGCCTTGGTATAATTGGAAGGGATTGTTTTGGAAAAGCCCTCTTCCGGTGCGAAGGCAATCTCCTGCTCCGTGTCGGCGAACAGGGTGACCTCACAGGTGGTACGGGCCAACCCGGCCCCAATGGCATTGGCCACATCCCAGCGGGGTACCACGGTGACCCGGTTCTTACCGAACTGTTCCAGGCCCGTGGCGAACCATCGCGCCGGTCCACCCAGCACAAACAGATGCGTGGGTTCCAGGCGATGGCCTTCCCATAACTCATGGACCGTGTATACCGGTTTGGCGTTTATCCGCTTGATCATGGCAGCCGCCTCTGCCAGAATGGTCCGGCAGGCCTGTTCATAAATGCGGGACGCCGTCGTATGCGTATCGGTCCCCAAGGCTTGGGCCAGGGACTGGATTCCGCTGCGGGCTTTGCCCACATCGCCCCCTTCCCCGATTCCCAGAAAAATCATGGCGTCCGTGGGCGTGGGTACCGGCCCGCCAAAGGCCATGGCCACGCCCAACCGGGCGGGCCCGATATCGATACGTCCATTGGTTACCCGCACGGCACTGTCTCCACCGACACCGATGGAGACGGTAGCCAGGGAACGAATCAGGGTTTTGTGTTCCCCGATGCGAATGCCGTTCGGATCCAGCAGGGGCGCACCGTTGACCAGCACGGCCATGTCCGTGGTCGTGCCTCCGATGTCCAGAACCAGACAGACATCGTCGGCAGGTGCGAAAGCCAAAGTTCCCATAACACTGGCGGCCGGACCGGATAAAATGGTCTGGGCCGGATGGTCGATGGATGCCTCGAATCGCATGTTTCCGCCGTCGGGTTTGAGCAGCCGGATCGGCATGGTCAAGCCCTTTTGGTTGAGGGATTTGACGACAGCTTCGAAAAATTCCTTGTGAATGGGATACACCGACGCATTCAAATAGGTAGTGGCCACCCGGCGCGGAAAGTTGAGACTCCCGGCAATGCGGTGCCCCAGGAATATTTTTTCGAAACGATCCTCAATCAGTTCCCGAATGACGATCTCATGGTTGGGATTGCGCACGGAGAATTTGGACACCACCCCGACATAGCGGATGCCGTTGCGTACCAGTTCGTCCGCTGCCCGGCACACCTGATCCGTGTTGATGGGGGCGATTTCCCTCCCCCGGTGATCAATGGCGCCGTCGATGAGATGATAGTGCTCGCCAGTGCGAAACAGCTCCGGATCCATTCCCGGACCGGCGCTGACAATCATGCCGACATCTACGGTTCGGTGCTGTACGATCCGGTTGGTGGTCAACGTGGTGGAGAGAACGGCCCGGCGGATAAGGGATGGATCGATCCCTTCGGTGACGCTTTCCAGGCCTTGAAGCACGGTCGAAAAAAGATCGTCCGGATTGGTGGGCACCTTGATCTGCCGTATCAATCCCTCCGCCCCCAGAAGGACCACATCCGTATGCGTACCGCCAACATCCAGTCCGATGATCATGGCGCCACCCCGATTGTATTGAGATTGTATAGACTATTGATTGAAAACCAACCGTATCCAAATTCAGCATGGCTGTCAACAATCCGAATTCTGGGCATTCTATCGAGATTTATATAAAAACATCTGCATGGGACTCAATTCAGGAAATTGTATTGACTACCCTGGAACCTCTGGGATAAATATTTTGGTTCGTGTATAAAATTGATAGAATGCGCGGGATGGAAAGGTTTACACACGGATGAGTCAACCCAGCATACAATTGATCCGGGGCTTCAAGGACATTCTCCCAGGCGAAACCGAATTGTGGCAAAGGATTGAGCTTACTGCCATCGACCTGTTCGAGGATTTCGGTTACCGGGAAATCCGTATTCCGATAATGGAAAAAACCCGGCTTTTCGCCCGTAGCATCGGGGAAGACACCGATATCGTCGAAAAGGAGATGTATACCTTTCCGGATCGCAAAGGCGACCTGCTGACCTTGCGGCCGGAGGCCACGGCCTCCATCTGCCGATCCTACATCCAGCACAAGATGTATGCCCAGGACCCGGTGCGCAAATTCTACACCATCGGCCCCATGTTTCGACGCGAGCGGCCCCAGAAAGGCCGCTACCGCCAATTCTATCAGATCGATGCCGAGATTTTCGGTGTGGCCGCGCCCTATGTCGATGTGGAACTGATTTTTCTTTTGCAAACCCTTTTCAACCGGCTTGAAGTCACCGACACCACCGCTCACCTCAATTCTCTGGGCTGCCCGGTGTGCCGCCCCAACTTCAAAGCGGCTCTGGCCGCGTTGCTGGACAAGGCGGCGCCTTCTTTGTGCAGCGATTGCATGCGACGCAAGGATCGCAACCCGCTAAGGGTTCTGGACTGCAAGGCTCCCGGCTGCCGGGAGGCCATGGCACAGGCCCCGTCCATCATTGATTACCTGTGCCGGGAATGCAGTACGCATTTTTCCACAGTGACCGATATGCTGGCGGATCTGGGAGTTCCGGTCAAAATTGACAAGCAGTTGGTACGCGGACTGGATTACTACACCCGCACCGCCTTCGAAATCCAGACCGGCGCCCTGGGTGCCCAGAGCGCCGTGGCCGGCGGGGGACGATACGATGGTCTTGTGGAATCGCTGGGGGGGCCGGCCATCCCGGCCATCGGTTTTGCCATCGGGTTCGACCGCTTGGCGGAGATTGTGGGTTCCGCTGCAACGGCCAACCAGCACAGGCTGGAGTTGTTCATCGCCGCACTGGGTGAGACGGCCCAACGGCAGGCCTTTGCCTGGACCACCCAATTATGCCTGGAGGGAATCAATGCCGCCATGGAATACGGTATCAAGAGCCTCAAGTCCCAAATGAAACAGGCCAACCGGCTGGGTGCCGGTCGTGTGCTGATTGTGGGTGACAGCGAACTGGAATCCGGAACGGCGGCGTTGCGCAATATGGCCGACAAATCCCAAGTCGAGATTCCAATTGAGGGCATCGTTGAGAAGTTGGTTGAAGCATTTGCCTGAACGACATGTAAAACAATCAAAATTCATGACTAAAATTGATAATTGCTGTTTGAAAGGAGTTTCCAGTGGCTGACATCCTCGGCGACATGAGACGGACCCATCATTGCAATACCCTGAGCGCCAAGGACATCGGTACCGAGGTGGTATTGATGGGCTGGGTCCTGCGGCGGCGGGACCACGGCGGCGTAATCTTTATCGATCTGCGCGACCGTGAAGGTATCACCCAGGTGGTGTTCAATCCGGAAATCAACCCCGAAGTCCATACCAAGGCCCATGACATCCGCAGCGAATTCGTACTGGCCATACGCGGCAAAGTGGAGCCGCGTCCCGACGGCATGGTCAATCCCAAGCTGACCACCGGAGAAATCGAAGTCCTGGTGGACGAACTGAAAATACTCAACCGAGCCAAAAACCCGCCCTTCATGATTGAGGACAATGTGGCGGTTTCCGAGGCCATCCGCCTGAAAAACAGGTATCTGGACCTGCGCCGCCCGCCCTTGCAGCGCAACATCATGACCCGCCACAAGATCAGCGCGGCGGTACGCAACTACCTCAACGAGAACGGTTTTGTGGACATCGAAACCCCGGTGCTCACCAAAAGCACGCCCGAAGGCGCCCGGGACTATCTGGTTCCCAGCCGGGTCAACGCCGGCCAGTTCTATGCCCTGCCCCAGTCTCCGCAGTTGTTCAAGCAGTTGCTGATGATCGCCGGATTTGATCGCTATTATCAGATCGTGCGCTGTTTCAGGGATGAAGACCTGCGGGCCGACCGGCAGCCCGAGTTCACCCAAATCGATATGGAAATGTCCTTCGTGGGCGAAGAAGACCTCATGAATATCAGCGAGGGTATGATGGCCCGCCTGTTCGCCGATGTCCTGGACCACTCCCTGCCGACCCCGTTTCCCCGCATGACCTATGCAGAGGCCATGGACCGCTACGGCCTGGACAAACCGGACACCCGTTTCGGCCTGGAGCTCAAGGATGTATCGGATATCGTTGACGGGTGCGGATTCAAAGTGTTTGCCAGCGTGGTCAAAAAAGGCGGTATCGTCAAAGCCATCAATGCCAAGGGCTGCATCGATTTTTCACGCAAGGAGATCGACGATCTCACGAATTTCGTGGCCGTTTACCGCGCCAAAGGCCTGGCTTGGATTAAGGTCCGCGAGGACGCCTGGCAATCGCCCATCGCCAAATTCTTCACCGACGAGGAAAAGGCCAAACTGGCGGAACGTATCGATATGCAGTCCGGCGACCTGATCTTTTTCGTGGCCGACCAGCCCAAGGTGACCAACGAGGCCCTGGGTCACCTGCGCAACCACCTGGGCAAGAAATTGGGACTGATCGACGAAAGGGCATTCAATTTCCTGTGGGTGACCCATTTTCCCATGTTCGAATACGATGAGGTCGAAAAACGCTACCAGGCCCTTCACCATCCCTTTACCGCACCGCTGGAAGCGGACTACGACAAGCTGGAAAACGACCCCCTGGCGATCCGTTCACGGGCCTACGACCTGGTGCTCAACGGATTCGAGGTGGGCGGCGGCAGTATTCGTATACACGACATGGACCTGCAGCAACGTATTTTTTCCGCGTTGGGCATGCAGCCGGAAGCGTTTCAGGAAAAATTCGGTTTTCTGCTGGACGCGCTTGAATCCGGTGCGCCGCCCCACGGCGGCATCGCCTTTGGGCTGGACCGGCTGGTGATGCTTTTGTGCAACGAGCCATCCATCCGCGACGTCATCGCCTTCCCCAAAACCCAGAAGGCCGCCTGCCTGCTAACCAATGCGCCCTCGGAAGCCGCCAAGACCCAACTGGACGAGTTGTCCCTGCGGCTGAGGCTGACCGTGGCGGAAGGGCAGAATAAAGACACTACAGAAGAATAGAATCGTATTTCTTTTGTCATTGATGGGTTAATTGGCAGGCCACTTGATTGGGCCTGCCTTAACGAAAACTGATGCCCGCGAAATGGCTTTTCTCAGATCATTAGAAAGCTTTTCCCTATTTGTGCCACGCTCCGGGAAACCGCAGGCCGAGTTTCTTTTTCCGTAAGTGTGGTCATACCTGGCCTGGAAAAGCCTTTTACGAAGCCGCCATTCTTGACACGCGCTCCCCTATCCTTTATTCCTTCTTGTACAATCCCCGACGAACCATAACAACGAATTCGGCATATCCACCCAATCAACCCAAAGGAGTTCACATGACCGCCAAAAATATTGTCGCCTCCGCCGACTTGCGTTGTCTCTGTGATCCGTCCATGTTCGACTTCGAAACCACCGCCGAAATTGAACCACTGGACCAGGTAATCGGTCAGGAGCGTGCCGTGCGGGCCATCACCTTCGGTCTTGAAATCAACAGCCCCGGCTATCATATTTTCGTGACCGGACCGGAGGGCGCCGGTAAGACGACCATCGTCCAGGAAATTGTCAGCAAGGCGGCCAAACTGCTGCCCACACCGACGGACTGGTGCATGGTCAACAATTTCAAAGATGCCTTCCGTCCCCGCTCCCTGCCGCTGCCGCCGGGCGAGGCGATCCGCTTTGCCAAGCGTGTCGACCGGTTGATCAGCGATCTCAAATCTCAATTGCCCAAGGAAATGCAGGCCGATTCGTTCCGTGATCAGGTATCCACGATCCAGAATCGTTTCGTCCAACAAAAGAATGAACGCTTTGCCGAACTGGACCGAAGCGCTAAGGAAAATCAACTCAAAATCGAAAAAAACCCCAGCGGTTACCAGACCATCCCGTTGAACAAGGACGTACCCTTTACCCAGGAGACCTACGAAGCCCTCAACGATGAACAGCGGGCAGAAATCGAAACACGGGTTCAGTCGTTTCAGGAACAAATCCAAGCAGCCATGCTGGAGATCGGCCGGCTTAACCATGACCAGCAGGAAGAAATACATCGTGTGGGCGAGGAACTCACCCGTTTCGTGGTCAACGGCCGCTTGGAACCGATCCGCGATAGATATCGTGACCAGGTGGAGATCCTTCGTTTTCTGGACGAAATGCAGGAAGATCTCGTCGACAACGTGGGGCTTTTCATGCCGCACAACGAAAAAGCCGACGACGAATCGACGCCCGAAGCCAGGGAACTCTCCCTGAACCGTTACAAGGTGAATGTACTGGAGGATCGTACAGGTATGGAGGGTGCCCCCATGGTTTTCGAGCCCAATCCCACCTACCAGAACGTATTCGGCAGTATCGAAAAAAAGGCTTTCATGGGCACGTTGATCACAGACTTTACCATGGTCCAGGCCGGCTCCCTGCTCCAGGCCAACGGCGGTTTTCTCATCATGGAGGTCGAGTCACTGCTGGCACATCCACAGGTATGGGAGTCTCTCAAACGCGCCCTGCAAAACCGTCGGTTGGATATAGAGGATGTCGCCAAGGAAAGGGGACTGGGAACGGCCTCCCTGCGGCCGGCACCGATGGATCTGGACGTAAAGATTGTTTTACTGGGCGGATACGAACCCTTCCAGATCCTGCAAAATTACGATTCCAAATTCAACAAGATTTTTCGGGTGCGGGCGGACTTCGACCATGAAGTGGAGCGAAACGAACGCACCATCTGGCTCTACGCCCAGTTTATCGCCCGCGTCTGCCGGGACGCGAACCTGCTGCCTTTCACCGCTGACGGGGCCGCGGCCGTGGTGGAATACGGAGAAAAAGCCATCGAGAGCAAAAACAAGCTCTCCCTGCGTTTCGGCCCTGTGGTGGGCGTGATCAAAGAGGCCGACTATTGGGCACGCAAGGAAGGCAGCGACCGGGTTACCCATCAGCATGTGGCCAAAGCCCGCACCGAACACCGTTTTCGCTATAACCTCTACGAGGAAAAAATTCACGAGAACTACATGGAGGATACCATCCTGATTGATGTGGATGGCGAGGCCGTGGGCCAGGTCAACGCCCTGGCCGTTTATCAGATAGGCGAAATCGCCTTCGGCCGGCCCTCCCGCATTACGGCAGAAACCTTCATGGGCGAAGCTGGTGTGGTCAACATCGAACGCGAATCCAAACTTTCCGGCAACACCCACGACAAAGGCGTGCTGATTCTCACCGGTTATCTGGGCCGCACCTTTGCCCAGCGCTATCCGTTGAGCATGTCCATCAGCGTCACCTTCGAACAGAGCTACAGCGGCGTGGATGGCGACAGCGCCTCGTCCACCGAGCTTTACGCCATCCTCTCCAGCCTGTCGGGCATTCCCATCCGCCAGGGAATCGCCGTCACCGGCTCGGTGAACCAGAAGGGCCAGGTCCAGGCCATCGGGGGGGTCAATCAGAAGATCGAAGGTTTTTTCAACGTCTGCCGCAGCAAGGGCCTGACTGGCAATCAGGGGGTGATGATTCCGGCGGCCAACGTAAAAAACCTGATGCTCAAAAAAAGCGTCATCAAGGCCGTAGAGCAGGGCCAGTTTACCATCTGGCAGGTGGCCACCATCGAAGAGGGCATCGAAATTCTCACGGGTACGCCGGCCGGCCGGCCCGATAGCGACGGCAATTACCCGCCGGAAAGCGTGTACGGACGGGTGCAGAGGCAGTTGAAGACTTATCTGGAACAACATCTGAAATTAAGAAAAGGATATGGAAAGAATGATTGATGTTCAACTAGGCAAATCGATTCAGATATGTTGAATCTTGATTTTCAGCATCATATCTCCGCGATTGCCATCAGGCCTGGTACGACCGATGCCTTTGAGACGCAGCACCTGTCCGTCTTCAATGCCCTGGGGAACGATGACGCGGTAAAGGCGATTCTTAAGGCCCCAGGGGACCGTGACCACTTTGCGGGCGCCGACCATCGCCTCGTACTGGGTGATTGTCAGGGAACCATACAAGTTGGTGTCCGCCTGCCTGCGACTTGTGCGGATCACCTGAAAACGATGGGAATGCTTCTTCTCGGTAGCGTTGCGAAGCCGGTTGGAAACACCGGTGGACGGTATGCGGTCGAAGAATTTGAGTAACAAGATACCCAACACGAATCCCCCGATATGCGCCCGCCAGGCAATCCCGCCGGCCTGTCCGGAGCTTCCGGCTGCATTGATAAATTGCAGCACGAACCAGATGCCCAAAAAGAAGAATGCTGGAATCTCCACGAACCAGGGAATGAAGATGATGGGAACCAGGGTTAGGATGCGTGAGCGTGGATAAAGGATAAAATAAGCCCCCATCACACCGGCAATGGCACCACTGGCGCCAATGGTGGGGATGGGGGAACGCAGGTTGAACAGCAGGTGGCAAAGACCCGATCCCAGGCCGCACAACAGATAGAACGTGATGTAACGCGCCGATCCCAGCCGATCCTCAACATTGTCGCCGAAGATGTACAAGGACAGCATGTTGCCCAAAAGGTGCAGCCAGCCGCCGTGCAGGAACATGAAGGAGAAAAGGGAGAGCAGGTTCTGGCCCAGGGAGAAATAAGCCGAAATCTGGGGCACGGTGAATTTGGCCGGAACCAGGCCGTAAAGGTAGATAAAATGGTCCTGATTGGCGCCCTGGGCCAGTTGCACGAGAAAGAATACCACATTGATTCCGATGAGGGTGTTGTTGACGACCGGGACGGACTTGGAGGGGGTTGTATCGCGAATCGGAATCATGTTTGTACATCAATTTACAGAGAGTGGTTTTGGGCTGCGTTATCGGTCGTCGCGGTATGTCTGAATACAGCTTCCTCCCTTAAACCGGCTCTATATTCATGCTCAGGTCCACGGCTACGGCCGAGTGGGTCAGAGCGCCGATGGAGATCAGGTCCACGCCGGTTTGCGCCAGCTCGTGCAGGCGCTCGCGGGTCACGCCGCCGGATATTTCCACCAGGGCTTTTTTGTCGATTTTCCGAACCGCCTCTTCGATCTGCCCCGGATCCATGTTGTCCAGCATGATGATGTCGGCTCCGGCGGTCAGTGCTTCTTCGACTTCCTGTAGTGAGGCCGTCTCGACTTCCACCTTAACAAGGTGAGAAATCGCCTCACGGGTTTTCCTGACGGCCTCTGCGATGCCACCGCAGGCGGCGATGTGATTGTCCTTGATCAAAACACCGTCATAAAGGCCCATGCGATGATTGTGGGCCCCGCCGACGCGCACCGCGTATTTTTCCAGGACCCGCCACCCCGGGGTGGTCTTGCGGGTGTCCACCAGCTTTATTCCCGTGCCGGCAACTTCCTTTGCATAGGCCCGTGCCTGGGTGGCGATGCCGGAAAGACGCTGGAGGAAATTCAGGGCCGTCCGTTCACCTTTTAGCAGGGCACTCAGGCTTCCCTCGATGCGAACGACAGAGCTGCCAGCCACAATCCGGTCCCCATCCGAAAAATCAGCCGTAAAACCGATCCCCGGTTCCAGTTTCCTGAAGACGCTCTCGGCTACCTGCAGGCCGGCGATCACCAGATCCTGTTTGGCCACAATCGAACCCAATCCGGCGGCGCCCGGTTCCACCAAATTGTCCGTGGTGATGTCACCGGGGCCAATGTCCTCGTTCAGAGCCCGTTGAATCAAGTCATCCGTGGTGTGCATGGCGACTCCTGTTTCGGAAGCCGGAGAGCGGATGGTGACGTCAGACGCCGACACCTTCGCCGCCCTTTGGCCGCCGGTTTGAATGTCAATCCATCATCGATTGAATGCGCTCCAGGGTTGCCTCCAGAGCCTGCTGCTTTTCCAGCTTGGCGGCATGCTTTTCCCGCACGCCGGCCACCACGTCGGCCGGGGCCTTGCTGAGAAAATCCTCGTTGCCCAGTTTTTTGTTCATACCGGCCAGTTCTTTGACCAGTTTGCCGATTTCCTTTTCAAGGCGGCCGGCCTCCTGGGCAAAGTCGATGATACCTTCCAGCACGACGTAAACGGTGGCTCCGCCGATCAGAACCGTTGCCGCTGCCTTGGGCCGTTCCATGGCGGCATCCACGGATAACGCATCCAGACGAGCGAGGTTACGGATCAAGTCCCGGTTGCTTTCGATCACTTCGGCCACATGTGCATCTTCCGGCTGCACGGCAACGGTCAAGGCCGTGGAGGGCGAGATGTTCATTTCCCCGCGCACGTTGCGGACGCCGGTGATTACGGCCATGGCGGTCTCCATCATGGATTCAATTTCCGGATCCCTGCCAAGCTGAAAGTCCTCGGGCCAGGCGGCCTTCATGATCGAACCATCGGCTCCCGGCAGGGAGTGCCAGATTTCCTCGGTTACGAAGGGCGCGAAGGGGTGCAGCAAGATCAGGGCCTCTTTGAGCACATGACTGAGCACCGAACGCGTCGCCGCTTTGGCCTCGCCGGCGGAATCGTCGTACAAGGTCGGTTTGATGGCCTCCAGGTACCAGTCACACAGTTCATGCCAGACAAACTGATAGACCGCACCGGCGGCCTCGTTGAATTTGTAGCCGTCCAGGGCCGCTTCGGTCCGGCGGGTGACCCGTTCCAGACGGGAAAGAATCCAGCGGTCCTGCAAAGAGATGTGCTTTGCGTCAATGACAGGTTTCACATCCTCGTCAAGGTGCATGCCTGCAAAGCGTGCAGCGTTCCACAATTTGTTGATGAAGTGGCGGTAGCCGTCCACTCGCTTCTCACTCATTTTTACGTCCCGCCCCTGGGCGGCAAAAGCGGCCAGCGTAAAGCGGAAGGCGTCGGTGCCGTACTTTTCGATGACGTTGAGAGGGTCGATAACATTGCCCTTGGACTTGCTCATCTTCTTGCCCGCTTCATCACGCACCAGGGCATGCACGTAAACATCGGAAAAGGGAATTTCTTTCATGAAGTGAATCCCCATCATCATCATGCGGGCCACCCAGAAAAAGAGGATGTCGAATCCGGTCACCAGCACCGATGTGGGGTAGTATTTCTTCAGCAAGGGCGTCTCGTCCGGCCAGCCCATGGTCGAAAAGGGCCACAGGGCCGAGCTGAACCAAGTGTCCAGTACGTCGGTTTCCTGAACCAGGTCACCGGACCCGCAGTCCGGACAGACATCGGGGGGTTCCATGGCCACGGTCATCTTGCCGCAGCCCTGACAATTCCAGGCCGGAATCTGGTGTCCCCACCAGATTTGCCGGGAAATGCACCAGTCGCGGATGTTGTACATCCACTCGTAGTAGGTCTTTGTCCATGATTCGGGAATAATGCGGGTCTTACCGGTCTCCACCGCTTCAATGGCCTTTTGTGCCAGGGGTTTGGTTTTGACGAACCACTGGCGCGACAAATTGGGCTCCACCACAGTTTTGCAGCGGTAGCAGTGCCCCACGCTGTGGCGATGTTCTTCAATGCGCTCCAGCAGGCCTTCGGCTTCCAGGGCCGCGACCACTGCCTTGCGGCATTCGAAACGGTCCATGCCGGCAAACCGCCCGGCCGCTTCGGTCATGGTGCCGTCGTCGGCGATAACCTTGACGCTGGGCAGTTTGTGCCGTATACCGATTTCGAAGTCGTTGGGGTCATGGGCCGGGGTGACCTTCAAGGCACCGGTGCCCGTGGACAGATCCACATAGGTGTCACGAATGATGGGAATTTCATGGTTCATCAGCGGCAGGACCACTTTCGCCACGGTCAGGTCCGCATATCGTTCGTCATCCGGATGAATGGCCACGGCAGTGTCTCCCAGCATGGTTTCCGGACGGGTGGTGGCCACAGTGACCGATCCGTTGCCATCGGCATACGGGTAGCGAATGTGGTAAAAGTGGCCGGCCAGATCCTCGTGTTCCACCTCCAGGTCGGACAGGGCCGTGTGGCAGCGGCAGCACCAGTTGATGATATAGTCGCCCTGGTAGATCAGGCCATCATCGTAAAGCTGGACAAATACCTTCCTGACCGCCCTGGAAAGCCCTTCGTCCATGGTAAATCGTTCCCGGTCCCAGTCACAGGAGGCACCCAGCCGTTTGAGCTGGTTGATGATGGCGTTTCCATATTCTTCACGCCATTTCCAGACGGCTTCGATGAATTTTTGCCTGCCCAGTTGGTGCCTGTCCGTGCCTTCGGCGGCCAGCTTTCTCTCGACCACATTCTGGGTGGCGATACCGGCATGGTCCGTACCGGGCATCCACAACACGCTGTCCCCCTTGAGGCGGCGGTAGCGACACATGATGTCCTGCATGGTGTTGTTGAGGGCATGGCCCATGTGTAGCACACCGGTAACGTTGGGCGGCGGGATCACGATGGCGTACGTTTTTTTATCGGTGTTTTCATCCGCGGCGAACAGCTTTTCCTGTTGCCAAAAGTCATACCAGCGTTTTTCCACGGCTTCGGGGGAGTAACTTTTATCCAGTAAATCACGGCTCATTGGGGGAATGCTCCTTGTGTAGAACGGGTCTGGAGCCTGTTGACCAGCCCTAAAAAATGGAAAAGGGGATTAAGGAATAATCCCCGCTTCCGGTTTCGTTATCGTTGGCGTGTTATCCATTTGCCGGCATGGATTGCCGGCAGGCGCTATACGTCCAACGGGTCGCTGTCATCCAGCAGTGCCTGTTTGATTCTTTCGATTTCCTCTTTAATTGTTTTTTCAATGGCTTGAATCATCAGTTGCTCGATTTTTTCACCGTATACCTTTTCGATGACCCGCTCCAGGGCGGCCTCTATTTGCTGATCGCTCAGCGGTATTGGTTCCTCAGATGATTCGGGAGGGAACGGGGCCGCCGGAACGAATGCCGGGGCATCCACAGCGCCTTCTTCCTGTGGAACCGTTTCCTTGAGGACGGGCTGGGGTGTATCCGTTTCCGCCTGTGTATCATCGGCCGCATTGAGATCCGCCACGTCCATCAGGTCGATGACCGGGGCTTCTTCATGTGGAGATGTTTCCTCCATGGCCGTCTGAGGGGCATCGGGCTCCGCATGCATATTGTCGTCTGCATCGAGATCGGCCACATCCATCAGGTCGATGATCGGATCCTCGTTTTCAATGTCGAGGGTTCCTTCGTAAGTCAATTCAGCCTCGGGTATGACATCGTCTTGTGGGCCTTCATCGAGACTTACCGCCAGATCTTCCAGATCAATGACCTCCTCGTCCGGGTTCAACACCAAAGGTTCTTCTATGATCGACGCGGGCTGCGAAAAATCCATGCTATCCAGGCCGATATCATCCGAAGACGCATTGGGTTGCTCCACGATGTCGGTGAGATCGATAATAACATCGTCATCGCTTTCGACCACCTGTGTCAAATCGATGATATCGTCGTCATTCAGGTCAATCTCATGCTCCGGTTGAGGATTGTTTTTTGGGCGACCATCCATAGTCTTCTCCCGTTAAAGGTTGACGATTTCATCAATAGTACCCATCCGGAGATGGCCAATTTGCCTATTTCTGGACAGACACTAAATAACCCATTAACTGAATCGGCCAGTCTGCTACGAAACTTTAGTGATTTATCATGCGTGTACAAACCTGTCAACTTGTTTGGATTCTTGATAAATCTAACGATTTGTATGGTCATGGGCGGCTGAAAGCGACCGTGGCGATCTTGTTTTCGTTGGCATTTATGTTAAATAAAAACTGTCTCATAATCGATGAACGCGTAAAAAGGTGAATTTCAGACGGATTCGATAGATCCGCAATCAATACTGCCGCCAAACGGATTTGATATATAACTTGCGTATGCCTGAAGCGACCGTTAGATATTGCCCATATTTTCCTTTCCTGACTTCAATTGGAGACTGCCATGCGTGAAGAGACCGTGAATCGGTTTGCAGTGATCCTGTTGGTCGTATTCATTTCGGCCGTATTTTTGTCGATGATCCGGTCATTTCTGATGGCCATTTTTCTGGCCGGCATTTTTGCCGCTCTTTCAAGGCCGGTGTACCATTGGTTTGAAAAAAAATTAAGAGGCCGGCGCAGCCTGGCATCGGCACTGACCCTGGTACTGATCGTGGTGGTCATAGTGGTTCCTTTTGGAATTCTCACGGGTGTTGTCACCGGACAGGCCATCAAAGTCAGCCAGACGGCCGCACCGTGGGTGAAAACCCAGATCAGCCAACCCGGTGCACTCTCCCAATTCCTCGAAAACATTCCCTATTGGGATCGCATCGCTCCGCACAGCCAGCTGATCCTGCAAAAAGCCGGTGAATTGGTCGGTCGTATCAGCCAATTTCTGGTCAACCATCTCTCTTCCGCGGCCATGGGGGCGGTCAACCTGCTGTTCATGCTTTTCGTGTGGCTTTATACCATGTATTTTTTCCTGATGGACGGCGAGAAACTGCTGGAAAAAATCCTTTATTACCTGCCATTGGAAGACGAAGACGAACAGCAGATGCTGGAGCGGTTCACCTCGGTGACCCGGGCCACCCTGAAAGGCACCGCAGTGATCGGGATTCTCCAGGGCAGTCTGGCCGGTCTTGCCTTCTGGGCCGTAGGCATTCCCAGCGCCACCTTCTGGGGTGTGATCATGATCGTTTTGTCCATCATTCCCAGCGTGGGTACAGCCTTGGTCTGGCTGCCGGCGGCAGGCATTCTGGGGTTCGGCGGGGCTGTGGGCAAAGCCGTGGGGCTGGCGGTGTTCTGCGGCCTGGTGGTGGGCAGCCTGGACAATCTGCTACGGCCGATCCTGGTGGGCAAGGACACCCAGATGCACGAATTGATGATTTTTTTCGGCACCATGGGCGGTATTTTCATGTTCGGCATGGCGGGGATAATCATCGGTCCCATTATCGCCGCGCTGTTTGTGACCATCTGGGAAATTTACGGCCAGGCCTTCGCGGATCTTCTGCCGGATACGGGGTATGTGCTGCGCGAAAAGCGGCAGGCGGCGGAAGCTGCGGAAGATAGAGACGAACAATAATTGCAGTAAATTAAACCTATAGATTTGTTGCTGTTGTTGATTCTCGCGTGCGGATCTCGAAAGAATCCCACGAGCGATTACAGTTTCCTTTTTTTCATTTTTAAACTCAGAAGGATGCCGTCGCTTGAAAATACCCAGGACAAAAAGGTCTGTCATGCCCCTTGCGGCTTCTTACATAATCCAACCTTCTTTATCGCCAACGGCAACACCGTCCGATAAGCCGGATTGATGTCATCAGAGGCAAGGCCCACGCCAGGCCCCGCCGGGGTGGCGGTGGCCCCAATTAATTGGACAGCCTGATGGAAGGGATAAGCTACGAGCCCTGAGATTAGAAAATTAGAAACAGGCATCTGCCGTTTCCAGTTGGAAACCATGGTGGGATGGACATCGAACCGGATGAAGCCGATCACCTTGGCAATGTGCCGCCGCAAAGCATCTGCAGATAGTGCCGGTTGATCTCATCCAAGGCAGAAAAATCATAATCCGGATCGTCGTTGCGGGCAGCCATGGCACTTCGAATCGCACCTGCCGTCACCTTCCCCAATTCGACACCGAACTGATCAAAAGGATTGATGCCCCAGATGAACGCCTCGAAAATGGTCCTGGCCTCATAAAAAGAGAGCAGTCTGCCGACGCTTTCGGGTTCCAGATCCTGCATCACCAGTATGGATGACGGACGGTTTCCCGAAAAGGTGCGGGCCGGGTCGTCGCTGTCCTTGCCCATGGCCAGGGCCGTGGCCTGGGCCAGCATGTTGGCCCACAGCTCCTGGTGATGGCCAACGCCGTTAAAGCTGCCTTCGTCCATTTGATACTGGGGCTGCAGCAGGCCGATAAATTCAATGGGTATGGTTTTGCCCTGATGAACCATCTGGAAAAAGGAGTGTTGGGCGTTTGTACCGGGTTCACCGAATATCACCGTACCCGCCGGTTCTGCCATGGCCCGTCCCGAGATATCCACCGATTTTCCGTTGCTTTCCATATTGAGCTGCTGCACATGGGGCGCCAGCTTGCATAAGGGGGCGGCATAGGGGATGATGGCTGATTGAGGGAATCCGAGAAAGCTGGTGTTCCACACGGTAAGCAGCGCGGCAAGCAGAGGCAGGTTTTCCGGTGGGGGGGCGCTGAGTGCATGCTGGTCCATCTCCTCGGCGCCTTTGAGGAAACGTTCAAAACGGTCGTACCCGAGATACAGGCTCAAGGGCACACCACCCACAGCGGAGCTGACACTGTATCTTCCACCGATAAAATCAAACATATGAAAGGTCTCCAGCGACTGGTCCGAGCCCCCATCACCGGGGCTTCCCTTGCTGGTCACGGTGGCCAGATGCCTGTTCGGATCCAGTCCTTTTGCAGCCATATAACGGCGCACCAGGTCTTCGTTGGCCATTGTCTCCACCGTGGTGTAGCTTTTGGAGATGATGATCCACAGGCTCTCTTCCGGTTCGATGCATGACCAGACATGACCGAAATTATGGATGTCCACATTGGCCAGAAAGTGCAATTCGATACCCTTGTCAGCAAAGGCCCGCAACGCACTGGCGACGAATTCCGTCCCCAGAAAACTACCGCCGATTCCCACCACGACGACGTGGCGGAACACCTTGCCGGTACTGCCGGTAAGACTGCCTCCGTGTATCGATTCGCTGAAATTTTTTATCTGGTCGCGCGTTTTTGCGATTTTCCGCTGCACATCGCGATCATCCATCATGACCGGTTCGGTTGAAAAACGGCGCGTGATCATATGCAGGGCGGCACGGTTTTCAGTTTGATTCACTTTTTCCCCGGACGCCATCCGGCTGAAACGGTCCCTGACGCCGGCGGCATCAGCCAGTTCCAGCAATAATGAAAGGGCTGTATCATCTACACGTTGACGTGAGAAATCCAAATATAACCCGCCGCCTTTACGACTGAATGCAGCCAGGCGGCCCCGCTGTGTCAAAAGATGTTTAAGGTGCCTGTCGGGTGCGGACATGATCGTGGCATGATCGGTCAGGCGCTTGTACAAAGGGTGATGATAAAAACGATAATCGGTCATGGGAACTCCTGAATCGAATGATAGGTGAGGTGCTTACCCCCTGGCCCGGTACATGTGTGGCCTGAGACCGGGAAAACCAGCACTCGTCAGGGTGGGCAAAGGGGGTGGGGGTCTCAGGGAAGTTATTCGTCTTTCATCGAATCCTGAAAGATGGCGTGCGATTCCACGGAGGCACAGGTTCGGGAGCAAGAAACCGAATTGGCCAGTACCGTTCGAACTCTATCCAGGGACAAACAGCTGTCCATACAGCCGGGAAAAAGATAGTGATCGGTACACTCCCGACACGGACTCTTGATCAGATACCCGATATCAAAATCGAAACGATGTGTGTATTTATTTGTCATGGAAACAATTGATCGTTGCGGTTCAATCATCGTTTGACAGGGTCGTTGTCGGCCCGTTCGTCACGGATCACGTCCCTTGATCTTCCACGCATCATGATTAGCATAACCCGTTGGCCCACACAAGGCAAAAGGGGAGATGCACCGGTCCGTGGCATGTAAACAGGCTAATACCGATACAGGAGCGCAAACGATGAAACAGACGCATGTGCAAAGGATGCATCCGCTAAAATTGAAAAAGTCATTTTCATTGCGGTCTTTTATGCTGACCGCTTTTTTTTCGATCTTGTTGTTCGGCGTGATCGCCGGGTTTTACTGGCGTACCCAGGGCATGGGGCCGGCACCGGATATTCGAATTTATGCCATGATTTTCGGTTTCCTGTTTTTTTTCGGTATGTTGCAATGGATGTTCCTGAGAAACAGCCTGGCCAAGTTGCTGTCGGCTGACGCCCCGGCCGCAGTACAGAAAAAGCCTGCCCAATCCCCCGAAACATCCTCGGCGGACGAAGAACGAAAGCGCCGCAAGCAACGTGAGCAGCGGCTGTTCGTGCATCTGCTTTCAGTGCTGCAGCGGGAAGGGCGACTGATCGATTTTTTAAAGGAAGACCTGGGCCCATACGAAGACGACCAGATCGGGGCCGCCGTGCGCAGCATTCATTCACAATGCCGCAAGACCTTGGAGCGTTATCTCAAGCCGCAACCGGTGATGCGCCAAAGCGAAGGGGAGGAGGTCGAGGTCGCTGACGGATTCGACAAGAATGCCGTCAAGCTGGTGGGCAATGTCGCCGGCCAGCCACCGTTCACCGGGATTTTGCGGCATGGAGGCTGGCAGGTGAAAAACATTGATCTGCCCAAATTGGCCGAATCTGAAAACCCGGCCATTATCGCTCCGGCCGAAATCGAAATCCAATAATATAAAAAAGTTGTATAAGAATCCGGAGACGTCGGATCCCGCATTCGGATTGCATCACGCCAAAGCCAAGCCTATCGTTTTTTAATTGTTTGAAGGAGCCCATTTTGACGACTGAACACCGTTACATTGTCGGGATTGACCTGGGGACCACCAACAGTTCGGTGTCCTATGTAGATATGGTTGAATCTGAATCGGACCGCCCGATCATCCGGAAATTCCCCATCCATCAATTGACCGGTCCCGGAGAGTTTGGGCCGCTTTCGGTTTTGCCCTCTTTTTTATACATCCCCGGTGAATACGACATCAATGAACAGGATATGACCGCACCGTGGAGCGTTGCGCAGCGCAGCCGGGATGATCGCAATTTTGTCGGTGCTTTTGCACGGGACCACGGGAGCAAGGTGCCGGCCAGGCTGGTCTCGTCCGCCAAGAGCTGGCTGTGTAACCATCAGGTTGATACCCGTGCACGCATTTTGCCCTGGGGCGCCGGTGACGAGGTTTTCAAGGTATCGCCCGTGCACGCATCGGCAGCCTATCTCAAACATGTCCGCAAAGCCTGGAATGTGGCCATGGACGCTGATGAAGACCATTTTCTGGAGCATCAGATGGTAATCGTTACCATCCCGGCGTCCTTTGATGAAGTTGCCCGGGACATGACCCTTCAGGCGTGTACCCTGGCCGGTTTGGACTGTGTCATTTTGCTGGAAGAGCCTTTGGCGGCGTTTTACAGTTGGTTGACCGGACACGAAAAGGACTGGACCGATCATGTCGATCCCGGTGAACTGATTCTGGTGTGTGATGTGGGGGGCGGGACCACCGACTTTACCCTGATCCAACTGCGGGAGGTCGATGGCACGCCCCGTTTTGAACGCATCGCCGTGGGGAATCATCTGATCCTGGGAGGCGATAACATGGATTTTGCCATTGCCCGAAAAGTTGCCGATGGATTGGGAAAAACTCCGGAAACCATGGGCAAAGATCCATGGAAATCATTGTGCCACCATTGCCGTCAGGTAAAAGAAAAAATTCTGGACGGGAAAATGGATACCGACCGGATTACCATCGTCGGCGCCGGGTCGGGCCTGATCGCCGGTACCATGACCGCCCGGGTTGATCGGCCGATGATAGAATCCATTGTTCTGGATCAATTTTTCCCCCTGTCTGGTGCCATGACGACCAGGGACACCACTGTGGAGAACCATACATCGGGGCTGCCATATGAAACCGATACGGCCATCACCGGCCACCTGACACGATTTCTGGATCGACATCGACAGGAGATACATGCGGCCACGGGCGTCGATCATGCCTGTCCGGACCTGGTTCTTTTCAATGGCGGGGCCTTGAAATCGACCATCGTCCAGGAACGCATCCGAAAGGCCATCGATGCCCATTTCAACGGCCAGGGAAAGATGGTGCCCCGCCACCTGGCCAACAGGGAAATGGACCTGGCTGTATCCTTGGGAGCGGCCTATTACGGTATGGTGAAATCCGGAATTGGGGTCCGGGTGGGCAGCGGCAGTCCCCGTAGCTATTATATTGGTGTGGATACGAGGGAAAACGATACGGCCGAGGGACAGGGTTGGGCGGTATGCCTGGTGGAACGGGGGTTGGACGAAGGCAGCTCCATTTCCATGTCGCAGAAATCGTTTAAAGTGCTGGCCAATCGACCGGTGACGATCAAGCTGTTCAGTTCCAGCTTTCGATCAGGGGATCGGTGTGGCGAATTGGTGGACATCGACGACACCTTTTCAGTGCTGCCGCCGTTGAAAACGGTGATCCAGTTCGGCGAGAAAGGCAGCCAAGCGGAACTTCCGGTCCACCTGGAAGCCGGTTATACCGAAGCGGGAACCCTTGAAATTTGGTGCCAGTCCCTGAACACACCCCATCGATGGCGACTGCGGTTCCAATTGAGGGGAGACGACGCCACCGACAGCGTCAGCGATGACGAAGTGTTTGACGCTTCACTGGTCGACAGCGCCAGATCGGTGGTCAGGGAAGCCTTTTCCGCAAAACGGGAAAAGGTCCGCTTGTCCCGCCTGGCCGCAACCATTGCCGAGACCATCGGGCGAAGCCGGCAGGACTGGCCCTTAAGTTTTTCGCGAGACCTGGCCGACACACTGCTGGAATGCGTGTCCGCGCGTCGAACATCCGCCGAAGATGAGAGCCGCTGGATGAACCTGTTGGGCTATTGCCTCCGTCCGGGATTGGGAGAAGGTTTCGATTCCCATCGCATCAAGCAATTGTGGAAAATCTATAAGCAAGGCCCCCTGCATGGCAACGCCCCTCAGGTGCGTACTGAGTGGTGGATCATGTGGCGCCGGGTGTCTGCGGGCTTGTCAGCCGGTCAGCAACGGCAGTTTTACCAGGACATCACACCTGCCCTGACGGTAAAAAAATCAAAGATTCGTCAGCAGGAATTTCTGGAAATGTGGATGGTGGCAGCCAATCTGGAACGCCTCAATCCCAAGGACAAGATTGTGCTCGGACAACAATTGATCGAATTGCTTAGTACGCGCAAGGTCCATTTGCAACTGATCTGGTCATTGTCCCGAATCGGCGCACGTGAACTGTTGTACGCCTCCATCGACCGGGTGGTTCCGCCTATGGAAATCACGCGGTGGATCGAACCGGTATTGACGATCAAATGGAAAGATCCCAAGCCAATAGCCCGCATGCTGGCTCAATTGTGTGGACGTACCGGGGATCCGGTACGCGATGTGGATGCGGCTACGCATCGTCGGGTCAGTGACTGGATATCGGCAGCCGGCAGTTTCCCCGATTTCATGGAGCGTCTCAACCAGCCTGCCCGCCGCAGCCGCAAAGAGACACATGCGGTGTTCGGTGAGGCCCTGCCGGCCGGGTTGATCCTTGAACCCCGAACCCCATAGCGCAATTTCGATTGCGTACGAACACCGTTGCCCGGGGTTTGTAATGATAATTTTTACATTTTTTCACGGGATGATCGGGTAAACTCCGTGACACCCGGTATGAAATCGGTTAGGGTGGCTCCCCATACCATTTTGGCAAAAAACTTAAACCACCGGAGAAGCTTCATGGCAGACCAGGAACAGATCGATTTTACGGTAGACGCAAACAATCTATATCGTGAGGCGTCCATCACCGACCTCAAAGTGGCATCCATCCGGCAAATGATACCGGTAACGGCCGACGGCCAGAATGATGCCAGCCGGTCGCCGGTTTTCATCGGCCACACCCAGATTTTGACGCCCCAGGGACCACTGCCCCTTCAAGCACGCCTGATGGCCAATACCTTGCAAGAGGCCCTTGAAGCATTCCCTGCGGCAATGGAGCAGGAAATGGCCAAGATGGTGGAACAGCTCAGGAAAATGCAGGAAGAAGAGCAGAAAAAACAGCGTGATGATTCACGGATTATCGTACCGGGACGATAGCTTACCGGTACCAATGGATGGACGGTTGGATAGATCGTGCCCATCCGGAATTGGCCAATTTGTCCGATATCTGTGTTATACGCCAATGACTTGTAAAGGCACTTAAAGGTTGAGTGCTTATTTTTGGGCATGGATATCCTCGCCATATCAACTCTGAGCCTGTGGTAAAACCCGATATAAAAATCAGGGCGAAAGCCTTGAACTCGACCCAATTCGTTTTTATTAAAATTAACTAAATAGTATATAAAAGCAGTTTATTGTGTTTTGTTTTATTAACCATTAGTTTATGTTCACTTTGGAGAGAAAATATGGATTTTAAACGTCACATAGAAACGGCTTGGAATTTGACCCTTGGCAATGTGGTCTCTTTGATCCTGAGCACACTGGTCATGGTGGCGGTCAGCTCATTGACAATGGGTATTTTGGCCCCCGTGACCATGGCCGGTTACACCCAGAGTCTGCTACAGTTGCTCCGCAACGGCAGGGAACCCAAGGTGCAGGATCTTTTCACCCACATGAAGCTTTTTCTGCCTCTGCTTGGATTCGGCCTGGCATCATTCATCGCCACTTCCATCGGCTTCGCGCTTCTTTTGCTGCCGGGCATCGTCATCGTTCTGGCCATCACCTTCTGCTGTATCTATATGCTGCCGCTGATGACCGATCAGAACATGAGGCTCATCGATGCCATCAAAAAAAGCTATGCCATGGGACGTCGTGGGAACATGGTAGATCATGTTGTGGTCGTTATCATTTTCATGGCCGTTATCATGATCGGCGGGACGGTATTTGTCGGGGTGCTGTTCACCCAGCCATTGGCAACCTTGTTTTTGCTTTCCACCTACGAGGAAAAAATGAAAGCTTCTGTCCCTCCGGCTCCGCCGCAGGCATGATGCTGCTGTTGATTCTCGCGCGCGGATCTCAAAAGAATCTCACGAGCGGTTACAGTTTCCTTTTTTTTCATTTTTAAACTCAGAAGGATGCCGCCGCTTGAAAATACCCAGGACAAAAGGTCTGTCATGCCCCTTGCGGCTTCTGACATAATCCAAATTCACTTATCCGACAGTGCATCTGTCTTTATCGCCAACGGCAGCACCGTCCGATAAGCCGGATTGATGTCATCAAAGGCAAAGCCCACGTCAGGTCCCGCCGGGATTGGTGGTTTGGCGGGTGGGCTGGCGCTCTGGCTGGGGCGGGATGGCGGCGGCGTTCGATCCGATATCTATCCCCGCCCGCCGCCCCAAAAATGGAAACGGCGGTTAAGAAGAAAACTTCTCACCTGCCGTCTTGCTTTGTCAATTATGGGTGACCTGGCTATACCTTCGTGGAAACGCACAAAATCATAGCTGTCCCTATCATTCTCCCCTTGACGAGTTCTTTAATCTGGACTAAATCCACCACTTCCAGTGGTGGACCCGGATAGGTTCTACCGATCCGGTGAGAAACAAAATAGGCTCTTGCCCGGAAAGCCCCACAA
>PDTK01000061.1 GCA_002747175.1 Deltaproteobacteria bacterium | reverse complement strand
TGCTAAAAAATCGTTTTCCACTTTCAACTGCCGATCTGTCGGAAAAGTTCGTTGGTCTGGGCTTCGGCTTGTTTCCTGGATTTGTGGTTCTTGTCAAAGTGGACTGTGTGTTTTACGTTTTTTACCCATTGTCAGATCCTCCTGAATTTTGGTCTGACTCATAGCTTATCACATTGTTCAGTTTTTGGGGACCACCGCCAAATTCTCAACAATTTCAATGGGTAGCACACTTTCAAAGAGCAATCTATGCTTTTATTGTTATTTCATATAGTTATGTTGTTCTGAATTGTGCTGTTTTTACTGCCTGTTTTTGTCCCTTTTTCCAAATGCGGTTACCCTGGGTCTCTACCATTAGAGGCTTGACAAAAATAGCCGATCTCGCTATAATTTATCATATTTTGTATTTAAGGGAAGCATTGGCATTACGAAAATGCCCTCATCTTCCCAACCCACCAAAAAACATAATTGAATCAAAATTAAGCCAGGCAGGCGTGATGGGCTGAAGCTCATAACTCTTCTTGGCTTTTTTATTTTTGGACGATGTCAATTCAAAAAATCGCACGCATATTTTGTTTTTTATGGATGGTCTGTGCCGTCTCGCCTCTGGCGACAGGAATGACCGCAGAGAAAAAAACATTGAACGGGATCTTAACGGTGACGGCAAGATTGATCAAGTCGCCTATGTCAATAGGCGCAGCAAGCCCATCCGCCTTGAGATCGACAGCAACGCCGACGATGTTTTCGACAAAACTCAGACTTACCAGGATGGTAAAATGGTTTGCATGGAAAGCGACCGGGATTTTGACGGACAGGTGGATGCCAGGGATCGGTTCGAAAACGAAAAGCGGGTGCGCCACGAGCGCCTGAACGCCGCAGGCAGGATCGAACAGATCATTTTTCTTCAATGCCAAGGAAGAAAAGGTGCGCGTGGAGAGCGATACGGACGACTCCGAGCAGGTGGACCTGAAGGTTTATTACCGCAATGCCGAGCGGCAGCGGATGATCCAGGACCGCGACCACGACGGGCGGTTTGAACCCACCCAGTGGTTCAACCGGCCGCCCTGGTCCGTGGTCATGGAAGTGGATGCGGACCTGAACGGCACGATCGAGGGAATCTATGAAGGCCGGGTCACCATCCGTTTTGTGTTTGTGCTGGAAACCGACGGCAGTGTCAGGGATGTTGCTGTTACCAAGGAGGCCAGACACAAGTCCTTGAATGGGGCGGCCCTGGATGCGGTGCATCGGGCCGCCACTTTCCCGCGGCCGCCGTCGAATTTATTCAAGGGAGCGTTGCCGCTGGAACTTACCATCGTGTTTGAATTGACCTGAAAAAAAAGGAGGTGAGGGGATACGAACGGACAATTGAGGAAGAGGACGGGGAAGACAGCCAACTCCGGCCAGAGTCCATGTGCTGTCCTCCCCTATGAAGCCCTCCTCGGGTTGAGGGCTGCTTCACTGGTTTGCATACCACTTTAGCATCCCGCCTTCAAACCTTTTCCCCAATCCACAAAAACATCCGCATTAACGGCATTGTCGATTCCAAAGGTTGTGATTGAGATCGCTTTGCGATCACAGCGGCCGCTGGATCTGTGCCAACTTTTGCAAAAAAGGAGAAGAAGATGAAAATGGTTAAATGGAGTGTATCGTTCCTGATCGTCATGATGAGTCTGGTTCCCATCGCCTGGTCCCATGATTACTGGATTATGCCTGAATCGTTCCGCCTTGATGGCAGCGGGATGATTGAAGCCGCCTTGGATTTCCACCCGATCCTGACCGATTGGGTGTGCCCATGATCCGTTATTGAACGATACCAAAGAGAAGAAATGGAGAGGAAAGATGAAAAGATTAAAGATTACACAGCGCTTGTTCATTTTGTTTCTGATGATGCCTTTTTTTGCTGTTGCACCTTCATTTTCTCAGGAAACGATCGAGGAATCGACTGAAGAAGCCTACAAACTTGAAGATGTTGTGGTACGTGGTGACTTGAGCCAGAAAAATTTGGATGCATCCTCCTCGGAGGTATTGACTTCTGAGCAAATTACCAACCGCGTGTATGAAAATCCCGTGGAGATCCTTGGCCTGGTTCCCGGCGTATCGATCAATCAGTACAAGCAGGGGGGGACGGCGTCCAGTCTTCAAATGAGAGGGTTTACGCGGGTGTCACATGGCTCCGACGCCGCTTTTTATATTGACGGTATCCCGCTTAACGAGGGCGACGGATATGCCGACACCAATACCGTCAATCCGGAAGAGTTGGAGCGGGTGGAAGTGATCAAGGGACCGGTATCACCTTTGTATGGCAACTATGCCTCAGCAGGAGTGATTCATTTCCATACGAAAAACAAAGTGGACCAGCAGCACATCAAACTGCTGTACGGTGCCTACGATACCTATGAAGGCAGCTATGTGGGCGGCTTTACCAGCGAAAACGGAAAGACCGACCATGTCTATTCGTTCATGACCTATCACACCGATGGATACCAGGACAATTCCGATTGGAACAAGTTCAATGGCGCGGCCCGGATTACCCACCATCTGACAGACGATCTGAATATCCGCCTGAGTTTGCGTGGATTCAATTCCGACTGGGACGCCCCCGGATGGCTCAATGAAGAAGAATATGAGAATACCCCGGAAAAGTGTGTCAACGACGCCAATGGCGGAAGCAAGGACTACAAGTCCGGCAAGATAGACGTTGACTACATGATTACCAGCGATTCCAAAATTCTTTTCCAGATGTGGAGTTATGACCAGAATTTTGTGCGATACTATGCAGGCAGGGACGAAGGCGTTGCGGTGGGAACCAACATCGGCAATGTGCGAGATTTCGATCGCCTGGTCTATGGCGCCAACATCAGCTACAACTTCTTGGGTAATGTCTTGGGGCGGAAAATGAGCTTCACGGCCGGTGCCGATTACATGATGGAAGACATTTATCGCAACCGGTGGCGATTGACGGCGGGAAATGGACGCAACAAGGGCGATAAATATATCGACTATCATATCGATTTCGAATCCATCGGGCTTTATACCGACCTGAACTATCAGGTCGTCGATCCACTCAAAATAATCATCGGCGGCCGTTACGATCACTTCAGCGGGGACTTGACCGATCACCTGCTGGATGACCAGGAGTCTTCCATGGAAGACACCGACATCTTCAGCCCCAAGGGCGGCCTGATGCTTACACTGTTGGATGACCGTCTGGAAATATTCGGCAACTATTCCCGAGGTTTTGCCATGATGTCCGGTTTTGCGGAGCAGGCGCAGTACACCCAGGACGACTGGGATCCGCAAATCAGAACGCAGTATGAAATCGGCGTCCGAGTCCGACCGGTCGACTGGTTCATTGGGCAATTGGTTGGCTTTCGCATGGATACCACCGATGACTTCATTCAGAATCCGGTCACCGATGAGTATGAAAACGCCGGGGAAACCACCCGCGAAGGCATTGAATTGGCGTTCGATTTTTACGCGTTCGATTTCGGCTATCTGCATTGTGATTACAGCTATATCGACGCTACCTATGACAGCTATTCATCCGGCGGTATCTCCTATGATGGCAATGACCTCCCGAGGGTGCCGGATAATATCGTCAACATCGAACTGGGCTACAACCCCATAAAAGGCCTCGGCGGCTGGGTCCGGTATCACTACCAATCCGGAGCAATGTTGGATGAAGCCAACACTATCAAGGGCGAGTCATGGGACAAAGTGGACGCGAATGTCTTCTATCGCTTCGGTAACCTCCAAAGATACACCATCGCTCTGGAGATACAGAACGTTTTCGATGAGAAATATCCGGCGACCCAGTCCTATTGGAGCGGAGCAACATCTTATTCTCCAGGACTGCCGCTGAGTGCTTATCTTTCCTTTACCGTTGATTTTTAGATTTCATACGTAAGCATCAGAGAAAGGAATCACCATGAACAGAACCATAATAACGAGTTTCATTTTTTTCTTGTTTATATCGACAAGCCTCTTCGCAACCCCAGTCCTGGCCCACGATCTGTGGATCGCCATAGACAGCTGCAAGGCCGGTGAAAAAAAAGCCGCTGAAGCTACGGTTTTCAGCAGCCATCACTTCCCGGCGGCGACATCGGAAGTCATGCCCCCTGAGAGAATGGACCGGTGCTTTTTTCTTTGCCCCGATGGCCGGCAGATCGCTGCGGTGAACAGTAGCAAGGGCATCTATCGTTCCAACTCCCCTCTGAAGAAAACCGGGACCTACGTTGCCGTAGCGCTTCCGCTCAACACATTCTTTACCAAAACCCCCGATGGCTATCAGCGGGGTAAGCGTCGCAATGACGTTAATAATCCGATCACCTGTAGCTACTCACAGAAATTTGCCAAGGCGGTCTTCTCAGTGGGCAAACCTAGTGGCACCGCATATTCCAAACCATTGGGTCATGCCATGGAAATCATCCCTCTGAAGGACCCGTCATCGCTTAAAACCGGCGGTGTCTTGCCGGTCAAGGTCTTGCTGGAGGGGAAACCGTTGCGTACGTTTGTATACGGCACTTATGCCGGCTTTTCCGAAAACAGCGACACCTTTGCTTATACCACCCGTGCCGACAAGGAGGGCCTCGCCGAGATCAAAATGGTTCACAACGGGAAATGGGTCCTGATTGCCAAGGTAGAGGAAAACTATCCGGATCCAGCCGAGTGTGATAAGCAGAGATGGGCGGCATCGCTGACTTTTGAAGTAAAGTAAAAAGCTGGCAATTGAACCCGTGGCCGATTTTTGATCATGAAAATAATGTGACGCGTTCCTGTTGAAGGAGCGTTGGCCTTTCAAAAAAGAATAACCCCACAACGTTACTTAGAAAAAATTGACACAACATATTGTGTTTTATGGATAGTTTGGATTCTATATATTGTCTACAAATGATTAAGTGACGTTGTAGGGCTAATGTGTCGGCTAAAAAGACCGATGGTAATGCATGAATCGCGTTGTAACCGACATCCGAAAGGACACCTTGGTCATGGACAACCTTCCCGCCATATTGAAAAAAGTGGATCAACTGGAACCAATCCCCACGGTCATCCATAAAGTTCTGAAATTGGCCGGTGACCCGGAATCCTCCCTGAAAGACCTCATGGATGTGGTCGAACGGGATCCGGCCATTACCGCCAATTTGCTGCGGATGGTGAATTCGGCCCACATGGGACTGTCGGTTAAAATCGATTCCGTTCGTCAGGCTGTTTCCATGCTGGGCCTGCAGGAAGTGGTCGAAATGGTCCTGTCCCAAAACTTTTCCACGCATTTGAAACGCCCCCAGAAAGGCTACGGACTGGCCAAAGGAGACCTGTGGCGCCAGAGCCTGGCAGTGGCCATGGTGGCGCGGACCCTGGCCAGCCAACGGGACTTGATGAGTCTGCCGGCCATTTACACGGCAGCCCTGTTGAAAGATATCGGCAAGGTGATTCTGCACGAATTCGTGGCAGAGCAGCATGAAGCCATACAACAGCGGGTCAGCCGTGATGGCATGAGCTTTGTAGAGGCCGAAAACGATGTATTGGGAATGGACCATGCCACATTGGGAGGCATCATCGCCAGGCAATGGCATTTTAGTCCACATATGATATACATGATAGAAAACCACCATCTCACCAACCCGGCCTCACGCAGCGACCCGGCCACCGCGACCCTCTATTTGGCGGATATGGCTGCCATGATGATGGATACCGGTATCGGCATCGACCGCCTCGCCTATCATGTCTATCAGGATGTGTTCAACGATTTCTTTCCGGACAAACAGCAGCTCAAAGGCTTGATGATCAGATACAAAACCATCCAGCGTGAGATTCGCGGATTCATGGAAGCCGCCTGACCGGCCTTGACAACCGCATCCTGCCCATTGGCTTGTGCCCATCCACAAAACATCTGAAAATCTGGTTTTAAGCGTTCCGTAAGCAGTTGTGCACACTATCTGGAAGATCACGACTGCGTGACCGAACGCCGAAGCCCCCAGGAGGCGTCCTCATTCATGCCTGTGGGGCTGTTGACCCATGGCGTGTGCGTGCTCATGGGTGTGGACGACCAGTTCCTGGTCAAAGCGGATGCGGCCGTTCGCCATGGTGTAAATGTGATGGGTTGCCTTGGACAGAAAGTCGAATTCATGGGAGATGAGAACCAGGGACAGATCCAGTCTGTTGAGAATGCCGATAAGTGTCGCCTTGGTGTCCGCATCCAAACCGGTGGAAGGTTCATCCAGCAACAGGACCTCGGGCTGCATGGCCAGAACCGTGGCCAATGACACCAGTCGCTTTTCACCACCGGAAAGTTTATAGGTGATGCGGTCAGCAAATCCGTTCAACCCGAGAAAGTCCAGGGTTTGCCGCGCCACAGCCATCGCCTCGTCTCTGGTTTTGCCCAGATTAAGGGGGCCGAAGGCCACATCCTCGATCACTGTCGGGGAAAAAAGCTGATCGTCCGCATCCTGGAACAGCAGTCCGATGCGACGGCGAACGGAAAGAAAATCTTTCTCCTCGCATCTGATACGGCCGAAGGCCTCGATGGTGCCGGACGACGGCTTCAGCAATCCCATGATAATGTGAAACAGGGTTGTTTTGCCGCTGCCATTGGGGGCCACCAATCCGATGCGGTCACCGGCATGCAGATGAAAATCCAGATGGTCGAGGACCAACGGACCGCCGGGATAACGGTAACTGATGCCGGAGAGGTTGAAAATGACAGGCTGCATAAACGGGAACCCTGGATGCGGTCAAAGCCGGTTTGGCCATTGTGTATCACGGCCTTGCAAAACGCTTCAACCCTAAACGCCCCATTCCAGGACGGCCAGCAGCAATACGGCGGCCAGGCTTCCGCAAAAAAAGAGCCGGTTGCCCGGGGTCGAGGGGAAGGTCCGCAGGCTGTGGAAACGGCCGTTGAAACCACGACAAATCATGGCGTTGTGCACGCGACGGGCGCGTTCCGAGGCCCGCACGAACAGCATTCCCACCAGGTAGGCATAGGTGCGGTAGCTGTGCAGGCTGGTTGTGGGGCGGAAATTGCGGATCTTCATGGCCCTGACCAGCCGCTGGTACTCCTGTTCGATCACAAACAGGTAACGGTAGGTAATCAACAGCAGGTGAACCATTTTGTCCGGCAACCGCAGCCGATTGAGGGCGTGGCCCAGGGTGTCGACCGTCATGGTGGCCACCAGGGCCATAAAGGCCGTCATCAGGGCCACAGTTTTCAGACTGATCTGGCTGCACAGGAGCACCCCGGAACGGGTGATGGCCACAGGTCCCAGACGAACCAGCACGGAGCCTTCATAAGACCACGGCAATATCAGCCAGAGCAGCGCCAGAAAAAACATCGGTGCGATCAGGCGGTGCAGGACCTGACGCAGGTCCATGTGTGACGATAACACCGGCAGAAAAGACAGGGCCAGGGCGGCGAATAGCGTCCTGAAATCGTAAGCCGCAGCCACCACCAGGGAAAATCCCACCACCCCGAGAACCCGCAGGAGCGGATCGATCCGGTGCAGCCAGCCGTCCCCTTCGGAAAAAACGGCTTGGATCATGAGGGCGGCACCTCCTTGCGATAGCGCACATAGGTCCCCAGTCCCACCAATCCCAGGATATAGCCAAGGCCGCCGACAATATCACCCATGGTGGGTTCTGTATTTCGGACCGAGGCCAGCATACGGGTCAGCGGCCGCAATTTCTGCTCAAGTTGCCTGGCGACAATGGCCTCCACATCGGCTGCGGTCAGCCCGCCGGCATCGGCCCGGCGAGCATGAACCGACGGGGTTTCGGAAACCATCTGATCCGGTGCCTGTTGATCCCGCCTTTTCCCCGGCGCCCCCAAATCGGCCGGGCTCAGCTCCCACGTGTTGGCATGTCCCATGCCGGCGTTGAGTTTGACGATCAGGCCGTCTGTTGTGGGTTTCTTGAAAGAATAGCCGCCCTGATCGTCCGTCTGGCCTTCCAGCAGGCGGTTTCCCTCACGGTCGAAAACCGTTACCGTGCCGCCTTTTACCCGTTTGCCGCCGCTGAACTTGCTTTCGGTGTAAACCCGATCCCCTTCTGCCCAGGCAAAGATGGTCACCTTGTGGGCATTGGCCGCGCCATGGCCCGTCAATATCGCAAAGGCGGCCAGAATGATTCCCGTATACAATTGTTTCATGCCTTTATCCCTGCAAGATCTCAGGTTTGACCTTTTTAAGGAAAGCCACGCAAAAAACCGTGATGATTCCTTCGATTACCATGATCGGCAAATGGGCCGCCACGACCAAACCGGCCACCTCCAGGAAATTTTCACCGGTAAAGACCAGGCAGGCCGCCACCAGAAGACTCCCCAGCAGCACGGACCCGGCCCCACAGACAAAGGCCGCAATGGCCGCCCAGGAGACGTTTTTAAGAACAAATGGACCGCACAGATGGTAGCCGGCCACAGCCGGCAGAGCCATAATCACGGTATTGACACCCAAGGTGGTGATACCGCCGTACTGGAAAAGCATGGCCTGAAGCAGCAATGCGGTTAAAATGGCCGGAAACGCGGCCCAGCCGAGCAGCAGCCCAACGATACCGTTGAGGATCAGGTGTACATTGGATGGCCCCACCGGCACATGGATCAACGAGGCCACAAAAAATGCCGAGGCAAGCATGCCGGTTTCGGCCACCCGATCCAGTTCCAGTTTTTTCAGCCCGACGGCCGTACCGGCAAATGCCATGAGGGCCCCGGCGGCCAGCACCGGTCCGGTCAACACGCCTTCCGCTATGTGCACCTGCTACACCCGCTCGACATATTTCTCAGCCATTTCATCTTCTTTCGTCGATACATAACGCCACCTTGGACCCTTAGAGCCTTACACCTCAGTTTCTATCAAAAGAACAAGAAAATAGGGGGTACATGGGATGCGGATTTCCCACCTTAGACGATTTTTGAGATGCGTGCTACTGCCAATCGTGAAAACAGACCCACACCACGGCCCCCAGTTCCACATCCTTGTCCTGCCTGTCATGCCTGAGCGTGAAATCGGCCGTATTCAGGGCCGCAAACCCCCACCATCCCGATCGGGGCGCGGCATAGGTAAAAACACCGTTTCGGTCTGCCTTGATCGTCTGGGTGACCATGTAATCCGTGGGTGCGTGGGTTTTTCCGTCCCGGTTGTAGTACTCTACCTCCACTTCGGAGAAAGGCACCGGTTTGCCGTCCATTTTCACGATTCCCTGAAACACGTTGCCTGCATAAAGCCCGAAGGGTTTGGAAAGGAAGACGATTTCGGTTTTCAGCCCCAATTCCGCATCCCAGCCCTCATCGTCACCGAAGGCGGCTACCACGGTTTTCGTATAATGAACGATAAAGCAGTCTTCGGCCGGCTCCCAATATGGCTTCGGCTGCATGTGAAACACATATATTCCTGGGCGTTTGACCGGATATTCGATATGCCAGGCCCCATGCCCCATAATTCGAATCGGTTTCAATTCGGCCAGCAGGTTCTGACGGCTGCCGTTGATCGTCACTGCTGCCACCTCGGGCCTGGCCAGATCCATGCCGGCCATCTCCATGGGGTGTGAAAAGGAAAAGTCCACCGTGATCGTGCGGTTGTCTTCCTGCATCACCATACTGTCCGACGCAATGACCATACCGAAATGGGCCAGGCAGATGTGGGGCACCAGCAATACCAGAGCCAAAGTCAGACCGATCATTTTTTGGGATAAACGCATTATTTTCCTCCGAGTCATTTGATATGAGAAAGGAATCGTGTCCAGTTGATCGAAAATGGAACCTTAAGCTTGTCGATTCACCCCGTCCACCTTAATACGTAAAAAAGCCATGACGTCGCCGGTCCTGCCGGACGGAAACCTTCATGGCCTTGGTTGGTGGAACTTTCGTTGTTTGTTGGGCGCTGCCTGAACAGGCTTCTGCCTGCCGATTCATAGCGCGTGTCTGTCCAGAAACAGGTAAATGGCTCATTTATGGACGGACACTATCGTGCATTATCTCAAATTATGGCTGCGGTCAAGCCATAACTGCGCATGCGTCAGGGTAACCGCATTTGGAAATCAAACGTTCAAGATTTTCAACAACCTAAAGTAGTCGATTCCGAAATTAAACGGAAGTATTCAAGTAAAACATGGTTG
>PDTK01000037.1 GCA_002747175.1 Deltaproteobacteria bacterium | reverse complement strand
CAAGTGTTTGGCGGTTTTGGATGAGTATACCCGAGAGAATCTTGCGCTGGTAACGGGCCGTTCGATAACGGGTGATGATGTTCTTTCAGAGTTAATCGTGTTGATAGCTGAGCGTGGACTGCCCAACTGTATCCGCTCAGATAACGGTCCTGAGTTTATATCGAAGCGGGTTAAAGGTTGGCTGAATGAGGTTGGGGTAAGGACACTTTTTATCGAGCCGGGGGCGCCGTGGCAGAATGGTTATGTGGAGAGTTTCAACAGCCGCTTTCGGGATGAGCTTTTGAACATGGAGATTTTCAACAGTCATCCAAACAATTTTGTACCGAACCTTTCCAGTAACACAAAATTGCAACGGTTGCCAGCAGATGACAGGATCATGGACTGGCTGCGGAACAATTAGAAACAGCTTGAATTATATCTTTTTCCTTTGTACAGTCTGCAATTACGAGGGCGATTCTTCCGAGACTATTCCACGAAAGGCTGGCGCGTATGTTGTCATGGTGGAGCGAACTGGCGTCTGTGGCCACCCTGAACACCTGGTTGATGGCGACAACACTGGCATTTGCCATATTGACCGGCATCTTTTTTTTCCTGACGATCAGCAGGCAAAAACAACACTTTCACCGCCTGCTCAATGACCTGAAAGCGTCCCGCAAACAAGTCAGGAACCTTGAAAAAGCGGCTGAAGCGATCCGCAAGGAGCTGCTTGAGACCCAGCAGCATCAGGACATCAGTCAACTCAAGCTGAAAACCAGCAAATCTTCCGCCGCCGGGCTGAAGCAGGCGCTGCTGGATGCCAGAAAACGCCTGCAAGTAGCCGAACTGGCTATAAAAGCCCACAATGATGAAGAAAAAAAGCGTGCCGCCGCATCAGAAGAGAAAGATGGCGAATGCTTCGAGACACTGGAGCTGGAACTGGAGCCGGACGTCGGTCTTTCGGAGAGCCAGCGCGAACAATTGATCGGTCTTCTCGATCCGGGTCCCAAAGGAAATGTGGATCTTTTTTGCGTCATGGGCGACGAGGAATCCCAAACGACCGCCGACCAGTTGGAGGAAATCCTGACCGCCGACGGCTGGAAGACCAACGGTGTCTCGCAAACCTCCTTTTCCACTCCCCCCAAAGGGATCGTTCTGGCCGTCAACAGCAAAGAGACGGCCCCATCCTATGCATCTTTTTTGCAGCGTGTCTTCTCGACCACCGGGATGGACGTCTCCGCAAAATTCGACAATAAATACCGGGAATGGTCATTGACCATCATCGTGGGAATCATCGCGGATTGAACAGACAGCGATCCTGGGGATCAACCCGCAACATCATTTCGGGGATAAGCCAATGAGCGAAGAGATTATCGAGCAGCACCTGGGTAGTGGTTCCGATTCCCTGATGCCGACATTGACCCTGGTTTTCGCCGGTTTGACACTGCTTTTCGCGTTGTTGGCCCTGCTGGTCGGCAACCGGGCGTCGTCACTGCATGCCAGGCAGCAGCAGCAATTGCAGGAAGCGCAGGTCAACGCAGAAAATGAAACCGCTTCTATCGCAACCCTGCAAAAAAAAATGGCAAGGATCCAGGGTGATCTGGCTGCGGCCCAAAAAGACCTGAAAAAGAATAAAGCTGCGGCAGACAAACTGAAGCGGCAATTGTCTGCTGCGATGATGGATCTCAATGATACCCAAACGGCGCTGGCCGATGCCAACCAGACCATCGACCAACTGAAAGCAGCGGCGGTCAAACCGGCGCCAGTTCCTGAAGCGACACCCGCCTCTCCGGCGCTGGCGCCCCCACCAGCCGTCCGGCCGGAACAGCCGGCACCGGAGATGACCGAAACTGTATCACCTCCGGCACCTGCCCTTCCAAAGGCCGAAAACGAAACGTTTGTCCCGGATACAACCGATACGCTGAAATCGCAAACGAACCCGGAGCCGGAGCCAGGGATAGAACCCGATCCGGAACCGACGATGGTCGAAGTGTCCCAGCCTGAACAACCTCTTGAAGCCTCGCCGGCACCAGGCGGTGTTGAATAAACCATTCCCTGGCGCCCTCCGGCTTTCGCGAGGCCGGGGCAAAAACATGCCCTTCGATCATGCCTGAACGTCATTCATATTCCGCGATCCGGAAGTCTTTTGAAACCTGAGTTGATCCATTCGCAGTTATTTTAGTAACCATCCGGAAATGGCCAATTTGCCTATTTCCGGACAGACACTATTCTGGGTGAAACATCGGAACAATCATGCCCGGCGGGCCTTAACTTTTTGGCCACGCTGTCGATAATACGATTTATATCCCAAACAAAAGGAAAATCGGCGAATGACTTCGAACAATCTCGTTTTTCTCGAAAATCTGGAGTGGTTTGATGAAAGCGGCAAGGAACTGGTTCACCGCCTGCCGGAAAAAGGCGCCGGTGAGATCAAGTGGGGCGCTCAGTTAACCATCAGGGAAAGCCAGACCGGTGTTTTCTTCTATAAAGGAAAAGCCGTCGAGGCCTTCGGCCCCGGCCGTCATACCCTGAAAACCGGTAACATTCCCATCCTGACCAAAATTGCCAGTCTGCCCTGGGCGATGAACAGCCCGTTGCGGGCAGAAATGTATTTCGTCAACATGAAGGTCTTTACCAACCTGAAGTGGGGTACCCGCGATCCGGTGGCTTTCAAAGATGCGGAGCTGGGCCTGATCCGCTTGCGGGCCTTCGGCGTGTTCAACCTGCGCGTGGTGCAACCGGTGCTGTTTATCAACACCATGGTCGGCACCCAGGGCATGTTCACCACCGAAGAAATAGAGGAATACCTGAATCGGGTGATCGTCTCACGCTTCAACGACTACATGGGCGAAACCATCGACTCGATTCTCAATTTGCCGGCCCAGTACGACGAATTGTCCGAAGGATTGTCCAAACGGCTGGAAGGAGACTTCAAGCACTTCGGTCTGGGCCTGACGCATTTGTACATGAACGCCATCACACCGCCGCCGGAGGTACAAAAGGCCATCGATGACCGCAGCCGCATGGGTGTGATCGACGACATGAACAAACTGATGCAGATGAAATCCGCCATGGCCATGGAAAAAGCCGCCCAGGCGGAAGGTGAAGCCGGCACGGGCATGGGAACCAGCCTGGGACTGATGATGCCGGCCATGTTTGCCCAATATTTCAATGCCGCCGGCAAAAACGCACAGAGCTCCACGCAGTCGGCAGCCGGTTCACAGGCCGCCTGCGTGGAGTGCAAGTCGGCCATCCCCTTAGATGCCAGGTTCTGCCCCATGTGCGGTCATCAGCAATTGGTGTTCATCGAATGCCAAAACTGTGGCAAAAACCTGTCACCCAATGCAAAATTCTGCTCACGGTGCGGTCAACCGGCAGGAGAAAAAACCAAACCGTTTTTGTGTAAGGCATGTGGGGCCGAAAATTTGGCAGGATCCATGTTCTGCGCCCATTGCGGAGAAAAACATTAGTTTTCTAATCGACCATCAATGCCCCCAATGCGGGGCGCCGGCAGAACTGCGCGAAACGGACCGTTTTTTTCGGTGCCCGTTCTGCAAAGTGCGTTCCTATCTCATGGAACATCGCTTTTTTCGCTATGTGCTGCCCCACAAGGCGCCGGCGAACAAGGAACTGCTGTATTTTCCCTACTGGCGGTTCAAGGGCATGCTTTTCTCCTGCCTGCCCGGCGGCATTCAGAACCGATTTCTGGATATCAGTCGTCAGGCCGTCGATACACCCCTTTTTCCCGTTTCGGTGGGCCTGCGCAGCCAGGCCATGAAACTGCGTTTCGTCAGCCCGGAAACCGAGGGCTGGTTTTTCAGGGCCACCCTGCCCTTTGACCAGATGCTGCAAACATTTTTGGATCAGCTCAACAAAAACCTGCCCCGGCCGCTGCTCCACCAGGCGCATATCGGTGAGTCATTGAGCATGCTATACGCCCCTTTTTATGTGGAACGGACAGTTGTTGACGCAATCTTGAATCGTCCCGTACCCGGCGGGAACGAAGCTTTCGATCTGAGCGAATTTTCAGGCGGACCGGCGGATTGGCGCATACGTTTTTTGCCAGCGCTGTGCCCCAACTGCGGTTGGGATATGGACGGCCGCCGGGATGCGCTGGTGCTGCATTGCCGTAACTGCGAATCCATGTGGCGTGCCACCAAACAGGGCATGACCCGCATCAAGGTGGCATCCATGCCGGATCCCGGGAACGAAAAACATATCTATCTGCCCTTCTGGCGCATTCAGGCCGAGGTGCATGGATTGTCCCTTACCACCTATACGGACCTGGTAAAGGCAGCCAACCTGCCCAAAGTGCCGCAGCCAAAATGGGATCGCATGCCTTTTTATTTCTGGGGGCCTGCCTTCAAAGTCCGTCCCCGGAGCTTTCTCCGCCTGACCCGGCAGGTGACCCTGTGCCAGCCGCAGGAGCGACTGAAGGCAGATATCCCCAAGGGAGAAAAACACCCGGTCAATTTGCCCCTTTCCGAATCAACGGAGACCCTGAAGCTGAATCTGGCCAATTTCCTGAAACCGAAACAGCGGGTCGTGGACCGGATTGGCAATATCCGGATCCATCCCAAACGGTTTTTACTGGCCTATCTGCCGTTTTCCGAACGGCACCATGATCTCGTTCAGACAGATTTCAACATTGCCGTTAACCGAAACCAGTTGGCCCTGGCAGGCAATTTGTAGGAGGAAAAAAGATCAAAAACCGTCTGATGGCCCTGCGCCGATACCTGGGCAGTGCGGCCAGGTATCCGCATCAATCAGACGGCCGGCAACCATGCGATAAGCGATTTGGTGCAACAATGCGGGAACCTGTTCCGGCGGCCCTTCCACCGCCAGCCAGTCCGCCCGCATTCCGCGAGCGATCTCACCCCTGTCGGCCAGGCCCATCAGCTTGGCGCCATTGCTGCTGGCGCACTGAATGGCCGATTCGACACTGAAGCCCGCGGCAACAAAAAGGCAAAGCTCCTCCTTGAGGGCACTGCCGTGATGCACGCCGGGGCTGCCCGCATCGGTTCCCACGGCAAGCCTGGCGCCCAGATCGTTGGCAATACCGATTTGCTCAAGCTGGTGATCGAGATTTCGGCGAGATACATCGGCAAAGGAGGAATCGCTGGGATGCCCCTGGTTTTTCAGGTAATCGCTGTAGGCCTTCATGGTGACCGCCGTGGGCACCCAGGTCACATCGTTGTCCGCCAACCGGCGCAGATTGTCCCGGCCCATAAAAAAGCCATGTTCGATGCTGTCGCATCCCGCATTGATGGCCAGCTGGACGGGCAAACGACCGTTGGCATGCACCATGATCGGCTGGCCGCGTTTTCGGGCGGCGGCAACCACCGCCTTCAGGGAATCTTCGTCAAACTGAGGCGGCGTTTCGATGGCGAACCGGGTCAAGCTGTTCAACCCTGAATTGACCAGTTTGAGATGGTCCCGCATGCTGTCCACGGCAAAGGCGCTCTCGGCCAGGCTCTGGTTCTCGCCGACTTCGAAGCCGATGAGCTTGCCGTATCGCCCTGAAGCCCGACGCGCACGTCCCGCTGCGGCAATCGTGACCGCCGACGGTGGGGCATTGGCCGGATCGTACTTGTAGCGCAGGGTATCGCCGTTGTTGTCGCCGCCATCGCGAACGGCCAGCACACCATGGGCCAAATGCTGATCAAGGTGGCGGGATATGGTATCGCGGCGCTGTGTGTAACCGCTGACCAGCTGATTCCGGCGTATTGAAGGCTCGGTGGAACCGGACATGACCAGGTGCACATGGCTGTCCACCAACGCGGGAAAAACCGTATACGCCGACAGGTCGACGATGGGGATGGCAGGATCTGTTTCACGCTTTTCACAGGAGGACATAATTTTTGTGATGCGACCGTCCTGGACCATGATGGTGGAACCGGCAACGGCCGGCCGGCCGCTTCCGTCGATCAGCCAGCCCACACGGTACCCTTTTATCGCTGAATTCATTGGCATTTATACAGGCATCGCGGCGGTATATTACCGGGATCGAACCTGTCTCCTGTGCTAAAAAGTCTGTGACAGATTTTTTAAAATGAGGCATACTAAGCTTATTTGCAAGCAATAATAAAGGAACCCAGCATGCTCGGACGCCTGATCCCCATCGCTCTTGTAATGCTTGCCGCAGTGACCTGCGGAATGACTTCAAAAAAGGTAACGGATATGGATAGCGCACCTGCTCCCCATCATACCGACTGCTGCCGGGAAGCATCCATGCAATCGGACAGGCCCTTTGCATTCCCACCCGATGCAAAGGTGGACCGGCATCGGTCCACCGGCGTCGTGGTGTCGCTAAAAGGCAAAAATCTTGGACTTTCCGTGGAAAAACTGGACTGTTTTCGCGATCTGATGGCCGGTCAGCATCTTGCCGGGGCAGCGCTCTGTTTCATGGAGGCCTTCCGGTCGGAATTCAAGCTTGACCATCCAACCCAAGAGTTGTCGCCGATCGGGGTCCATACCGACGAACTGAAAATGACACGGGTCCGTCTGCGTCAGGAATATACCGGTTTGAACGTATGGCCTTGCGAAATCAGTATCTATATCTCGGCGCAAAACCGGATCTACTGGGTTAAGGGAAATACCATCCCCACGCCCCGGGGCCTGGATACCGGGGCCACGCTGTCCGCCTCCGAGGCGATTGGAGCGGTTTCCCGTGACATGGGCATTGATATTGCTTCTTGCAATGAATACCCGACCGAACTTTTCATATATGCCGGTCAACCCCAACGTCCGGTCCTGGCGTACCGGGTATCCGCCGGCAGCGGTCTGGCCGATGTCTGGGATTTTGTCGTGGATGCACATACGGGTAAAATTCTTAAGAAGTTCAGCCGTGTGAGAACCCGAATCGGGTCATAGACGCGCGGCTTCGGGCACGCAGACGTATGGGGCATACTTCAACTGCCCGGTAACAAAGCAGATACGGTGCCCTGTGAACGCTTACAAAATGTACAAACCTGCTGATCATAAAGGGAGGATCCACAATGCAAGATTTCTGTAACCGGCGCTTGATCGCCGTCATCTGTATCTCCTGGCTGAGCATGGCCGTTGGCCTGCCCGGCGACACACCTTCATGGGCGGCGCCGCCGTCATCGGGCCATGCATTGAAAGCCCTGGTGACCGAATCCGGTGGTTCAGCCATAGGGCCGGTGCAAAAAAATAAAATGCGGCGCGAGAAAAAAGCATTGTCGTCCAAACAGTCGATCAAACGGCAATTGTCCGGGACCCCGAACCTGACGGAGACCATCGCCAACCTGTTGTCGTCACGCTCTACGGGCGGCGGAACCGCATTGACTGCAAAGGCGTCCGATCGTTTGCAGGCCATTCATTCCCTGATGGATGCCCATCCAACCGGCAAAACCATGCGCATGGGTTTTTCCGCGAACAACCGGACCCTTCGCTTTGTCAAGTTCGACCGATCGACAAAATCAAAAACCAGGATCAAACGCGCGCTTTCCGATTCACGCCTTACAGCCAGGCAATTTCTGCGGTCCAACAGCACATTGTTGGGTCTGTCATCTCCTGACGACGAGATGAAGATCAAGCGCCAGTGGCGCGACGAAGCGGGTTTTTCCCATTTCCGATTCCAGCAGACCGTTAAGGGCATTCCCGTATGGGGCCGCGAAGCCATGGTCCATTTGGACCATGCCGATGAAATATACCTGTTCCAGGGCCGCTATGAGCCCAGCCCCGGCAGCGAAGATATCGATACCACACCGGCGATCACCGGGGACGAAGCGGTCCAGGCCGCATCCGACCATCTCGGCAAGCCGTTCACGCTTGACGCTGCGCCGGAACTGATGTTTCATACCGCCCCGGACGGCGGTATGGCCCTGGTTTATCGTTTTGCACTGACCGTGGATATCACTGAACGCTGGATCTACTTTGTAGATGCCGCCACCGGATCGGTGCGGCATCGGCTAACGGGCATCCGCAACCAAATGGTCTCCAGCAGCGGCCGGGATCTGAACAATACCATCCAGACCTTCAACGCCTGGCGGGAAAACAGCACCGAGTACCTGGTGGATCCCAGCATGCCCCTGGCCGATCCGCCTTATGCGCCGGTTCCCGAACTGAAGAGCAAAGGCAATACCTATATCCTGACAGCCGACAACAGCGACGGCGAAAATTTGTTTCACGTTACCCGTCCGTTGACTGCGTCCTGGGACGCCGCCGGAGTCAGTGCTGCGTCGTCGGTTCGCAAGGTCTACGAGTATTACAAAAACACCCACGGCCGGGACGGCATCGATGACAAGAGCCTGAACTACCTGATCGTGATTCATTTCGGACAAAACGAGGCCAATGCATTCTGGAACGGCAAATTCGTGGTACTGGGGGATGGTGACAACCAGGTATTTTCCTCCCTGGCAGGTGCTCTGGATGTGATCGCCCACGAGATCCAGCACGGTGTCACCGAATTCACCGCCGGGCTGATTTACGAAAACCAGAGCGGCGCCCTGAACGAAGCCTATTCGGATATCTTCGCCTGCATGGTCGATCGGGATGACTGGACGGTCGGCGAAGATGTTACGCTGGCCTCACCGGGCTATCTGCGCAGTCTCTCCAACCCGGCCGCCGGCTACAGTTCCCTGCCTGCCAAAATGAGCGAATACCGCAATCTGCCCAACACCGAAGACGGTGACTGGGGCGGTGTCCACATCAATATGTCGATCCCTTCCCGGGCCGCCTATCTCATGGCCGAGGGACTGACCGCCGAAGGCGGTGGTACGAGCATTGGCAGGGGAAAAACCGAAAAAATCTTCTATCGGGCGTTGACCACCTACCTGCAGGCGTCCTCCGGGTTTCAGGATGCCCGCGTGGCCACGGTTCAGGCGGCCGAAGATCTGTATGGCGCCGGATCGGCCGAAGTCAGCGCTGTTAAGCTGGCTTGGGACGGCGTCGAAATATACGAGAGCGGCGGCGGGGGAACGCCGGACAATAACGATCCGACGCCCACCGACCCGATCAGCGGGCAGGATATGATGATATATCTTTATCCGGACGACCACTCCCATACCCCCTGGAACGCCGGGGAGACCTATACGCTGTGGTGTCAGACGATTCCATCACCCTTCACCGGATATACCGATGGCCAGGACCGGAAACTCTACGACGGCAAGGTGTCTCACACCCGCCCGGCCGTATACACGGATGAATTGGGAACCCTGGTGTTTTTCGTGGACGCGCTGAACAATCTATGGGCCGTAGCGGCGGATGACCCGTCATCCGCACGACAGATTACCGATACCGGCGAAATCTACAGCTTCGCCATCTCCCCGGACGGCAACTACTTTGCCTATACGACGCCATCGATGGACGATAAGAATATCTACGTGGGTGACCTGACCACCGAATCGGAGACCGCTTACCGGTTGGAGCCCTTCAGCAACCTGCCCCCGGGTGACGGCGGCACCATCAACACCATCTACTACGCAGATTCCCTGGCCTTCGACTATTCATCCAGGCAGATCGTCTTCGACGCCCTGAACTGCCTTTCCACACCGGACAGTCCCTGCACTGGCTCGGATGGGGGGTACCGGTACTGGTCCATTGGTCTTTTAAATCTGACAGATGGAACCTTCGACTACCCATTTCCCAACCAGAGTCCCGATTTTGATATCGGTTATCCCAAATTCGCCACGAACAATAACTATGTGGTTGCCCTGGATCTAATCGATAATACGGACTATGCGACCTCGGGGACCATCTATTCATCGGTCTGGACCATGAACTGGAAGGATCAGACCAGCCATGAGATAGTTGACTCCAACAGCGGAACCGAGGATTACCCCATTTGGGGTACGCCCAGTTTCTGGGGGGACGACGACTACATCACAACCCAGGTCGCCACCAATGTCGGCGGAACGGCTTACCGAATCCCCATCGACGCCTCATGGCAGGGCTATCCGCAAAATGCAGAACGCATCAACGACTACGATGTGGCCATGCCCGTAATGCATCGGGTCGGCGTGAGAACCCTTTCCGGCACCCTGACTTCCAGTACCACCAGCGTAAATTTTACAAACGTGCCCACCGGACAGACGGCCACCCGGGACATTACCCTGAGGAATACCGGCAATCGCGATATCCGCATTACCAATATCGCCATATCCGGGCCATCCAGCTTTTCCCACAACGGCATCAACACCCTTTTGCCCCAAAAAGAGAGCATGACCATTCGCATCGCCTTCTCCCCGACCAGCGGATCCGGCAGCCAATCGGGGACACTTTCAATAACCAGCGATGCGGACACGCCGCAGCTCAACATTGCACTCAACGGGACCGCCAGTGCCGGATGGCATACCATATCGGGCTCGGTCAGCTTCAACGGCAGTCCGGTTTGTGCCATGGTGCTGGCCAACGGGCAGTACATGTTCTCCTGTGAACAAGGTGCCAATTTCGGCAAGTACGAATTGACGGTTCCGTTGGACCGCAATGAAGAAATCACCATCCAGGCCTTTGTCTCCGGAAAGGCACCCTTCAAGGCGGTGACGGACACATCCGACCTGGATGTGGATATCGCCATACAGACGGCCAGCGAGGATGCCAAATCCCCGTCTGTAACCACGGTCACCGATACCAATGCATCGACCGAACCCGGTTGGAAGCGCATCACCGGGACGGTTGAGTACAACGGCAGTCCGGTTTGCGCCATGGTGCTGGCCAACGGGCAGTATATGTTCTCCTGCAAGGCCAACGAGGGGGTCTACGACCTTGCGGTGCCGCTGAACAAAAATGGTGAGGCCACCCTTTACGTTTTCGCTGCCGGCTTCCAGCCCTACAAGCGGGTTTTTGTTCCGTAAATGAGGCAGAAAGTACAATGCGCGGAATAGTTCACAACGCTGTAAACCCTTACCAAATCCCAAACGATCCAGCCTCGGTTGTTTGGGATTTGGTGATTCCTGGTTTGAGCCGTTAACCGTAAAGCCTTTGGTGCCTTACCCCTCAGTTTCTGTCAAAAAAAACAAGAAAATGAGGGGTACATGGGTCGCGGGTTTCCCGCCTCAGTCCTCAGCACTTAGCACTCAGTACTCCGCCCTCTATGGGTCGCGGGTTTCCCATCTCAAGACTCAACCCTTTTACCACATTCGACATTCTATAAATTTCTGCGGGTTACATGTCTCGCCGGAACGGTCCGAACCGTCACCATTTAACCGGCAAACGCACAATTTGACTGGCCTTGTTTTGAAACAGCAGGTAGCCGTTGTCGCGGCCGAAGCGATACAGATCACGGGTGATGGCCACATCCGACCGGCAGTATTCCAAAATTTTGGCCATCTTGCCCTCTTTCCACCAGCGCAGGGCATCCAGCCCATCGGCCGTTTTACCGACGTTGAGGGTCATGGATGCCAGATGGTCCAACGAGAGCCGGTAACCTAGCTGATCCTTGACCTTTTCCAGCAGGTCCAAGGTGGGAATTCGGCTAAAATCGGCATCCGTGTAAGCAGACAAGACCCGGTAATCAAAGCGCTTTATATTGAATCCGATGACCATGTCCAATTTCCGAACCCGATTCATCAGCATGGGGATCTGGCCTTCCACAAACTCGTAATAGGAATCGGATTGCGAATCATACAGCACGACGCAACTCACCCGCATTCGTTGTGCATGATGCCAGCCCCCCACCTCCTGGGCGGAACGCTGGGTTTCGATGTCCAGCACCCCATAGCGCAATTTTGCATCCGTGAAAGCGGAGACAGGCACAGGCGTTTCATGGCCTGCTTCACGGATCTGAACAACGGGTTGGACTGACGGCGCGTCTGTCGCGCAGGCAGGGGCGTTGATGATGGCATCGAGCAGGAAGAGCGCCCCGTTTTTGTCGATGGGCCGGTTTCCCGATCCGCATTTGGGGGAGTGCACACAACTGGGGCATCCGGTTTCACAGGGGCAATCGGCAATGGCTGCCAGGGCGGCATCGATCAACGCCTGTCCTTCCCTGTATGCCTGGGCACAAAAACCGGCCCCACCGGGGATTCCGTCGTAGACGAATATGCAGGCCTGCTCGACCTGCGGATGAAAAGGCGTGGATATACCTCCCAGATCATTGCGATCAGCCATCACCACCAATGGAAAAACGCCGATGAGGGCATGCTCCAATGCATGCAGTCCACCCGTGACATGGATCTGTACATTCTCGTCACGCTTTGTCACATCGGTTGGAACCGCGAACCAGAGTCCCTGGGTATCGAACACCATGGGAGGCAAATCCAGTTCGATCCGTTCCAGAATTTTTCCGCTGCGGGTATGAATGCGGTCATATCCGGTGACCTGTTCGGTGACACGCAATCGGCCGAAGGCCATCTGTGCGGCATAGACATTTCGATGGTCGACGATTTCGAGAATTTGCGTATCTTTGTGGGTCCGCACCCGGGTATGGTAGTTCACCGGTGACACACGCGCATGCACCAGGCGTGTCTCCGGCTCCAGGGATGCGATTGTATAGGTGGTGCCGCGATGGATGTAGACGGCACCGGGATGGGTTTCCCGGTAAACGCGATATCCGTCGATGTCACCCAGACGCCTGCGATTTTCTTTGTTGATGATGGCAAATTGTCTCCCCGTTCCCCTGAGCGTCAACTGACGGTGGGGCATCTTCAACAAAGAGAGACACTGCCTGCCATCGGCGCTCAGGAACAATGTGCCCGCGTTTATCAGTCCATCCAGACACTCCCGCGCAGCGGAAGATGCCAAAATGGGGTCGTCCAGAAACAGGGGCATCTCGGCGGCGGCACACACCAAATGGGGTCCCATAATGTCCGGGTTATGGGGATTGACGACGGCGCTCTCCGGTTTACGGTCTACCAGTTGCCGTGGCTGCTTGACGAAGTATTGATCCAGTGCATCTTCACCGGCAACCATCACCACCGCGGATTCCTGCCCACTGCGCCCCACCCGTCCACCGCGTTGCAAGGTAGACACGATCGACCCCGGGTATCCCACCAGCAGACAGAGATCCAGCGCACCGATATCGATGCCCAATTCCAGTGCGCTGGTGCTGATGACGGCCAACAGTTCTCCGCTGGCCATGCGGGCTTCGATCGTCCTGCGCTCTTCCGGCAAAAAACCGGCCCGGTATGCACTGATCCGTTCCGAAAAATGGCCTGATCCCTGCTTTGCCCAGAGGGACAGCAATTCGGCTACCTTGCGGGATCGGGTATAGACGATGGTTCGCAAACCACGATTGAGCGCTGCCTTGAGCAGCGACACCGTGGCGGCCAGGGGGCCATCCACCGGATCCATCAATACCAGATGGCGGCGCCCGCTGCCGGAAGTCGTCCGATGGACCGCCTTCACTGGCAAACCGGTAAGCTGGCCGGCCAATTGTTCGGGATTGGCAACGGTTGCCGAGGTAAAAATGAAGGTAGGTTGGGAACCGTAATGTCTGCATATTCGCAAAAAACGCCTGAATACCTGGGCCATATGGGTCCCCAGCAGGCCCCGATAGGTGTGCACCTCATCCACCACAACAAAGCGCAGGCGGGAGAGCATGTCGCTCCAGCGATGATGATAAGGAAGCATGGACAGGTGGATCATTTCCGGATTGGTCATCAGAATATGGGGTGGCCGGTCGCGGATTTTCTTGCGCCGGTATGCAGAGGTGTCACCGTCGTAAATATCGGCGGTCAAATTCATTTGGGGCAAGTGTTTTCCCATCTGGGTGATTGTTTTAAGCTGGTCCTGGGCAAGGGCTTTCAACGGATAGATGAACAGGGCACCTGCGGAGTTATCCGTTAAAACGGATTCGATTACCGGCAGAAAATAGGTCAGGCTCTTACCGGAAGCCGTGTGCGTGGCGGCTATGGTGTGTGTTCCCTGGCGTACCTGGTCAATCACCCGAACCTGATGGCTGTACAGACCTTCGATGCCCATGGCCTCCAGCAAATACAGGATGTCCTTTGGCCAGGGTTGGTCCGGTTGCGCGTATATCGCTTTGCATGCCTCCCGAACCTCATGAAATACGACCTGATTGCCAAAAACATCCGCGGCCTTGAGGGCATGGATATATTCGCCGATGGAAGCGCTTGAATTCATCTTGTGGTCACCGCAATGGTCATTTGAACCGAACTTTCCCGGTTAATCTGCATAGGGACTTGAAAAAATGAAAAAAACGCTATAGTTGTACACAACGATACCAAATACAACCGTCTATAAGCCCAGGGCTGGAAGTGTATAGACCACACCCCCCCAAAAGTCTCCCCCAAACACCGGGAAGGCTACTATCGCATGACAGCAATTTCCATTACAAGAGGAAGGCAATAGCGTTGGACGCCCCCAATATATCCGCCTCGGGATCCGATCCCGACGATTTGCGAATTCGTCAATTCAAAAGTTCCATTATTCACATAATCTGCGGGATCGATCATCAGCGACCGCCCCGAACAGAGACCGCAGGAGATCCTGAATAATGGCCAATCAGATATTTCTGCTATTCATCCTGCTTTTATTCTCGGGTTTTTTTTCATCGGCCGAAACAGCCCTTTTTTCCATCAGCCAGACGCGTGCACGCCACCTTGCCAAGAAGGCCACCCGTTCCCACCAGCTGATCAAACGGATGAAAGACGACCCCCACAAATTGTTGACCACCATCCTGATCGGCAACAATGTGGTCAATGTGGCGGCCTCATCCATTGCCGCATCCCTGGCCATCGGCATGTTCGCCAATTATGCCGTAGGTCTGGCCACGCTGGTGATGACCTTTCTGATTCTGGTGTTCGGCGAAGTCATTCCCAAGTCCTTCGCCACCCGCAATAACATCCTGATCGCCAAGTTTACGATTTATCCCATCTACTGGATGTCGGTGATCTTCTACCCGATTATCCTGTTCCTGAATTTCATTCCCAAGCTCACCGGCAAGATGAGCAAGACACCATCGGCAACCGAAGAGGAATTGATCACCTTTGTGGAGGAAGTCGAGGAGCAGGGGGAAATCAAGGAGGAAGAGCGGGAAATGATCCACAATGTATTCGAACTGGATGACACCAGCGCATCGGCGATCATGACCCCACGCGCAGACATGTTCGTCGTGGATGCACAAGAACCGCTGGATCTTAAAGCCATTGCCGGTTCAGGTTTTACCCGCATTCCGGTGATCGAACATGACATTGACCATGTGATCGGCATCGTAAACATCAAGGACATTTTTTTGCATCAGTCCATCTCCGATGCTCCCGTAGATCTGAAAACCATCATGCGCCCGCCCTATTTTGTGCCCGAGAACAAGAAACTGGATCAAATGCTGCACCAGTTCAAAGTCCGTAAAAACCACATGGCCATCATTGTGGACGAACACGGCGGCGTTTCCGGATTGATTACCCTGGAGGACGCCATCGAAGAACTGGTGGGCGAGATCCGCGATGAAACCGACAAAGAGGAACCGCACATCGTCCTCAAAAAAGCCAGGGAATGGATGGTGCTGGGAAAATCCGACATCGAAGAAGTCAACGAAAGGATCGGCATGCACATTCCCGAATCCAAGGAGTACGACACCTTCTCCGGTTTCATTCTCGACACCATCGGTAGAATTCCCGAGGTAGACGAGGTTTTCACCATTTCCGACCATAAAATCGTTGTCACGGAAATGGACGGCAACCGAATCAAACGTTACATGGTCCAGGCATTGTCGCCCCAGGCCGATTCAAACTAAATTGAATCTCAGGTCCGCAGCCCCTCGTTCTGAAACCATGGCAAGCTTCCTGGTGCGGCCCACCATCTCCGGACGTTCGCGATCACTTTACCCGTTCTACATACTGGCCGGTGCGCGTATCGATACGGATTTTTTCGTCCTGGTTGACGAAAGGCGGCACTTGAACCACATGCCCGGTTTCCAGCGTAGCCGGTTTGGTGGATCCGGCTGCGGTGTCCCCCTTTGCCCAGGGTTCCGCTTCGGTGATGGTCAGTTCGACGAAATTGGGTAAGGAAATGGCCAGCGCCTTCTTCTCGAACATGAGTACTTCACATACGGTGTTCTCTTTGAGGAAGGCTTTGGCCTCCCCCACCTGATCTTCGGTGAGGAATTCCTGCTCGTAGTTGGATGAGTTCATGAAACAATATGCATTACCGTCGAAGTAAAGATATTCCATCTCCACTTCTTCCAGGTTGGCCTCTTTGAATTTTTCGCCGGAACGATAGGTTTTGTCGAACTGGGCACCGGTGATCATATTCTTGAGTCGGCATTTATACAGGGCCTGGCCTTTTCCGGGTTTGACGAAGTCGAACTGAACGACCATATAGGGGTCTCCGTCGATCTCGATCTTCAGCCCTTTGCGTAAATCACTGCTTTCGTACATGTCGATATCTCCTCATCGCTTTATATGTGGCGTGTCAATCCCCTGTTATTGTTTCAAATGCGTGCGTAGCTTGCACCAAGGCCTTCACCCGTGCCGGATCTTTACGGAAGCGAATGGGGCGGCCATTCACATCCCTGGCATTGGTGCATGTGCAACTGTCCACACCGAACGGCCGGACCTTTCGAATACCTTCGGCTGCGTTTTTCGGAGAAATGCCGCCAGCCAGAATAACGGGGATACGGCTCTCCTCCACCAAACGTGCGGCCACAGCCCAGTCGCAGGTTAAACCGGTGATGCCAAGGAATCCGGCCACCGGCTGATCCGCCCGGTTACCATCCGCTGATTCGATGACCGTATCGGTCAGGAAATAATCGCTGACCGCCTCCAGCCGGGCGGCCATTTTTAATATGCCGGCCGCGCCCTGCGCCGCCGACTGTCCGATGGGAATGGCCCGCATGATATCAATATCGGGAAATGCTTTTTTTACCGTTTTCTGAAGGGATATGGCTGCATCGACCGCCGGGCTGTCAGCACCATCGATAGCATCACAAAAATGAACGATGTGCGGCCGATAAAATTCCAGTGTGTCCAGCACGGCGTCGATCTCTGCATACAGGGGAATCAGACTGCTGACAGCCCCCATCTTGCGTACCAGATCAACCGTATCCCGGAGAGCGGTGTCGTGGCGCCGTTCTTTCTCGGTAATCACGCTGCCGATATGGTCCACCCCCAGTTCAATCATCGCCCGGGCTTCATCGGTTGTCTGAACTTCGTAGATCTGAACGATTGGTTTCGTCATTTTTTTAACATTTTTAAAAGGTTAAGATCGCTCCTGACCGGTACCGTTTCTATCATACCCAAACCTTTTTGTGCAAACCGTATCACATTGCCGGGTCATAAGCCCGGAAAAACGGACAGGTCGTCATCCTGCGTTACATCCCTGACCTTTGTTTTCAATGCATTCAAAAGGATATTGTAGTAGTTTCGGATGCGGTCCACGTATCTGACGGTTTCTTTTCCACGGGCATAGCGATGGGCCAATGTGGCATAATATTTCTTTTGCTGGAGCAAAGGGAGCACGGATCGCACGCCATGCCAGGTATCATCCGGTTTGCCCATTCTGCGGGCCAGAATGCGTGCATCCTCCAGATGCCCGAAACCGATATTGTAGGCCGCCAATGCCAACAATGTCCGATCCGGTTCGGGCACATTCGACCCCACCTGCCGGTACAAATTTGCCAGGTATCGTGTTCCGGCATGGATGGAGGCATCCACATCCAGACGATCTTCCAACCCCATACCGGCCGCCGTATCCAGGGTGAGCATCATGATGCCGCGCACGCCTGTATGACTGCGTGCGTTGGGATTCCAATGGGATTCCTGATAGGACAAAGCCGCCACCAGCATCCAGTCCAGGTTAAATTGACCGGCTGCCGCTTCGAAAACAGGACGGTATTTGGGCAGACGTGTGCGTATCCGTCGGTGATAACGTGCCAGATCGACGTAATCGAAGGTCTCCAGGTGGCCGTAGTAGTGATTTTTCAGCCCGTGTATGAATTCCCTGGTTTCTTTTTTATCAAACCAGGATGAAATGGTATCGTTCAAACGGCGATTGCGGGGATCCGTGGCCCAGGCCAGTTGACGGGGCTGCCCCAGGCTGAGCAAAATCTTCAATTCCGGGTAGTATTGATGATTCATGGCCATGATATTGGAATCGACCAGGGTTATCGGCAGGAAGCGGCACCATACCATCCGGAGCAGATCTTCAGCACTGTACACAGCCGACACCTGCCAGCCAATTTTCGGATATGTTTCTTTCAACGTTTCCAGGGTTTCGATACCCGCGCTGCTCTCGGCCATCCAGAGTGTATAGTTGTTCAGGTCGGCTTCACGGCGCACATCGGCCCCGCCCCGACGCCCCACAATCTGGTGTTTGACCTCCAGATATCCGGGCCCGACGGCAACACGCCGTATGGTCTGTTCGCCAAAAGGAAAACCGGCGGCAATAATATCGCCTTTCCCTTCCCCCAGGGCCGCGACCATATCGGCTTCCTCTTCAATGATGCGGACCCGCAACGGCAGCCCCAGGTGATCGGCGAAAGCCTTGACCAGATCGTATTCAAAACCGGCCGGTCCGTGGGAACCTTCATAATAGCAGGCCGAATTTTTGCGTGTGATCATGACCAGTTCACCTCTGGAATGAAGCGCTTCCAGATCATCCTGCACAAAAGGAGAATCGCATCCGCAAAGGGCCGTTAAAATCCATAGCAAAAGCAGTAACCACAAGCGTTTCAACAAGTTTATCCTCGGAATATCAACCATATGCCTCCGGTAAACAGGATGGGGTTATATAATCTTGAATATCAAATTTATCAAGCCGGTTGAATCTTGCCACCATGATTGAAAACGGGTGCCGGTTGCCTTTTGAAAGTGATCGTGATATGCCCTCCCGAATCAATGAACCTTTTGAATTCAAGCGTTTACCCCAGTGTTGCAAAAGCCGGAGGGTACAAAACAGAAAATTATCGTTGCAGCCTGAATTGTCCATTGGGTGAATTCCAGGACCTTGCATAGAACGATTTATTCTCTTAGAGATTAACGATAATTCTCTCATTTTGTATGTAACCATGGGATTGACAAGACGACTCGAACCGGAGCCCATCATGATCGTAATTATAGATTTTGGATCCCAATTCAACCAACTCATTGCCCGGCGCGTACGCGAGTGCCGGGTTTATTGTCAAATCGAACCCCCCACCATAACGGCAGATCAGATTCGCAGCCTGAACCCGAAAGGCATCATACTATCCGGGGGACCGTCCAGCATATACGAGGACAACAGCCCCAAAATGGATAGCGGTATTTTCGACCTGGGCATTCCGGTATTGGGTATTTGCTACGGTTTGCATTTCATGGTCGACGCATTGGGCGGTGGTGTCAAACAAGCTCAAAAACGTGAGTACGGTTTCGCATCCCTGAAGGTCAAACGGCAAGCCGGTCTGTTCAAGGATGTCGGAAAGGAATCGGTCACCTGGATGAGTCATGGTGATTCCATTGAATCGGTTCCCAAGGGGTTTACCATCACCGCCTCCACTGCAAACACCAAAGTGGCGGCCGTGGCCAACAGCCGCAAGAAATTTTTTGGGGTTCAGTTCCACCCTGAAGTGGAGCATACCGCCAAGGGACGCGCCATGATCCGCAATTTCCTTTTCGGCATCTGCGGATGTAAAGCCTCGTGGACCATGAAATCCTTCGCCCGGGACACCATTGATCAGATACGCGACACCGTGGGGGACAAAAAAGTGATCCTGGGCCTTTCCGGCGGCGTCGATTCATCGGTGACGGCGCTGCTTATCCATCGGGCCATCGGTAAAAACCTGACCTGCATCTTCGTGGACAATGGGCTGCTCCGCAAGAATGAAGCCGAACAATTGAAAACAAAACTGAAAAGCCGTCTGGATATCAATATCCGTTTCGTGAGAGCGGCGTCACACTTTGTCAAAGCCCTGGCAAAGGTTTCCGATCCAGAGAAAAAGCGTAAAATTATCGGCAAAATCTTTATGGACGTGTTCGAAGCCGAAGCCAAAAAAATCAAAGGCGCCGACTACCTGGCCCAGGGGACCTTGTACCCTGACATCATCGAATCCCAATCGGCTTTCGGCGGCCCCACATCGGTAATCAAATCTCACCACAATGTCGGCGGTCTACCCAAAAGAATGAAGCTCAAACTGGTTGAACCCCTCAAATACCTGTTCAAGGATGAGGTGCGCAAATTGGGCAAGACCCTGGGCCTGGACGATGAGCTGATCTGGCGCCAGCCCTTTCCCGGACCGGGACTCGCCATTCGGGTGATCGGAGAGATTACGAAAAAAAGACTGGACGTACTGCGCGAGGTGGACGCCGTTCTACAGGAAGAAATCCGCGCCGCCGGATATTATCGCAAATTGTGGCAGTCTTTTGCCGTGTTGCTGCCCGTCAAGAGTGTCGGCATCATGGGGGATGGCCGCACTTATGAAAATATCGTGGCAATCCGGGCGGTCACCAGCAAGGATGCCATGACGGCAGACTGGGCAAAACTGCCCCATAAGCTGCTGGGTACGATTTCCAACCGGATCATCAATGAGGTTCGCGGGGTCAACCGGGTGGTTTACGATATCAGTTCAAAACCGCCCAGCACCATCGAATGGGAGTAAAGGTTTAAAAAAATCACCCGCCGAGCGGGTGGTTTGATGAAGCCCCCTCGAAAGGGGCTAGAAGCCAAACCAGTGAACATCGAACGTCCAACTTCGAATTTTGAATATGGAAACAACGCACCGATGAACGATAGCGACGATTCAACCCGGTTCACCATCCGGGATCAAGACAGTCCGCCGGATTCCGTCTACATGTCAGATGTGGAAAACCTGCGCCTGGAAAAACTCGGATCCCGGCTGACCCTGATTACCATTTTGATTCCTTGTCTGTTGGCGGTGGTCCTCGCCGTCGCCTACCTGGACATCAAAAAACGGGTGACCCGCACACAGACATCCGGTTCTGTGGGGGTTCAAAAATTATCCAGGGATATGGAGGCCCGCTTTTCAAATCTCTCGTTGAAGCACACCAAACTGGAACAGGCGTTTGAGGCATTCAATACCAAAATGGATACGGCGGCGGCATCCCTGCATGTCAATTTGAAAAAGGCCATCTCCAAGATTGACCGGATCGACGAAGCCAAGCTGGATCGTACCGCAGCCCAGACGGTTACGGCAAAAGCGGACGAAGCCATGAACGCGGCAGTTGAATTGAAAAAGAACCTGGCATCTTTAAGCGGCGCATTCGACAACTTCGACGATGAGTTGTCCAGCCAGATTCTTCTCATGGCCCAGGCCATGAAAAAGGATCAGAGTCGGCTGGAACGCATGGAAAAGACCCTGCAAGGGATTGAGACCGAGAAACTGAGTAAGGACGCCATGAATCTGGCGCTGGGTTTGGAACGACTGGCAATCCAGGAAATGGTCAAGGATCGCCTGCGTGAAATAGACAAAAAAATGGCCGGCCTGATCAAAAAGATCAATGCACTCGAGACGCGAATAGACGCGCTGTCAAAACGCCAGACAAAAGCTGTGCCTCCGGTCACGATTCCACGACCGGTCATCCAATTGCCCCCACCGGAACCGGATCAGACCGTTTCCGATGCGCCGATTGTGGAACACACCATCGAGTGATTCAAATGTCCCATGCGGTCATTTCGGTTTTGATGCACCGGGCCGCTTCGGCGGCCCGATCGCTACCCGACCGGCATTGACGACAAGCACCTGCCCGTTGAATCATGGATTTCCCGCAGACGACTGCCAGCCCCCCATGAGATGCAGATGCAGATGAAAAATCATCTGGCCGCCGCCCTTTTCCACATTGAAAAGCAATTTATAACCGGTTTTGTTTACACCTTCTTTTTTGGCCATCTCCCTGGCGGTCATGAACAGTTCCGCCAGAATCGCGTCGTCACCCGCAGTAAGGTCGTTGATGCTGCGGATGTGACGTTTGGGGACAATCAGCAGATGTACCGGTGCATGTGGATTGATGTCCCGGAAAACCACCAGGTTGTCATTTTCGTACAAAAACTCGGTATCCATCTGGCCGTGGGCAATCTTGCAAAACAGGCAATCTGCTTCCATGGTATCAGTCTCCTCTGTCTTGGGATACGGCAACGATTCAACCATTCACTTCCATACCGGATGGGCCCTACCTACCGGTTTGGCGCCAAGGTTGTCAAGCGAGATGAACGTCCGACCGGAAAGCCCGAATCCGCAATGAATCGATTTCGACTTCGTCCGATTAAGGGTTGGACGTTCACCGGGAATCCCTGAAGAATATCCGGGGTCATTGACGGCGGGTATGTTTTCTGATAGCTGCATCAAGATCCTGTCGGCCTTGTGGCATGCGAAAACCAACCAATTGTTAAAATAAGCGATTCGCTTTTAGCCGTTAGCGCTTAGCCTTTTTGTTTCAGATAGTTACATGACATCCAGGCTTAACCCAGCAGGTGGTGTCATGCCTTTCGTTAACGAAACAGAATCATTTTGCGAATTGCTAAAAGCCAATTGCCAATGGCTCAACTCAGGCAATTGTTATCAGGTATACAGGTTTTATGGACCAACTGCTTGAAAAAAAACACCGCATCATACGTCGATCGGTACGCCGCTTTTGCGAACGGGAACTGCGTCCAATCGCTGCCCAGATCGACCAGGAGGCCCGCTTTCCCTGGGACGTCATCGAAAAAATGGGAAAACTGGGCTATTTCGGCATCCAGGCGCCGACATCCATCGGCGGTGCGGACCTGGATGCGGTCAGCTACGCCATCGTCATTGAGGAAATTTCACGGGTCAGCGCCGCCATCGGTCTTTGTGTCACGGTGCACAACTCCGTTGCCCTCTATCCCATCCTGGCCTTCGGCAACCCGGAACAAATCGAGCGATGGGCCGCGCCCCTGGCCCGGGGGGAAAAAATCGGCGCCTTCTGCCTGACGGAACCCAATGCGGGCTCCGACGCCGCCGGCATCGAATCCACAGCCCTGGCCGTTGAAAATGCATACCTGGTCAACGCCAACAAAGTGTTCGTGACCAACGGCGGTGTGGCCGACATCTGCCTGATTTTCTGCCGAACCGATCCGGCCGCCGGGCCCCGGGGCATCAGCGTGGTGGTGGCCGAACGCGGGACGTCGGGCTTCGTCGTGGGAGATCTGGAAGATCTGTGCGGCATGCGTGCCAACCCGGTCTGCTCCATCTGTCTGCACGATTGCCGCCTGCCGACGGCGAATCTTTTGGGCCGCGAGGGCATGGGGCTGAAAATCGGCCTGGCCGCCCTGGATACCGGCCGCATGGGCATCGCCGCCCAAGCCGTGGGAATCGCCCAGGCAGCCCTGGAAGAGGCCGTACGCTACGCCCGGCAGCGGCGCCAGTTCGGGGTACCCATCAAGCGCCACCAGAGCATCCAGACCATGATCGCCGACATGGCCACCCAGGTGGATGCAGCCAGAATGATGGTTTACCGAGCGGCGATGCTGAAAGACAGGCAGTTGTCCTTTTCCAGGGCGTCCGCCATGGCCAAACTGTTTGCCGCCGAGGCCGCTGACCAGGTTACGGATCTGGCTGTTCAGATTCACGGTGGCTACGGCTACAGCAAAGCCTATCCAGTGGAACGCTACTACCGTGATGCCCGCGTCACCCGTATTTATGAAGGGACCTCGGAAGTCCATCGCATGGTGATCGCCAAAAGTGTGATGGCGGAATAGAAAATCGGGTAACACGGATCGAAAAACCCCGAACCTTTGAACCCTGAACCCCGAACCCATGGAGCTCCCCTCTTGCACATCATCGTCTGCATCAAATCTGTCGTTATCGATGCCCCCAAAGGAAAGATTGTCCGTACGGCCGACAAATGTGTACTCAATCCTTTTGACCGCCCTGCCCTGGAAATTGCCGTGCAACTCAAATCTGCCTGCGGCGGTTCGGTGACGGCCCTTTCAATGGGACCGCCATCCGCTGAAGCGAGCTTGCGGGAAGCCATGGCCGGTGGGGCCGATCGGGCCGTACTGCTTTGCGATCCAGTCATGGCCGGATCCGACACCCTGGCGACATCCACGGCGTTATGCGCCGGAATCAAACACCTGGCACCCTTTGACCTGGTGTTGTTCGGAACACGTACATCCGATTCCGACACCGGCCAGGTCGGCATCCAGACGGCGGTTCTGCTGGGGCTTCCCATGCTCTCCGGGGCCCGACAAATACAGGCAGATGACCAAATGGTGACAGTTACACGCAGCATTGACGAGTTCTTGGAGACCTATGAACTGGACCTGCCGGCGGCGCTAACCGTCCAGCCCGCAACGGTATCGCCCAAAGACCCCGGTTTGGGAATGATCGCCGAAGCCTTCGACGAGCGCACCGTTGAAACGATTGCCATGGACCGACTCGGGCTGGCCCCAGAACAGGTGGGTAATACCGGTTCCCCGACCCGGGTGCTTTCCATGCGCACATTGAAAAAAGAACGCACTTGTCAATTGATTGAAGGCCCCCCCGAACAGCAGGCCGATGCTCTGATCCGGCAGTTGACCGAAAGCGGCCTGATCGGGTGATGCAGGCGGGTATATTGCTGGCCTGACCAGCGCCATTGGAATGAAAACGATAATGCCATCAAACCGAAAGTGTGAACGACATCTCCATGAATAGCCCGTCTTCAAACATAACCGCAAAGACCGGCGGCGAAATCTGGGTCTTCGGCGATCTGCGCAGCCGTCAGTTGCTGGACAGCAGTTTTCAGGTATTGGCCAAGGCCGCCGGCCTCGCCGGTGAAATCGGGGATCGACTGGTTCTGTTCCTGTTGACCAACGGTCCCCCCGAGCCGTTGACGTCGTCACAAGGGGATGCCTGTACCATGGATGGAACCGTTGATGACGAAGCTTTCGCCCGGGGGGCAAACGAAGTGCGCTATTTCGAAAACGATCGGTTCGAAACGCCAACGCCCCATCTTTGCGCCGACGCCCTGAGCCCCATCATTAAAGAGAAAGCGCCCCGCCTGGTTCTGTTCCCGCTGACCGATTTCGGCCGGGAACTGGCTGCCCGGGTATCGGCATCCGCCGGGAGCGGCCTGATTGCCGACTGCGTTGAACTCGCGGTCGGAAAGGACGGAAGCATTGTGGGACTCTGCCCTGCCTGGGGCGGAAAGATCATGTCCGAAATCACCTTTGCACCGGGTTGGGGAACCGGATTCGCCACGGTACAGCCCCATGGGGCCAAAAGCCGTCTGAATACATCGGGGAAAGGAAGCGTTGTCCGCGAAATTGTCGACACCGTCCCGACAAACGACAGCATTCGACGGGTTTCCACGCAGAGCGCCCGGCCTGCCGAAGATGATCTGGAATCTGCCAGGACCGTAGTCGTGGGCGGGGCCGGTTTGGGCAGTGTGGAAAACTTCGGAAAGGCGCGGCAACTGGCCCGAGCCCTGGCCGGACAGGTGGGAGCGACCCGCCCCCCGGTTCTCAACCACTGGGTGGCCGAAAATCGTCTCATCGGCCAGACCGGAAAGACCGTACGCCCCAAACTGCTCATCACCATCGGAACATCCGGAGCCGTTCAATACACTGCCGGCATTACGGATGCAGGCACCATCGTGGCCATCGACCGTGATCCGTCCGCCCCCATATTTCAACTGGCCGACATCGGCGTGGTAGCGGAGGTTTCGACCTTTCTGCCCCTTTTGATTGCGAGAACCCGCCAGGCGGTCATGCGCCAATTGGCCGACGATGCGTGTTCAGAAGGACTGGACACATCCCGAAAAACGGGGTTCGGAGAAAAACTCAAAATCCTGCGTGAAACCCAGGGGTGGTCGCGGGAGCACCTGGCTAAGATCACCGGTCAGACACCGGAGTTCATCGCCAGCGTCGAGTCCGGAGACTTCTCTCCGCCGGTGGCTTTCATCCTGCGCCTCTCACAGGCCTATCAAGTGGATCCGGACACATTTTTACGGGATGAAGAAAGATCCCGTATCCGCAACCAGCGGACCGAGGCATACGTCAAACGGACCGGCAATAACGCCTATCAGTCGCTGACATCCGGTGCCGAAAACGATCACCTGAGGGCCTTCATGGTCACCATTGAGCCGCACCAGGACCACAAGCCGGTGGCTTACAAGCATGAGGGAGAAGAGTTCATCTTCGTTATGGAAGGGGAGCTTGAAGTCACCCTGGGAAACAAGCCACAGGTCCTTAAAAAGGAAGATTCCATTCACTTTCATTCCAACACCCCGCATAAACTCAAAAGCCTGTCATCGGAAATCACCCGTTGCCTGGTCCTTCTTTACACAATATGAAAGCCACGGTCGAAAAACGGATGACGGAAAACAGAACCCGCCTGCCGGAAAGGCGGCTGATGGGGGTGGCCGTTATCGTTCTCCGCAGCGACCGGGTGCTGTTAGGCAAACGCAAGAATTCTCGTGGAGATTGATGAAAAAAAGGAGGTCCGCAGCATGACTTACTCTGGGCCCGTATCCGTGCATGGCGGGCACAGCGGGCAGTTCTGTTCCCATGCCCGGGATACCCTGGAAGCGATCATCCAGGCTTACTGCCGGCAGGGTTATGCCTGGGTGGGCATCACCGAACATATGCCGCCGGCCTCAAAAGAGTTCGTCTACCCGGAAGAAAAGCGGGACGGTTGGGATGTGGTTTCGCTGATGGATCGATTCGCTGACTACATGGCCACCTGCCGTGAACTGCAGAAGCGATACGCGGACCGAATTCGCATTCTGGCAGGCTTCGAAACGGAATACACCCGCGGGAGCCTTGATCTCGCAAAAAAGCTCATGGATCGTTTCGTCCCCGACTACATCGTCGGATCCGTTCACCATGTGCAAGATATCCCCTTCGACTACGACCGCGCCAGCTATCTGCGTGCCACCGAACGCTGCGGCGGTCTGAATGAATTGTATATCTCCTATTTCGACCAGCAGTACGAGATGATTCAAACCTTGCATCCGCAGGTGGTCGGCCATATGGACATCATCCGCATGCATGATCCGGCGTATCCTGCACGCTTGCTCGAACCGGCCATCTGGCGACGCATTGTCCGCAACCTGGAGGCGATAAAATCGCTGGACCTGATCCTTGACTTCAACCTGCGCCCCCTGTCCAAGGGCGAAAAAGATCCCTATCTATCGGGTCCCATTCTCGACAAAGCCGTCAAACTGAACATTGATATCGTACCTGGAGATGATTCCCACGGAGTGCGCGACATTGGCAGCCATATGTCGGCAGCCATTGAAAAGCTGTGTGCGGCAGGGGTAAGGCCCCCCTGGCGCATGCCGGTGGAGAATTGATGAATCTGTTGGCAAAGAACGCGCTGCGCTCCCACCCTGACCGGCTTCCTGCATCAGAAGACGAGGCTTTGAAAGGGCGGATAAGCAGGAAATTTGTTTTGTGTCGTGATCGTTATTCGCTCCTCAGTCAAGATCGGTTCGCAGCGTTCCGATCAAGGTGTTGATATCATCGATACCTTCCTGATCCAGCCATCGCTGTATGCCATCAATGATTTTAATGGTGCGTCCCGGATCGATAAAATTGGCGGTCCCGACCTGAACGGCGGTGGCACCCACCACCATAAACTCCAGGGCGTCAACGGCCGACATGATGCCGCCCACCCCTACGACTGGAATGTTAACGGCCTGTGCAACCTGCCAGACCATGCGCAGGGCCACCGGTTTGATAGCCGGCCCGGACAGCCCGCCGGTCACATTGGCCAGTTTAGGCCTCCGCGTAGCCAGATCAATGGCCATCCCCGTTATGGTGTTGATTACGGACAATGAATCGGCGCCGACATCTTCAGCAGCCTTGGCCATGAACGCAATATCAGTGACATTGGGAGACAATTTCACCATGAGATGCTTGGTCGTTTGTTCCCGAACCGCGGAAACCACCTCGCGGGCAAGAACCGGGTCAGACCCGAAGGCCACACCACCTTCTTTCACATTGGGACAAGAGATATTTACCTCCATCCCGACGACGTCTTTCAGGTCGTCGATACGAGCGGCCAGGCGGGCATAATCATCCACGGTTTTTCCATATATATTGGCAATGAGCGGTGGCGACAGGGTCCTCAGAAAAGGCAGTTTGTCGGCCACAAATGCATCCAGCCCCACATTTTCAAGGCCGATGGCGTTAAGCATGCCGCTATCGGTCTCTACGATGCGAGGCGGCGGATTGCCCATAGATGGCGCAAGGGACAATCCCTTGACGATGATTCCACCCAGCCGGTTGAGATCTATATAATGATCAAACTCCCGCGCATATCCGAATGTGCCGGACGCGGTCATGACCGGATTTGCCAATTTCAGTCCACCAATAGTGACCCCAAGGTTGGGTATCGTCATCGTTCAGTTCGTTCCTCATTGAGGGTCCGGATTCATTTCTTTCAACCATATCAGTGCCCATCCGGAAATGGCCAATTTGTCCGATATCTGGTTATACGAACATTTTTATCCCCGGAAGCCCCACCATATGCCTGCGGGAAAACCCGAGATAAAAATCAGGGCGAAATCCTCGATCTCGACCCAATTTACCTATTTCTGGACAGGCACTCAATATAAATAAATTCCGGGTATCGATCAACCCACGGTTTCATCCGGGTCCGTCGCGGTGGTGCTTTCACCCATGAACGATTTATGCTAATAATTCCATTCAGGCTATGGTAAGCTTGCGATCCAGGCCATCTGTTTTCGGTGTGCTGATGTCATCGCAGGTTTGGTTTTCATCTATCCCAGCGTTGCACAAACCGGAGGGAATCAAAGCCAAGGCGGCAAGGGTAAAGCCGCAGCACTTTACGGCGATCCCTTTTTATGCAACCATGGGGTCTACCAAACTGGAAAGAGCGGTCCACATGGAAGTCAGCGTTCAATATTGGCATTGGCTGGTGATGGGAATGCTTTTGATCATTGTTGAAATATTCATTCCCAGCTTCACCATTTTCTGGTTCGGCCTGGGCGGCATCCTGGTCGCTGTCTTGATGTATTTCATTTCCGGTATGAATTTAAGCTGGCAACTGTTTATTTGGGCGGTTGCCTCATGCGGTTTCACATGGATGTGGTTCAAAATGATCCGCCCGTTGATGACCGATCGTACAAAAGCGGGAATCGCCCGTGAAGCGGCGGTCGGTGAAACCGGCCAGGTCATCCGTGAACCGGCCGATGGACGACGGGGCGTGGTGCGGTTCACCACCCCCTTGCTGGGATCGGACGAATGGCCCTTTATTTGTGGTGAAAGCGTATCGACAGGCGACCGGGTATCGGTAGCCGATTTTTCGGGAAACACCCTGATCGTAAAAAAAACCTGATAAATGGAGGAATGCCATGGAATTACTGATTGTTACCGTCGTATTTGTCGTTCTGGTGATCGTCACGCTTGTCCTGGGCGTCCGCATCGTGCCCCAGGGCAGCAAACATGTGGTCCAGCGTCTGGGAAAATATCATACGACACTCGGCCCGGGCCTGAATATCATCATCCCCTATATCGACACCGTGGCGCATAAGGTCACGACCAAGGACATCGTTCTGGATATCCCTTCCCAGGAAGTCATCACCCGGGACAACGCCGTGATCATCGCCAACGCCGTCGCGTACATCAACATTGTTTCTCCGGAAAAGGCGGTATATGGTGTAGAGAACTACCAGATCGCCATCCAGAACCTGGTCCAGACCTCTCTTCGGTCAATCGTCGGAGAGATGGACCTGGATGACGCCCTGTCTTCACGTGACCAGATCAAAGCCAAGCTCAAGACCGCGATTTCCGACGATATTGCCGACTGGGGAATCACCATGAAAACCGTGGAGATCCAGGATATCAATCCATCCCAGACCATGCAGTCCGCCATGGAGGAACAGGCCGCCGCAGAAAGGGAACGCCGGGCCACCGTCACCCGGGCGGACGGCGAAAAGGCCGCCGCCATCCTGGAGGCTGAAGGCCGGCTGGAAGCATCCAAACGGGATGCCAAGGCCAAAGTCGTGCTGGCTGAAGCCAGCCAGATGGCCATCCAGAAAGTTACCGAGGCCATCGGTGAAAATGAAATCCCCGTGATGTATTTGATTGGTGAGAAATACGTAGATTCCCTGAAACATCTGTCCACGTCGGAAAATGCCAAGGTCGTCGTTATGCCGGCTGAAATCCCCACCGCCATAAGGGGTATCCTGGGTGGAACCCGGTAACCGATTTCCTTAGCCGTACCGCGGTGGTGACTAAAGCGTGCTCATCCGGAAATGGCCAATTTGTCCGATATCTGCGTTATACGAACATTTTTATCCTCGCCAATATCAACCGTATGCCTGCGGTAAAAATGTTCGAAAGCCTTGATCTCGAACAAATTTGCCTGTTTCTGGACGGACCCCAATGAGGGTGAATCATGAAACTATTTGGCAAAGAAAATGCCGGCAAGGCCGATCCCGCGGATCTGAACAGGGAAATCAATGATGCCCAAAAACGTATTGCGGTCCTGATGGAAAGCATGAAAGCGATGTTTTTTTTCATCCGCGAATACACCCTGGACATTTCTGAAATTGATGCACAAGGGCTGAGAAACCGGTTGGACCGGCTTCAGGAAAAATTCCATCAGGAAGAAAAGACCCAAAACATTACCGCCCATTTTAACCGCCAAAAGGAAGCCATTCTCAAGCACATCCACCGGCAGCGGGCATATCTGCAGGAAAGAGAAACCGAGTTCAGGGAAATCATTGACCTGATGACTGCGGCCCTGGCCGGCATGGACAACAAAAACCAGGATTTTTACGGTAACATCCGCTCACAGGGCGAACAATTTGAAGCAATCACCCGCCTGGATGATATCAAACGCATCAAAAACGAATTGCTCCGCGAGGTGGAGAAAATGCGTTCCATGGTTCGCGAAAAGGAAAACAGCGATCAGAAGTCTCTTGACGCACTATCGAGCCAGGTGGACACCCTGAAAAGAGAACTCGACGAGGCCCGGCAATCCGCCAATACGGACGGACTGACCGGCGTCAAAAACCGCACGGCGCTGGACAATCACCTGAGAAGCCTTGTGGACCGCAACCATGTGACCCGCTCTCCATTTTCGCTGCTGATGATGGATATCGATGATTTTAAAAAACTCAACGATACCTATGGCCACACGGTTGGTGATCGGATGCTGGTGGCTTTCGCGGAGAAATGCCGCGGTTCGGTTCGCGGCGACGACTTCCTGGCACGCTACGGGGGGGAGGAATTCACCCTGATTCTTCCAGGTGCATCTTTGCGCAATGCCGCCAAAAAAGGCAAACAGCTCTGCCGCACCATTGCGGAAGCCAGGTACGCCGCAGACGATTCGGCCAACCCCGAGGCAGTTTCCGTGACGGTGAGCATCGGCGTCAGCACCTATCAAAAAGGTGATACACCCGAAAGCATCGTCAACCGGGCCGACCGCTGCCTTTACAAAGCCAAAGCCGACGGAAAAAACCGGGTTGTGGCTGAAAATGCCTTGTAGCGCTTGTCTTTCAAAGAAGATTTCTTACGAAACCATCACCCATAGAGGATCCCATGACAGACAAACACCGAACCATCGACAACCTGATGAAGGTCTCCTTGAATATTCAAACCGAAACAATTTCCGAAGATGTGGTTTTTGAATTTGTATATGGCACCGGTGCTTCGGGCATCACCCCTTTTGAAAAGCGCCTGTACGGCAAAAGCACCGGAGACCGGGTAGAACTGTCCCTGGATCCGGCCGACGGCTGTGAGGCCGTTGGTCACCTGATCGCGCCCCTTCGTGAACAGACCGGCATCACCCCCCCGGCATCTTTGACAATCACCATCGGCAATGTATCCAGGGCAGATAACCGCGAAATCGTTCGTGCCATGGCAAGCGGCGGAAGTTGCGGCGGGGATTGCGATTGCGGCTGCGGGGGGCATGCATAGGAGGAACAATACTTGATTTGTAGCCCGGAAACCCATATAGATACAAACGTTTTCCATAAACTGAATCCATCCGGCCGATCACGCCCTTTTACCAGCGGAGACGTTCATGTATCGTGACAATTATATCAACGCCCTGCGCATCGAAATGCTGGAAATGGTTTCGGAACAACTGACACCGGTAGCCATACGGTACGGCTATAGCGAAGTTCCCCTCGAAACCAATATCAAATGGCGCCCCCAGGTTCTGGTATTGGGCAACTATTCCTCCGGAAAATCTACCCTGATCAATGAGTTTCTGGGGCTGGATGTCCAGGATACCGGGCAGGCACCCACCGATGACTCTTTTACCATCATCACCCATGATGAGGACGAACCTGAAGATGCAGAAATACGGGTAACAGACCAACGGGATGGCAAGTTCCTGCTCAACGATCCCGAATACCCATTTGAGACGCTCAAAAAACATGGGCAGCGTTTCGCTTCCCATTTCAAACTTAAAAAAGTCAATTCCCCTTTCCTTAAGAACCTGGCGATTATCGATACCCCGGGAATGCTGGACAGCATCACCGAGCGGGACCGGGGGTACAACTATCAGGATGTTATCGGTGACCTGGCCCAGATTGCCGATCTGGTAATCGTGCTTTTCGACCCTCACAAAGCCGGAACGGTGCGTGAGGCGCACACCAGCCTGCGGGACACCCTACCGGCCAAAACCTTCGAGGACCGGGTCCTCTATGTGCTCAACCGCATAGATGAATGTGCGTCCATGACCGATTTGCTCCGGGTTTACGGCACCTTGTGCTGGAACCTGTCCCAGATCACCGGCCGCAAAGACATCCCCATGATCCACCTGACCTACTCGCCAATGGCAGCACAAAAAATCAGCCGGGCCGACGATCCCCAAACAGCCTATTTGGATTACCTGGAAAACCAGCGCGAAGAACTGAAAAAAGCCGTCCTCCAGGCACCCTGCCACCGTCTGGACAATTTGGCCACTTTTGTGGAAACCCATGGTGAACGCATCTGCCACTTTTTGGAGGGCATGATCAGCTACCGCAAAAAGGCTCGTTCTTTCAGGATAAAATCCTTTTTCGGCGGACTGCTGACGTCCACCATCGGCGCAGCGGCCGGTTGGCTGGGTCTGATGACCCGGCCCACCCTATCCGACATGGATCCGGTCCTGCAAATGACCGGTGCCGGTATTATCGGCGTCCTGCTGCTGATTTTGTGGTTGACCGTATTGAACAAATATCTCTATTCGCGGTTTTTGAAAAAATGGCTGCGCCGGTTGGATGGTCTGACGCCCTTACCGACGCAAACCCGACGGGACAGTTGGGCGTCTGTTCGCGATCTGCTGTACGTCAATTTGAAAAACAGCCAGGGACACTTTTCTCTCTCTCAGGTAACGGCTGAATATGCCACTGTAAGTCAAATCCACGAACGCGGCTCCCGAGAGATCCGGGAAGCCCTGAAAGAATTGGCCGGCCCCCCTGCCAGATGATGAGGGATGGAACGACGACGGGGCCGGACCGATGCCCTATTGGGCAAATACCGACCCCGCACCTGCCGAACCTGCATAGTGTTCGTCAGAAAATCGCATGTTACCGCAGCCATATGGCCGCTGTTTCGGGGATAACCCAATCTTGTAAACACAGGTTTGGGGCCACGCAGATATCCAACGAACGGGTCATTTCCGGATGACACCACATCACGCGGCTGTACCATCTTTTGCGACACCGGTATTCACATGGACAACTCCGTAACATCCGGACGGGTTCGCCGGAATGACGACAGGACACGGGAGGCCATGGAACTGATTCGGGGCCAGTCCACCCTGACTCTGGCCACGGCTGCAGACAGCGGGCCATGGTCTGCCCCGGTCTGCTACGTATTCCTGAAGGAAAGCTTCCACTTTTTCTCCTCACCTGACAGCCGTCATATCCGCGAGGCGCTCACATCGAAAAATGTGGCGGCATCCTTGTATCATCAGGCCGATGCGTGGCAGGAATTACGGGGTCTTCAGATGACCGGAGAAATACATATTGTCCGGTCCCCGTCGGTATCCGTGAAAGCTGTCAGCGCCTACCTGAAACACTTCGATTTTGTACACACTTTTTTTAGCGGAAAATCGCCCCCCACGGCAGCGGATTTCTTCTCACGATTCAAGGTGCGGCTGTATGCCTTCACGCCGACAGCAGTATATCTGGTAGACAACCGTGCGGGATTCGGCAACCGGCAACATGTCGTACTGATGGGGTCCGGCTGATCGTCTTTACACGGACTTCATATGCGATGTAAAACGCCCCAGCCACCTGCCATGATGCAGGGACGGGGGCGTTTCAGTTTTACAGGATCAAAGCGGCCCGAGTGAGGTTACCCGGGCCGGTTTATGGATTTACTCCAGATCCCGCCAACCGCTGATATGGCTTTTGATTGGCAATGCTGTTGTTGGAACCGAAATGGATTTGGCTTCGCCGGTACCCTGCTGCACGATCATCGTAAGCCCTTTTTCCCGACCGATGTGGGCCCCCAGGCTCGGTGATGGTGACCCCTTTTCGGTGATTTTAATCTCCACTTCATTGGTGGGGTCGTCTGAAAAAATATGCCGACAATAACCGGTGCCGGTTTCATAGTAGAGACCATAATATGAGGTTTCTCCGCCAAAGCTGCACACATCCTCGTCAGGCAAAAAGCCCGCAAAAAAGGCAATACCGCCGAGTATGATGGGTTTGGACAGGGACCGCTCGGATGGATTGGTACCATCCATTATCAGGGTCCGGTACCAGCCCTCCTTCTCGCGGGCCTTATCGATCAGCTCGCCCCAATTGCTCGCCCCCCCGCCGCTCACCGTCAAATCATCGAACACCTGAACGGACGATGCATTGAACAGGTCGCCAATGCCCAGTTCCACGCTGCCGGCGTTGTCACCATAACCACTGGAATCCGGATTGAAATAGGGGTCCTTGATCCCGAACAGATATTGTTGGGTCGCATCGGCCTTGAAGGTATTGTTCTCCCCATAGCGCCCGGTACCGAAGAAGACCAACAGGCGATCCATTTTGTCCCTGGACAGGGAAACAGGCGCCGAAATGGGCTTGGGTGAATCGAAGATGCTGGACAGGGTCCAGTTCTTGGGATTCGCGTCAGGCACATCAGATGAACCCGAGCGTGTATTGACCTTGAACACCTTGCCGGTTTGACTGCTGGCCGGCCCGGCCATGCTGCCGAAGTAGATGCCGTCCACATTGAAGGTCAGATTCTTGTCATAGGATACCGGTGAATTCATCAAGGCGTTGGCCTGCTGGGTATCGAAGGATGTGGCTATATCGCCGGTTTTCAGATCGATGATAAAGATGTGCGCGTTCTGGTTACTGGTACCGTTGTAATCCGTCGGTCCGGATCCTACTGCGGCGTACCAATTACCCGCATCCCATGTATATTTCCCGCCGGATTCCGTGCGCGTGCCCCCCACCTTGACAATCCCGGGAAAAGAGGTTGTCATGCCCAGGTGCGGATAAGACCGCTCCCACATCAGGACAGGGTTTGCGGGATCGGTGATATCCAGACAGGACAAGGTGGGATTGAAAACACGGGTTTCTATCCCGTCTCCGAAGTCGTCCTCGACACCGATCTCTCTTCCGCCCAGATTGAGCCCCACCAGCATAAGGGTGCGCCATCCCTGATTGGCGTCCGAGGTGTCACCGATGCGTGCATCGAAAATCTTGGGTTTCAGGTCCACATAATAGGAATGCCCGTATTCGGGGTTGGCCAGGAACTTGAGATGGGGCAGCAGCGCTCCGGGAATATATGCCCAAAGCTCATCACCGATGGTCAGGGTGCTGTCGCTAGGAGGATCAAACTCGCCGCCCTTGCTGATGCCCGAGGTAAAGGCGTGCAGCATGCCGTCATTGGCACCCACATACACCACGGTTTCCCGGTCCAGATTGTTTTCGTAATAGGTTTGAAATGACCTGTCGCCGTATATGATATGGATGTTGTTCGGCGGCAGAGAAATGGCTGTGGGCGTGGAATTGACGATATCACCCAGTTTCCAGACCCTGGCATCCACCGTTCGGCTCATCGTGTCAGGATTGAACGTTCGGTTGCGGGTATTCGGGTTGCCGGGCAGTTCCGCGGAATCTTTGCCGCGAATGTATTCGATCAGATTGGAGGCCCGGCTGGTCTGGTCCGGGCTGGTGGGATCCGTATCCAGATAGGTCCATGCCGTATCGTCTCTCACGCCCAGATAGGGTTTGAGGGTGCTCAGCTTGGAAGTCGTGAAATCTGTCTTGGTGCCGTCGATGGAGGTAAAAATCGTACGGCTGTCGGCGGAACGGGCCCACAGTTTCTTGCCGGCCTCGAATATGGGCGTTATCTCCTCCAGATTTATTTCGTCGTAATTGCTCGCGTTTTCCAGGTCCGGACAGGCGCTATCTAAGGTGCAATCACTGTTCAAACCATTTTCTTCACTATAATGGTGATGGTTTTTGTACACCCGCACCTTGGTCTTGCCGGCATCTTCATCGTAGTAAAACGTGATGATTCTGTCAGCGCCGCCGGCCGAGGTACCGGAACTGCCGTTGTACAGATCCAGTTTTTTATCGCCGTTGCTGTCCTCACGCATATTGCCGAAAGGGTCCATCCACAAGGATTGCATGTATCCCAGCCATTTGACCTTCTCTGCATTGTTCAGGGTGACCTCGGGTTTAAAATAGGCTTGCAGCATGTAGCCTTCACCTTCACTGTTGGTGGCCAGCACCGAGGCCGTCGTGCCCGAGGCGGACTGGTTGCCGATGGAGGCAAAGGATTTGTTGAGCTGTTCCTCCAGCTTCAGGGGGTTGACCACATAATAATAGGTGTCCGGGCTGCCGTCGCCGTCCTTGTCCCATTCACTGGTCAAGTCGGGGATACCGTTGCTGTTCTCGTCTTCGAAGGCCCCCCATTTGGCGGCGTACCATAAGGGGTTGGTCAGCAGTTTGGCAGATGTAGTGCCAGCACCCGATGGCCTGAAAATCCGGGAATCCGTCAGTGGAAGTCCGGGGTGACCGCTGGCGGTATATGCCGGATCGGGTGTGTTGAGATAATAATTGCCCACATCACCGCTTTCGTCGCCTTCGAGGGTGTCTTCATCCCGTACAACCAGATAGGGACCGTCTGCCGTGCTGCCCGAGACGATATAACCCAAGTGTTGAATAATGCCGCCGGAGGCGTATTCCGAAGTCAGGGTGACCTCTACCCCATCGGCGTCCTCCGGATTGGAGGCATCCACCGGATCGCCGGCCGCGTCTACGATCTGGTATTCATAAATGACAATGGCGTCCATGTCATGATCCGCACCCTGCTCTACGTCCTCGTAGTTAATCCGGAACTTGCCGTAAAAATCACCCAATTCCTGAACAAAAAAATCAACGATGGTATTGGTGGGCTGAAAACTGTCTGCTGCGGGACTGATGCCATAATTCGCAACCGATTTACCAAAGGGCACCAGGCTGATGATGCTGCCTTTTATGTCAATCTCGATTTTGGGCAGAGGAGAAGCCAGGCCCACGGCGTAGGTGCGCACCCTTTGGGTTTCCGCTGCCGTTGCGTGAATATCATTGGCCCAGCCATAGGCCGACACGGCCGCCGCATAGTAGGACCCCTGCTTGGTGGGCTCTTCCGGGCACAGACCGCGGATGTCGCCAAACCCGTCCATCGCCTTGGCCGTACAGGCGCCGTCGTAGGTGGCCGCCTGCTGGCCGATGTAGACATCGCCGGCGCTCAGTTCATTGGCAAAAATCGCGTCCGATATGGCCTCCACATCCAGGGCCGGATTGCCACTGGGGCCGATCACCTCGGCGGCCATGCTTCCGAAATAGCTGCCCGGCAGCATGTCCGAATCGAAAGTGGGATTGATGTCGCTGAGCACCAGCATGAACGGTTTGGCGCAGTGCTCATAAGTATCGTAGGGGTCGCTCCAGCCAGGTTTGGGCAGCGCCAGTGCCGTACCACCGTGGTTATCATTGGCGTGGGAATAGGTAAAATCGCTGGTGGGCGAACCGGCCCCGGAAAAATAGCGCAGGGTTTCGTACATCATCTCGCCCACGGGGTTGCCCCACATGCGGCATTCGCCCTCGTGGATGGGGCGGGTAGCGATCCAGCCGCAATTGCTGTTGTGACTGTTGCTGCCATAGTTGTAATCCACGACACGCAATGTGTCGATGGTACGGATGATGCCGTTCAGCGGGGTAAACTGACCGGTATTGGGAACGATTTCGTCGTTGATGTTGCCCACGGCTTTGCGCAGTACACCACCGGAAGTGTTTTTGGTGTAGGAACCGGTCAGCAGGCCAAAGTACATTTTTTCGCTTTCACCATAACGCTGGAGAATACCGATGGGTTTGTAATTGCCGTCCGGATACTGCCTGGCATTGGCCTCCACACCCACAGCGGCATCGGCCACCTTCACACGGACTTCGTAATCGGTAATCGTGCTTCCGGAGTTGGACAGGTTCCAGCGCAGATAATAATAGTCTCCACCACCACCGTCCTCATGCCGGAACTGGAACAGATGCGCACCGCTGGTCAGGGCAATGGAGCCATTGTGGTCGTTGCAATCGCACCTGGCATGACCACCGTAAAAGCCGGCCACCACGGTGTCATCCACACCGTCGAACACGCCGTCACCACCATCGATGATGAATTCTACGGCGTCATCACCATCCACGGCAAATGTGTAGGTCCCATCAACCGGGATGTTCAGGGTGCCCTCGAAAATCGTCAAATAATTATCGGCTACTCCATAGGGGTTTCCCGATCCGTCGATGGTCGATGCCGGGCCGCTGCCGTTGAAATTGTCGGGGACGGCGTAAGTGGCCACAAAGGTATCGAACTGGGTGTGGTTATCCGGATGGCTACCGCTGTGGCGGTATGTGGTCCGGGTCATATTGCTGATCCCGTTACTGACACTGGACGGCACGATATCCCAGCTTCCGGCAATTTCCTCCAGTGAGTCGTCCGCTACCGGCCCCTCCTTGGCCACCCATTCCCAGATGCGATGGGAATTGTCGGGCAGCACCCGCAGCAGGGGCGCATAGCTGGAGTTGCTGGGATCGGTCAGAGAGGTGGAAGCAAACAAATGCCGGGTGCCGGAGGCCGGCAGGTCCAAAGGGGTATAATCACGGATGTCGTAACCGTCGCGTAAAACACTTTCGTATTCCTTGCCCCAGGTATGGGCATCCTGGGGAATGTAGGCCCGCTCCAGAACCGTGATCCCCGAGGCGTCTTCATCGGTAACACGATAGCCGCCGTACAGCACCTTGCGCATGGCATCCATGCGTGACATGGTCAGGTAGTTTAGAAAATCGCCGCTCCAATAGTTGCCGGACGGTGCCTTTTTATCGGCGGTCACGCCCACCGGATCGAACCGTGCCGGCGATGCCGAGCTGTTATACGCATAATATTTGAACGAATCGAAATAGCCGTAATAATCGATCTCGTCAGGCTTGTAGGTGATATCCAGGACTCCGTCCTCATTCAGGTCCGAGGCATCGTTGTAAGCTTCATAGTACAATTTGTGATTGCGCCCCATGACCAGCATCACCAGGGGCGGCACCGAGGCCGACAGAAAGGGGGGATAGGACTCGTACTGCACGGGATCGGGCGGCGTGGTGACCGTTGCCCGGCTGTCCGCGATCATGCCCGGAATTGGCAGAAAGGCAATCGCCAGGACCAGCATAAAGGCTATCATGCCATTGTTTTTATTGAATAATTTTTTCATCATATCACCTCTGTATGTCGTCGTTGAAAACGTACCTGTGTGCTGTTTGTATTCACTACATGCCGCCGGGAAAGCCGACCAGTTTGCGGTACCAGGCGGAAAGGGCCCTGTCGGTAATCCGTTTGGCATTGCGATTGTGATAACCGTTGGCGGTGATGAGGTAATCCTTGGCGACAACGGTGTAGCCGATCCCCTCGGCTTCCATAAGAAATTCGACGCCCCCGCCCTCGGTGTGCGCCGGGTCGAGGAACTCGACCTCGGAATCGGCGTCCAGATTGCCGACGAAAAAATCGATATCCTTATCCGGATCGTGGACGGCGAATTCCGCGATCTGGTCGTAAAATTCCTCGTGCGGATCGGTGGCACCGGACAGATAGGTGATTCCCGGCGCATCGGTTGACCCGGGGATGATTTTATCGGCAGATGCGGGCGTGTCGAGCGCATGGGAGATCAACTTGATGGTCGCGAAAATCGCGCCGTCGGCATGGAAAAAAGCGATCTTGGAACGCTGGTCGTTGATGGCGATATGTTTTTCCGTAATGGTCGTGTCCGTGGCCGAAATGCCGAGGATGCTCAGCACCACCAGGACAAGAATCGCGGTGATGATGACCACGCCGCCGTTTTCGTTGGCCAGAACATTGTCATGAGGGGTTTCGGTTCTGTTCATGAGTCAGATAATCTCCGGAATGACATGGATGATGGTGGCGGTCTTGCGCCCCGTGAAATGGTTTTTGGTCACCGTCATGGTAATGGTTTTGGAATTGATCACCGGCGTGTCTTCAGCCACCTCGTAGGTCACGATGATGGGGCCGGTCTCGCCCGACTCGTCGACGGTGCCGTCGCTGTCGTTATCCACCCCATCGGCATCCTGGGCCGGTGTCTGGGTGCCGGCATCGAGCCGGTTCGCATGATAGGGGATCATCAGCAGGTCTTCCTCCTGGCTCTGGGAGACCATGACATTGTGGGTGAGATTGCCGGCGGCCACATTGCCCCTGGTGGCCGTCATCTGCATGCTGGCCACCCCGAGGATACCGATGGCGAAAATGGTGACGGCCACGAGGACCTCGATCAGGGTAAAGCCGCCAGATTGGTGATCAATTGTTTTTTTCATGCCTGCCGCCTTATTGAAAATCATTATTGCCGGGTGCGGATCTTCAGGGTCGTGGTAACGATTTTGCGCCGGAAGTGATCCGGTGCAGCGGATTTGTCCAGCAGCACCTCGCCCTGCTGGTTGGTGTAGACGCGCTTGTCCGTGTAAGGGCGTGAAAGCGGCGGGGGTTTACCGTCGAAAGCTCTGGCCACGATGGTCACCTGCACGGCGCGGATATCTTCCAGGGCCATACCGGTCACCGGGGTCGCGAGGGGCTGCGGCGGGTTGTTGTCGTCCAGGTAAACGAAGTTGAGGACGTCTATGTTGCGGGCCAGGTGGTCCACCTGCACCTTCGACAAATCGATCGAGGGATTCTTGACTACGTTTTCATCGGTGCCGGACAGGTTATACCGCCGCCGAAGGTTGCCGCTATCCAGGTCGTACATGATGATCTCACCTTTGTCGGTGATATCTTTGTCAAACCATTCCTCCTCGTCCCTTTCATCGACCAGCCCGTCGCCGTCGTTGTCCAAACCGTCGATGCCTTCGTCGACAATGCCGTCGCCATCGTTGTCATTTCCATCATTGAGTGCGTTGCTGCCATTGCCGGGATCGTTGTCCACCCCCCCATTGTCCGAAGCCATGCAAAAGCTGGTATCCGTTGCGAGTATCACCCCTGCGTTGGTTTCCTTGGTGGGGTCGGTTCCCAGCATGCGCACGTCGCGCTCCATGGCGACCAAAGCAGCGCGGATATTCTGGTTCAGTTCGATGACCAGCCGGGTGGTCTGGTTGGTTCGCAACTGATCGAGATAGGCTGTGGAAATGGCCGCCAGTACAATGCCGGCGATGGCCGTGGAGACCATCAGTTCGATCAGGGAAAAGCCGTCTTGGGTATGGGCCTGTTGCATGAACATCTCTCTTGGCAAAAGGTTATCGGATTTCTACGCCGCCGCCGCTGTATAGCTCAATGTTAATGGTCCGTCCCAACCGGGGGTTGGTGATGGTAACCGGACCGGCAAAGCTGGGTATGGCCCGCGAATTGAAACGCGTCAGGCCCAGACCGGCACCGAAAGGAAGGGTCGGGATCTTGATGTTGTCCGGCAACACGACCTCAAAAAACACGGTTTCGTCACCATCCCGTACATTGTTCTCGGCACCGTCCGGCGTCCCGTTCTGATCCGCGTCTGCAGTTCCCTCGCCGTCGTCGGCCCAGGCAACATACCTCTCAACCTTTCCGTTGCCGTCATCATCGAAATCCAGAACGACAAAACAATTGCGCCGCGCCGCTTCCACACGGCAATACTGGATGGCCGAAAAAACCTCCCGGCCAAAGGTGTTCAACTGTGTATTGGTTCGCCAGCGGATCATGTTGGGGATGGCGATCATGACCAGCACCGCGAAGATGGCGATACCGACGCACAACTCGATCAGGGTGAATCCGGATTGTCTATTCATGATGTCTCCATATGATTGCATGCCAATTTTCATACAAAACTCATACCATCAAAGAAAATATCAATTATTTTTCTCCCGGACCATGCCGGAAAACGGTTTTTATGGATGCGTCAATTATTTGTAATAATATACATTTTTCGTATTTCTCCAATTATGCATGATTGCCTGGCCGCGAAACAGGCCTGATGGCAAGCCAAACGAAACATCGAAAATCCGGGTCTGATGGCGTCACAACCTTTAACTTTTTTTATAGAACAGCACCGATACAAAATCAGGCATTAAAAATCTTAACAGCCCATCGATCGATCAGCTTCCTGAAAGATATGTCTCCACCCGAAAATTGTATTTCCACATCCACCACGACCAACGGCATGGGCCATTGATCATGGTATTCGAACTTGACGAAATCCTTCAAGGTGGTCACCAGAATATCCGCATGGATTTTCCCGGCTGCCCGGGCAACCCGGCCCAGATCCGCAAGGCTGTAAGGGTGATGATCGGCAAAGGAGATGCGCTGATCGAGAATACAGCCTGCCCGCTCCAGGCTTTCGAAAAATTGGGCCGTATTGGACAAGCCGGCGAAAGCCAACGCACGTTTGCCCCGTAAGGTCCGTATATCCGCACAATGGCGGATAAAAACATCCCCTTTCGCTCCGGGGGGATATCGGACCACCGGACGATGGGTCGTGTAAAAAGAGGGGATCTTACCTGTAAAATGAATACGTGGAACGGACACCGAAGGGTGATTGCAACGGGTATACACAATGGCCCCGGCACTTCGCAGAGCCGACGGCGGTTCGCGCAACACCCCCCGGGGCAGCAGGTGGCCGTTTCCCAGGGGGGATCGACCGTCCAGCAACACCAGGTCCATGCTGCGCCGCAGCCGCAGGTGCTGGAACCCATCATCCAGGACAACGACCTGTGCATCGAATCGATCAACAGCCAGTTGACCGGACCGGTGGCGGTTCCGGCCCATGATCACCGGAACACCGGGAAGCAAACGGGCCAATAGACAGGGTTCGTCACCGGCATCGTCAGGCCCCATGTAAATGGTCCGGCCGTCGCTGACGACGCCCCCCCGGGCTTCCATCTTGCCCCGGTATCCCCGGCTGACCACGGCTACACGTATCCCCCTGTCCCTGAGCAACCGGGCCACAAAAACGGTCATGGGGGTTTTACCGGCGCCGCCGGCAACCACATTTCCGATGGAGATGACCGGACAGGGAACCGATGCGGAAGAGAGCACACCGCGGGTGTACAGATGACGCCGCAGGCATAAAACACCGCCATACACCTTTGAAATCACCAGCAAAAAGGTCTCCACCGAAAAAAACGGTGCCCGCGCCGGCCCTTCGATAATGCCTATCATGCGATTTCGAATGCGTTCCATGAGGAACCGTAAGCGTTTCATGGATATGGTCCTGCGCCCGGGTCATGGATAGCGACAAGTGTGCGTTTCACCGCACCCCGGTGCCGGCGAAACACGTCGTGGGCACATTGTCCCATGTGAACCCGCCGATCAGGGTCATCCAATAAGGAAATCAGACCTGTTGCCAAACTTTGCGCATCGCAAACCCGCATCAGGCCTCCCGTTTCTTCAAGGGTACGGTATATCCACCGAAAATTGCCGGTGTCCGGGCCGGCCAGGATCGGCCTGGCCACCGATGCCGGCTCCAGGGGATTGTGACCGCCGGAATCGACCAGGCTGCCGCCGACAAAGGTTAGGTCGGCAATGGCGTAAAGATCTCGAAGCAAGCCGATGCGGTCGATGATCACCACCTGGTTGGGTGAGGGTCGATGCGATGCCCGCTCCAGCAGCACGGCATCGATTCCAACACGCCGGAACAACCGGGAGACTTCGGCAGCCCGTTCCGGATCCCGCGGTGCCACGACCAATGCCGACGCCCTACCGGATTTCTGAAGTTGTTTGAATGCGTCTGCCAAAACGATCTCTTCGCCTTCATGGGTGCTGCCCGCAACCCAGATGGGTATGTCCAACGGCAGGTTGAGCCATGCCTGCAAATGAAATCGTTGATCAATGGACAGTCGAACCAGCGGTTGGTCGAATTTTATGTTGCCCGTGGTTGTCAGCCGAGACGGGGGAGCGCCGACTTCCAGAAAACGGCTTCGATCCATATCGGTCTGAACGCAAATTCGTGCAAACACCGCCAGCAGACGGGCCATCAGCGGTCTCATTCGCATGTAACCCCGCCACGAGCGGTCGGACAACCGCGCGTTGACCAGGTAAACAGGAATTCGTTTACGTCTCAATTGCAGGAGTACATTGGGCCATATATCGGTTTCGACGATAATCACCTGACGGGGCCGGATCACATCGATGGCCCGGTTCACGGAAAAAAGCAGATCGAAGGGGAAATGACGCACGGCGAGAACATGCGCGTTCATCAACCGCTGAGCGGTCTGGAAGCCGGTGCGCGTGGATGCGGTAAAAACCAGATTTTCCGCACCATATTTTTTGGAAAGGGCCGCCACCAAAGGCTCCGCGGACATCACCTCTCCCACCGACAGGGCATGCACCCAGATACGGCGGTGCCCGGAAGTATCTCCACGGTCGGCGGCCTTGCCGGGAATACCGGCCATGGCCAGTCGGTGGGCCATTGTGGAGCGGTATTTTCGGCGCAGGCACACCACGGGTATCCAGACAGGTCCCAGCAGAACCAGGGCAACCAGGAAAACCAGATTATATAGGAAATGCACTGTGAGTACCTATGCTTTTTTATCATTGATACGCGCCGACACACCAATCAGCGTGCGTTCAGCAGAAACAGTCCGGATACGCAGGCAAGCACCACGTTGGCCACCCACGCAGCCACCACCGGCGACAATCGTTCCGCATATCCCAGTGATAGGCAGAAGCTGTTGAAAATCCAGTAAAGAAAAGCGACGGCCAGTCCGTAGGTGATGCTGACGGGCATACCTTCCCGCAATTTCCCCCGCAGGGCGATCCCTGCTCCCAGGAGGCTGAGGAGGAGACAGACCACCGATGCGGCAATTTTGGCATGATAGTCCACCCGAAAGCGTGTGGCCGGATACCCCTCTCGCTCCACCTTCTCGATATGGCAACCCAGTTCGGCCAATCCCATTTCATCGGATCGTTTGGCCACCTGGGCCAGATCTTCGGGAAGCAGTTGAAAGTCAGCGATCAGTGTATCGAGCAATTGTATCCGATCACCGTCCGGACCGTCATCGAAGTCCTGTTGAATCACCTCCGAAAGATGCCAACAGCCATGCTCAAAAAAGCCGGAAACGGCGTCCGTGCGTGCCACAAGGTTGAAATGTTCATCAAAGGTGTGAATGGTGATGCCCCTCACCTGCTTTTCATCCGGAAAAAACTGTCTGATATGGACGATCTTTCTGGCGCTGCGCATCCAGATGTCATTGGTTTTGGTCGCATAGATATTTTTTTTGCGAACTTCCTGCAGCCAGATACGATTGGCGTTGCCCGTAAAGGTTGGCACCACCATCTCGGCCGCTACAAACAACAGGCCACTTATCACGATCCCGAGGACCAGGGTCGGCTTGAGCAAATGGGAGGTTCCGATGCCGCAACTTTTCAGGGCGATGACCTCATTGCGCTTGCTCATCAGTCCCAGAGCGATCAAGATGGACAACAGAAAGCCAAGCGGCCCGATCTGGACGATAATGAAAGGCAGTTTGTATAGCAACAAAACGACACACCGGCCGGCAGGAATACCGGCTTCCATAAAATTATCGATCTTTTCGATAAAATCGATGGCCAGGTATATGCTGAGCACCACCGCCAGCACGATGGCCAGGCATGCCAGAATCTCCCTGGTAACATAGCGATAGAGGATGGTCATGTTTTTCGGCCCCATCGGACCACCCGCTCGACCAACGCCTCCATGCGGTGAATCGCCAGCGGACGCTCACGGGCCGACCGAATCAGCAGCCAGACACCGAAGCCGCCCAGTACCACATCGGGAAGCCACATGCCGACCACGGGCGGATAGTGCCCGTTCTCTCCATAAGCCGACCCCACGGATAAAAGAATATAGTAAAGCAGGAAAAAAAAAAGCCCCAAACCGATGCCATAGGCCCTGTTGGTGTTGCGGGCCTGAAGTCCCAACGGCAGGGCCAGCAAGCCCATTGTCAAACAGGCTGCGGGAATGGAAAATTTTTTGTAATAATGCAGCAATGCCTTGAAATAGCGGGGCGTCCCCTTCCCGGCCGAATCAATATACTGCCTGAGTAACGGCAGGGCCATCTCACCGGGAGAGGTGTGCAACAGGCCCGGGTCTGTCATGACCGATTTCAGATCCAGACGGATATCGTATGTCTGGAAGCGAATCGTATGGGATGTACGCTTGTGCAAATCCACCTGGTTGATGCTGCCATCGTAGAGATGCAGATGAAAAACCATTTTTTTTGCATCGGACACAAGGCGCCCCCTGCGGGCGATAACGGTGTTGTTGACACCCTGTGTGCGACTGTCCTCAATGAGCACTTGGCGCAGGTCGCCGCTTTCCGGATCGATCCGGTTTACATACAGCATGATCTGCTTGAAACTGTCGTTGAAGGTACGCGCCTTCAGGCTGACGTTCAGGTTTTTCGTGGCTACATCGACCACCAGGGCCTTGAACCGCTGCGTGCCCGCGGGCACACCGTAAAGGGTCATACAGGCCGTGATCAGCGTCCCCACCAGGCTGAAGCACATCACCGGCAACACCAACCGATATACGCTCACGCCCCCCGCCTTGAGCGCCATGATCTCGTTGTCGCCGGACATCCTCAAAAAGGTCAGCAGCACCGCCATCATGATGGACATGGGAATCACGTACTGTAGAAAATGGGGCATCGTGTAGATCAATAAAAGCCCCACAGATCCCAGCCCCACGTTGCGGTTAACGATCATGTCCGTGATTTCGAGGATCTGTTTCATCAAGAAGATGAAAGAGAAAAAGGCCAGATTGATCAGAAAAGGCGGGACCATCTCCTGAAACAGGTATCGATTGATGATCGAAAAGGGGTGGTTCAACCAAACGCCCCGATTGTGGTTGGATTGAATCATCAGAATTCATCGTTTGCCGAAAATAACCCCCGGTACACCACGTACGATCTGCCCGGATTGAACGATCAAGGATCCGTCGGCACCACCGACGGGCAAAAACAGCCTATGTGATTCGAATCATCCTTTCGTACCTGTTCACGGAGAAAAAGCAGCCAACACCCTGTACCTCCCGGCAGTAGAAAAGCCCTGCCTCCGATCCAAGTTGCCTGTTTCTGAACAGACACGAGTCTAAGGCATTTAGGCAAAAAAGAAAATGGAAAAAGAAAGGACCTCAGTTTCTCAAACAGCGTGCCACAGCCTCGGCGGCACGTTCCCCGTCCACGGCACATGAAACAATGCCGCCGGCATAGCCGGCGCCTTCGCCACACGGGAACAAGCCTTTCACGGAAACATGTTGCAGGCTTTGCGGGCATCGGGGTATTCTCACCGGAGAAGATGTCCGCGATTCCACCCCCACAACCAGGGCTTCGTCGCACACGAAGCCGTTCATTTTACGGTCGATGGCCCTGAAGGCAGCCTGTAGACGCCGGCGCAAGGGCAGATCAAGCCATTCGTGTATGGGGGATGCAACGACGCCGGGCGGGTAAGAACATCGGGGTAGGTGGCCGGAGGGTCGGCCATGCACAAAATCGGTCAGGCGCTGGGCCGGTGCAACCATTCCCCCGCCTCCGTTTTCATAGGCCATGCGCTCCAATCGGTGCTGATATTCCAATCCGGTCAGCGGTCCGGCAGCATCCGCTTCAGGGATGTCGCTGAGTTGAACTTCGACAACAATGCCGGCATTGGCAAAAGGTGAATTGCGCTTGGCAAAGGACATGCCGTTGACCACAATAGTCTCCGCAAGGGTGGCTGCGGGCACAATGATTCCTCCCGGACACATGCAAAAACTGTAGACGCCACGACCGTCCACCTGCTGGGTCAACCGATAGCTGGCCGCCGGCAGGTATTTCCCGCGGGGCTGGCCATGGTACTGGATCCGATCAATCAACCGTTGGGGGTGTTCAACCCGAACCCCCATGGCAAAGGGTTTGGCCTCAAGGTCGATCTTGCGGCGCCTCAGCATGGTATAGACGTCATAGGCGCTGTGGCCGGTGGCCAGGATGATCGCAGCGGCGTCAATGCGCTTTCCATCCTCAAGTTTTACACCAGTGACCCGGCCATTGTGCAGCGATAAATCGAACACCCTGCTTCCGAAATGAATCTCGCCGCCGTAGCGCTGTATGGTTTTGCGCATGGCGGCGACGATGTCCGGTAGACGATTGGAACCCACATGCGGATGACCGTCAACCAGAATGCGTTCATCGGCACCGTGTTGGTGCAGGCGATGTAGCACGTTGCGGTGGTTTCCCCGCTTTTTGGAGCGTGTGTACAGCTTTCCGTCGGAGAAGGTTCCCGCTCCGCCTTCGCCGAAAGCGTAGTTGGATTCCGTTTCCAAAAGCCCCCGATGATTCAGGGCCGCGACATCCCGGCGGCGTTTATCCACCGGTTTGCCCCTTTCCAGAACAATCGGCTTCAGGCCCAGTTCGACCAGTTTCAAGGCGGCAAACAGCCCTGCCGGGCCGCTGCCGACGACACCCACCGGTGGCGCCCCAAACACATCCTTATAGACAAAAACGGGTCGGTTGGCACGCACCGTTTCGCCATCGTCGAAGACATGCGCCGTCAGATTCACGTAAATCCGCTTTTTACGGGCATCAATGGAGCGCCGGGTGATGAGGACCCGATCCGAATCCAGGTGCCGGCCGATCTTTTTCCCCAGGGCCGCAACAACGGCATCCGGATCGGCGGCAACCGGTGGCGGCAATTTCAGGGTGAAAACCTGGTACATCGGAAGGCTGCCGATCAGGTATCAACCAAGCGGCTCTGCAGTTGCCGCATACATCGGCATCAGACTCTCGAACAAAGCGATCAAATCGCCAGCGATATCGTTCTTTTTCTCGATAACGGCATCTTGAGGAATAAATCTTTCAACGCGCAGGCTCAATTCTCCGGTTTGATATGCATCGGACAAAAATGACGTCAGCGATTCGATAACAGTCGCATCTTCATCCGAAACAACATGCGTCCACTGATCATCCACCAGCCTCAGTGCACCTTGAAACCCCTTACCGTTGAGATCAATGATACAAAGCTCATGCAAGACACACTGCTTTTTTAACCAGAGTTCATTTTCCGGTTTTTCCATCCATGCCAGAATGGCATGCCAATCGGTCGTCTCCTTTGAGCCGGACTTCGGTGAAGGAATATGGAGCCCATAAAAGAGTCCTTTTTCTTCTACCCGGGCATAAAATTTCACCTGCAGCGGAAGATCTTCCTGTTTCTGTCTTTTCACATCCAGCCATTGGACTTCCGGCTTCCGCAATACAGCCCATGAATTAAATTTGAACGTCGTGGATTTAAAACGCTTGGCCACAGCGCCTCCCAGTTGACCGCGTCCACGCCAAACGGTTTTGGACACCGTATTTCTGAAATCGCTCGACTCCAGACCGGCAAATTGTTTCCCACTTTTCGAGGCCGCAGCTTTGGCCTTCTTGGCTTTCTGCAGGTTCAGGGCTTCCTCCATCTCTTTTTCGTGCTGCATGCGCTCGATAATTCTCTGCTGCAATTCAATTGGTGTGGATATTTCTTCACCATTTTCCCAACGAATATCCATAGCGTCTCTTCGAATGGCAATGACTTCAAAGACACCCTTCATATTTTCGTATTTCCCGCCAACTTCAAATCGAATCTGGTCTGACATTTGATTCTCCTTATGATGTGCTGCCTGACAATCAGTTCTCCATCGTAATCCTGTTCGCCAATCAAATCGAAATGATCGTCACGCAACATGGTAGACGGAACGCTTTGATATTGATCGTCTTATTTTTTGCGTCCGGCAAATGCGATATTTCTGCCGCATCCCTTTGCTCCTTTAGTATAAGGGTGCTCCCGCCACGACACATCAAGGATCGTGTACCCTTTTTTCCACTGCAATGGTGCCCGGTCAACAATGTGTCATCTCGCATAAGCCTATAAGTATCACGATAAAATGTCAAACATCGCTCCAATTTCAAGGGCTTCATGATTGTTTCCGGGCGGGCTTGTGAAAACAGCCAGAATCGAACAAGGGTGGCATTGCGGCGGCACCGATGGCGCACAATACAGATATCTAACAACGCGACCCGTTGAGGATGGGCACCACTACCTGACCAATTTGAGCACGTTACCCGCCAGAATGCGTTTTTGAAGGGCCTTTAATATGATCAAAGAAGCCTGTTCGGCAGTAATGGTTTCCAGACGTGCGGCACGCCTGCATGACGCCAGCAATGGATCGTTGCCGGCAATTCGAAATTCGGTTTGCAGAAAACGTCCATAGGAACGATGGAATTGAATCAAGGCGGTTTCGTCCATGTTGGCCAGGCGTGTTCTTTCGGCGAAACTCAAATGCTCAAGGAGTTTGTCAACGGCAAGGTCCACAGTTGGCGGAAACTTGTCAAGAAATAAATTCATCCGATAAATGCTTGATATCTGTTCACGGGAAAAAGGAGCAATGCCGGCCAATAATCAGTCCAATGGTTTATTTGGTGCAAGGTCCCGTGCGTTTCCCACTCATATCGGTCACCATCTCCATCCCTGCGTATTCCATCGTTACCTGTCCCTCGAACCGGTCGCCATGGTATGTGATCGACCCCTTGCCTTTGATATCACCGGTCTGTTCCTTGCAGACAACCGCCCAGGAAACGGTATTGCCTACCTTCTTTTTGTCCAGGACCTTGCAGTTATTTTGCTGGGGCGATGAGTTTTGAGGGACGGCATCTTCCTTGGTCATGCACTGGGAATAAGTCATTGTCGGCACCGTCATCCCCTGCACCTTGACCCGTGAGGTGATCTCCCACATGCCGTCTTCCATATTCAACCCCGATCCTGCATTTGCAGTTGTAAAACCAACCAGGACCATCAGCGTTGCCATCAACAATACAAATCGGGACATAACACGTTCTCCTTGTTCAAATCGGAACAAATAAACAATGGCAGCATAAACGCCTGTACCGGTATCCACCATAGCCGGGCCTAAAAAAATCTGCAACCCCAAAAGGGTGTGACCGGATCTGCCACACCCTGGTGATAGAACCCGGATAAACTGAAATCTGTAACAACTTGGGAAAATGTCATGCGCAACGGCGTTCCCGCTATAGACGCCAATAGGTAATGCCCTTTTCCACTGCCAGGGTCGGATCAAAGACACTTTTGACATCGGCCAGGATGGCCCGTGAGCCGGAGCACAAGCCCGCCAGGCGAACCAGGCCCATGTCCAGGTATTGGCGGTGGCACACTGCAACCACCAGGGCATCCACCCCCTCAAGGACTTCCAGGTCTTTCAAGTCGATGCCGTAATAGGACCTGGCTTCGTCGCCATCGGCCAGCGGATCGTGAACCAGCACATCCACGCCGTAGTCCTTCAGTTCGGCGATGATATCGACAACTCGTGTATTGCGCAGGTCGGGCACATCCTCCTTAAAGGTAAGACCGAGCACCCCGACTTTGGTGTGATTGATCTGTTTGCCTTCCTGGATCATTAATTTCACGACGCGCTCGGCCACGTGTTTCCCCATGCCGTCATTGATGCGTCGGCCGGCAAGGATCATCTCCGGATGATAGCCGATGGACTCGGCCTTGAACGTCAGATAGTAAGGATCGACACCAATGCAGTGCCCCCCCACCAGCCCGGGCCGAAAGGGCAAAAAATTCCATTTGGTACCTGCGGCCTCCAATACCGCCGCCGTGTCAATCCCCATGATATCGAAAATCATGGACAATTCGTTCATCAATGCGATGTTCAGATCCCGCTGGGTATTTTCGATTACTTTGGCGGCTTCGGCCACTTTAAGGGTCGGCGCCAGGTGGATGCCGGCCTTGACCACCGTACCGTATACTTTTTCCAGAAGCGCGGCCGTAGGGGCATCGGATCCGGATACAACTTTGATGATTTTATCGACGGTATGCACCTTGTCGCCGGGATTGATGCGTTCCGGAGAATAGCCCACGGTGAAATCCCGACCGAAAACCAGCCCCGACTCCTTTTCGATGATGGGGATACAGACATCTTCGGTGGCACCGGGATAAACGGTGGATTCGAACACCACGCAGCTGCCCGGCGTCAGGTTTTTACCGGTAACGGCAGATGCACTGCGCAAGGGCGTGAGATCGGGGATGCGGTATGTATCGATCGGCGTTGGCACGGCGACAATGATCAACCGGCACGCTTTCAGCGCCACAGGATCGTCGGTGTAATCGACGCTGGCAGCGGCCATCTCCTCATCCGATACCTCCAGGGTTCGATCCGTTCCGGACTTGAGTTCGGTGATGCGGCTGGACTGGTAATCGTATCCGACCACATCGAAATGGTCGGAAAAATGCACGGCCAAAGGCAGACCGACGTACCCCAGCCCCACGACGGCGATTTTCTCTTTTTTTTCTAACAGGTCATCAAAGGTCAACATTGCCGGGCTCTCCCTGAATTCAATTTTTACCTAAAAAATACCCGGTCATCAGAAATGGAGGAAAAACGAATTGGATCAATTTACAACTTTTCCATTTTCCAAACTCCGGGCTGTGTTTGCAACCGTTTATGATCATACAACAAATTGGCCGAACATTAAAGAACGCATCCATCAGGCCGGCTGCGGTCATGGGTTATTGGTCAACAATAAAAAGCGGCTCCAGTTTCAGTCCCTGCAACAATCGTCTGGTTTCCCCGGGGGTCAGATGACGCCAGCTTCCTTTGGCAAGATTGCCCAGGGTCAGCCCTGCCACCCGGATCCGATGCAAACGCACGACCCGGTTACCTGTTTTTTTTACCATGCGCCGGATCTGGCGGTTTTTGCCCTCTTTCAGAACAATTCGAAACCGGCGCCCGGAAACCCGTCGTACACGGGCCGGCCGGGTCATCTGACCGGACAGCGACATACCCGCAGACATGGCGGCAAGGGCATCATCGGCAATAGGCCACTGCACGGTGACATCATACTCTTTTTCATGATCAAAGGACGGATGGGACAGTCGGTGGTGTATGCGGCCATCGTTGGTTAACAGCAGCATACCGGTGGACTGCCGATCCAACCGACCGACGGGAAACAACCGCTGCGGAAGCCCGACCAGATCGGTGACCACCGGTTCCCCCCGATGTCTACAACTTGTTACGATGCCTTCGGGTTTGTTGAGCATTACATAAACCGAACACTCCCGGCGCATCACCCGTCGGCCATTGAGATGCACCCGGTCGATATCCGGATCGATTTTTGTCCCCAAAAGGTCGACCACCCGGCCGTTCACCGAGACATTACCGGCCAGGATCTGGGATTCTCCTTTGCGCCGTGAACAGACGCCAGCCTCGGACAGAAATTTTTGCAGGCGAATCAAGGGCATCGTGTCGTTCACATATTATAACCTAAAGTAGGTGATTTGTAAAAGAAAAGAGTCCTCTAAAATTGGATAACGTATTATAATGTTTGTTAAAAACCGCCAAGTTTACAACAAGTACAAACACACCCAATAGGTAAAGGACTCTATGAACAAGCATAGCAAAAACCACCGGCAAA
>PDTK01000060.1 GCA_002747175.1 Deltaproteobacteria bacterium | reverse complement strand
GTACAAGCATTGGCTTGGTGATCGGTTATTCCCATAATTTGGGAAAAAAGAACATATGGTCTAAAATCACAGGAAACGGCGAGGATTTTTTTCGATCAAGCCTGGGGTGCGAGGCAATCAACCGCCCCCGAGCCCAACAGCACAATTTGTGCCATCGATTCAGTTTGAATACTTCCGTTTAATTTCGGAATCGCCTACTTTAGGTTATTATTATTATGGTCGTTTTGGCCGGCTATGGTTTTTATAACCACGTGCCCGAAGATCACGAACGCGTCCGCCAAAACATCCGCCAGGTTCGTTCCACGGAGTAACCTGGCGGATCATTGTGACGGCCTCAGATAGGCTCCCCAGTAACCCAACCCGACAAATACGACGCCGCCAATGGTATTCCCGATGGTTACCGGAATCAAATTCTTGATAAAGAATGCGCTCCAGGTAAGGGTCGTCAAGTCTACGCCCTCAGGCGCCAGTCCGGCCCATCGCGAGAGAAAAAGTCCCATTGGAATAAAATACATGTTGGCGACGCAATGCTCAAATCCGATGGCCACGAATCCCATGATGGGAAAGAAAATGGCAAAAATCTTGCTGACTGTCTGGCGTGCTGCCAGGGCCATCCACACCGCCAGGCAAACCATCCAGTTACAACCGATGGCACGCACAAACGCCTCACCCATATCCAAGTTCACCTTGGCATGGGCAGTTTTCACCGCCACCGCTCCCAAAGCCCCCCCTCCGGTTTTCCAGAGCCCTGAGTAATAGAACAGGAGGGCGAGCAGAATCGAACCCACAAAATTGGCCACATAAACGATTCCCCACTTGGCCACGACGGCCTGAAAGGTCACCCGCCGGGTCATGACGCTTGAGACCATGAGTGTATTGCCGGTAAACAATTCCGCACCGGCGATGACCACCAGCATCAGACCGAGACTGAATGCTGCACCGCTGATCAGTTTTTTGAGGCCGATGCCCATATCGGGGGGCATATCGAAGGTAACGGAAGCTGAAAAAAAACCTCCGAAGCCGATATAAGCGCCGGCCATCACCCCCAACACGAACAGGGAAAAAAATGGGGAGGTGGTCTTGGCGACGCCGACGGTATCGGCCACGGTTTCGGCAATGTTTTTGGGTACTTTGTCATCCATGCTCTGGGTGGGAAACTTGCCCAGTATTTTTTCAAATCGGCCCATGATCTTTTGCTCCTGGGCCAACTTCCCGGCAACCGCCTTTTCAACTGTCGTGGCGATCTCTTCCGGGGTGAAGGGCTTGGCCAGGTAATCCATTGCACCCCGTTTCATGGCCTCGGTTGCACGATCTACAGAGGGATGCCCGCTGATCATCACCACTGCCGAATCGGGCGCATCCGATTCCAGTTTTGTCACGACATCCATGCCGTCAAGTTCCGGCATTTGCCAGTCGCACAGAATTACGGTGTAGGATTTACGGGAGGCCAGCTCAAGCCCCTCTGCCGGATTGGTAGTCGTGGTCACCGCAAACCCTTCTTCAGTGAAAATTCGCTGGCAGGATGTCAGGACCGCAGTATCATCGTCAATAATCAGCATGGTGTATTTCATTTTATGGTTCCTCCCTGTGAGGGTAACGATTGGGTGGTACGGCTACCGTATCTGTCGGACGGCCTGAATGAGTTCGTCAGGGGTAAAAGGCTTGGCGATGCAATTGTCCGCGCCGGCACGTTGGCCGGCCTCGATGGTTTCAGCGGTCAGATAGCCTGTCATCATCAGGATGGGCAACTCCGGTTGTATTTTTCTGGCCTGTTTTATCAGTTCAAACCCGTCCTGCCCCGGCATTTTGATGTCGGTCAGCATCAGGTCAACCTCTCCGGCTGTCAGGATTGTCAAGCCATCCTCCACATTATCGGCAGATTGAATCTCTACGCCTTCGAGCTCGAGAATCCGGCGGCAACTGCGGACCACCATGGCATCGTCATCAACAATTAAGATTCGCATTTTGTCCCTCCCGGTTGCCGGCGTCGTCTGCCGGCCCGTTGATCGGATGGCTCGGCAACCAAATGGTGAAGGTGGTTCCCATCTCCAACTGGGATTTGACATTGATCATGCCACCGTGCCGCTGAATGATGCCCGCAGAAACGGCCAAGCCGAGGCCGGTGCCTTTACCCACCGCCTTGGTGGTAAAAAACGGATCGAACAATTGATCCATGTGTTCCGGTGAAATCCCGTTGCCGCTGTCGGCAATTTTAATCTCCACGCCCGGCTCATTCTCATGTTCAGCCATATCTGTCCGGATCTCGATTCGCCCGCCGGACGGCGTGGCATCCAGTGCATTGATGATCATGTTGATCAGCACACTTTGAAATTGATTGCGATCCAATGTCAGGGCGGGCAAATTATCACCACCTTCGAAAGAAAGCATCACATCTTTGATGAGTGCCTGATTGTTCATCAGTCCGATGCTGTCTTGAATAAGATCGTTAATGCTTATGGATTTTGGCGCAATATCTGTCTGGCGTGAAAAGTCCAGAAGACTTTTGACGATCTTCCTGACCCGTTCGGTTTGTTCCGCAACGGTTTCCAAGTCTGATCGGACTGTTTCGGGCAGGTCTTTACGACGCAGGATCAAATGTGTAAAGGTCAGCACGGCCGTCAGGGGGTTGTTGATTTCGTGGGCCACCCCGGCCGCCAGCTTACCCACGCTGGCCTGCTTCTCCGATTGTATAAGGCGGGTTTCACTCTCGGCCTTATGCCGCTCTTCCCGTTCTTTAAGCGCAATGGCCATAATCAGGAACTTTTTCTGCAACTGGCCAATGTCTCCCTTGGAGATGGTACCGATATCAGGGGAAAAATTGCCATTGGAGATCTCTGCACTGGCACTGATCATTTTACTCACCGGCCGCATGATTCTTCCTGCGAAAAGCCACTCCAGCACGATGGCGATGAGCATTCCCGCCAAGGTGATCATACTGAACAAAACGATGGCCCTTCGCCGTATGTCCGAATATTTGGCTTCCAGAACGCCCACATACAGCATGCCCACCCGTTTACCGAAAATATCGGTGATGGGCTCATAGGCCGTGATATACCAATCATTGAGCACCCGGGCGCGGTCGATCCATTTTTCTCCTTTGTCCAGGACATACCTCGCCACTCGCGCTGAGGCTTTCGTGCCCAACGCCCGCCTTCCGAATTGATCCTTTACATTGGTTGCAATCCTTACATTGTTACCGAAAATCGTTGCTGTCCCAACTTCGCGCCCTTGGTAGACCTCATTTTTAAAGACGGTGGCACCAATTTTATCAACGACGGAGGTGTCGCCATTGAGCAGGTATCCTCCGTAGACGACGCCGACCATTGCACCATCTGAAATAATCGGAACGGCGGCGCCAACGATCAATCCGATTGTACCCGAACGGGTCGGTGGCCTGACTCGCTCCGCAGCAGGATAAACCGGATTGTCCACCCGATCTTCCATCGACAGGTTGTCGGCTCGCATCTGGTCACGACTCATAACCAGTGTCCCTGCGATGGATTGCCGCATGTTCAATGCCTGACGAACAAGCGGATGAATTCCCGGTGACGCAGATTTTTCGATAGGTGTTGTCCAGGCGTCCGACAGGGTTTGTCCTCGAGTATCGGTAACGCCCGAAAAATCCAGTTCCAGCCTGTCTGACAATTGACTGATCGATTCGTCCACAATCATCAGATCGACGGCGGAACCGTTAATTGTGTACCCGTGCTCCGATGCAATGATTTCCAGGGCCAAGCGAACGGAATGGATGCGTTCTTCGTAAATAAGGCGAGCGACGTTCAAATCCTGCCTGACCCGGTTGTTGGCTTCATCAATCACCGACTGATACAGAAGTTTTCCACCGACCAGGATTGATATCAGGCCGATGAACAAAGAGACGGCAATCAGGCTGAGAATCACTTTAACGCGTATGGAATGAATTTTAGGCAAACGAAAGCGCATATTTTTCACCAAAGTCGCAAATTCGATTTTACACCGTCAAGAATGCCAGACGGATAATTGTGTGTCAATCTGTAGTGTGTTCATGCAGGCCGATGGTGCGGTCTCCACTGGTGGATCGAACGGATTGTTTTTTCGAGCAGTAAAAATCTTTCATTCGAATTTAGGTACCAATCACCTTGTCGTTTGCCCTTCAACCTGTTGAATTCGGAACGTTTATCTGATAACTTACAATCCGCAGTGATGAACAGGGAGAACCATCAGTGAAGAAATACCGGCGCCTGAGAGATGAAATGGTCACCAAGCAGATTATCGCGCGTGGCATCACCGATGCCCGCGTGCTGTCGGCCATGCGTACTGTCCCCCGGCACCTCTTTGTCAGTGAGGCCATGATGGATCAGGCCTACGGTGATTTTCCCTTGCCCATCGGAGAGCAACAGACCATTTCCCAGCCCTATATGGTCGCTGAAATGACCCAGGCCCTGCAGGTGACCCCGGAAGATCGTGTGCTGGAGATCGGCACCGGGTCCGGGTATCAGGCCGCCATTTTATCCCAGATCGCCTTTCGGGTATACACCATCGAACGAATCCATTCCCTGTATACCCGAACCCGCAAGCTGTTCGATCGATTGTGTTACCATAACATCGTCACCCGCTATTCAGACGGCACCAACGGGTGGAAAGACGAGAGCCCCTTTGATGCCATCATCGTTACTGCCGGATCTCCTGAAATACCTCATTTCCTTGTCAATCAACTGGCTGTGGGCGGTCGGCTGGTAATACCGGTCGGGAACCGGCACAGCCAGGACCTGATCAAGCTGGTCCGAGGCGAACAGGGGGTTCAGCAATCCAATCTGGGCGGATGCCGTTTTGTCAGACTGATTGGTGAACATGGCTGGAGGGACCACTGAATGCTGAGACGGCTATATGGCTGGGTGCTGCGCTGGGCGACAACCCCTTATGGCACCTGTGCCCTGTTTGTGCTGGCTTTCGCCGAATCCTCCTTTTTTCCCATTCCTCCGGATGTTCTGCTGATCGCCATGTGTGTGGCCTGTCCGAAGCGATCGTTCAAATATGCCCTGGTGTGTTCCCTCGGTTCCGTGCTGGGGGGATGCCTAGGCTACCTGATCGGCTGGCAGTTTATGGCTGCTGCGGGCAGTCGCATCGTCGACTTCTACGGTTTGGCAGACAAGGTGAGCTATATTGGGGAACTGTATAATACCTACGATGCCTGGGCCGTTGGCATTGCTGGTTTCACCCCCATTCCTTACAAAGTCTTTACCATTGCCGCCGGCATGTTCAAAATCAATTTCACGGTGTTCCTCGTGGCGTCCGTGGCCGCCCGGTCCGCCCGTTTTTTCATTGTCGGCGGGCTGATCTACTGGTTCGGGCCGCGTATCCAGCGTTTCATTGATCGCTATTTCGATCTGCTGGCGGTGATTTTTACGGTTTTGTTGGTGGGGAGTTTTGTAATAATCAAATACCTGTTTTAGCAAAACCGACCGCAAAAGGCCCCATTTCGGCCAATATCTGCGTTGGTTGATTCGCCTTGACTTTGGCGAACGACCACCTTTGGAAAACGGCGGGCTATGATTGAATCTTCCGGTTGCCCGAATGGGCCAGCGCCGCGGCGATAAAACTGCTGAACAGCGGATGGGGGGTCATAGGGCGCGATTTGAACTCCGGATGGAACTGGCACCCCAGGTACCAGGGATGGTCGTCGAGTTCGACGATCTCCACCAGCTCACCCGACGGCGCCATACCGGATATCTTGAGGCCGGCGTCCTTCAACTGCGCCATGTAAGCGTTGTTGAATTCGTAGCGATGGCGGTGGCGTTCGGAAATGTTTTCACTGCCGTAAGCCCGGCGGGCAACCGTATCCGGTTCCAGTTTGCAGGGGTAGGCTCCCAGACGCATGGTACCGCCCTTGTCCGAATGGATGTCGCGCTTTTCGATGGTGCCGGATTTATCGTCGAACCACGCTTCCATGAGATAGATCACCGGATGGGGCGTGGTCTGATCGAATTCCGAGCTGTTGGCGCCGTCCAATCCGGCGATATGCCGGGAAAATTCGATAACGGCGATTTGCATGCCCAGACAGATGCCGAAATAGGGGATCTTTTTTTCGCGGGCATAACGGGCCGCACAGATTTTGCCTTCCACCCCGCGGGAACCGAATCCGCCCGGCACCAGCACACCGTCCATCCCCTCCAGGTTGAGGTCGCAGCTTTTGCCATCAATGGTTTCCGAGTCCACGAATTTGAGGTTGACCTTGCAGTGACTGGGGATGCCTCCGTGAATCAGCGCTTCATTGAGGCTTTTATAGGACTCGGTCAAATCCACATATTTGCCGACAATGGCGATGGTTACCTCGTAGGTCGGCGCGTTCATTTTGCGGACCAGTTCTTCCCAATTCTCCAGGCGGGGGGCACGGGTCCAGATGTTAAGCAGTTCGACAATCTTGTTGTCCAGCCCTTCCTGGTGGAAAAGCAGCGGCACCTCATAGATGCAGTTCACATCTTTGGCCGTGATAACGGCATCGGCGCCCACATTGCAGAACATGCCGATTTTGGCTTTGATATCTGCGCTGAGGATGCGGTCGGTACGGCACAGGAGAATGTCCGGCTGGATGCCGATGCTGCGCAGTTCCTTCACGCTGTGCTGGGTGGGTTTGGTTTTGACCTCACCGGCGGTGCCAATGTAGGGCACCAGGGTCAGGTGGATGTAGATGACATTGTCTTTACCGGCATCGTTATTGAACTGCCGTATGGCTTCCAGAAAGGGCAGGCTTTCGATGTCTCCGATGGTGCCGCCGATCTCGACGATCACCACGTCCACATCATGTGCGGCCTTGCGGATGCTGGACTTGATCTCATCGGTAATATGGGGGATGACCTGCACGGTGCCGCCCAGGTATTTTCCCTGGCGTTCCTTGGTGATAACGCTGTGGTAGATTTTACCGGTGGTATAGTTGTTGTCCTTGCCCAGTTTGGCGTGGGTAAAACGTTCGTAGTGACCTAGGTCCAGATCGGTTTCGGTGCCGTCATCGGTAACGAACACTTCGCCGTGCTGAAAGGGGTTCATGGTCCCCGGATCCACGTTGATGTAGGGGTCCAGCTTCTGAATGGTAACCGTCAGTCCGCGGCTTTCCAGCAGTGCGCCGATGGACGCCGACGCCAGTCCTTTACCCAGTGACGAGAGTACACCGCCGGTGACAAAAATATATTTGGTATCATACCCCATAAGAACCCCGATCGTTTGTGGTCATTTTTTTTGGGACTGGCTGTACCATATTTGGCCGGATTGAGAAACGGGCGATTCAAATTTTTTCTGAAAGTCTTCAACGGCCTGCTTCAAGTTCAAGGCTTTCACCAATTCATGTTTGGCTGCGGTATGACCGCGTCCGTCTCAACCACCTGGGTCCTCAAGGCCTCCAGGTCCATTTTGTCGGCCGGAACGGACGGGTTGAGTCGCAGATTAACGACGCGGATTTCCCGGTCCAATCGGCCGTTGATGTAAAACAAAATGTGATAAGGGAAAACCGCTTTCCGATGCCGTTGCCAGTTTTGATACACGATTTCGAATTGTTGCCCGTTTTCCCCATCCACCAGCAACAGGCGGGCGGGTAGAAAGGTCTCCTTGTTTACGGCCAGTTGGGACACGGATTCGTCCGGGTAGCGGGCACCGATGACGAAAACGATGGAATTGTCCAGTCTGCCCAGGCTGGATATGGCGGTTTCCACCTTCAAGCGGTGGAGCGTCCGCATCAGGTGTTTGCGGGTTCGGCTGCGCAGCAGGTGCTGATATGCGTCCAGCGGATTCTGGTCCTGGCTCAGGCGACCGTCGGTAAGGGTCAGCGAACTGTTGCCAAAGACCAGGTGGGTGCGTTGGATGCCGTCGCTTGCCAGATCGGATCGAAACCGTTCCGGCGGAATATAGATGGCTGTCTCGTCAAATACCGTCGGCGCATCGTCAGGTTCCTGCGCATAGACCAGCAGCTTCTGGCTGACCTCCAGACTGGCGATACGGCCCATGGCCCTGGCGGTCAGTTCGAGGACATGGGGCGCTTCGAGGACATAAGCCCAAGCCAATGAAGGCATCGTCGACATGAACAGCGACAACACCGCCAGGGCGGTGATCAACGAAAAACCGCCCGGCTTGTATGCGCTGTGTTCAACGGCTTCGGCATCAGTCGCCAATGAAGATCTCCTTGGCAAACTGGGCGCCTTTTCCCAGATCCTCTTCGATGCGGATCAACTGGTTGTATTTGGAGATGCGGTCGGACCGGGACATGGACCCGGTTTTGATCTGCCCACTGTTTACCGCAACGGCCAGGTCGGCAATGAAAGCGTCTTCGGTTTCACCGCTGCGATGGGAAATGACCGTTGTGTAGCCGGCCTGTTTGGCCATTTCAATGGCGTCCAGGGTTTCGGTGACCGTACCGATCTGGTTCAGTTTGATCAGAATCGAATTGGCGATGCCGTCTTCGATGCCCTTGGCCAGGATGGATGGATTGGTGACGAAGACATCGTCGCCGACGATCTGGATATATTCGTCCAGCCGCTCAGTCATCACCGCCCAATTGTCCCAGTCCTGTTCGGCCAGACCGTCTTCAATGGACAAAATGGGATATTTTTCCACCAGGCCTTCGAAATAGTCCACCATCTCCACACCGCTCAAAGATCGGTTTTCACCTTTGAGATGATATTTTTTTTTGGCGTACAGTTCGCTGGCGGCCACGTCCAGGGCCAGACCCATGTCCTTGCCGGGCGTGTAACCGGCGGCGTTGATGGCTTTCATGATAAAGCCCAGAGCTTCCTCATTGGACTTCAAATCCGGTGCGAAACCGCCCTCATCGCCCACGGCCGTACTCAACCCTTTGGACTTGAGGATTTTCTTCAAGGCGTGAAAGGTTTCGGCTCCCATCCGAATTGCCTCGGCCATGGTATTGGCCCCGAAAGGAACGATCATGAATTCCTGGATGTCCAGGTTGTTGGCCGCGTGGGCGCCGCCATTGATAACATTCATCATGGGCACCGGCAGAATCCGGGCGTTGATGCCCCCCAGATAGCGGAAAAGAGGCAGCCCGAAGGCATTGGCCGCTGCCCGGGAAGCGGCCATGGAGACGCCCAGGATGGCATTGGCGCCCAGTTTGGATTTGTTGGCCGTACCGTCCAGGGAGAGCATGCAGGCGTCTAGGGTCAACTGGTCGGAAGCGTCCATGCCCCGGATCTCATCGGCGATGGTGGTGTTGACGTTTTTGACGGCTGTGGTCACCCCTTTGCCGCCATATCGTTTGGCCCGGTTATTGCGTAGTTCCAGAGCTTCGCGTTTGCCCGTGGATGCACCCGATGGAACCGCCGCCCGGCCGATGGCCCCGCAGGCCAGCATGATTTCCACTTCAACGGTGGGATTGCCCCTGGAATCCAGGATCTCTCGTCCTACAACATCAATGATTTCGGTCATGGTTTCATCTCCCGATGGTCCGGCACCAGGCATCTGCCTTTCCGGTCTTGCGTGGTAGGGTACGATGCCCTTGAATGATAATGGTTTAATCGTGTTAGGAGCGTTCTCCGGCAAGCTATCCGGTGCTTGACAATTTGCGGGCAAAGGTTACTCTCATAACCGGTGGATGTCAAGAAAACCGATGCCTGTATGCAGGTTCAACAATAATCCTTACGGGAGATCGCCAGCATGAAATCAACCAATTTATATACCGACGCCCATCTTTTCGTTGCCGCCGTGCGGGTGCTCGACCATCGGGACGGCGCACCGCCCGCATTGGAAGCGGTTTGCCGCCTGATCGACTATTCGGACGAAAAGGGCCATTATCTTCTTAATCAACTCGAGGCGGCAGGTATTATCGATATCGTAAAAAGTGGATTCAACGACCGTCTCGTCGTGGGCGACTATCTGGCCATTGAGGACCTTCCCCGGGGCGATGAAGAAAGTCGGCTGGAACAAGAACTGAAAAAGTTCAAAAGCGGCAAGGATGTGATGGAGGAAAAAATTGCCTCCATCAAAGCCCAGCAGGCCCAGAAGAAACAAGACCTGTTCGCCGACATTGAGAAGAAGCTGAAGCAGAAAATGGAGAAAAACCAGGGTGGTTGAGCAGATAAATAAAACGTACCTGTTCACGGGGTAGAAGCCGCCAATACCTGTAACGCACAGTCCGGTAAGACAATATGGTTGAACGTTAGCCGGACACGCCGGAAATAAAAAGGCCTGCCAAACCTTAAAAACGTGGGTTATAGTAAGCGCTTGTCAAAAATCCTGACGACAGAGCCAAAATTTAAGGAGGCAGGCCGTGAAAAAGATTGTAACGTATGTTGGTTTGGATGTCCATAAAGATTCGATTACCATTGCCATCGACGATGAAGGCCGTGTCGGAAATGTACGGTTGTATGGAAAGATTCGCAACGACCTGGAACAGATTGAAAAAGTCATGCGAAAGCTGATTTCAAAAAACGCCGAACTGCGATGTGCTTATGAAGCCGGCCCGTGTGGGTAGACAATATACCGGCATC
>PDTK01000036.1 GCA_002747175.1 Deltaproteobacteria bacterium | reverse complement strand
ACATTTCCCTTATTTCATTTTGTGAAATTAAAAAATCTTCGATAGTTTCTTCAACAGTAGCTCCCTCGCCAAAAAGACTAAAAGATAATCCGTAATCCTTATCAGGGTTAATTACTGCTTCGTATCTTTTTTCGCTTTTTTGTATAATAACTTCTACTTTCATTGTTGTGTCTTTTTGTGTCAGGGGCTTATAGTTTAACCCCTGACTGTTTGATTATTGATTGAAATGTTTTGATGTTCGCTTCCTCTTTGTTGTGCCTTGACACCGGAAAGGAATTACCCGTCAGCGGGCTATACCACATTTCGTGTCGAGTTCCCTCTCGCTTGAGGTAGCAACCTGCTTTTTTTAACTTCCGTTTAATTTCTGAATCGCCTACTTTAGGTCTCAGTTACTATCCCCTTAATCCCGCAGCGATATTTTCGTTGATTTTTATCAGAATCGTCAATTTTTCTGATGCCGGGGCTGCCATTAATTCGAACATGCGCTTGTCGATAAAGCTGCTGAGACGCAACAGGTCGAGTTTGATGTTATCCGGCAAGGGGTTGTCCTTTTTGGAGAGTTCCGTCTGGAGGATTGTCCAAATGCGTTTGTTGTAATCCAAGGCCTCATCAAGGAGCTGTTTCCCGTCCCCGTCATTCCATTTTTTCTGACAGGTCCTGAACTTTATCGCGGCCTCCGTCAGCACCCTGGCTTCCGTCTCACGACCGGACACGGTGGCTTTTTCCACTGACTTATAGGCATTGATGGCGTTATTGTACACTATCGATGATCTCCTCTTCATAGGCGATGAGTTTCTTGCATTTTTTCAGCGCCTGATAGTAATGACGATTCAATATTTTTTCACTGATGCCGTCGATGGTCGCCATGGCGCTGGGGGCGGCATCCAAGAATTCTCTGACCAGCTTCCAATACAGCTTGTGGTGGTCTGCCAGGTTGGCTTCGTCAATGTACATCAACTGGATGGAAAAATAAATGCGGCGGGCAGGACTATTGGCCTTTTCGGCACTCATGATGTCTTTTTGACGCAAAATGGGGACAGGGTTTTCGACGATCAGGTTGGCCTTGCCGTTCCCGTTGGTAATCACCGCACCGCCGATGATCATCCGTTCTCCGGGTTTTAAGGTTATTTTGAGTCCCATTGTTTTTTTGCCTGAAGTTTAAGGCTGATGGTGAAAAGGTGGCCTGTATACGTTTTGAAATTTCGCAGATTTCACCCACACCAAAAAATAAAAATTCTGTATTTATCCTTATTTTCTGGCGGCGTTATGGAACCAATACAGATCCATATTTTTGTTGGTCGCATGGACAAGGGGGAATCCCGCCTTGTCCATGCTTGAATAAAACTCAATTACTCAGGTTGACTGCAAATTAGAACAACTGCAATACGGCCTGTGCTGCCTGGGAGGCCAGGCTCAAGGATGTGGTACCCAGGTTCTGTCGCGTCTGCAGCATCAGCATGTTGGCACCCTCTTCGTTCATGTCGGCCAGGGTCAGGTTATCGGCACCCGTGTTCAGGGTGTTGACCATCTCCGAAGTAAAATCGGAGCGAATCTGAATGGTGGACAGGCTCGAGGAGAGTTTTTGGGCCTCGGTTCTCAGTTGGCCGATGAAGTTATCAATGGATTCAATGGCCCGGTCGACGTTGGCCGCAGAGGTCAACCGCGTAGAATCGTCAGATGCATCGACGTCGGCGATGGTCACTGCAAACGAGGTTGAGTCGGAACTGGATTTAATGGTCAGGTCACCTGATGAGCTGTCTCGATTGACGCTGAAACCCTGAACATCCAGAGAACTACCCGCAGAATTGGAGGCCGCGTATTCGTTGAATTCCACGGAGAGTTCGTTGGTGGCGATTTGGGTGGCGGTTTCTCCTGACTCGTTATTACCGCTTTCACGATAAGTCAGGTTCTGGCCACCGTAGTTGGAGTCTTGGGCCAAAGTGGAAACCTGTTCCAAAACCGTGTTGTACTGGTTTTCCAAGTCTTCTACATTGTCCGATGTTTTGGCCGCGGAAGCCAATGATTTCATCTGGTTGAGCAGATCTTCCATCTTCTCGATACCGGAGTTGGCGGTCTCGATGATTTTGATGGCTTCGCCCATGCCGTCTTTTTTGGCAGCCAGGTCGGAGGCGCGGTTGTAGTTGTCCTGTGCCTTGAAGAAGTTGACCGGATCGTCCAGGGCCGAGTTAACCCGTTTGCCGGTGGACAGGCGGTTCTGGGTGGTCTGCATCATCGAGTCGACGTTCTGCAGAGCGATCAGGTTGCTTCTCATTCCGGAAGTTAATGCGATAGTCATGTTCAATCTCCTTTTCTAGGTTTTGGTGCGGCATTCTTGCCGTAGTGTTGGGGATGATCAGCGCCATTTTTGTGAAGGCTTGTCTTGCCCCCTCCTTTCAATATTTATTTGCGCTGTTCAACCCTATTATCGATCCATCGGGTTTTTACTTTAGAAAAAAAATGCGGGTGTCGTTTAAAAATCAATATGGGCTTTACAAGAACTGCAAAATGCAAAAAAAATGCATATTGCAAAAAAAATACTGCATGGCACGCATTATTAGGGGATGTTGAGGTAACATTTTATAAATATATGTAAATAATACCTGTAGAGCAATAAGGCAGTATTTTTCCCAAATCTTTTAATTGACGCTTTTAAGTTTTTAACTTACTAATATAATAGATAAAATTATAAAAATTGCAACATGCAACAAAAGTGAAGAAAATAATAACCTGCTATTTTCGAATTACGATACTGAGGTCGAATTTATATAAATAAAGTCAAGGATGTCCTGCTTGTCGTACATTATACAACGGGTTCCGTCTGACCGGCAAGAATGCCCAATATCTGGTTTGTTCGATCATTTTTTTGAAAGCGACAATTCGCTTGCAATTAATAAAATGTATTGAAACCAGGTAGATCGGCAAAAAAATTGCTTAACAAACTGCTATCCCCCAAATCTGAATAACAATTTTCAGGAGGCAGACAGGTGGAACAATCAATCAGGGTCGACGATATGCCGGTTGCAAACGAAGACACACCTTCCTCATCCAGCGAGGCGTTTTCAGGAATTATCGGTGAAAGCGCCAAAATGAAGTCAATTTTCGATCTGGTCCGACGGGTCGCGAACAGCGACAGCACCATATTAATCAATGGTGAAACCGGGACCGGAAAGGGGTTGATTGCCAAGGCTATCCACAAACAGAGCTATCGTCGGGAGAAGCCGTTTATCTCGATCAATTGCGGCGCCATCCCTGAAAGCCTGCTGGAAAGCGAATTGTTCGGACATGTTAAGGGGGCTTTTACCGGGGCGACCTCCAACAAAATAGGAAAAATCGAGGCCGCCAATGGCGGGACCATATTCCTGGATGAAATCGGTGACATGAGTCAGGACCTGCAGGTGAAAATCCTGAAGGTCCTGGAGGAGCGACGCTTCGAACCGGTGGGAGGATGCAAAACCGTCGCGGTGAACGTGCGCATCGTAGCCGCCACACACCGCGATCTGGAAGAGGCGGTGCAAAAAGGCGATTTCCGTGAAGACCTTTTTTATCGCCTGTACGTCATTCCCATTGAAATGCCTGCCTTGCGTGATCGACACACGGATATCCCTTATCTCGCAAACTATTTTATCGATCGATTGTACCAACAAAAGAAAACCCGGGTAGACGCCATATCCGATGATGCCCTGGCCGTACTCCAACGGCACACCTGGCCGGGAAATGTGAGAGAACTGGCCAACCTGATCGAAAGAATGGCAGTCATAAGGGGTGAGGGGCAAATTCAGTCCGAAGATCTTCCCCGGAAAATGAAAAGTGAGGTGGAGAAACCGTCCTGTCCAGCTCCCGAAATCACCGGCGATGGTCTGTGTCTGAACACGGCCGTCAGTGAATTTGAAAAACGCTTAATTTATCAATCGCTGGAAAAAACGCAATGGGTAAAAAACAGGGCCGCCAAACTGCTGCATGTCAAACGGACCACGCTGGTCGAGAAGATCAAGCGTTATGATCTGCAACAATGTGCATGACGGGGTCGTCTCGGGACCATTTTTCCGATTGATAGAACCCCATGGTTGCATAAAAAATGAGAAAGTTAACTGACAATGGCCCAACTTGGTCATTGCAATCACCTTTCTGATTCCAGAAGAATATCCACAAATCGTCCTGCCTGAAGGTTGCTGAACAAGTGTTCTTGAACCTCGAAAGAAACCACCGGATGTGATATAGGTGTCAGCGTTCAGTGGATAATGATGCCATCACCGGGCACAGAGATGTATCGTTTTTTCTCTATGTCTGCTTTGTGAAACCATCAACACTCCAAATATCAAACGATTCGTAAGCATTCACAGGGCACCGCATTTGCTTTGTTACCGGGCACACTTGAAGTATGGCCCATACGTCTGCGTGCCCGAAGCCGCGCATCTACGGCACCTGAGTAAACGCTTACCGGCTGGGCTTTACAGGATATTGATTGGTTTCTACCCCGTGAATAGGTACAATACGATATGGTATCCCTATGCATAGCTTATCAGCAATGATTATGACAAATGATGTCGCATTGAAAGGACATCTCGGTGATTTGCTGGCCAGGTCAGGCGTCAAGCGCGTCATTTCTTGTGGCAACGAACGGGAAGCAAGCAAGTGCATCGCCGACGAGACCTTTCATATCTGTTATATTGATCTGATGAGCGGTCGTGAAGCCGGTATGCAATTGGCACAGCGGATAAACACGGAACGACCGGATGTGCAGGTGTTGACTGGCTGCGCATCATGCAATGCACATGATGTGGTTGCCGCCATGCGGGTGGGCGTTTCGGATTTCATTATCGACCCATTTGATGCAAAACTGCTCGCCGGCGCACTCGAAAGAGCCATTCAATGCGTCAATGGTCCCAAATCGGCGCCAAAAGAAAAAACAGGGAAAAAATCTTTTTTGACGCAGGACAGCGGGCTGCTTGGCGTGTTGGCTATCGCCAAAAAAGTGGCACCCAGTTCGGCGACTGTCCTGATCACCGGCGAAAGCGGTACGGGAAAGGAAGTCCTGGCATCTTTCATCCATACCCACAGCCGCCGGGACAACCATCCCTTTGTGGCGGTCAATTGCGCGGCCTTGCCGGAACAATTGGCCGAGAGCGAGTTGTTCGGTCATGAAAAAGGTGCCTTCACCGGTGCCATCGGGAGAAAGATCGGAAAATTCGAAGGGGCACGCGACGGCACCCTGGTGCTGGATGAAGTCACGGAAATGGCACTTGCCCTGCAGGCAAAGCTTTTGCGAGCCCTTCAGGAGAAAGAAATTGTGCGCATCGGCAGCAACCGGCCAACGCCGGTCAATGCCCGGGTGATCGCCATCAGCAACCAGAATGTCAGATCTGCCGTTGAATCCGGTGCTTTTCGTGAAGACCTTTTTTTCCGGTTGAACGTCATTCCTTTGACGATTCCACCGCTGCGCGAACGAAAAGGCGATATTTCCCTGCTTGCCGAACATTTTTTCAATCGATTCAGCAGGCAGAACGACAGTGAGATGCAATCCATTTCCCCTGCGGCCATGGACCTGCTCAACAGCCAAACCTGGTCCGGTAACGTACGGGAACTGGAAAACACCATTGAGCGCGGTGTGTTGATCGGCAGCGGGGATACGCTGCTGCCCGACCATTTGATGCTGGACCCGATACCAGCCGGTTCATCTCACGATATGATCTCTCCACCGGTCGGCGTGACGGTCAAGGAGATGGAGAAGGAATTGATTCACAAAACCCTGGCGTCAGTTGACGACAATCGCACGCATGCCGCCAAGATGTTAGGGATCAGTATCCGGACCCTTCGCAACAAGCTCAATGAATACCGTCGGGATTCCGGCACTCCCCCCGTTTAAGCAAGCTCTCTGGGGGCCATGTAAACATCCCTCTTCAGGGCGGTTAATCTCCGCTTGAATGCAGCCGAATTTTCCAGCCGGCGTGTTTTAACACTCAGTAATAATATAATAAATTCTATTGGATATGTGTTTTTTATGTTTGTGGTGTCGTGATTCCATCCACTTGTTCCAATTTGGAAAAGATATGGTTAAACCGGGACAAGTTGCCTTGGTACGATAATTGCTAAAATCGAAAGTGATTATTGGAACGCAATTGTCGACAATTTTAAGTGAGGTCCCAAATGGGCATTCAACCAACGCATCTTTTCGGTGGTACGATAAAGACCTTGTCCACGTCCCTGGATCTGCGATCACGCAACCATGAATTGATCCTCGGCAATATCGCCAATGCCGACACACCCGGCTACAAACCGTTTCGGATGGATGTAGAGGCGGCGATGCAAAAAGAACCCGTCAACCCCTCCACAACGGCGCTTGAGCGGACTGACGAAAAACATCTGCCGGGCAATCCGCCGGCAGATGGCATGGCTGGCCATATTGAGCGGGTGGAAGGCAATGCACTGCTGCTGCGCGGGGACGGCAACACGGTCGATATGGATGCTGAAATGGCGACCCTGGCCAAAAACAGCATGCTCTACAGAGCATCGGCCCAGATCGTCTCTTCGAAATTCAAGGGACTGAAAAATGTGATCAGCGGAGGAAAGCAATAAAATGAATTTTCTAGACAACCTGGCCGTCAGTTCGAGTGGGCTGAGTGCCCAGCGGTTGCGCATGAACCTCATTTCGAGCAACCTGGCCAACATCAACACCACCCGTACGGAGACCGGCGAGCCGTATAAACGCAAAGACGTCCTGTTCGAGGCCGTACAAGAGAACGGTTTCAAAAATGCCCTGGATGAACAATTGGAAACGCCTGTCAACGGTGTCAAGGTGGCGCAGGTGATTGAAGACGAAAAGCCTTTCATCCTCAAATATGATCCCGGTCATCCCGATGCCGATGCGGACGGGTACATCCAGTTGCCCAATGTCAATATCGTCGAAGAGATGGTGAACATGATTTCGGCCAGCCGCAGTTTCGAAGCCAACGCCACCGCCGTGCGCACCACCAAGGATATGGCCGGAATGGCCCTGGACATAGGAAATAGCCCATGAATGAACTGAGCATATCGAACCTTGAATCGAATTTTGCGGTTAAAGATGCCATCCGGAAGACGGAAACGGATGCGTCCGACGCTCCATTCAGCGATTATGTAAAAAGCTCTCTGGATGACGTCAACCGGCGGATGCTGGATGCGGACCAGGCGATCGATGACCTGGCGACCGGCACCAATCAGGACATCCACAATACCATGATTGCCATGCAAAAAGCGGAGATTTCCTTTGAGCTGGTGATGCAGATCCGCAATAAGCTCATCAGTGCTTATGACGAGGTTCGCCGCATGTCAATATAGTGCCTATCCGGAAATGTCCAATTTGCCCGATATCTGCGTTGCGCGAAAAATGAACACCTCGGAATATCAACCACATGCCTGGGGTTAATTTTTCGGGTGCCTTGATTTTGGCCAAATTCGCCTCTTTCCGGACGGACACCCTCTAACCTGACCCGCAAAACGAATTGAGAGTTATCAATGGCTTTTTCTTTCTCCACATTCCCGCAGCAGTTGAGACTAGCCCTGAAAGGGCTTTCTACGGGCAAATTGGTGACCATGGCGATTCTGATTGGCGGAACAATCGCTGGATTTGTCTATCTGCTGACCTGGTCTGAAACAGGGGATCTGCATCCTTTGTATACTAATCTGGCGCCGGAAGATGCCGCCGCGGTTGTCACCAAACTAAAAGAAAGCCAGATCCCTTACGAGCTCACACTGGACGGAACCGGAATACGGATTCCCTATGAAATGATCCACCAGACGCGTTTGGATTTGGCGGCCCAGGGACTGCCGCGGGGCAGTGGTGTCGGGTTTGAAATTTTCGATGAAACCAAACTGGGAATGACCGAATTCGTCCAGAATGTGAATTACCAGCGTGCGTTGCAAGGAGAGCTGGCCCGAACCATTGGCAGCTTGCTGGAAGTTGAAAATGCCAGGGTACATATCGTTTTGCCGGAACGCTCACTGTTCATCGAGGAAGAAGAGCCTGCCACGGCTTCCGTTATCCTGAAGCTGAGGCGCAACAGATATCTGACCAAAGATCAGATCCAGGGTATCGTGCATCTGGTTTCATCGAGTGTCTCCCGCCTGGACCCGGAGGATGTCACCATCATCGACAGCAATGGCAAAATGCTGGCCGGCTTCAAGGAAAAATCCACGGTCAACCAGGTGACATCCAATCAACTGGCCTTTCAGGAAAAGAAGGAACGCCTCCTGGAACGCCGAATCAAGACCATGCTGGAAAGTGTCCTGGGGCAGGATAAGGCAATCGTTCGCGTGTCCTGCCTGCTGAACTTTACCCAGCAGGAAAAAACCGAGGAACTATATCTTCCGGAAAACACGGTGATTCGCAGTGAACAGGCATCCAGCCAGGTATCCGCAGACGGCAACGGTGGCCCTGCCGGTGTTCCCGGCCTGCAAGCCAACGTCGTTCCTCAAACAACCGGTGCGGGGGGGAACACTGCCGGAAACCGCAATGACCAGAAACAGCAGTTCACGAAAAATTATGAGGTCGGTAAACGGACCCATCGACAGATATTGCCCGTGGGCAGCATCCAGCGCCTCTCTGTGGCGGTGGTCGTGGATGGCACCTATAAACCGGCGGAAGAGGGCGCCGAAGGTGAACAGGTGCAATATGTTCCCCGATCGGCGGAAGAGATGGCCAAACTGGAAAATATCGTAAAAAGCGCAGTTGATTACGATGTTGACAGAGGGGACAAAATCGAAGTCGTAAACATCCCCTTCGAAGTGCAGACGAATGCCGAGACCGCAGCCCAACCACAAGGCATGGACTGGATGGATGCTGTCAGGACGCATCAGACCTTGATCAAATATGCGGCGGCAGCGCTTTTCTTTCTCTTTTCCTATATGATGATCATCAAACCGCTGGCGCGCTGGCTGACTTCCACGCCCATCGAAGAGATCCAGATTCTGGAGCAGTTGCCCCAAACCATCAAGGAATTGGAGCGTCGCTACGCTGAGTCGGAAAAGGAAGACAGCTATACCCGCCAGCTGGAAAGCCTGATCAATGAAAACCAGGCCGGTTCGACGCGTCTGATGAAAGAGTGGCTGAAAGAAACTTAACCCCGAACCTATAACTTATAACCAGGCCCAACCACCATGGACCCACGCAACATCATCGGATCACTGAAGGCGGCAATACTTGTGCATGCACTGGGATGGGACGTGATCAGCCCGGTCATCGATCAACTCAGCAAAGCCGAGCGCAATCTCATTTTTAAATTACAGTCCCGGCTGGACTCCATATCCCCGTCACTGGTCGAAAGCGTGGCCAGGGAATTTCTCGAAAAAGCGACACCACCGAAACAATTGGAAGGACCGGAAAAGAGCGAGAATGCAGATGGTGATGGCCTGGATGAACAGCAGCCCAAAAATCTGAAGGCGATCCAGGCCCTGGCGCCGGACGCACTGATCCAGTTGATCCAGAACGAACATCCGCAGACCATCTCCCTGGTGATCGCCCACCTGCAGCCCCATGTGGCCAGCGAAGTGATGGCCGGCCTGCCTGATGAAATGCGTCCGGACGTGGCCGCCCGTATCGCCAACCTGGATAAGATCGCATCCGGGATGCTGGAGGAGATCGATCAGGTTTTCGAAGAAATTCTGTCCGAACAGGAAACATCCACGACCCAGAAGGCTGGCGGTGTCCCGCAACTTGCCGAAATTTTGAACATGATCGACGGAACGACCACCGAGCAGATCGTCGAGGAAATCGAAGAGAACGATCCGGATCTGGCCGAAGAGATCCGCCAGAACATGTTCGTTTTCGACGACATCGTCCTGGTGGACGATCGTGGACTGCAGCAGGTTCTCCGATCCGTGGAGTCACAGGAATTGGCGGTTGCGCTCAAAGCCTCTACGGACCAGGTCAAGGAGAAGATATTCCGCAACATGTCGGAACGGGCGGCCGAGATTCTCAAGGAGGAGATGGAGGTGTCCGGAGCCGTAAGAATCAAGGATGTAACCGATGCTCAACAAAAAGTGACCAAAATTGTTCAGGATATGGAGCGCAAAGGCGAATTGGTCATTAGTGGACGAGGAGGGGAGGAATTTGTTGGCTAATTCACCGAAAGACAGCAGCCCGTCATCGTCGGCAGAAACGCGTGGGCTCTATTATTTTCCGGAAATTCCCAGCCGGGAACCAAAAGGCGACGGCATGGTACCCCATTCGACCAACTTTGTCGGTGGCGCTGTGGAAACGCCCGAGGAAAAAGAACCGGACAGTTCCAATCCGGAAGATTCAGTGCCGGTCCGTGCGCTCATCGATGAGGCTTTTGCCAAAGGCGTGGCCCAGGGACGTGCGGAGACCGAGGCATCACAACAAGCACAGGTCGATACAGCCGTGGGGGCAATGCAGGCGGCCATCGAATCGATTGAACAATTGCGTATAAAAGACACGCAACGCATGGAGATACAAACGGTTCGGCTGGCCATGGCCATCGCCAGAAAAATAATCGGTGCCGCTGCCGGTCAGGAAGAAACCATTGCCCACGTGGTTAACGCAGCCATGCAAAAAGTATCCGATCAACGGCAATTGGTGATCCGGTTGAATCCGGCGGACAGGCAGACTGTCGATGCATTCAAACAGGACTTGCTGATTGATGGGGATGCCGGCAACCAGATTCGTCTGGAGGAAGACAATACCATTTCGCAAGGGGGATGTGTCATCGAGACCAGGCTTGGCGATATCGATGCCAGAATCGAACAGCAGATCAAGGTCCTAGAGGCATTGCTGGAAGCCCAGCTCCCGCAATTATCCACGGATGAATGAGCAACGATCCATGAATATGCCATACTCAGTGGAAAAATATATGGAAACCGTCGCCGCTGCTGTGCCGATCCGTGCCAATGGAAGGGTCAAGAAGGTCGTCGGACTGGTGGTTGAAGCCAGCGGACCGGCGGCCCAGATTGGTTGTGTTTGCGACATCATCAGCGAAAATGGACGCGATTCGGTCAGTGCCGAAGTGCTGGGTTTCAAGGAAGATTCCGTTCTGTTGATCCCTTTGGAGGATATCCACAGCCTGGGGCCCGGCTGCAAGGTTGTCGCCAGAAAAGAAAAGGCGCAGGTGGGTGTAGGAAAAGCCATGCTGGGCCGCGTCATGGACGGATTGGGAAATCCCATCGATGGCAAAGGCGAAATTCCCATTGATGACGCCTATCCCATTTACGCCAATCCGATCAATCCACTGCTCAGAAGCCGCATTCAACAGCCTCTTGATATCGGCATACGCGCCATCAATGGCTTGTTGACGGTGGGTTGTGGACAGCGAATGGGGATATTCGCCGGATCCGGGGTGGGGAAAAGCGTATTGTTGGGGATGATTGCCAGGCGAACATCCGCCGACGTGAATGTAATTGCCCTGATCGGAGAGCGCGGCAGGGAGCTGAACGAATTCATCCAGAAGGATCTTGGGCCGGAAGGACTCGCCAGATCCGTTGTCGTCGTGGCAACATCCGATCATCTGCCGCTGGTGCGTCTGCGCGGTGGCTTTATCGCCACGACCATCGCCGAATATTTCAGGGATCAGGGACTGCATGTCAATTTAATGATGGATTCCGTCACGCGATTGGCAATGGCCCAGCGTGAGATCGGTCTGTCTTTGGGGGAGCCCCCCACAACCAAGGGGTATACCCCTTCCGTTTTCTCATTGCTTCCCAAGTTGCTGGAGCGGGCCGGCACGTCATCCCACCGGGGAACGATTACCGGGCTGTATACAGTACTGGTCGAAGGCGACGATATGAACGAACCCATCGCCGATACGGTTCGGTCCATCCTTGACGGACATATCGTGTTGAGCCGGGACCTGGCCAACCAGAATCACTATCCGGCCATTGATGTACTCAAAAGCATCAGCCGGGTCATGGACGACATCACTGAACTCGATCACAAACATCATGCCGGCCGGATAAAAGAGGTCATGGCCACCTACCGCAAGGCAGAAGATCTCATTAATATAGGCGCCTATGCACAAGGCAGCAACGCCGGTATCGATGTCGCCATCAAGATGATCGACCCCATCAATCAATACCTGTGTCAGGGGATTCATGAAGAGACGAATCTTGAAGAAAGTATTGCCGCATTGACCGCCATGATGCCGTAATCGGAAAAAACATCCCAGTCTGGAAAATGTTGCCGGTCATCAAGTCGCAAAAATGACCATATGCGTGGTGATTTCTTATAAATTATATTTAATTACAGGTTCTTATAAAAAATATTTAATTTTGGCATCAAGTTTGTTTATTGATACTGACGTGGCCGCGAATGCTGGGTGCCAACAATGGATCGAAGATGTACACATTCAAGCTACAAGCGGTTCTGGATCATCGGCAATTCATTGAAGACCAGTTGAATAAGGATTTTGCCGAAATCAATCAGCGGATTATGACAATCAAAAAACAGATGGACCAATTGAGAAGGAAAGAGATGGAAACGATCCGTGCATTGAAAAATGAACAGTCCCTCGGCATTTCCAGTGACCAGGTCATTGTTTATCATGCCTATCTGCGGCAATTGGGAGATCGGCTTGCCAACCAGGCGAAGACCCTCGTGAATGTTGAAAACGAGGCTTGTGAAAAACGCGATGCACTGCTGGATGCCGTGAAAAGGCGCAAGATTCTCGAAAAGCTCAAAGCGCAAGGCATTGACAGATACAACCGCGCCATCCTGGAAGACGAGATGAAATTCATCGATGAGATCGCCGTCAATCAATTTGCCCGGAAATCACTGAACACCAATGGAGGCAGAGAATGATACCTTTTGGCGGATTCATGCCATCCACAGGATTGCAACCACCTGCGGTGGGCACCAAAGGCTCTGCGGCATCTTTCGGACCGGATGGCAGTCTGCAGACCGGAGGAGATGAAAGCGTTTTTCCGGCATGTATACAGGATCTGTTGGGCCTCGATGATGCCGGCAACAGCCAGGCGCCACAGTCGTCGGAAATTCAGACCGGGTTATTGGGGGATGCCGATTCCGAAGTCACGGAGTGGCTGGTGGATGATTTGCGTGAAATGGATTTGTTTTCAGGAGAACTGCCGGTCGATCCTGACTTTCCATCCGGCGAGATAGCGCCGATACATCTGCCCGGCGACTTGTCCCTTTCCGCCGGGTTGAACCCATCCGATGCCGCCATGGCATCCAATGGTACGCAAACGCAGGTGCCGGAGGGCGAAGCACAAAACAACGGTACTTTGCTTGGCGAAAGCACCTTTCAGCGCTCGATGCCCAGCGGTCCCGCCGTACCGCATATGCCGGTCCAATCCCAACCCATGGGGACCGGTATGCAAGCGTCCGGGAGCGGCCAGATGCCGGCACCGACACCATCCACCGAAGATACTTTTGCAGGCAGCATGGCTGCCCAGAATGGTGATGCGGAATCGGTGACCGGGCGCAACCCGTCGGGGCCCAAGGCACCGGCAGCGCCTGTTGATTTGCAGCACTCAGCACCACCGGCGGAGACCCTCCGGATAACGGACAAAAACACAATGGAAGGCCCAGGTCGGCAGCCGGCAGCCGTGAAGGGAGAAATGCCTGAAAAACCGGTTGTCTCTCCGTCCGTCCAGACACATTCGAAAAACACGGTCCAACACAATCCGGCCGGCAATTTGACCGATTCGGGGGACAATAAGATATCATACCGAGCCCCATCGGGACAATTTCAGAAACGTGATACCGAACAATCCCCGCAACGTGCTGAATCCTTGGAAAGCGAAAAAAATACGTTTTCAACGGTAAGCGGTTCCGAGTCGGCCAAGCCAGGCGCCGCCGAATCGGTCAAGGCTCCGCCTGTTTTTCATGTGGCGACCAGAATCGAACAGCCGCAACCGGCAGCATCCAGCGCGGCGAAAATGGGGGAAATGCCCGAAAAAGCATTTCAGACCACGGTGATGGATCAGGTCGTCGATCGGGCCGCCCTACGGACGGTACAGGGGCGCTCGGAAGTCCAGATCCGGCTGAAACCCGAATACCTGGGGAATGTCCAGATGAATATCTCCACCGACAAGGAGCAGGTGGTCGTACGCATCATGACCGACCAGCCGGTGGTCAAGGAGATCATTGAAACCCATCTGCACCACCTCAAAACCGAACTCGGCAATCAGGGCTTGACCATTGACCGCTTCGATATAGCTGTCAATCCGGATGCCGAGAATCCGAATCAACGCGACCAGTTTGCCAACATGTTCAAAAACAATTCGTCGCGGGATGGGCAGGGTCGGTCGAACAGCCATGGACGGGAATCGGACACGCACGAGGAAGCGGGGAAGCGTGAGGCGTCGCAACCCGGGCGTGATGGGATCAGTTATTTTGCATGATTGCGATGCCGGCAATCGGGCATCGGACCCATAATCGGAGGTAAAAGACCATGACAATCATGAGTGTTTCCAATGTATATAGCCAGGCGGCTGCGCCTGTCGTCCAAGACAATTCAGTGATGGGAAAAGATGATTTTCTGTCTCTGCTGGTCGCTCAACTGCAACATCAGGATCCGCTGAACCCATCGGACAGCACCGAATTCACGGCCCAACTGGCCCAGTTCAGTTCACTGGAACAATTGCAGAACATCGGTGATGCCCTGAATGGATTCGAGGTGTACCAATCCACCTTGAACAATATCCAGGCCTCGAATTTCATCGGCAAAACCGTAACGGCCGAAGGCAACCGCTTTCATGTCCAGGGGGATGCAGTGGATCCCATCCGTTTCGATCTTGCCGATTCTGCGGATACCGTATACGTCCAGATCTACGATCAAAATGGCGATTTCGTTGCCGACATTGACTGTGGTGCCATGCTGGCGGGTGAGCAGCAGGTGCAATGGGACGGTGAAATGTCAAATGGGCAGCCGGCTGATGGCGGGGTCTATTCTTATTCCGTTATGGCAGCCAAGGATGACGGATTGGCTGTCCATACCACCAGTTACCTGACCGGTGTGATTACGGGCGTGGACTACAAGGATGGTGCCACCAATTTACTGATGGGCAATTACGAAATCCCTGTTGCCGGGGTCATTCGTGTGGAAGAAACGCAACATACCGATACTATATAGAATAAACAGCAATAAAGGAGATCTGTCATGATCGGTTCACTCTATTCGGGTATTTCAGGGTTGAAAGCCAATACCAGTGCCATGGCTGTTATCGGCGACAATATCGCCAATGTGGACACCACCGGGTTCAAGGGATCACGCGTATCCTTCGCCAATGTCTTCAGTTCGACCCTCAGCCAGAGCTCGTTGCAGATCGGCCGCGGTGTGACCATGAACAGCGTCGATCCGCGATGGCAGGCGGGATCCCTGGAAAATACCAACAGTGCCACGGATCTGGGTATCAACGGCGCGGGACTGTTTGTGGTTGACGACCCGGGCAGCGGGCAACCGTTTTATACACGGGCCGGCAGTTTCTCTTGGGACAAAACCGGCAACCTGGTCACGCCGGACGGATTCATCGTTCAGGGGTATTCCATCGATCAGGCCACTGGCACCGTGGGCATAATCGACAATATCGCTCTGCCCAACGGTACCAGTGCACCCAAACCGACGGAGAACATCACCTTTGGCATGAACCTGGACGAGGATACAGCCACCGGCGACTCATTCATCAGTTCCATCACCACTTATGATTCTTTGGGATCCGAAGCGATTCTGGACTTCACATTCACCCGGACCGCTGCCGGTTGGGACTGGGCAGTGGCGGTGGACCATCAGAATCCCCTGGCTTCCTGCGCATCCACCGGGTCATTGGTGTTCGATACGGACGGCAACCTGGATCCTGCCAATTGCACCCCGGCCAACACCAATCCAACCATCCAGTTGGCCAATATCGATCCGGCCACTTCCCCCATGACCATCAACTGGAACTACCTGGATACGTCCAATGCCACCGATGGATCCATCACCGGATACGCTTCCGAATCCGTGAAGACGGCCCAGACCCAGGACGGCTATCCCTCCGGCAGCCTACAGTCCGTTTCCGTGGACGAAGACGGATATTTTACCGGGATCTATTCCAACGGATCAATGATTCCTTTCGCCCAACTGGCATTGGCGGATTTTCCGGCTTATGCGGGGCTGGCCAAACAGGGGAGCAACCTGTACGGTGAATCACTGGCATCCGGTCAGCCATTGCTGGGACCGCCCAACACCGCCAGTCTGGGATCCATCGCCCCCAACACTTTGGAGATGTCCAACGTGGACCTGGGCACCGAATTCGTCGAAATGATCACCACGCAGCGCGCTTTTCAGGCCAATTCAAAGGTGATTACAACCAGTGATGAAATCCTCAATGAGTTGTTGAATATCAAGCGTTAGCAGATAAAAAACGGATAAGCCGGCTGTGGGGGGCCTATCAGCAGGACCATCCCACAGCCGGGCTCTGCTTCAGAAGCGTTCACAAAGCATCTTATTGCAGTAAATAAAACCTCGGGCGATGCCCGAGCGACCCGAAAAGGTTCGGACCGATCCGCCGATTGTCAACTGCTTGACTCTTCTGCGAGATTCTTGACACCCTTCGCTGCGATGCCTGCCCGGTGTTTATCCATCATCCGCCTTACAATGCCCCTATCGCTATCTGATCATAAAGTACAACCTAAAATAAGCGATTGGCTTATAGCCGTTAGCGCTTAGCCTCTTTGTTTCATATAGTTACAAGATATCCGGGCTTAACCCGGCCGGTGGCGTCATGTTTTTCGTTAACGAACCGGAATCACTTTGCTAATTGCTAAAAACCAACGGCTAATGGCTCAACTCAAGTACAAAATATAAAAAACTTTTCTCTGTTTGTGGCATACTCCATGCTTATACGTGTGGCAGGTTCTCAGCGCAGTCAGGTACCGAAAAATAATGAAACCATCCAATGGAGGATGAGGAATGTCAAAGACTTTAATGATCATCATGATTGTCGTGGTGCTTCTTTTCATGGGGATGGTCGGCGCCGGCTTTTTTATCCTGTGGACCAAGATATCCCAGATACCTCAGGATCCGGCCATGAACGCAGGTGTGGAGGTGGAGGAGGATACCAACGATCTGGGACCGCTGTTTAATCTGGATACCATGATTGTCAACCTGGCCGGACATGGTGGAAAACGATACCTGAGAGTGACCATGGCGCTGGAAATCGACGATCCGGAAGCCGTTACGGCCTTCGAGAACCGGCTTCCCCAGGTGCGAGATGCCATATTGATGATCCTGCCCACAAAAAAATATGAAGATGTCAGTACCACAGAAGGGAAAATCGCTCTGCGAACCGAAATCATGGAAAAAGTTAACAGCCTGGTGACCAAAGGCAAAGTGAATAACATCTACTTCACTGAATTCGTGGTGCAATAGGAAACGGCCATGGCCGACCAGATTCTGTCACAAGAAGAGATCGATGCCCTGCTGTCTGCAATGGACAGCGGCGAGATCGATGTTGTCGAAGAAAAACCTGACGCGCCGGTGGAGGTTCGTTCATACGATCTGACCACGCAGAATATCATGGACCGCGGTCAGTTCGACGCGTTGGAAGAAGTCTATGACAAGTTCATGAATTTGCTGCAAGCCACTTTGTCGAATCAGTTTCAGCGCACGCTTACGGTAAAAGTTATTTCTCGTGAGACCGTCAAATTCGGTGAATTCATCAAGGCTTTCTCCAATCCCACCGGATTTGCCAGCTTCAGCATGGAACCCTTGATCGGGCCGTCACTGATGGCTTTCGAACCCAATCTGGTTTTTTCGTTGATCGACTGTATGTTCGGTGGCGATGGCAAGCCGATGGAAAAAATTCGTGAATTCACCCTCATTGAGAGACGCATGCTCAAAAAAATGGCCACGGCGATTCTTAAAGATCTGGAAACTGCCTGGGATGTGGCTTATCCATTGCGTCTCTCCTTGCGGAAAATCGAAACCAAACCGGAATTCGTGTATCTGGTCAATCCCAGTGATCAGTTGATCATCGTTGTCTTTTCGATCGGGACAGATGTTTTTTCAGGAAATATACACTTGTGTTTACCGTATCTTATGCTTGAACCCATCAAAGAACAGCTTAGCTCAAGCTACCTGAGAGAAAAAGATCGGGCCAGTTCTTTTGGTGATGAAATACGTAAGTTATTGGGCAGAACAGAGGTGAACCTCGTCGCCGAATTGGGAAAATCCGTTTATTCGGTCCAGGATATTCTGAACTTCGAAGTGGATGATGTGCTTCGTCTGAGCACCGGGCCTCAGAACCATGTCGTGCTCAACATCGAGCGGGTACCGAAGTTTTTGGGAATGCCCGGTGTCGTAAAGGGCAGCAAGGCGGTTCAAATAACCGAAACGATCGATATGGATCAAGGAAAGGGATAATCGATGGCAGATACGATGAATCAGGCAGCTCCGGAAGCCGTGTCCCGGTCTGTGGGCCGATCGGCAGCGGAAGCATCCGGCATGAAATCGAATGCGCTGTCCGATGGCGGTGAAAATCTGGATCTGCTGCTGGATATTCCACTGGAGATCACCATTGAACTCGGACGAACCAAGATGCTGATCAACGACCTTCTCAAGCTGGGCCAGGGATCGGTCATTGAATTGACCAAAGAAGCCGGCGACACCCTTGAGATCCTTGCCAACAACCGACTTGTCGCCAAGGGTGACGTGGTCGTGGTCAACAAAAAATATGGCGTGCGCCTTACCGAGGTGATCAGTACCGTCGAGCGCGTGGAGAAACTGGGATGAACACATCGCCGGACATGGTTGCCGCAAGTATGAAGATGGTCGCCGCCCTGGGAACGGTGCTGGCTGTGATCCTCGCATTGCTATACGGCCTCAGGCGCATGTCCGGCAGGCGTTTGGGCAGTACCCGTAAAAAGTCAATTCAGGTATTGGAAAACCATTATCTGGGTCTGAAAAAATCGATCTCGCTGGTTCGCGTTCCCGGAAAGGTTTTGGTCATCGGTATCACCGGAGACCGAATCAACCTGTTGGACCGGCTTGATGAAGAGATGGTGGACCGTGCCATCCTTTCCGATGCATCCGCCCCATTTGGATCTTTGCTGTCCAGACAATTGAAGAAGCCAGGTAAGGGGTTCGGGGAAAAGGAAACGCGGTGATGCGACGCCGGTCGGAAAAAGATGTCACCTGTTCGGGGCCTGTCGTGCCGGCAATGATCCGGGCTGGATGGGTGCTGTTTACGATCATGGTCAGCCTGGCCATGGGTGCTTCGGAATTGTGTGCCCAGACCCCGGCGCCGTTGATCAGTATCGGTTTGGACCAGGCCGCGGACCAGGGCAAGGTGGCCGTCGTCATGCAGTTGTTTTTGCTGATGACGGTTCTTTCCCTGGCGCCCTCCATTTTGATCATGCTCACCTCCTTCACCCGCATCGCCATCGTCATTTCATTGCTTCGCCAGGCCATGGGAACCAATCAACTCCCCCCCAACCAGGTGGTTATCGGGCTGTCGCTGTTCTTGACCTTTTACGTGATGGCACCCGTGTGGCAACAGGTCAATCAGGAGGCTCTGCAGCCTCTGATTGCCAGCGAAATCAACCAGAAACAGGCCCTCGACCGTGCAGTCATCCCCATCCGCAAGTTCATGATTTCACAAACACGTGAAAAGGATCTGGCCCTCCTGGTCAACGTGGCCAAACTGGAGCGGCCGAATTCGATCAAGGACGTTCCCACCACCGTATTGATTCCATCGTTTATTATCAGCGAATTGAAAACGGCGTTTCAAATCGGATTCATGCTGTATGTGCCGTTTCTGATTATCGACATGGTGGTGGCCTCGGTGCTGCTCTCCATGGGTATGATGATGCTTCCGCCAATCATGGTTTCGCTGCCTTTCAAGCTGATGATATTCGTTCTGGCGGATGGGTGGTACCTGATTGTCGGATCCTTGGTGAAGAGTTTTGCGTAAAGGAGGCGCTTTTTAATGAGTCCCGAATTCGTTACCGGTTTTTTCATGGAAGCCATCAAGACCGCCATTATGCTGGCCACCCCCATGCTGGCCGTGGGCTTGTTAACAGGGGTGCTGGTCAGCATGTTCCAGGCCGCGACACAAATCAACGAAATGACCTTGGTGTTTGTGCCCAAAATGCTGGGCGTGGCGTTGGCCTTGCTGTTTTTTTTCCCCTGGATGCTGAAAATGATCATCGGATTCACCCAGAATCTGTTTGTCAATTTGCCTACGTACATAAGATAATCGAGGTGGGATAAGGAGGGGGTATGGCGTCTTTGAACGTTCCCCTTGACGCGTTTTACGCACTGCTGCTTATCTTTTTCAGGGTGATCGCGATCTTGTTCAGTTCGCCGATACTGGATACGGCGACGATACCGGTCCTGTTCAGGGCCGCCCTGGCCCTGGCCGTCAGTGTGTTGCTGCTGCCCCTGATCGATACATCCGTGAATCTGCCGGAAATGAACCTCATTGCCATTGTCCTTGGCATCGTTTCGGAGATCGTTATCGGTATCACCATCGGGCTGACCGTCAAATTGCTTTTCACCGGGATTCAACTGGCCGGCCAGATCGCCGGCTACCAGATGGGGTTTGCGGTGGCCAACGTGATGGACCCTGCAACCAGTGCCCAGATACCGCTCCTGTCCCAGCTTTTCAATCTGACGGCCATGTTGGTTTTTCTGTCCATAAACGCCCATCACATGTTCTTTTCCGCATTGGTGGACAGTTATACACTGATCCCGCCGTTGTCCATGCAGTTTCGTCCTGAGTTGACGGAATTCATGATGACCCTGGCGGCCAATATGTTCACCATCGCCATCAAAGTGGGGGCACCATTGATTGCCGTTATGCTGTTGGTCAGCGTGGGGATGGGGCTGGTGGCACGCACGGTTCCCCAGATACACATCTTCATCGTCGCCATGCCGTTAAAAATCCTGATCGGATTTGCATTTATGTTGATCGTGGCCCCATACCTGACCGCTTTCCTCATCGATTTGTTTTCATCCTATCGGGTTACCCTGTACGAGATCATAGAACTCATGGCCGCGGCGAGGTAATCCCGATGTTTCAAATGCCGAAGGCGTCAGACCCAAAACGCCAACTGTGGGAGTAAGCCATGGCTGCCGACCAGAGTCAGGACAAAACCGAACAACCTACCGGCAAGAAGCTGGACGATGCCCGCCAGAAGGGAAATGTGGCCCACAGCCGTGAAGTGCCTTCGGTTCTGATTCTGGTCGGCGGGGTCGGGGTCCTGTTTTTCACCGGCCCATGGATGCTGACCCGTCTGACACAGATCATGCAAAATACCTATGCCAGCGCCGGTGATTTCGTCATGATGCCGGAAACCAGTCACAACCTGCTGTGGGACATGTTCGTCAACTGCGTCACCTTGCTGATCCCCCTCATCCTGGTTATCGTGACATTTGGTGTGGTCGGTAATGTGGCTCAGTTCGGTTTTTTGATAACCGGGGAAAAATTGACGCCCAACCTGGCCAAACTGAACCCGATCAGCGGCATCAAAAAGCTGTTTTCCCTGCGGTCTTTGGTGGAATTGTTCAAATCCATCATCAAGCTGACGATTATCGGTGCCGTCGCGTATATCGTCGTGCTGCACCATGTGGACCAAATTCCCGGTCTGATGCAATTGAGCGTTGGCGCCATTTTAAGTTTTATCGGTAAGGTGTCTTTCCAGTTGGGATTGTATACCTGCATGGTTCTGTTCCTCATGGCGGCTCTCGATTTTGCCTATACCAAATGGCAGCACACCCAGGACCTGAAAATGACCAAACAGGAAGTCCGGGACGAGCACAAACAAAGCGAAGGTGATCCGGCAGTGAAGTCCCGGATTCGTTCGGTGCAGCGTGAAATGGCCAGAAAGCGGATGATGGAGGCCGTGCCGGAAGCTACAGTGGTCATCACCAACCCGACCCATCTGGCCATTGCCTTGAAGTACGATGATGGTATGCACGCCCCCACCGTGGTTGCCAAAGGCGCCGGTTTCGTTGCACAGAAAATCAAGGCCCTGGCCGCGGACAACGAGGTTCCGCTGGTTGAAAACAAGCCCCTGGCCAGAGCCATGTTCAAAACAACCGATATCGGCGATTGCATTCCGGCAAACCTCTACCGGGCCGTTGCCGAAGTGCTTGCCTATGTATACCGGCTCAAAGGCCTCGCTCACCAATGATCCGCCGAGACAAATAATTGACGCTTTGACAAGAGTGGCATCTTCATCGGTCCGCAACGCTACCAGATCCCGTCTTTATCATTATTTTTAAATTTATAAAATATAAATAAAACAATTAGTTATATAATTAGTACGGGCATGATGGAAGAATATGAGCCCATGGGCATGAAATATGCTAATTGGTGGGTATCCGATTAATTCATAAGGAGTCTCGCCCAGCAATATGGAACTTGCCCAACGAAAACAGGTGCTCGATCGTTTCGCTTTCGTTACCAACAACACCGACGTCCTGATGGGTTTTTCCGCCATGTCTATCCTGATGGTGATGGTGATTCCCATTCCGTCGATGCTGTTGGACCTGTTTTTGTCCTTCAATATCACGTTTGCCCTGATCATTCTTCTCGTGGGTATGTACATCCTCAATCCACTGGATCTATCATCATTTCCATCCCTGCTGCTGCTGGCAACCCTGTTCAGGCTTTCATTGAATGTGGCTTCGACCCGCCTGATTCTGCTGCATGGCAATGAGGGCACCCATGCCGCGGGAAAAGTCATCATGGCTTTCGGAAGCTTCGTGGTCGGTGGCAATTATCTGGTGGGGTTCATCGTATTCGTGATCCTGGTGGTCATCAATTTCATGGTCATTACCAAAGGTGCCGGACGGATTGCCGAGGTCGCCGCACGCTTCACTCTGGATGCCATGCCCGGAAAACAGATGAGCATCGATGCCGACCTGAATGCCGGTCTCATTAATGAAACCGAGGCACGGTCGCGCCGTGAGCAAATCAGCCGCGAGGCCGAATATTACGGCGCTATGGATGGCGCCAACAAATTCGTCCGCGGGGATGCCATTGCCGGTATCATCATTACCTTTGTCAATATTCTGGCCGGTTTGGCCATCGGTGTGTTTCAGAAAAATATGAATTTCGCCGATGCCGCCGAGACCTACACCCTGCTTACGGTCGGAGACGGTCTGGTCAGTCAGATTCCGGCCCTGATCATTTCTACGGCAGCCGGCATCGTTGTCAGCCGGGCAGGGGCGCAGAAAAACCTGGGAATGGAAATCGGCGGCCAATTGTTGGTCCAGCCCAGGGCCTTTGCCGTTGCCGCGGTTGTTCTTTTTGGGTTTGGGCTGGTTCCGGGATTGCCAACCCTGCCGTTTTGGATTCTGTCCGTGACGGCCGGCCTGGTCGCCTATCTCGTTTTGCAGACCGAGCGTGCAAAGGTCGAAGAGGCCCGCGAAATCGCCATCCAGGAAGATCAAAAAGCGCTGGAAAAGCCACAGGAATCATTCAAGCCGCTGCCGCCCATAGACATTCTGGCTATCGAGGTGGGCTATGGCCTGATTCCGCTGGTGGATGCGGAGCAGAACGGGGAGCTGCTGGAACGCATCAAGTCAATCCGGCGTCAGATCGCCCAGGAAGTGGGCGTGGTCGTTCCGTCCATTCACATCCAGGACAACATGAAGCTTAAGCCGGGGGCCTATTCCATCTTGTTGAAGGGCATCGAAGTCGCCAGCGGCGATCTGATGATCAACCACCTGATGGCCATGAATCCCGGGACGGCCGAAGGGCGTATCGCCGGCATCGCCACCCGTGAACCCACCTATGGCCTGGAGGCCTTTTGGATTAAACCGGCGGCTCGGGAAGATGCGACGGCCAAGGGATACACCGTGGTGGACCTGCCAACCATTATGACGACACATCTGTCGGATGTCATCCGAAGTCACGCCCATGAACTTGTCGGCCGGCAGGAAGTTCAAAAACTGCTCGATACGCTCAAAGCCAGCCACCCCAAAGTGGTTGAAGAGCTGGTGCCCAATCTCATGTCCCTGGGCGGGGTCGTTCGGGTCATTCAGAATCTGCTGGAAGAGCATGTGCCGGTCAGAGACATGCTGACCATAACGGAAACCCTGGCCGACTGGTCACCTACCATAAAGAAGATGGATCTTCTCACTGAATACGTGCGGCAAAAACTGGCCCGGACAATAACCCGTGTTTATCTCGCCGAGGACGGCCAACTGCATGTCCTCACACTGGACCAGCGGGTCGAACAAAAGGTTTCAGAATCCCTCCAGCATACCGACCAGGGGACTTTTCTCGCGATCGACCCCGCCTATGCCAAATTGATCATGGACGATCTGGCCGTAAAGATGGGGGATTTTGGGACATTGGGGGTCCAGCCGGTGCTGGTCTGCTCCGCTCAGATTCGCAGCCAGTTCAAAAAACTGGTAGATCGTTTCGTGCCCGGATTGGTTGTTCTCTCCTATGATGAGATTGTCAGCAGCGCCAAGATAGACATTGTCGGAACTGTGGAGGTTTCAGATGCAGATTAAACGCTTCGAGGCGGACGATATGACCGAGGCCCTGCGTCTCGTGAAAAAGGAACTCGGTGACGACGCTGTGATTTTATCGGCCAAGGAGGTTCGAACCAAGGGTTTTTTCAGCGCCTTGAGAAAGAAAAGGGTCGAAATTACCGCCGCAACGGACTATCCGTCGGATGCGCCATCCGATAACCCAAATTTTCCGGATATCTTGTCCTCGCAGTTGGATAACGAGGAACCGGTGGATCAGGTATCCCTGTCCAACCGTCCGCCATCGGTCCGACAGATAAAATCGCTGCATCAGCCAAGACAAACCGACGACGATTCGACCGGCCTTTCGAAGGTTTTTCAAAGACCGGCGTCCCGCAATCTTGCAGACACCACCCTTGAATCGATCAATGGCACAGTTAAAAAGCACACTGGACGGTATCCGACGCGCCAACGATTGGCTGAAGCAAGCCCAAACAGCCAATGGACGGCAGAGCCCTTCTACAAGGATCGTTCAAACCGCCGTCGGGTGATTGCGCTGGTCGGTCCGTCAGGTTCCGGAAAAAGTGCAACCGTGGCCAAACTGGCCAGATATTGCCGGATCGAAGAAGGCCTGGACGTGGCGATTGTTTCACTGGATCGCTTTCGTATCGGCGCCAATGCCATGCTGGATCGCGTGGCCCGTAACATGGGCCGGCCTTTGGTGGTGGTTCGGGATGGCGATGCGCTGCATGCATGTCTGGACGACATGGGCGGTGTGGATGTTGTACTCATCGACACACCCGGTGTGAACCATACGGAGCATTGCCTGATGGCTCAAGTGGAATCTCTGATCGGCGAATCAGCCGCCGACGAAATTCATCTGGTGGTCAATGCAACCCTGCGTGAACGGATTCTAATGGATCAGATCGACCGATTCACGCCCCTTGGCATCGACCGATTGCTGTTTACGCATATGGATGAATACGGCTGTGACATGACCATTGCCCATATTCTCTCACGGACCCGATTGCCCGTCTCCTTTTACACCCATGGGACCGATCTTTTCGACCATCTGCAAGAATGCAAAGGTGAAGGGCTGGCAGACTTTTTACCATCTAACGAGGATTCAGGGCCACGGGCGGCATCCCCGCAGCGCATTTATTCCAAAACGGCCGAAAGCCAACCGATTGCAATGAATGCCGCCGGACATGCCGAGGTCCAGTATGTGGCCAACCGCAATTCCGAACTTTTTCACCTGCCTGCATGTAAATCGGTGAAACGCATCAATGTAGAAAATATCACTGCTTTCGAAAGTGCCGCACAGGCCATCGAAGCCGGTTTCAGACCATGCCGGGCCTGTTGCCGTGCCGACACCACCGGACCTGCAAAAAAAGTTGCATGGGCCGCTTTATAGTTAATGTGGAGAATAAAGGGTATGCCGACAAACGATAATCGTGAACGAATCATCAGCCTGAATCGAAAAAGAAGGCAGAAGCAGATTATGATTGAAAATGGGACCGTCCATCAGCCAAAGGCCAGGGTCATTGCCGTCACCAGCGGAAAGGGCGGCGTGGGCAAAACCAATATCGTCGCCAACCTTGGATATGCGTTGTGCAAGGCCGGAAAACGCGTACTTGTTTTCGACGCGGATCTGGGATTGGGAAACCTGGATGTCCTCTTGGGACTGACCCCGAAATATAATTTTTCCCATGTCGTCGACGGGCATAAAAAACTGTCCGACATCATCGTCAACGGGCCGGGACAATTGAAAATCCTGCCGGCTTCATCGGGTATCCAGAAGCTGACCCAACTGACGCCTTCACAGAAATTGACCATATTCAATGAACTGAATCATTTGATGGACAAATTCGATATCATTCTGATCGACACGGCAGCCGGCATTTCGTCCAACGTGCTTTATTTCAATGCATCGGCCAATGAGATCATGGTTGTCGTCACTCCGGAGCCGACGTCCATTACCGACGCGTATGCCTTGATGAAAATTTTGTCCGTCAAATACCAGGAGAAACATTTCCGTTTACTGGTCAATCTGGCCAAGAAATATGATGAAGCCGACGAAATCAGCAGGCAGCTCTGCCTGGTGGCCAACCGGTTTTTGGATGTATCCATTGAATATTTTGGCAATGTACTACTGGACAACAACGTCAAAATCGGTGTACGCAAGCAGAAGGTCGTCAGTGAATTCGCACCCATGAGCCCGGCCAGTCGGAATTTTTCCGAATTGGCCCATAAGCTCACACAAACCGAGCCGATGATCCCCCAGTCGGAAAACCGGCCATTGCTTTGGCAGGACATGGTTTGAGGTGCGACCAAGACCGATTGCCGATGATGACACGATAACCCAATGATTATGCAGCTCGCCAGAATGGCCCGGCGGCTCGCCGACGCAGACAGCCACGGTTGACGGAAGAAATCCAGAACACGGAGCGATGAATATGGATGTGGCCCAATCGCGGGAAGAAAATTTCGGGAAAGACAGCCACCTTCTGAGAAATCAGATCATCAGTGAATATCTGCCCTATGTGAAGCGGATTGTAAACCGCATAGCGGTCCACCTGCCGTCCACCATCGAAGTGGATGACCTGGTCAATGTCGGGGTGATCGGGCTGATACAGGCCATCGAGCGCTACGACCCGTCGCGGGACAACAAATTCATCACTTACGCCGTATTCCGCATCAAGGGTGCTGTTTTAAGCGAGTTGAGGTCTCGTGATTTTCTCGGGAGAACCACCCGGCGCAAAATACGCGATCTGGAAAAGGCATACTTGAAACTGGAACAAAAACATGGTCGTGATGTTACGGATGAAGAGGTTGCCAAGGAAATGAACATCGACATGGACCAATTCTACAAGGTGAAGCGGATGTCCAGCATATCCTTCGTCAGCTTTGAAGAAATCGGCTACAATGCCCGCAATGATAACGGTGCCGTTGCCGATTCGCTGTCCAGCGGAAATACCGATGATGCCCTGTCCCTGACCACCATGAAGGAAATCAAGTCGACCATTGCCAAAAATATCGACTTGCTTCCGGAGAAGGAACGCCTGGTTGTTTCCCTTTATTATTCAGACGAATTGACCATGAAGGAGATTGGCCGGGTATTGAATATCACCGAGTCACGGGTTTCGCAGATTCATGCTCAGGCGATCATTCACCTGAGAAGCAAATTGAGGCGCGAAGGGCTGCTGGAAGAGTGAGATTTTTCCAGAAAAGCCCGAGATCAAGGCTTGCGAATCCGGAGGAATGAGGCGTACATAGCGTACGCCGCAGTGACGAGGGATGAAGCGTAAAGCAGATATCGGGTTTTTTACGAATCCGTCAATATTGAGGCAGATAACAGCGAGGTGATCATGTTGCAGGTCAGTTACCAAATATTCGGAATTGTTTTCCTGATCCTTCTGGGCGCCATCTGGTGGGGCAAACGGATCGCATACCGGCGTCGCCCGATGCCTGATGACAGCCGGCAGGCCAACGCAGCGGATGGTTGTTCCGCGGGTGAAACCATCGAACATCGTGTATTGATGTATCTGATGACGCAGCAAACCGAATCCATACTTGCGGCATTGGCCAGGACCATCGAACAGGAACGACAAAAACTGGGCGTGATCGTCAGAAATCCGTCGGTTGCGGCTGCCGCCAGGGCCTTCCAGGGGCACTCAACTTACGGGGAGGCGGATTATCCGGTCCCCGAATCCCGAATTGTCGCCATGGCCCACAAGGGCGAAAACGTTTCCAGCATTGCCCGTCAACTGGAAATCGGTGAAGAAGAGGTAACCATGGTCATGCGGTTGAAAGGCGCTGCAGCCGCCTGACCGGTCGCACCACCACAGAATACAGCCAGCCTATCGTGCCTGTTCACGGGATAGAGGCAGCCAATACCGGCTGAAAGAGGCCGCTAGGCAGTTATTGCCTGGCGGCCTTTTCCTTTTGTGCCACGATTGCCATTCCATTGCGTTTCCAACCCCCTGAAATAAAATAAATAAAAAGATTGTTTGCTACGGCACATCTATTGCATTTCAAATAGTCTGAGATCAACGGCGTTCATCGTAACCTGGAAGGAGAGGCATCATGAGTGGTGGAATGTACCTGGCCGCAGCCGGTGCACTGGTTCAACAGATGCGGCTGAATACGCTGGCCAACAATGTGGCCAATATCGATACGGTTGGATTCAAGGGCGAAATGACGGTTTTTCAGGATCCCGAACAAGGACCCGCATCGCTGCCTGAAACGGATGCGGATCGAATCCAGCCGCTTTCCCCTTATGCACCGCCTTTTCATACGGTTGTCGATTTTGGCCAAGGGGCCCTCAAACAGACCGGCAACCCTTTGGATGTAGCCATCAACGGCGATGGTTTTTTCACGATTCAGACGCCAGACGGTCCCCAGTATACACGGCAAGGCAGTTTCACCAGAGACGAGGATGGAACCCTGATAACCCCTGATGGATATCCGGTTCTGGGAGAGGGAGGGGAGATCACCTTGCAGGCGGGGATAATCGACATCGATTCTCAGGGCACCATTTACGTAAATGGTGATGAAATCGACCGGTTTCAGGTCGTCGATTTCGAAAACCGTCTCGGTCTGCAAAAGGTGGGGAACGGGCGCTTTGCCGCACCGCAAGACGCGCAGACCACTGAGCCAGCGGAGATAACCAGCCTGAACCAGGGCTATCTGGAACAATCCAACGTCAATGCAGTCCGGGCCATGACCGAAATGATCGAAACATCCCGGGCTTTTACGGCCTATCAGAAAGTGATTCAAACCGCAGATGATGCTACGGAAAAAAGTATCAACGATGTCGGCAAGACCGCTTGATGATTTACCGCTCACTTTACGGCCGCCCAAAATTGGCCGCAATAAGGAGGAGTTATGATACGCAGCCTTTGGTCTGCAGCCACCGGTATGCAGGCTCAGACCCTCAACATCGACGTGATTTCAAACAACCTGGCCAATGTTGCCACCTCCGGATTCAAGAAAAGCCGAGCCGATTTTCAGGATCTTTTATACCAGAATCTGCGCTCGCCCGGCGTCTCATCGTCCGCCGACACCCAGGTGCCGACCGGAATTCAGGTCGGTACCGGCGTTCGTCCTGCGGCGACCCAAAAGATGTTTACCCAGGGCGAATTCGAACACACCCAGAACGAGCTGGATTTGGCCATCGAAGGGGACGGTTTTTTCCAGGTTCTTCAGCCAGACGGCGAAACGGCCTATACCCGGTCCGGCGCATTCAAACTGGACAACGAAGGGCGGGTCGTTACCTCGGACGGATTTTCCATGGAACCGGAATTGACCGTCCCGGCCGATGCCATAGGTGTTTCCGTGGGGATTGATGGGACGGTGTCGGTGCTGTTGGCCGGAGAGACCGATCCCACCGAGATCGGCAATATCGAACTGGCACAATTTATCAATCCGGCTGGTTTGAGAAGTGTCGGCCGGAACCTGTACATTCCAACGGGTGCTTCCGGTGCCCCCACAACCGGCACTCCGGGAGAGGAGTCCTTCGGACACATTGCCCAGGGGTACCTGGAGTCATCCAACGTCAGCGTCGTGGACGAAATGGTCAACATGATTGTGGCCCAGCGGGCCTACGAAACCAACAGCAAGACCATCCAGGCCTCCGATGAAATGCTCCAGACAGCCGCGAACCTCAAACGGTAATGCCATGAAACGCATTTATGCAAATAAATCCATGGCCGGTTTTTTACGGGTCTTCATTTTTTGGGCAGCCTTGACCGGCATCTCATCAACAGCACTGGCGACCGCTGATGTCTGTCTCACGCTGAAAGAAACGGTTGTCATCAATCGCGGAGCGGTACGGCTATCCGATGTCGCTGATCTTGTGGGTGGAACCAGTGATCAGCGCAGACGTCTTGGATCCGTCACCATCGCAACGGCGCCGCCGCCCGGACAAACACGATTCGTGGGTATCGATTACATCCGTATACGGCTCAAGCAGGCCGGTGCCCGGACCGATCGAATGCGATTCGAAGGTACCCGAAACGTTCGTATCACCCGGAACGCAGCCGTTTTGCCTGTCGAACGGATTCGACGTGCCGTCGAGAAGACCATTCAGTACCACATGCCGTGGCCCCCGGAAGATGTAACCCTTGGTCAGATTCTGATTGATGATTCGATTCGCTTGCCTGTGGGGGCGCTCACGTATCGGGTCATTCCCGCACCCAAAGAAGATTATCTGGGACGAACCGTCCTGGCAGTGCACCTTTTTGTGGACGGCGAACCCGTCAAAAAAATATCTGCGCGGACAACGATTTCGGTGATGGCGGATGTGGTGGTGGCCAGTCGCCCGCTGGCCAAACGCAGACGCATCGAACGGTCCGATCTGACCATCGAGCGCCGCGATCTGTCCACGCTTCCCTCCGACTGCCTCAAACGGATCGAGGATGCTATCGGCAACCGGACATCCCGGATGATTTATCCCCGGTCCGTATTGCAGGCCGGTATGATTACCACGCCACCGGTGGTCCAGCGTGGAGACATCGTCAGGATCACTGTCAGTGCCGGACCGATGGTCATCACCGCTGCCGGCAAAGCCAAACAACAAGGATGCAAAGGGGAGACGATTCGTGTGGTGAACACGGATTCCAACCGAATCATCATGGCCCGGATCAGCGGACCCGGCGCCGTGGAAGTCGATTTCTAACGAGGCAGCCATGAATCAGTCTAAGCTATATTTAACGATTCGAAAATCGGCAGCGTTAAGGGCGCTGATGTGCATCGGGGTTTTCGGCATGACCGGATGTGCCGGCGGTTACAATGGCCTCAATCCGCCCAACCAATCACTTCCCGCAGCCCTGGATCAAAAAGCACCGCATACGCTTCAAACCGCTGACGAAGCGACCGGCACAACTTCCGCCAATGGTTCGGTGTGGCAGGACAACGCGCCTTTGGTCTCCATGTTCAGCGACCAGAAGGCTCGCCGGGCCGGCGACGTCGTCACCATCAAGATAACGGAATCGTCGGCGGCCACCAACAAAGCCAGTACCGCTACCGATCGAGCGTCAAAGCTCAGCGCCAGCCTGGACGCTTTCTTCAACGCCGAAAAGCAATTTCCCGCCCGCCAGCCTTTTTTGAACCCCTTTTCCAAGGTGGCCGGTGGATTGACCAGCGAGTTCGAAGGCGCCGGCACCACCAGACGCAGTGGCAACCTGGATGCCTATATCACCGCCGTGGTGACCCGTGTGCTTCCCAACGGCGACCTGGTTATTGCCGGGACACGGGAAGTGTTGATCAACAATGAAAACCAGGTGATCCAGTTGACCGGCGTCGTCCGGCCTCGGGATATCAGTGCTGCCAATGTGGTGCTGTCCACCTATATCGCCGATGCCAGAATCGCATACAGCGGTACCGGCGTGGTCAATGACCGCCAGCGGCCGGGATGGCTGACGAACTTAATGATGGCGGTTTGGCCCTTTTAAATCGGTAAGCGTTCACAGGGCGCGGCATCTGTTTTGTTGCCGGGCACTTGAAGTAGACCCATACGTCTGCGTGCCCGCAGCCGCGCATCTAAGGCACCCGGTAAACGCTTACTTCTATCGTTTTATAATCTTTCGACTGCTTGTACCCGTGAACTGTTACAGGCGAACGATCAGGATGAAGAGGATATGAAAACAATCGGTCTGCTGATCATTGGATTCCTTTTGACCATGTGTCCGATATTCACCTGCCCGGCCGATGCCGTCAGGCTCAAGGATATTGCGGAGATTCAAGGCATTCGCGACAACCAACTGGTCGGATACGGACTGGTGGTTGGCCTGGATGGAACCGGGGATGGTAAAAAGGCCCTTTTTACCTTGCAGTCCATGGCATCCATGCTTGAAAAAATGGGAGTTACCGTAAACCAAAAGGATATTCAGGTAAAAAATGTGGCGGCTGTCATGGTGACGGCTTCACTGCCGCCGTTCGCCAAGCAGGGCAACCGTATTGATGTTCTGGTCAGTTCCATTGGCGATGCCAAAAACCTCCAGGGCGGCACCCTGATGCTGACGCCGCTCAAAGGCGTGGATGGCCGATCGTATGCGGTGGCACAGGGCCCCGTGAATACCGGTGGCTTCGGCGCTGGTGGGGCCGCAACCAGCGTTGTCAAAAACTTCCCGACAGTAGGCAGGGTGCTTTCCGGCGGTATTGTCGAACGGGAGGTCCCCAACGATTTCGGCAGTCGTTCGAGTTTTTTGTTCAATTTGCACAATCCCGATTTTACCACCGCCGCACGGGTCGTAGAGGCCATCAACACCCGTTTTGCAACGCCGGTCGCCAGGGCCAACGACCCCGGCACGATTCAAATAGACGTTCCGGAACAAGATGCAGTCAATGTGGTTCCCCTGCTGGCATCACTGAGCGACATACAGGTAGAGCCGGACAACGATGCCAAGGTGGTGATCAATGAGCGCACCGGCACGGTGGTCATGGGCGAACAGGTTCGTATATCGACCATTGCCATCGCCCATGGCAACCTGAGTATCGTCGTCAGGGAGGATGCGGACGTTGACCAGCCGGGGCCCCTGTCTGAAGGTCAGACGGTCACCACACCCATCACCCAGATCGGTGTGCAGGAAGGTGCCAGCCAGTTGATGGTGGTCCCCAAAGGTATCAGTATCGGGGATGTTGTCAAAGCCCTCAATGCATTGGGGGTGACGCCACGGGACTTGATCGCCATCTTCCAGGCCATCAAGGCGGCCGGTGCGCTCCAGGCGGATCTGGAGGTGATCTGATGGATGATATGCGCCATACCTGCAGGCTGACGCAAATTGGCAACACTGTCCGGCAGGCGGTCTCCGCGAATGGAAATGATCCCGCCGGCCGCAGCGGCACTGAGGACAAACTTGCCAAGGTCAGCCAGGAATTTGAATCCCTGCTGTTGGGATACATGTTGAAGGAGATGCGGGCGACGGTACCCGAATCGGGTTTGTTTCCGGCATCCATGACGGAAGACATATTTACCGATATGCTGGACCAGCAGTTGTCTGTCAAAATGGCTCGGCATGACGGCCTGGGAATTTCCAGAATGGTTTTCAACCAGCTGCACAACTCTGAAACGGTTGGATCAAAGGAATAATTTAAGCAAGGGGTGAAAAGGGCCGATAACTACGGAAAAGCATCCGTTGCCAAGCCGACCTCCCGGATCGGTAAGGAATAGAGATGAAATAAATTTTCGTTCCTGACAGCCGGATCAGGAGATGATCCATGGATATACTCGAAAAAGGCCCATTATCAACCACTCCGGCCATGGGTGCACCCACGTTGGAAAAGCGCAATCCGGAAAAGCGGTATCTTTCCGCCGCCAACGCACCGTCAACGCCGCCCGATACCGTCAGCCTCTCGGATCTCGGGCGTGCGTTCAAGTCCACAACCGGGCAGACGCAATCCGTTCCCGATATCCGTGAAGATCGGATCCAGCGTATTCGGCGCCAACTGGCGGATGGAACCTACCGCATCGACGGAAACCGTCTGGCACAAAGTTTGATGGAGGAATCCGCCGAAAACAATACTGTGTTAAAACAGATTGATACCAAAGCGTAAGCGTATTTTACAGGACAAGCACATGAAAACATTGGCCGAACAACTCAAATCCATACTGAATGCAGAAACCGAATGCTATGAAAAGATGGACCGTCTTCTGGACAATGAAAAGCGTGCACTGTCACTTTCCCGGCAGGCCGACTTCGACCGAATTCAGCACCAGAAGGAGAACCTGGTTGGCGCGCTTCAGCGTCTTGAAAAGGATCGATGCCGGAAGGCGCAGGATCTGGCCGAGGCCTTGAAAATGGGTACTTCGAACATTCGGGTCAGCCAACTGATTTCACGCCTCGATTCGCCGGAGGGTTCGGAATTGGAGGAATGCAGCCAACGTTTGCGGCAACAGATCGACAAGATTCGTGTCAAAAACAGGCGCAATCGACAATTGATCCAGCACTCTCTGGAATTGATGGATGAATCCATGCGATTGTTGTCCGGATTGATAAGCGATTCCTGTGTGTATGCCGGTCCCGGGAACGGTTCTCCCGTTTCCGGATACAACAGCGGTGGGGGGCGGTTGTTTCGCCAAAATATTTAAGGGCGGCGATCGAGATTAAAAAAAGATCCGTCGCCGGTAAACAGCGTATTTGAGGCATCCGACATGGCAAATATCATTTACGGCATGGCCAACGTCGCCAAAACGGCGTTGATTACCCAGCAAAAAGCACTGGACATTACCGCCAACAACATCGCCAATGTGGGCACGGAAGGCTATTCACGCCAGCGGGTGGTCATGGAGCAGAACGAACCCGTCTATTACGAAGGCGGTGCATTGAGTACCGGCGTGCAGGCCAACCGGACCATTCAGCGGATCTACGACCGGTTTCTTTCCGCTCAGATGTCCGAAGCGGCGTCTAAACAGGGACGCTGGGAAGCCCAGCTTGAGACCTTGGAAAAAGCCGAATTGATGTTCGAAGACGCTTCCGGCTATGGGCTCAACGGCGCCATGAGCGAATTCTGGAACTCCTGGCAGGATGTGGCCAACAATCCGTCAGGGTACGCGGAGCGGGCCACATTGTTGGCCAACGGCGAGAATCTGGCCCGGGTTTTCAACAAACTTTCCACCGATCTCATCCAGGTCCAGGCGGACAGCGACTACAGCATCGAAGGAACCGTGGATGATATCAATTCCCTGACCCGTGAAATTGCCGACCTTAATCTGCGGATCGCCAACGTGGAGGCCGGTAACCTGCACAGTGCCAACGATTTCAGAGATCAACGCGATCTGAAGCTGAAAACGCTCTCCAGCCTGATCGATGTGAACGGCTTTGAAGATGGCAACGGTTTTTTGACCATCTCCTCGATAAACGGCCACACCCTGGTGGACCGGACGCGTTCATGGGATCTGACCACAGCCCCCAACACGGATGGATTCCAGGATGTATTCTGGGAAAGCAGCAGCGGCACCTTGGAAAATATTACATCCAATATCTCTACCGGTAAACTCAAAGGATGGATAGAAGCCAGAGATGTTATGATTCCCGATTACCACTCGCGTTTGGACGAAATGGCCGTGAACCTGGCAAATGCGGTCAATGGGCTGCACAATGGCACCCCCAATGGCGGATTGGACCTGTATGGAAACCCCGGATTGGATTTTTTCGCGGCGACAACCGGTGCCGGGGACATACAGGTCAACGACCTGCTGGCCGCCGATACCAATCTGATTGCGGCCGCGTTTGACACCGAAGGGATTCCGGGCGGCAACGGCAACGCCATTGCCCTGGCCGAGGTTCAGAATCAGCTGTTGATGAGTGCCGGCAGCGCCACCCTGGATGACTTTTACAACGGACTGGTCAGTGATGTGGGCCGTTTTGTTTCACAGGCGGAATTGAGCGTGGAACATCAGTCCACCGTGTCTTTACAACTGGCCACATATCGGGAGGAGGTGTCCGGCGTGTCCATGGACGAAGAGATGGTTAACATGGTTCAATTTCAAAGCGCGTACAGTGCTGCGGCAAAGTTGGTGACAACCGTGGATGAAATGTTAAATTCACTCATCGCCATGGTTCAATAAGAAACGGAGGGCACCATGCGTATCAGTGCAAAAATAATGGCGGATCATATCAAAGCCAATCTTGCCAGACAAAGTACCCAGATGATGGAGACTCATCAGAAACTGGTTTCGGGAAAGCGAATCAACAAACCCTCCGACGATCCCGGAGGCATGGGCAAGGTATTGGATTACCGGAAAACACTGAGTTCAATCGAACAATATCGTGAAAACATTCTGACGGCCAAAACGAGACTGGAATTCAGCGAGTCAATTTTGGGCGAAGTGGGTGAGTTCATCGAGCAGGCCAAGGATATCGCCACCAATCCCGGCGGGGAAAACAGAAGCCCTTTCATCCAGCAAATCCGCAATATCCGTGAACAGGTCCTTGGATTGGCCAATCAGCGATACGGCCAGCATTACCTTTTTGCCGGTCATTTGAGCGGCTCCCCACCTTTTGGCGGTACATCGCCCTACGCATATAACGGTGACGCCGGCAGTCATCACGTTATGGTGGGAGAGGGCATCACCATTCAGGTAGAGGCCGATGGCAGTCAGATGTTTATCGACGGTACGGACAACCTGTTTCAGGTGCTCGAAGATCTGGAAACCGCATTGGCCACGGATCCTTTCGATCTCGCTGCCGTGGAGGCGACCGTGGACCCCCTATACCGTATCGCCGATCGACTGGAACTGACCCGTAGTGAATTGGCCGCAGACTATAAACGCATGGAGCGGACCGATGATCACTGGAAAAATTTTGCCAATGCCGTGGAAACCATGCGGCAAACGGTCGAAGATGCCGATATCGCGCAAGCCGCTGTCGATATGCAGGTCCAGCAGACCAATTATGAAGTCCTTCTGGCGACTGCCGGCCAGATCATACAACCGACATTGGTAGATTTCCTGGGATAGTGTTCGTCCAGAAATCGGCAAATTGGGACAAATCGGTCAGTTACGGATGGGTATCAGATTGAATTGATCACTGCAAGCCGCCGGCAACTGAATCCGCGGCACCGTCCTTTATGCGGGGAAGCGTCCCGACGATGATATCGACCCGCCGGTTTTTGCGTCTGCCCGCTTCTGTGGTGTTGTCCGCGATGGGACGGTATTCGCCGAACCCCATGGTCGAAATCCGCTTTGGATCCAGGCCCGTTCGATCCAGGAGGAACTGGGCCACGGTGGCCGCCCTGGCAATGGACAGCTTCAGGTTGGACTGAAAAGGCCCCCCGGAAACCGGTACGTTGTCCGTATGGCCGGCAATGATGATATCTCCGGGTGTTTTGGTTGCCAGAATCTGGCCGATACGAAGTATCAACGGCTCCAGTTCAGGCTTGATCCGGGCCTTTCCGGAATCGAAGGTGCTTTCTCCCATAAGTCTGATGGTTACCTTGTCCGCACCCGCCTCGATTTCTATATCGTCTTGAATCCGATCATAGATGTCGTCGAAATTATCTTCCAGTTCCTGACCGACATATTCCTTGATTCGGGTGGCCAGCGCCTCCTGGTCAAAATCCTTGGCAATGATTTTCAATCCATGCAGCGGTGATTCGGAGACGTTTTTCTTGCGTTGCATGCCGAAGGCCTCTTCCATGGATCCGGCCACGACCTTGTATTTTTGACGATCCATTTCGGAAAAGGATAACAGCAAAACAAAAAAACAAAGCAGCAGGCTCATCAGGTCGCCGAAGGTGGTCATCCACCTCGGTGCACCGACTTCACATGGTGGGCAGTCTTGCTGGTTGTCGCTCATGGTTTACCTCATTTCTCGCGAACATTGGCACCCTGTAAACGCTTACCGGCTGTGCTTTACAGGTATTGGCTGCTTCTACCCCGTGAACAGGTACTCCGGATGGGCACGCGTTAAGCTTGCATCACTCTTTGGCGGCGGATTGGCCTCCGGCTTTTTCCCGTTCTTTGGGAGAGAGAAAAATTTTCAGGGATTCTTCCAGGACCATGGGGGAAACACCGCGATTGATGGCGATGGCCGCCTCCATGATGATGCTTTTGTTGAGGCGCTCCTGTTCGCTTCTCAGCGCCAGTTTGTCCGCAATGGGCAGGGCGATCAGGTTTGCCACGACGGCACCGTAAAGCGTGGTCAACAGGGCAACCGCCATGGATGGTCCGATGCTGGACGGATCCGACATGGAAGCCAGCATCTGAACCAGGCCGATAAGGGTGCCCACCATGCCGAATGCCGGTGCGGAATCTCCCATGCCTTTGAACACATTCTGGCCGGTGGTGTGCCGTTGGGCCATCAGGCGGATATCCTTGTTGAGCATGTCGGCGATCAGGCCTTCATCGTATCCATCCGACAGGTATCGCAGCGCCTTGACTGAAAACGGATCGGAGGGGGTTTCCTTTTCAAGGGCGATCAACCCCTCTTTTTTGGCGATGCGGGTGAACTCGACCATTTCATTGATGATGTTCTCGGGCGCTTCCATTTTGACGAGGAAGGCTTTCATGGCAACGCTGATCGATCCGATAACATCGGCCATGGTGAATTTGATAAAGGTTACTGCGATCGTCCCGCCGACGACAATCAACAGGCCGGGAATGTTGATGAAGATCAGCGCACTGCCGCCGATGAGAATAGAAACCAGGATCAATAGACTGCCACTGACCAGGCCGATGATGGTTGCAAGATCCATTTAGCTCCTCGTTTTCAATTTCGTGTCTGTCCAGAAATAGGCAAATTGGGTCGAGATAAAGGCTTTTGCCCTAATTTTCATCTCGGGTTTTACCGCAGTCATATGGTTGATATTCCGAAGACAAGAATATTTCAAGCAAAGCAGATATCGGGCAAACGGGTCATTTATGGGTGGCTTCGTTTATGAACCAGCACCTTGTCGATAATCGCGCCCACCGCATGATATTGTTTTAATCGATCGATCAGGTAATCATCCAGTCGTGTGTCGGCTGCCATGACAAAAGCGCCGGACTTCATATATACGTTGTTTGCCAGGACCATGCCGGCCGTCAGATTTTCCAAATCGCATTCTTCCCAGGTTTGGCGAGCCAATTCGTATTGCTGCAAGCGGTTTATTTCCAGCAGCAGGTCCACCACTTCAGGGGCCAATTGGTATCCCCGGATGCGTTGCAGGTGCTGGGGGATATCTTCCAGATTGATATGCCCGCGGTGGACCATGTTGTCATAGATGGATGCCGCGGAAACGAGTTGGGCGCCCAGGGGAATCTGATCGCCGGCAAGCTGGTCCGGAAAACCGTTGCCGTTATATTGTTCGTGATGCATGCGGATCAACCTGGCCGCCGGTTTCATAATATCGATCTCGCCGATGATGCGGGCACCCATGTCTGCGTGGGACTGGTAGATGAGACGCTCATCGGCGACCATTTCCGTGCGGCGTTTATTGATGATATCTTTGGGTACCGCCACCATGCCGATATCGTGAAGCAGACCGGCGGCCTCGATGACGGGAATCTCGGCATCACACACGTCGCGGTGCAGTTTCGCCAGTTGAATGGACAGTTTGGCCGTACGTCGGCAATGACCGCCAAGATCCTGGTCAAAAACTTCAACCATCTGTGAGAACATGCGGATGATCTGAATTTGATTGGCGGTGATGATGTCTATTTTTCGATTGAGACGGCGTTCCAGATCGACAATCCGGGCGCCGATATTGATCCTGGCACGGAGCGCCTCCATGTCGATGGGTTTGGTGATGTAGTCGTCAATCCCGCTTTGCAGTCCTTCTAGTACATCCGCTCTGGAGTCCTGTGCACTGATCAATATCAGATACATATAGTCATCCGTTTTGCGCTGCCGAATCCGTTTGCACAACTGCAGGCCGTCCAGACCCGGCATTATCCAATCACTGACAAGGATGTCTATGGATGTGCCGGCGATGATTTCCCAGGCAGCATCGCCATCGGCGGCCTGGAGAACCGCATGCCCCCAGGATTTCAGGTTTGTCTCCAACAGGGAGCGTGTGACCGGATCGTCGTCTGCAATCAAGATCTTCATGGTAAACCACGCTGTATCACCTAAAATAGGCGTAAGCGTCCACAGGGTACCGCATCTGCTTTGTTACCGGGGCCCCATACGTCTTGCGTGCCCAAAGCCGCGCATCTACGTTCACCCTGTGAACGCTTACCAATTATTTTTTTGCTTCTTCCCACAATGTCTGCATTTCTGCAAAAGTCAAATCGTCTATCTGCCGGTCGGACGCCCAGGCTTTGCTTTCCATGTACTTGAACCGCTGTTCGAATTTCTGGATGGATCTGAGCAGTGCGGTTTCCGGGTGAATACCGGCAAATCGGGCCACATTGACCATCGTAAACAATAGGTCGCCAAATTCAACCGCGACCTTGTCTCCCCCCCTTTTTTTACCTGACGATTCGATTTCGTTCAGAAATTCGCGCCACTCCTCCATGGTCTTGTCCAGGACCCCGCTGATATCGTCCCAATCAAAACCGGTTTTGGCCGCCCGTTCGGATACCAGTGAGGCCCTTAACAGTGCCGGCAAACTGGATGGGATGGATGCCAGGACGGAATGGTCGGTACGCCCTTTTTTTTCTTCTCGCTTGATCTTTTCCCAGTTCTGGCTGACCTTTTCGGGGGTATCGGCGGTCGCCTCACCAAAGACGTGAGGATGGCGGCGAATCATCTTCTCCAGATTTTTTTCGATCACTTGCTCAAGGTCGAAACAGCCGGCTTCGGAAAACAGATGCACCATAAAGACAACCTGGAACAATACATCGCCGGCCTCTTCACAAACGGCATCCGCATCGTTTGCGATTACAGCGTCGGTTAGTTCATGGACTTCTTCAAGAAGATAACGTGCCATGCTGTCGGGAGTCTGCTTCTTGTCCCACGGACAGCCGTTATCTCCCCTCAGGTCCTCGATCAGGGCCACGAGTCGGTCAATGGGTGCAGGGGATTCGGTCAACGGGTCTGCCACGCTTTTTTTAGTTCTTTCATTTTAGCGATAAATTTTATTTTCATATCCTTTGAAAGCACTTTGGCCGTTACCTCTGACGTGGTTGCCACATAGGGTGCCAAGGTCGAATTTTTAATGAACGGTGTGCCTTTGGGTAAAAACGCCGTCAACACAGTAAATAGGACACAGATCACCAATGCGCCTTTAAGGACGCCGAACAGCGCACCGCTGACCCGGTCTAACCAGCCCAAATAAGCGATATTGAGAAGGTACTTGATAATTACGGCCAGAATTCCAACAACGACCATCACCGCTGCAAAAATTACCAGATAGCTGATGATATTCAGATAAGAAGAATCGCTGATCCAGCCTGAGAGCAGTTTAGACATATGCGGATAGTAAGTGTAAGCGGCGTAGAATCCGCCCAACACACCGATAATCGAAGACAACTCCCGAACCAACCCTCTGAATATTCCACGAATCAGTCCGTAGGCCAGGACAGAAACAATCACAATATCGAACGCGTTCATTAAAGTTCCTTGTATGCGGCGACCCTACGTCCAGCCTGTCGACGCATGGTGCCGCCTATTTGTTAGGTATTAAAAATATGAATAAATACAGATTGTTTTATAAGGTTAAAGTAAATAATGCTAACAGAGCGTTTTTTGACAGTCAAGTGTTTTCATGGTGGTCCGAAACGTCTAAACGGCGGTATCTGTTGATGGGATAAACCCGGCGTTGCAATGGCGATTGCATTACTCGCTAAAGTCAGATATGCCAAAGGATGACGGAAAACATGGCTGTCTCCCCATCCAAGGATGGTTTGACAAATGGCCGGCATGCATTCATACTGATCGGCAATGACCCCTTGAAGGCATAGAGAAAGCCGTTTTCACCATGGATACATCCACGCAAGGCAAGCAGACCCGCCTGAATTTTGCCGACATCGAACTGGCCCGGCAGTTGTTCGGCGAGCAGGACAACCACCTCAAACGCCTCGAAGATCTGACCGGCACCCACATTCATGCCTGCGGCAATACGGTGCGCCTCAAGGGAAATGATGAGGCCGTTGATCTTTCCAGGCGTGTGCTGGAACAGCTTTACGGGTTGTTGAAGGAAAAATATCCTGTCTACCCAAACGATATTGATTACGCACTTCGCATTCTCAGGCAAAATCACACCGCCAACCTCAAAAAGATTTTTCTGGACACGGTTTTCATCACAGCCAAAAAAAGAGCGATTACCCCAAAAAATCAGAGTCAGAAAGCGTATATCGAAGCAATTCGCAATTTTGACATTGTCTTTGGCATCGGTCCGGCTGGCACGGGCAAGACCTACCTTGCCATGGCCATGGCCGTATCCGCACTAACCAAGGGCACCGTCAGCCGGATTATATTGACCCGGCCGGCGGTTGAAGCCGGGGAGTCACTGGGATTTCTTCCCGGCGATCTGACGGATAAAGTCGATCCCTATCTTCGCCCCCTGTACGATGCGCTGCATGACATGATGCGGTTCGAAAAAGTGGCCTCGCTGATGCAAAATGGTGTGATTGAGGTAGCCCCGCTGGCCTTTATGCGTGGCCGAACCCTCAATGAGGCGTTCATTATTCTGGATGAAGCCCAGAACACCACCACCGAACAGATGAAGATGTTTTTGACCCGCATCGGCTTCAACTCGAAAGCCGTGGTCACCGGGGACATCACCCAGATCGACCTGCCTTCCGGCAAGACTTCGGGATTGGTCGAGGCACAGTCCATTTTGACCCCTGTCAACGGTATTCAATTTGTCCATTTTACACGGCAGGACGTCGTACGCCATCGGTTGGTCCAGGATATCATCAATGCTTATGAACTACTCGAAGCCCGGCGCAATGGTAACTAAGAAATTATTTTCATAAATGATACGCAATAACCCCAAGAAAACGATGCTGCATCGGACGGCCCTGATACGTTCCCTCCGGTGGGCCATGCTGGCATTGGTTCTGGCTGTCTTTACGATCTGCCTTTATCCGGAGATCGTTGTTGAAAAGCAGGCCTATACCATCGGTGACGTGGTTAGCAGCGATATCAAGGCGACGGATGATTTCTTCATCGAAGACCAGGCGGCGACAATGGACCATCAACGACAGGCGATCGACGATGTGCCCACGGTCTACGATCTCAATCCTAAAATTCTCAAGAGCACCGTCACCCGCCTGACCGATGCATTTAAATTGATGCGGCATACCTACAAGACAGAAATCGATAAGCTGCGCACCCAGGACAGGTCGCCACACCTGTTGATGGCCGATGGAATGCATATGGACCCGGTGGACATCCCGGATCTTCCTACGGTTTCTCTGGAAGAGCGAATGTTGGCCCGCAAAAACGAATTCGAAAACCGCGTCGGCACACAAATCAGCAAGGGGGCTTTTGCCGTTCTTACCAAGCATGCCTTTTCCGAAGAAATTTCCAAATTGTTAACCACCATCGTGACCCAGGTGCTGTCCACCGGTGTGGTTGCCAACAAGGAAATCTTGCTCAAAGAGTCCACCCGGGGAATCACCCTGCGCAATGTGGAAACCCTGTCCGAAACACGCGTGTTGAACCTGAAGCAGTTTTACGGGCCGGATCAGGCCAAAGCCATGGTCCGGATCGTAGGCAATCCACTGCTCAAGGGTGCGGACTATGCGTTGCTCAACCTGATTGTAGATTTATCCCAGCGTTTGATCCAGCCCAATGTCACCTTGAACAGCCATGAAACCGAAACCCGCCGGGAGGCAGCTGCCCAAAAAATCAAACCCGTATTGTACATGATTAAAAAAGGGGAGATGCTGCTCAGGGAAGGTGAACGGGTCACCCCCTTGCAGTTACACAAACTGGAGGTCATGGAAGGTCAGGCCGATACCCATCGGGTACCGCTGGTGGGTGCCGGCGCCGTGGCGCTGCTGGCCGCCATTCTGATCATTCAATACCATGTACGATTGGAACCCAAACTGAATGCATCGCCATACGGAAACAAGGAGCTGCTCTTTCTCGCGTGTGTCATGACGGCCATGATCACCGTGGTCAAAATCGCAACGACGCTGCCCGATGCATGGTTTCTCGGCCTCCCCCTGTCACGCTCGGCCATACCCGTTGGATTCGGCATTCCCCTGGCTTCCGGCGCCATGTTGATCTGCCTGTTCCTGGGTATGGAAACGGCTCTGATTTTCTCCCTGGCGCTGGCGCTGGGCGCGACCATGCTGCTCCAGGCACGGATGGAATCCTTTATCTATTTCATCCTCAGTTGTACCATGGCCTCCTGGTGGCTACAGGATTGCCGTGAACGAAAGATCATTATCCGGACTGGCCTGAAACTCGGGATGCTCAACGCCGGCCTGGCCGCTGTCACCGACCTGTACATGGGGGTGGCTGCCTGGCCCGCCCTTCCGGCGGACATGACGGTGGCCTTTTTGGGCGGCATCGGGGCGGCCATTGTCACCGCGGGAATGGCCCCGGTCGTGGAGATGCTGTTTGGATACACGACCGACATCACCTTACTGGAACTGGCCAATCTGGACCGCCCTATCCTGCGGCGATTGATGCTGGAGGCACCGGGCACCTACCACCACAGCGTCGTGGTCGGCTCTTTGGTCGAGGCGGCCGCAGCGGAAATTGGCGCCAATCCCATTTTGGCAAAGGTTTGCGGATACTACCATGACATCGGAAAACTGAAGCAGCCCATCTACTTTATAGAAAACCAATCCGATGGCCACAATCGGCACGACCGTCTGGCGCCTTCCATGTCGGCACTGATCCTGATCGCACATGTGAAAAACGGTGTCGAGATCGCTCGCGAACACAAACTGGGCCAGGTGATCATCGATACCATCGAGCAGCACCACGGATCCAGCCTGATCAGCTTCTTTTACGAGAAAGCCAAGTCCGTCAAGGGACAAGATGCGGTCAACATCGACGACTTCAGGTATCCGGGTCCACGCCCCCAGACCCGCGAAGCAGGCCTGGTAATGCTGGCGGATGTCGTCGAGGCGGCATCCCGTACCTTAGACAACCCAACCCCGTCCCGCATACAAGGGTTGGTGCAAAACCTCATCAATAAGATTTTTACCGACGGCCAGTTGGATCACTGCGAATTGACGTTGAAAGACCTTCACCTGATCGCCAGAAGCTTCAACAAGATCCTGAACGGCATTCATCACCATCGCATCGAATATCAGGACAGCGCCATGATGACATCCGGAAAGGCAAAAAATGGAAGTGCTGATCGAAAACCGACAAAACAATTACAATCTGTCAAATCAAAACATTCAAAAAAACACCAAACGCATATTAAACGCCTTGGGCTACCCTGATGCCCAGTTGTCCATTCTTATCGTAGATGATCCAAGAATAGCCGAACTCAACGAGACCTATCTGGATCACATCGGTCCAACCAATGTCATCTCGTTTCCCATGCAGGAAGGCCCGTTTACCGAAATCAGCCCGGATCTGCTTGGGGACGTGGTAATCTCCGCCGATACCGCCCATCGGGAAGCCACCGAGGCCGGAATGCCATTCGAACACCGTTTCAATCAGCTTTTGATTCATGGTATTTTGCACCTGGTTGGATACGATCATATCAATTCGGAGGCCGAAGCGGCGGTGATGGAACAAAAAAGTGATGAATTAATGGAATGTTTGGTGTCTGTCCAAAAATAGGCAAATTGGCCATTTCCGGATGGGCACTATTTAGGCAAAGGGAAATAAATATGGCAAGCTTGACAGTCAATATCGACCATATTGCCACCTTGCGAGAAGCTCGCAAGGTCTGCTATCCGGATCCGGTGGCAGCCGCCGTTATAGCGGAACTGGCCGGTGCGGACGGCATTGTGTGCCACTTGCGTGAAGATCGGCGGCATATTCAGGACCAGGATGTGCACCTGCTGCGAAAGGTGGTGCAAACCGAATTGATTCTCGAGATGGCCGCCACATCGCAGATGGTGGGCATTGCCCTGGACGTGCGGCCGGAACTGGTCACACTGGTGCCAGAAAACCGTGAAGAAATCACCACCGAAGGCGGCCTTGATCTGATTGTACACAGCAAGTCCATGGGTGAAACCATCGGCGCCCTGCAAAACAACGGCATCCCCGTCAGTATTGCCATCGACCCGGATCCGGAGCAGGTGAAACTGGCCCACCAACTGGGAGCCAACGCTGTTGAAATCCATACCGGAATCTTCTGTGAAGCCATGGGACAGACCCAGCGAAGGCAAACCTATGATAAAATCGTAGATGCCGCCAAACTGGCCAAAAAACTGAGGTTGGGCGTGAATGCCGGCCATCGCCTGTGTTATACGAGCATCAAAGCGTTCAAAGGATTGGCCGAAATCGACGCGTATAGGATTGGACACAGCATCGTTTCCAGGGCCGTACTGGTTGGTTTGGACAGGGCCGTAAGCGAGATGCGTGATCTGGTGCGCATGCTATAGGAATCGGACAAGGGGCCTGAAATGTACCTGGTAACGGCGAATGAAATGCAGCAGATGGACCAAATGACCATCGAATCAATGGGGATTCCCGGTCGTGTACTCATGGAAAATGCGGGGCGGGGCGCGACCGTTTCTTTTTTGGAAACCGTTCACAAACATCACCCCGGACCGGTGGGCATTGCCGCCGGACGCGGCAACAATGGCGGGGACGGTTTTGTGATGGCCCGTTATCTTCACAACAAGGGGATACCCACGACCGTTTTTTTGTTTTCCAACCGGAATCGGATTGCCGGTGATGCCGCCGCCAATCTCAAACTGCTGGAGGCCATGCAGGTACCGGTGGTAGAAGTACCCGATGCGGCGGCCCTGGACCAACAGAAAAAGAGATTGACGGCATGCCGAACCTGGATTGATGCCATCCTTGGTACGGGACTCCGGTCCGATGTCCGTGGCTTTTTTCATACGGTCATCCATGCGATCAACCAGCAGGACCGCCCGCTATTTGCCGTGGATATCGCATCAGGGATCAATGCCGACACCGGCCAGATATGCGGCATTTGCACCCGGGCGGTGGCCACGGCAACCTTCGGCTTCGCCAAAACCGGTCATCTGGCATATCCAGGCAGGATCTGCACCGGCGAACTGAGAATTATCGAAATCGGAATTCCGCCATCGGTTGCGAACACCGTCGGCTGCCGACAACACCTGATCACGCCTGCATCCGTGAAAACAGCCATGCCTGCCCGTCAACCGACGGCCCATAAAGGCAGCGCCGGCCACCTGCTGGTGCTTGCCGGCTCGCCGGGAAAGACCGGGGCGGCCGCCATGTGCGCCACAGCGGCCATGCGCAGCGGTGCGGGACTGGTGACCCTGGGCATCCCCCGGACATTGAACCCGATCCTGGAAAGCATGGTGACGGAGGCCATGACCGTGGGACTGCCCGAATCCGCAGACGGCACCCTTGACATCGCCGCCGAAACGACCGTGTTGAAATTGATCCGGGACAAACGCTGCATAGCGGTCGGCCCGGGTTTGGGCACCAATGCCGCCACGGGCAAACTTCTGAAGCGCCTAATTCGTGATAGTGGTGTTCCCATGGTCATTGATGCCGACGGCCTCAATCTGATCGCCATGGACCCGTCCATCCTGAAAACCACCTCGGCACCCGTCATATTGACACCGCATCCCGGTGAAATGGCCCGTTTGAGCGGTTGTAACACCGCCGACATTCAAAATGACCGGCTGGGCCGCGCCCGTGCCATGGCTCAACGATTCAAGGCGCATGTGGTGCTCAAAGGTGCCGATACGATCGTCGCCCAACCGGACGGGACCGTTTTTCTCAATGCCAGCGGCAATCCCGGAATGGCTGCCGGCGGAATGGGCGATGTGCTCACCGGAATGATTGCCGGCCTCATCACCCAGGGGGCGACCATCGACCAGGCGGCATGCGCCGGGGTCTATCTGCACGGGGTGGCAGCGGATCTGCTGGCCTGCGACAAAGCCCCCGTGGGTTACCTGGCCTCGGAAGTCATGGAGGCCATTCCCCGTGCCATGGCAAGTCTCGGCCGATCCAGGTCCCCTTTTGACTGGATTCGGTCCGACCCCCTGGCCTACTCGACGGAACCGTGCAGACCATGAATGCCGACGCCTCCTCCTTCCCATCTGCCACAACCGCTGAATTCACCCTGGAGAGCCATGACCGGACCGCGGCCCTGGCACGTACCCTCGGCATGCGCTTGAACCACGGCCTGACAATTTTGTTATACGGAGATCTGGGAAGCGGCAAGACCGCCTTCTCCCAGGGACTCGCACGGGGATTGGATGTCCCGGCGGATGTCGCCGTCACCAGCCCCACCTATACCCTGGTAAACGAATATCCGGGCCGGCTTCCCTTTTACCATGTGGATCTTTACCGCCTGCCCCAACCGGTGGATCCGGACGACATCGGCCTGGACGATCTGTTTGACGAAAGCGGTGTGGCCGCCGTGGAATGGGCCGACCGCCTTCATCCCGGTGACCGGCCGGCCCGACGCCTGGACATTTATTTTACGGTAACCGGTGAAACATCACGGCATATCCGCATAATTGCATATGGACTTGATCCGGCCGATCTGTTAAAGAACATCGACGTTTAATGTCCTGGGGCGGACCGCCTCCTTCCATGGAATACGCGTTCGGTCGTGATGGATCATCCCGTCGAACACGAACCGCATCACAATCCAAACAATCGGTGAAGGTGTTGAGATATGGCTTTAGTGGTTCAAAAATACGGTGGCACATCGGTTGCCGATATCGCACACATCCGCAACGTGGCCAATCGCGTTACCAAAACCCACAAACAGGATAACCAGGTGGTGGTGATTTTGTCAGCCATGGCCGGCGTCACCGATCATCTGATTGATCTGGCCAACCATGCGGCTGACAATCCCGACCGCCGGGAAATGGATGTATTGCTGGCCACCGGCGAACAGACCACCGCAGCCCTTTTGGCCATGATGCTCAAGGGCATGGGATACAAGGCACAGAGCCTGCTGGGGCATCAGGCCGAAGTGGTCACCGATTGCGAATACGGCAACGCCCGTATCCTGGAGATCGGTACCGACCGCATCAACCGGTTGCTGAGGGACCAAAACATCGTTGTGATAGCGGGCTTTCAGGGAGTCGATATCAGAGGCAACATCACAACCTTGGGCCGGGGCGGCTCGGACACCTCGGCGGTGGCCATCGCGGCGGCCCTGCATGCCGATGTCTGTGAAATATACACGGATGTAGACGGCATCTACACGGCAGATCCGAACATCTGCCCCAAAGCGAGAAAAATCAAAGAGATTTCTTATGACGAAATGTTGAACATGGCCAGCCTCGGCGCCAAGGTCCTGCAAATCCGTTCGGTGGGATTTGCCAAAAAGTACAACATCCCCGTCCATGTCCGATCATCGTTTTCAGAGGAGGAAGGCACCATGGTTCTTCAGGAGGAGTCTGTCATGGAGCAGTTGGTCGTATCCGGTGTCACCCACGACCTGGACCAAGCCCGTATAACCCTAAAAAAGGTTCCCGATCAGCCTGGCATCGCAGCCAAAATTTTCTCCCCCGTGGCCGAGTCCGGCATACTGGTGGACATGATCATCCAGAACACCAGGGCCTCTGGCCAGACGGACCTGACCTTCACCGTTCCCAAGGCCGACTACGATAAAGCGATACAGATCGAGGAAAAAGTCGCCTCGGCAATCGGTGCCGAGGAGGTCTTCGGCGATCCCGATATCGCCAAGGTATCGGTCATTGGGGTTGGGATGAAAAATCATTCCGGCGTGGCTTCGCTGATGTTCAATGCCCTTTCCAGAGAAAGCATCAACATCATCATGATCAGCACCTCGGAAATCCGCATCTCGTGCATTATCGAAGAAAAATACGCTGAACTGGCCGTCAGGGTGTTGCATACCGCCTTTGGGCTGGACCGTGATGACTGAAAGCCCTGACCGCATGGCCCGAATTTAAACGATAACTGTGGACAGCCAAGCCTACGGCCATGAAGCGTTTTTCACCCGACCAGATCGCCTTGATTCTCCTGATCTGTGGTTTGATCGTGGCCGTTGCCTGTTGGCGATATTGGGTGGGATAACGCGAACATTCAAGCACCATTGATCTCACTTCGAATTTCATCGGCAATGGCCTGAGCGGCGGCCCGGGGATCGTCCGCATCCCGAATCGGACGGCCGATGACCAGATAATCGGCCCCGCGCTGAATGGCCATGGCCGGGGTCACGATCCGGGATTGATCGTCGGACATGACCGTGCCGCCGGCCGGTCGGATACCGGGCGTAACCGCAAGAAAAGATTTCCCTAAGGCGGTCTTGATGCCTTCGACCTCCCTGCCGGAGCAGACCACACCGGCACAACCCGCGGCCCTGGCCATACCGGCTTTTTTCAACACCAGGGACTTCAGATCCGATGCATAGGGCTGCGCATAGCCTGCCCCGGCAATGTCTTCCGGCGAGATGCTGGTCAGCACCGTTACCCCGAGAACATTCACGTGTCCACCGGCCCCCTCTACAGCTGCATCGAGCATCGACCGGCTTTCACCGCAATGAACCGTTGCCAGAAAAACCCCCAGTTCGGCGACCTGGGTCATGGCACGCTTGACCGTCACCGGGATGTCGTGAAGTTTCAGATCCAGAAACACCCTGGCACTGCCGGCCTGCCGGATCCAGCGTACCAGTTCCGGCCCCGACCGGATGAACAGTTCCAGGCCAACCTTGAACACCCCCACGTCGTCGGCCAGTTGGCTGATCAGCGACTTTGCTTCTTGCGGGCTGGAAACGTCCAGCGGAAATACGATGTAGTCTTTGGCGGATTTCATTTTGCACCCTCGTCTTGGACCTGGATGGACAAAATTGCGTGTCCGTCCGAAAATAAGTATATGATCTATCTATGATCGTTTCGTAAAAAGTCACCAGGCATGTCCTTCCCGACTTTTAAGCGTTTGTCAATATTGACAGCTCCGTGAACCTGTGCCATTTTTGCTGTCGCCAGGGAATCGGGCGGGCAAGCGTTCACAGGGCACCGCATCTGCTTTGTTACCGGGCACTTGAAGTTATACCCCTATACCCCATACGTCAGCGGCTGAAAGCGAAACACTTATTTTAAGTTGAAAGGAAAGCATTGGCCGGGTTGCTGGATACCATCTCCAATATGGTCAGCGTCATTCTGGTAGCCCCCCAGGGGCCGCTCAACGTGGGGTCCGTGTGCCGTTGTATGATGAACTTTGGGGTCAGCGATCTTCGCCTGGTCAATCCCTGCCCATCCTATCGATCCCTGGATGCACGGCGCATGGCGCTGGGGGCCGAATCAATCTTGAACAGCGCAACGGTCTACCCCAGCCTACAGGCGGCATTGGACGACTGTCATCTGTCTTTCGGCACTACCCGACGATTCGGGAAATATCGCGAGGGTTGCCTCAGCCCGGAGCAATCCGCCCGCCAGGCGCTCTCCCAGTCTTCCAATAGCCGGGTGGCGTTCGTATTCGGACGCGAGGACCGCGGATTGCACACCGATGAGCTGGACCTGTGCCAGGCATTCCTCACCATTCCCACACACGATGCCTATCCGTCCATGAACCTGTCCCATGCGGTGGCCCTGGTTTTATACGAATTGCATAAAAAGGCCCTGCATACCGATGGACACCCTGAGGACCGTCCGCCCACGGCACCAACCCGGAATATCGAAAATATGTTCCGGCATATGCGTCGGACACTGGTTGAAGTAGAATATCTGGATCACCAGAACCCGGATCACATCCTGCGTGCCTTTCGGCGTCTGTTCGGCCGCACCGGTCTCAGCGACAGAGAGGTCCGCATCCTGCAAGGGTTATGGAGCCGGATCGACTGGATCGAAGGGCAGCGGCGCGAATTGAGTACAAAAAAATGAGATCGGGCACCCTGAGAACTCAAACGATTCTGAACGCCAGGACCACCAGCCCCACGACAAGACTGATGAAAAAAAATAAACTCTCGTGGTTGTGCATGGCATCTATCAGGGTGCCGCCGGTGCGTTTGACTTCCGAATAGGCCGATAAGAAGGCCAGCCCCATAATCAACCAGAAAATCATGACCGTGAGGATAAGCGTTTGCGTGTTCATGGTATTGTCTCCTGCAAATGATAAAAAGCTTTTAAGAAAAACAGAGAACGCCACGATGGCGTAATATTGATGCGGTCTTCACATCCCCATCTCGCTTGATTGCCAAGGAGTGTATACATGCCGAGCCCAACACCGTTCCATCTCAATCTGTTCAAACGCCTGCTGGAGGACCTGCGTCTGCTCCTGCTCCTGGTCGGCGATTACGCGGCCGGCCGCTACCGGGATATCTCTCCCCTTTCGGGTATGATTTTCATCTTGGCGGTGGGCTACATATTGATGCCCATCGATCTGATCAACGATTTCATTCCCGGATTGGGGCAACTGGACGACGCGGCTTTTTTTCTGGCCTGCCTCTATTTTCTGGAAAAAGACCTCTACCGCTACCGGGACTGGAAAGACGGGGAAAGACGATAGCCTTGAATGCGCGGGGCTCGGCGCCAATGCTTCACCCCAATTGTTCGATCGCCTCCCGGGCAGCGATCCGGACCTCCTCGTCATAATCGCCGGCAGCCACATTTTGCATGAACGGCAACGCCGATTGGCTGCCAGACTCGCCCAATACATGCAACAGGTCTCCCTTGACCATATCGTCCACGTCGCCGAAGATATGGACCAAGGGGTCGACAACCCCGCCCGCCAGTTCAGCGTCTGCCTCCGCCAGGGTCTCGAATGCAACCATGGCACCCAGCCGTACCGACCAGCGGGGGTGGGCCAGCAGTTCGATAAAGCCTTTGAAAATTTTGCCGCGTTCGATCATCATGCCGGCCACCTGCTCGGCGTTGCCGTCTTCGATCATGCTTCTCAGGGCGTCTGCGCCCAGGCTTGCCGGGTCTCGATCCAGCATCAAGGTTACCAGTTCTCCGGCGTCCACATTGCCGGTCCAGCGGAACCGATCGTCAAGGACAATCGTGGGGGCGGCGCTGACACGGTCCTTTGCAGCGGTATCGGGGAACAATTCCCCGTCGATGACCGTTACCCGGACCCGATCACTGCAAGCCGCCAACCCCAGCAGAAGCATCACGGCAGCCGGGCAATGGGGGCAGTGGGGCGTCACGTAAACCTTGATAAGCGCCGGCAGCATCAACCGGGCCAGCCGTTGGCGCACATCGGGGGCGATGCGCTCGGAAAAGGCCTCGACATCGGCCAGCACCGCTAGGAAGGGAGCCAATTCCTTCTTCCTTGGCAGGGCCTGATAGATCACCCGGTTGCCGACCAACAGGCTGGGCAGCGCAACCGGGGTATCTCCGTCTTTTTTGGACTGCACACGAGGTGCCAGATCGGTCAGCGAATTTGCGAAGGCCTTGAATCGGTCATCCGCCGTGTGGCCAACGGTCGCAAATCGAAGGGGCCTGTCACGGCCGAGGCTTTTTCCCCACGTCCGGACCTGTGCCCGTTCCTGTTCATTAAAAATTGGCGTCATGTCAGGTTTGCTTTTCTCCGAAATGATATTTTTCCTTCAAAAGCTGAAGCGTTGGATGGCTGACGGTCAGGTGTTTCAATTCGTCCTCCCGGACCCAGCGTGCATCGGCGGCATCGGCGGCAGCGCGGGGCCGACCCCGGATATACTCGGCCGCCATATCCACGATCACATAATGAAATTGGATATCTCCCTGGGCATCGTGTTGAATGTTGTCAAACACCAGGACCGGATCACCGGCCCGGATCACCACACCGGTCTCCTCCAAAATTTCCCGCTCGGCAGCCGCCTGCAGGGTCTCGCCCAAATGCACGCTGCCCCCGGGAATGGCCCACATACCGCATGCCGGTGCCTTGCCCCGTTTGACCAACAAAACAGCATCATCTTTAAAGACCACCGCCCCTACGGCTGGACGCGGCATTTCGGGATAAAGTCCGCCTGAAGCGCCTTTCGGATTCATATGACAAAAACTCCTTTGTACGAGAACGCAATCCGAAGGTTGATATCACCTTTTGCCGCAGGCTTCAATATTTGGCGATTTTTTACGAAACCATCAATATTTACAAGCGCTTTGTAAAAAAAACGCACCCCTTTCCGGGGTGCGAAACCTGGTTTGTTTTCATCAAACCTTCTTCTCGTCTTAAAGGGCTTTTTCAAAAATGACATTCACCCTGGCAAGATACTTGTTTTTAAAAATTGATCCTTTATAATTGAGCCTTTAGTATAGGTTCCAATTCGGTTTTTTCGACGATGTCATGGGAACCATATATCTCGGCCCACTTGTTCTCCTCACCCTCCGGCACATGGACCTCATGGTCTTTCCAGCATTTGCAAATACTTCCACATTCCGTAAACTCGCCTACCGATTCTATCAATGCCTTGGCCTCCTGATAAGTGACTTCCGGTTTTAATTGGAGGTAAATATGCTCGGTACCAGGAATGCGATGCGTTGTCGGCCAACCATCATCGTCTCCCCCATAATCGAAAACAGATAAAGGACATGCTTTTAATACCAAATCGCTTTCTGCAAAAATGTTCGCTATCGGCCACCAGTCATCAGGATAAGTTTCAAGTTGATCACCATTCTCGGGGATTAAGGTAATTTTGTGAAAAGATTCATGGTCCCAAAAGTACCGGGGCAATTCGTAATCATGGCCATAGCTTTCAACCAGATGAATCATTTCGGCAATACTAACGTCGTCCTTATAATGCACTCTCACGATTCCCGGCCAGAATTCACAAGCGGAGATCACATAATAATCGATATTCTTAAATCTATTGCGTTTAAGGAACCCATGTGCCAGATCGATAAGGCATTGCGTTTCCCTTTCCGGGTGTTTCGTATCGGTAAACAATACCGGCAGAAATTCCGAAAATATGGGATCAGCCCCGAATTCCTCTTGTTCTTGAAAAAAATTGATCGTTTTATCATTTAAAAATTCTTTGGTCCCCGGTGATATCTCGATTCCGTTTATAGATATGTGGTCTTCATCCAATATTTGCAAAAAATTGGTAATATTAGATACGGCAGGTTCATATTGATCCCGCGTTCTTAAAGCGATCTGAGACATATCGAGATTCTGTTGGGAGAGTGTCGATTCTATCACCTCCAACTCGTATGGACCGATGTCAGGTGCCGCGAATTCATAAATATCACGTGCACCGGGGACCAAATCGATCGGCGTGACAATCTTATCATGTGCTATATCTTGAGCTGCAATTTGGCCAATTACGACATCGCCTGTCTTAAATTCAATGGTTTCGCCCTCGTAGTAATTGAATGTTCCGTTTTCATCGGTCACACCGGATAGTGAATCGGTCTCGTATTGCAAACCTTCTATTGCACAGCGTTGTGCTATCCAGACACAGCCGGGATCAAAAGTAATAAGAAAAGAAAAAGATTCTAACTGTACAGACGCCTTCATCGCATCCGGCTGTTTATTGATGGATTGGCTTTCGTTTGGTTGGAATAAACCGCCACCGTCCGGACTGTCCTGGATTTGATTATCCATATTCTGTTTTTCCGTCAGTTGGCTGGATCCGTCACCGCCTGACCCGCCGCATCCACAAATCATCAATAGGAAAAGGAATAACAGAATGCATACAAGATTTTTCATGATCATTCTCCAATTTTTAACGTAGTTCTGTTGTAAGCGTTCACAGGGCAACGCTCCACTGGCTGCTGCTTCCCGACCCGCCGCAACCGCACAGGGTCGCTGCGATAATCAGTAAAATGAGGTGTGCGAAGCGTTTCATCGGTTTTCTCCTTAGTGCCTGACACTTCAGTTCCTGTCAAAAAAAACAAGAAAATGGGCTGGGGTACATGGATTGCGGGTTCCCCGCCTCAGCACTCAGCACTCAGTCCT
>PDTK01000035.1 GCA_002747175.1 Deltaproteobacteria bacterium | reverse complement strand
CGTAAGCATTTTAAGACTATTGTTTACTTGCTCACTGGTAAATTGGATTTGCTGACCATTAATCCATTTTTACCCACTTGAATTTCAAAAGAACCATAAAAATAAGGACAATAATTGCAATGGACATGTTCATGTAAAGATTTGCCTTGGCCTTTAACTTATCGCAGGAAGTTTTGGTGCGGTTGTCCAACCTGGAAAAAAATTGATTCACCGGAGTCATAATTTCCTTGATATGCTCATGATACTGCTGGTTGAACATGAGCTCTCTTGCAAGGGACATGTTTGGTTCCGCGCCTTTGACATAATGCCCGCTGCCGTCATCAAACAGTCCCTTGACAGCGTTCATGGCTTTTACTTCCGTTGCCACCAGTCCCTTGGATTTGGCATAGGCTTCATCCAGCAGGGCAAACTCTTCGGCCGTAAAGCCAAGATCCTTCATGATTTGGGTAAGGGATATGGTTCTTCCATCGGGCCTGGCTTTTTTACCGCTGCGAACGGCAATGACATCATTGTACATGGTTTCGTATACCGGGTCTCCTGTAGACGCATAGGTTCTTGCCAAACGCGTGAGGTCCTGGGAACTCTGACGGAACTCATCGGCAGCCATGTATGACAGGTAACGTTTTTGCTGTTCATTTTCCAGATGACCCAAATTTTTTAACAGCAGAAAAGAAATAACACCCATACAGACAAGCAAAATGGTAAAAACTACGAAAATATACGAAAAAAGTTTTTTCAACGACATCGTTCGTTCCTTCTCAGAATTGTTTTTTTATCCACAATTGACAAAAATGTCGTCGGGAATGATTGTTTTTAGTCCTTTTCGAAAACAATAATACAAATTATTATCAAATAGTTATAAGCCTTCGCATAGCCGGGAATGACATGCCTGGTGCCTATTTACGAAACCATCATCTCATGCGTTAACTCAGTCCATCCGGCATATCATCCATCAATGAAGCGTGGATGCTTTCGAAATCGGCTGCGATGCCGATAAAGACCTTGACGATGCGCGGGTCGAAATGAGAACCACTGAGATCGGTGATAATCGCCGTGGCCTTTTCATGTGAAAACGGCTCTTTGTACGGCCGACGGGACCGCAGGGCATCGTACATGTCCACCAACGCCATAATCCGGGCGCTGAGCGGTATGGCCTCTCCGACCAGGCCTTCGGGATAACCGCTGCCATCCCATTTTTCGTGATGGTATTTGGCGATCTCGAGACCCATGGTGACGAATTCGTTTTTGGGATACTGGTTGTGGACCGATTCCAGGGTGGCGGCACCGAGGGTCGTATGGGTTTTCATGATTTCAAACTCTTCATGGGTCAATCGTTCCGGTTTGAGCAAAATTGCATCGGCAATGCCGACCTTCCCTAAATCGTGCAGCGGACTGGCATGAAAAATGGTAGTGATGAATTCGTGAGAGATCGCATGCTTGAAAACAGGCGTCCGGGCCAAAGCCGAGGTCAGGAGTTTACATAGATGCTGCACCCGTTCCAGGTGCAGTCCGGTATCGTCATCCCGGGTGTGAGAGAGTTTGGCCAAAGCAAAAATCATGGCCAACTGTGATTTGGTGAGTTCCTCCACCTGCTGTGCTACACGATCCTTGAGTTTTTCGTTGAATTGCCGCAACACGTCCTGGGTACTGCTCAGTTGCAGGTGGGTGTCTACCCGGGCGTATACCTCTTCCATTTGAAACGGTTTGTTTATGTAATCAACGCCCCCGCATTTTAGGGCACGTACCTTATCGTCGGTGCCGTCCAGGGCGCTGATGAAGATGATGGGGATGTCTTTGAGTGACAAATCGGATTTGAAGGCCTCGCAAACTTCGTAGCCGTCCATTTCCGGCATGTTGATGTCCAGCAGGATCAGATCCGGGGGTTTCCGGGCCGCCGCCGCCAAGGCCATCTTTCCCCTGGGAAAAGCGGCCACCGTATACCCTTTACGCTGGAGCATCGCGGTCAGCACCTGTAGATTTTCCGGGGTGTCATCGATAATCATGATGGTGTTCCAGTTCATCATGTCGCTTTCTCCATCGTTTCAGGTTCTGCTGAAAGCAGATTCAGCAGCGAGGCGTAATCGTACTGGCTGGCCAGGTCATTGAGGTGCGATTCCAAGTCTTTATCCACGGGTGTCACCCGGCCAAGAAGGCGGTTGAAGTCGGCCATGTCCCCCAATTCCACAGCGGATCGCAGTCCATTGCGTATCTCCAAGGGAAGATTAAGTGCCCTTTCCGCAAACATCGCTGCCGGCGACGGGTTCTCTCCATCCGTCGGCAATGCATCGGGGCCATCTGCCGGACTGTAAAGCGATTCGATGGCTGCCACGATATCACTGGTTTTGAACGGTTTGGTAACCACCTCGTCAATGCCCGATTCATCGGAGCGGCGTCGGATCTCATCAATGCTGAGCCCGCTGGCGGTCACGGCGACGATTTTCACCCCTTCTCCCTGCGGATGCCGGCGCAAACGCCGGGAGGCCTCATATCCGTCGATTCCCGGCAGCAGGATGTCCATCAGGATAACGTCAGGAAGGAATGCATCAAAGGCCTTGAGGGCCACCTCACCGCTGTCGACTTCGCGCGTGTCGTATTGTGCCGGCGGCAGAACTTGTGCCAATAAGCGGCGACTCGCCGAATCATCGTCCACGATGAGTACACGCACGGACGCGGGTACCGTTTCCTGTTTGGCATTCATCTCGATTTGACAAGCAGCCTCAGAATCTTTAAAGGATTCGCTGGCTGTCGCCACGAAGGTGAAACGGAACGTACTGCCCCGATCCACATCGCTTTCCAGCAATTGCAGATCCCCGCCCATGGCCCGTGCATAGGCCCGGCTGATGGCCAAGCCCAGGCCGGTCCCTTCGGAGGCGCTCCGCCCACTGGTTGTTTGCTCGAAGGCTTCGAACAGACTTTCCTGTTCAGCCGGTTCGATACCGCTGCCCGTATCGATCACATCGCAGGTCACCTGCCAGGCGGCCTCATCATGCGGCGCCGTTACGATGCGCAGGGTGACCCCCCCTTTTTGGGTAAATTTGATTGCATTGGAAAGCAGATTGATCAGGACCTGACGGACTTTTCCGCGATCGGCCGCGATTTGCCGGCAGCTCACCCCGGTCGCTTCGACCGCCATGTTTAAATTTTTCCGACGGCAGGCCAATTGGAAAATGGCCTCGATGTCCTCGATCAGTTTGTCGAGGTTCATGGGTTCGCTGTTGATGGTAATCCGGCCGGCCTCGATCTTAGACATCTCCAGGATACCGTTGATCAATTCCAGCAGGTGGTCTCCGCTGCGGTTGATCGTACGCACCTGATCGACCTGTTCCCGTCCCAGGGTATGGTCATCTTTAAGCAATTGGGAATATCCCAAGATGGCATTGAGCGGGGTGCGTATTTCATGGCTCATGTTGGCCAGGAAAATGCTCTTGGCCCGATTGGCGGCATCCGCCTTTTCGGCCAGCTCTTCGGCCTGAACGATGGCAGCCTTCAATTTTTCATTGGCCTGCTGCAGGGCTTCCTCGGCCGCAATACGACTGCGGATGTCTATGATACACTCCAACAGCTTGGGTTGCCCCTGGACCGTGATCCGGGTAACCGTTTTTAACACCGGGATCGTGGTGCCGTCATAGCGGAGCAATTTCCGGTCGGAACTGTCTATCTCCTGGCCGAGGTCCAGCAGCGGACAGGAAGCGACTTCGGCCGGGCACATGAAACGGTGACAGGTTTTACCGGCGATGTCTTCCGGCGGAGCACCGAAAAGCCGCGCTGCGGTGGGGTTGACCCGCTCGATCGTCCGGCTCTGGGCGTCGACGATAAATAGCCCCACGGGCAGACTTTCCATGAGCGTCCGCTGGATCAATTCCTTTTCACGCAGGTCCTTCTCCATGCGCTTACGTTCGGTGATGTCCTCCATGATGGAGATATAGTGGGTGATGTTGTCGTGATCGTCCCGAATGGGTGAAATGGAGGCAAATTCCCAGCACAAATCCCCGTCCTTGCACCGATTGTGCAATTCCCCTTTCCATACTCTGCCGCCGGCAAGGGCTGCCCACAATTCCTGATATGTTTTACGGGGTGTCATGCCGGATTGAAGGATTCGGGGATTTTGTCCCACGATTTCGTCCAGGGAATATCCGGTCTTTTCAACGAACTTGGTATTGACGTATTCGATGCTGCCGTCCAGTCCCGTGATCATCACGCTTGCCGGGCTCTGCTCGACCGCTGTGGACAACTTGCGGGCGATCTCCTCACTCTTTTTCAGGGCCACCTCGGTCCGTTTTCGTTCGGTGATGTCGTGAAAGGCGGTCACCGAACCCACCAGTTTGCCCTGCGTGTATATGGGCCGGATTGCCAATTCGACAATCAGTGTCCTTCCGGATTTATGAACGAATTCTTCCTCGCTGTCATAAGGCTGGCCAAGGCTCACACTCCTATACACGGGACAGTCCTGTGCATCCATATACGCGTTGGATGAATGACTGTGAAATCGGTCGTGGGCTGATTGACCGACCATTTCGTCATCCTTGTATCCCAGGATTTGGCAGGCCGCCGGGTTCATGCGCAAAATGATACCCTTGGCATCCATGACGTAAACACCTTCAGCCAGGGTATCATTGAAAACCTGCATATCCCGTTGTTCGCGGGCCAGTTCAACGGTCCGCTTGCGCAGGCCCAGCAACAAACTGCCGATCATCCCCAAAGCCGCAACCGCCGCGGCCAGATAGACGATAAATTCCTTCTTGTATGTCCCGGTCACCGAATCCGGGGCGTAGGTTATCAGGTATGCGGCCAATTGGTCGGCAATGTCGTATATGGGCATCAGGGAAACGATATAGCGATTTGCTTGTAAATCGGTGGTAACCGTAATGGCCTCACCCCGGCCCATGGCCGTCTGTACACATTCATTGCCGGCCAGCCGCCGGTTGACCTCCCTGGCCGCTTGTGACAGCGGCGGCGGGCTTTCCGGCAAAAGGGCGTTGGCATCTTCAGAGATGTAGCCCGGATTCAGGTCGGAGGTGGAGTAGAGCCATTTCTCCTCGGCGAACACGTGCGGTTCGATCAGTTCCCGTTTCAGCACAAAGGCGTATTCGCGGTGGGGGGCCAGTTCGGCCATGGCATCCCGGATGCCTTTGGTCGACACACCCACCTCCACGGAACCCAGGTGGCGTCCCTCACGGGAGATAGGATAGACATACCGGAAACCTGACCGTACGCGGCCGGTTTCGAATCCGTGTACCGGATGATACTCGGTATTGACGATCCGAATCGACTGGCGCAGCGCCATCAGTGAATCCCCATATCGGTTGGGTTTGTGAAAACGCAAAAAACTGGAGCCGTCGGCCAGGTGAAGGTGCAAATGCAAAATGTTGTGCTTTTTCATGTCCTGGTACTGGGGGAAAAGCCAGCGGTATAATCGTCCCTTGGCCAGGGCCGCCTTGGCCCCGGAAGCCTCGGCTCCCTCGGCAAACAACTGGATGAAATCGGATTGGTTGATGCTGTGGGTGTAGAATCCGTCCATGGCCAGCCGGTACATCTGAACGCTGGCCCGGTAGGCGGTCTCCAGGATCTCCTGGTTACGGGCCAGATAACTGCGCTCTTTGAGCAACCAGTTATTGTATAAAAATGTTCCCAACCCAATGGCTACCCCCACCAGCGCAAGGACCAGAAAGGGCGTTTTATTGATGGTGCGCAATAACGACCACTTCATTTAAAAGTTACCCTTTTTCGGTATTTTCGTGTCTCTCAACAAGGTTCTGACCGACCGGTAATCGTCGTCCGAGGCCATGACGGCCCCATAACGGATATTTTTCCCCCAGGATGCCAGCATCGCTTTATCCTTGCCGGCCGGATCCAAATCGGTGAGCAACCGGCGAATACGGGCCATTTGATCAGCTTTCAGGGTCGCTGTATTGCCCACCAGGGCAAATGCCGGCAGGGGCGGTGTTTCGGCCACCATCTGCAGACCCAGATGGGTGTATTCACCGGCGATAGCGGTTTTCAGGCCGCCGGCATCGAACTGCCCCTGGAGAACGCTCAGGGCTACGGCGTCATGTTTGCCGACATACCGGTAGGCGTTGTCCTCAAGGGAGCTGCCCCGTTCGCGCAGCAAGCCGCTGACCGACAGATACCCGCAGGTGGACAGCGGCTGGGTCAGAGCGATTTTGCGATGTTCCGCAACATACGGATCGAAAAAGGCATCCGGGAAGGTCACCAGGGAGCAGGTATAGGTGGTGTTCCCCGATTTTTCCTTAAACCGGACCAAAGGCTCCGCCTGTTCGTAGGAACGCCGCAGTTCCACATAAGGCAGAGGCCCCAAATAAGCCAGATCGATCTTTTTTTGCAGGAACTTTTCCAGCAAATCCGCGTAGCCGTCCGAGTATTCGTATACGATAGTAGTACTGAGTTTTTTTTCCAAAAAGGAGGTCATGGGTCGGAACTGCTTGACCACCGTTTCCCGATTCTGCATGGGCAGGGGGGCAAATCGCAGTGTTTCCGCATGGGCATTAAAGGCAGCTGTCCATATCGCAAACGCCAGCACGGCTATTGATCGTCTGTGCATCAAACCTTTCCTTTATCCTATTTAGTGTCTGCCCAGAAATAGGCAAATTTGGTCGAGATCAAGGCTTTCGAACATTTTTACCGCAGGCATATGGTTGATATTGGCGAGGATAAAAATGTTCGTATAACGCAGATATCGGGCAAATTTGCCATTTCCGGATGGGCACTATTTAGCAGACCAGCCCGTCGTCCATTAACAGAGGTGGATCACTGCACCGGCAGGATCACCCCCAGCGGTTGTTATCGGCACGCATCCGCCGGTTCTTTAGAACCGATGCACTTCACGTTCGATTATGTTATGAATGTCGACATGCTTGCCACTGACAAAAACGTCACTGATCTGAATCAACTACCGGTGGCCGGAATTATAGACGACTTGGCATCGGCTCTGCGGAACCATCCTTCTGCCGTGCTGGTGGCACCGCCGGGAGCCGGCAAAACCACTGCCGTACCATTGAAACTGATCAACCAACCGTGGATGTCGGGCAGACGCATGATCGTTCTGGGCCCCCGGCGAATCACCGTCCGGGCCGCGGCCCACCGCATGGCCGGATTGTTGGGTCAGCCGGTGGGACAGACCATAGGGTACCGGGTACGCATGGATAGCCGGGTGGGACCCCGTACCCGTATCGAAGTGGTCACCGAAGGGATTCTCACCCGCATGCTCCAGAACGATCCCGTACTGGCGGATATCGGCCTGGTTATCTTCGACGAATTCCATGAACGCAGCCTGGATGCCGACCTGGGGCTGGCACTTTGCCGAGATATTCAAGGGGTGCTCAACGAAAACCTGCGCATTCTGGTCATGTCCGCTACCCTGGACCCGGCACCTGTCAGCGAATTGCTGGACAACGCACCCCTGGTCCGATGCGAGGGCCGAACGTTTTCCGTAGACACCCGCTACCATGATAAACCGGCGCCCCAAGATACCGAACAGGCCATTGTCCGCACCATCCGGCATGCGGTAAAAGCGGAAGAAGGGAACCTTTTGGTCTTCTTGCCCGGTGTGCCGGAAATCCATCGCATTCAGCGCGCCCTGGATGAAACGGGCCTGCCCCAAAGATGGTTGGTGACCCCCCTCTACGGCAACCTGCCCCGGGATCGGCAAAACGCTGCCATCGCACCGCCGCCGACCGGACACCACAAGATCGTACTGGCGACCTCCGTTGCCGAAACCAGCCTGACCATCGAAGGGATCGGCGTGGTGGTGGATAGCGGTCTGCAGCGCATGCCCCGTTTCGATCCGGTCAGCGGCATGACCCGACTGGTGACCCTGCCGGTTTCCCGGGCATCCGCCGATCAGCGCAGGGGCCGGGCCGGACGGCTGGGTCCCGGAATCTGCTACCGGCTCTGGAACCGGGCCCATCACCAGACCCTGGTTCCCCATAACCGTCCGGAAATCATGGATAACGATCTGGTTGGCCTGGCCCTGGAACTGGCGGTATGGGGTCTGAGTGAACCCGAGGCGCTAAAGTGGCTGGATCCACCACCGGCAGCCGCATTCAACCAGGCCCGGCAACTGCTCGGCGACCTGATGGCCCTGGATGACCGCGGCACCGTCACGCCCCACGGCCGCCGCATGGCCGCCCTGCCCCTGCACCCCCGTCTGGCCCACATGATTCTGTCGGCCCGCGGGGAAAAAATGGGTGTGACGGCCTGTGACATGGCCGCCATTCTCAGCGAACGAGAAATCATCCGTTTTGATGGCCGGGAACGGGATGCGGATCTTGAGCTGCGCCTGGAGGCCCTGCAGGCTTATCGCAACGATCAATCCTGGCAGCGATATGGATACCGCCTGATTCCGTCAGCGGCCAAACGGGTCTCGAAGGTGTCGTCCGTACTGCGGAAACGGCTGGAGCTGGACGGACAGACGGATGATTTCGCCCACCCCGGCCGGATCCTGGCCTGGGCGTATCCCGATCGCATCGCCCGGCGCCGCACCGACAGACCGGGCCGATTCAGGTTGACCAGCGGTCGGGGAGCGTTTTTGGATCGCCTGGACCCCTTGAGCGCCAGTGACTATCTGGTGGCGGCACATCTGGACGGCAAACGGCAGGACGCCCGCATTTTCATGGCCGCAGCCACGGATCGGAATCAATTGCTGGAGCAGTTCGAATACCGAATCCACTGGCGTGAATCGGTGATATGGGAAGCCGAAAGACAAATGGTGACGGCCTGTCGCAAACGGGTTTTGGGAGCCATTACCATAGAGACCGAACCCCTGTCCGATCCAATGGCCGATGCCGTACTGGATGCCCTGGTGACAGGCGTCCGCAGAACCGGAATCGGGGCGCTGCCCTGGACCCCGTCCCTGCGAAACTGGCAGTCGCGGGTCTGTTTGCTGGCCCGCATTGATGCCCCTGGCGGCCCCTGGCCGGACCTTGGCGACATACAACTGGACGCAACCGTGGACCAATGGCTGGCCCCTTATCTCGCCGGAATCACCCGTTTCAAGGACATCGGCACACCGTTGCTCGGCGAAGCTCTGGCCGGCCGGCTGACCTGGCAACAGCGCCGCCGCCTGGAACAGCTCGCGCCAACCCACATCACGGTGCCAAGCGGATTCCGGCGACCCATCGATTACAGCCAGGCGGATCCGATATTGGCCGTGCGCATCCAGGAAATGTTCGGCGCCGCACAGACCCCGACCATCGCCGACGGGCGCTTGCCGCTGGTCCTGCACCTCTTGTCGCCGGCCGGTCGGCCGGTCCAGATCACCCGTGACCTGGCCGGCTTCTGGGTCACAGGATACCCCAGTGTAAAAAAAGAACTCAAGGGCCGTTATCCCAAACATGCCTGGCCCGAAAATCCACTTGGTGCAACGCCAACGGCGCGGGTCAGGCCCCGGCGGACGGTCTGACAACAAGATAGGACGTATATCCGGGTACGGGGTTGCAGGCCGCTGCACCGCATGCATTTACCGGGTGCCGCAGATGCACCGCAGCGGGGTACAAAGGTATTGAGGATACTTCAACAACCCGGTAACAAAGCAAATACGGTGCCCTGAGAATGCATATAATCGAACAATAGCTCAATCCGTGAATATATGTTAACCTGATTTATGTTTGACTTTAAGGACAAGGGCCGCCATCTGGACCTGATGACTGTCTGACTTGACGATTACCGACAGTTCAAACAACTAACCGTGGAGGAACCCGACGAAGAGACGTGCTATCAATACCAGCGCATACTCGACGGCCTGTATCTGGACCTGGCCGGTCTGGTCTTCATCCCCCCTGCTGATGATCATGGGAAAACAAATCATGTACCGACACACCCGAACCGTCGCTATACTCATGACGGCAATGACCCTTTTGGCCTGTGCCACCCTGCAGCCGGACTACGAGACACCCACCGTCAACGTCAAGGCCGTCCGGCCGCTGCCTTCGGGGCATCTCGCACCGCAGTTCGAAATCGTGCTGCACATCGTCAACCCCAACCGCACACCGCTGAACCTGCACGGCATTGCCTGCACCCTGGCCCTGGACGGCCACAACCTGTTGACCGGCGTGGCCGGCGACCTGCCCACTATCGGTGGATATGGAGATGGAGACGTTACGCTGACGGCCACCACCAGCCTGTTGAGCGGCATCCGTTTTTTTGCCAATCTGGTGCAAAACCGGCGTGAACGCATCACCTATGAACTGGCCGCAAAACTGGATCCCGGGGGCTTGCGGCCGACCATCCGGGTCAGTGAAAAAGGCGAGATCGACCTGTCCGGTGAGTTGTGACAGACCATGGGTGAGGACGCTTGGAAATGACGGCGGCGTCCACTTGACCTTGACCGGACAGAAGGGATAAAATAAAGGCCGAAAGGGCAGTTAAACGCATATTTCAACGTAATATCAGCATCAAAGCCCAATCCAAACGAGGGCTGGGATGCTGCTTGATGAAATTGTTCTGCGAAACATTTCTATGCGGAAAAATCGACTTCGATACATTGGTGACCGAGGACACCACCTTCCATTTCGGCCTGCCGGTCGCCGAATCCGTCGAAAGCACAAGGATTCGGCCTGAATCCTAACGGTCCACCATGAACGAGGCATGCCCATGCTTAGCGACGATTTTGTCATCACCATCGAAGTGGTCCCGCCGGGAGGGCCGGATCCATCGCCCCTGATTGACACCCTGGCATCGTTATCAGCCCTTCCCTTCAGTGGATTCAGCGTTGCCAGCAATCCCGTGGCCAAGCCCCGCATGAGTGCCATGGCCCTGTGTGCGATGATCCGGAAGCATCTGGACAAACCGGCCGTGTTGCACCTCACCACCCGGGATCACAATCGATTGAGTCTGCAAGGGGAATTGTGGGGAGCCAGGGCCTTGGGAATCGATACCGTGATGCTCGCCACCGGAGATCTGGTGGCGTTCGATGATCGCCATGCAACGACCACGGTTCGTGACACCGATATCTACGGCCTTGTCCGCATGGCCCGTGAGTCGGGCATGCAGACCGGTGTGGTTTTCGATATCCATCCAGAGCGAAACGGCCTGTCGCAGGCCGTGGCCCATCTGAAACGCAAGGTCGATGCAGGGGCTCAGTTCGCGGTTACCCAACCCGTCTATGACATGGCCGGTGCCGACCAGATCGCTGATGCGACGCATGATATGCGCATTCCGATGATTATGGGCATTCTTCCGTTGAGAACACCGCGTCATGCGGATTTCCTGCACCACAAGGTAGCCGGCATTGCCGTGCCCGAATCCTTGAGGGCCCGCATGCACATGGCCGAGGATCCGGTGAAGGAAGGCGTGGCCAATGCCAGAGAAATGGTGTCAGCAGCCCGGCAGTCTTTCGCCGGTGCCTGCATCATGCCCCCTTTCGATCATTTCGAAGTCATGACCGATATCCTGTTTCCCGACCCGGGCAGCATTTCGTTTAATCTGAAGCGCACCCACCGACCACCATCTACCAACAATACGCCAGGAAAACGCACCAACGATCAATCGAACAACAAAGGCCGGCACCCATGAAAACCATTCTCGTGGTCGATAGCGACCCCATCACGCGCCACACCATCGCGGGATTGATCAAAAGCCAGGGCAACCTGCTACAGGTCCTTTCCGCAACCAATACCGGTACGGCACTGGACATTCTTGCCGTTGAAGATGTTCGTATCGTCATCACCGGGATGCACATGGCCGAGGTGGATGCCTTTGAACTGATGTCCATGCTGAAAAACGAATACGCCGGCACTCGCGTCATCGTCATGACCAACAATGCATCGTCCATGTTCCGTACAAAAATCAAACAGATGCCGTCAGTGATCCATTTCGACCAGCCGCTGGACATCAGCATGCTCACCAAGCGGATTTTCACCGAGCTACAAATCAATTATGGCGGCCAGATTCGCGGGGTCTCGCTCTCCTCCTTTCTGCAGATGATGGAACTGGAGGGGCGTTCTTGCTCCCTGCAGATCGCGGCCAAAGGGAAAGTGGGCGCCATCCATATCGCCAACGGCAAGCCCATCGCCGCTATAATGGGCCCGCTCCAGGGAAAACCGGCCGCTTCGCATATTCTTACCTGGGAAAACGTGGTGATCGATATCGACTATACGGTGAGTGGCGTTACCACGGAAATGTCCACGCCGCTGATGAACCTGCTCCTGGAAAGCGGGCGGATCCTCGACGAAAAACGAAACCAACGGCCCAACCTGCGAAAACACAGACGCTATGATTGTTTGATCGGGATGGATTACGATATCAGCGACTGGACCTACCAGTGTTATATGCGGGATATCAGCGAAGGCGGCGCATACACCGAAACCGAGCAGCCCATCAAAGTGGGGCAGCGGTTGATCATGTCCATCGCGTCACCCGTTCTGGAACGTACCTGTCCCATCAAGGGGACGGTGGTACGTCGTGATCCCAAGGGAATCGGTGTCCGCTTCGACGATCTGACCCTGAAGCAGAAACAGGTGATCCGCTCCTTGACGGAAACCCACTGTTCACCGGCGCAAAAATGATCGGGATCACATCTTCCCCGACCGAACAATCGAAAAAATCAGCCACAGGCCCAAAAGGGTGGCAATGATATAGCCGCTGAATCCCAGCACGTCAGTCACAGAAAGGGTCTGCACACCGAAAAAATCGACCTCGAAGAGCAGGACCTTGCGCGTGGAGTTGAGAATCAGCGAAGCGGCGACCAAAGATGCCGCCACCACCATCCCCAAGGTCAGGCGGTTGATTCCGCTCTCGAATTTCTTGGCGCTGTCGTCCAGGCCGCCATGATTCACCTGGATGCGCGGGCCTTCCGTGGCAAGCCGTTTAAACATGCCGTGGGCCAGGTGGGGCATCTGACGCAGGTAGCCACCAAACAGCTTTATGTCCCGTCCCATATTTTTCAGCACCTTGCGGGCCTCGTATCCCTGCTGGAGCAATTTTTTGGCATAGGGCCGGGTGACTTCCAGCAAACTGGCCTCGGAACCGAGTATTTTACCCAGCGCTTCGGTCTGGATGAAGGTCTTGAACAGCAGCAGCAAATTGCGGGGCAGGTGGATCTGATACTTGAACACCAGGCGCATGACCTGGTCGTATACGTCCTTGACCGAAATGGTCTTGAGGGAACGGCCGTAAAACGGTTCAGCCATGTCCTTGAGGTCCTCCCGGAAATTTTTGACGTCGATGCGGCGGGGATCCACCAGCCCGGCGGCTTCGAAGGCTTCCATGACCATATCGTAGTCATGTTCGGCAAATCCGAGAAACAGGTGGGCGATCTGCATCATGGTCTCTTGATCCAGATACCCGACGATGCCGAAATCGACCAGGCTCACCCGTCCGTCATACATCACCAGGGTGTTTCCCGGATGGGGATCGGCGTGAAAAATCCCGGCGGCCATCAACTGCCTTGAAAACGAGCGCAGGCCGATCATGGCCACCTCCCCGGGATCAATGCCCTGACGACGGATTTCATCCACACGGTCCATCTTGATGCCGTCTATATACTCCATCACCAGCACCGATTTGGCCGTGTAGTCCCAATGCACATCAGGAATGTATATTTCTTTCACATCGGCGAAACTGCGGGTGAAACGCTCGATATTGCCCGCCTCGATAAACATGTCCAGTTCACGGAAGATGGTACGCTCGAACTCCTTGACCAGGTTGACGGCCCCGACGATGCGGCCCAGTTCGAAGGATCGCTCAAACCGGGCCGCCACATAGTACATCACCTGAATATCTTTACGGATACGTTTTTCGATACCCGGCCGGATAACCTTGACGGCAACTTTTTCTCCGGTTTTCAGTCGGGCGGCGTGTACCTGGGCCACGGACGCCGCGGCCATGGCGGATTCGTCGATGTGCGCAAACAATTGGTCCACTGGGCGTTCCAGTTCAGCCTCAATCAGGCGGCGAATGCCGTCGAAGGGAAGCGGCGGCACCTGATCCTGGAGTTTGGCCAGTTCATGGATGTACTCCGGCGGAAACAAATCGGCGCGGGTGCTCATCAACTGCCCCAGCTTGATGAAACTGGGTCCCAGTTCCTCCAGTATACGCCGGATGCGGGCGGGGTCGGGAAGACCGGAACCGAACTTGGCCCCTGTACGGCCCTTCAGTCGATCGGAGACTTCTCCCATGCCGTGCTTGATGAGTATGCGTGATATCAGCCCAAAATGGCGGATGCCGCGAATGCGGTTGCTGGACAGGGGAAAAGGCATCATGGATCCTTATAAGAATCGTGACAGTGGTCAAATAACAATTGAAAAAAGGACATCAGATCTATTCTGCGGCCTCTTTTTTCGGATCTACCGCTTTCCATTTCTTGGATATTTTTTTGAGCATGTGTTCGTCTGCCACATAACGCTCTACCAGGCCGCAGGCCGTACAGACGTAGTTGTCCAGGGCTGCCATGGCGGTCAGGCCAACGGGAATCGAATTGCTGCCGAAAGGCCCGCTTTTCAGGGGCAGGTCCACAGCTGAGTAAATTTTTTCCGAGCCGCATTTGGGACATTTGCCCTGCTTCATGGTATATCTTCCTTGGGTTGTCTGTTTTTAGGTTGGATGGGTGCAAAATGTTATGACGCAAACCGCTTGCGGTGTCAACGGCACGATAATTTTCTCATTTTTTTGTGCAACCACGGGGTAAACCCGGCATCGTCGCCACCGCCCGTCGTATACGCTCCAAGGCTTCTTCCAAAATCGATCGCGGGCAGGCGATGTTGATACGCTCGAAACCGTCGCCTTCGGGACCGAAGATGAACCCTTCGTCCGGGAAAATACGCGCCGATGCCATCATCAGGCGTTTAAATGCCCACTTGTCGAGGCCCAAACCCCGACAGTCCAGCCACACCAGGTAGGTTCCTTCCGGACGGATCACCTGTATGCCGGGGATGCGCCGCTCGACAACGTCCTGCATAAAATCCCGATTGGCCTCAATGTAGTCCATCACCTGATTCAGCCAGTCCTCACCTTCCCGGTAGGCCGTTTCGCAGGCCACCACTCCGAATGGATTGGCCCACTTTTGCATGCCGCAACGGCCCATGGTCTGCTGGAACCGCCATCGCAGCCGCTCATCGGGAACAATGATGTTGGAAGTGTGCAAACCGGCGAGGTTGAAGGTTTTACTAGGCGCCGTACAGACCACCGTATTGGCAGCCAGGGCCTCGTTGATGGCGGCAAAAGGGGTGAATTTGACTCCCCGATAGATCAGGTCGGCATGGATCTCGTCGGCAACCACCAGCACCTTATGCCGCAGGCAGATCTCGCCCATGCGGGTCAGTTCTTCCCGGGTCCAGACCCGGCCTACCGGATTGTGGGGGCTGCAAAGAATGAACAGGGAGACCGCAGGGTCGGCCGCCCAACGCTCGAAATCGTCGAAATCGATCTCATAGCGGTTTCCCCTTAGAACCAGGCCATTGGAGACAATCTCGGCGCCATTGTTTTGTATGGCATCAAAAAATGGATAATACACCGGCCGCTGAATCAGCACCTTTTCTCCCGGATTGACGAAGGTCTGGATGAGAAAATTGACCGCCGGCACCACACCGGGGGTCGAGACGATCCAACCGGGTTCGACGCGCCACCCGTGACGCCGCTGCATCCAGTCGACCACGGCCTGATCGTAGCGCTTCGTGCGCAGGGTATAACCGAAAATGCCGTGCCGGGACCGCTTCACCAAGGCATCCACCACCGGTTGAGGTGCGGGAAAATCCATGTCCGCCACCCACAAAGGCAAAATTCGATCTTCTCCGAAGTAATCGTCGGTGGTAAGCCAGACCGACGGATCATCGGGGTCTTGGATGACACCCCACTTGGCGGACTGGGTGTTTTTACGGTTGATCTCCCGGTCGAAATTGTATTTCATAATATCGTTCCTTGCGTTTTGGATGGCGTTGGCAGTGCACCCTGTGAACGCTTACCGGTTTTTACGGGTTTGTCAACCATGTGCCCTGAACCCATGACCCCCTACTCATTGGAGCTTCCATGACCCTAAACGCGCAAACAGACTGGCAAGCCAGGATCGTCACCCCGAATGAGGCCCTCGAACACATTCAACCGGGGATGAATGTCTTTCTGGGTACCGGCGCCGCCGAGCCCAGGACGCTGGTCAAACGCCTCATGACATCCGATGCTGTTAACCTACAGGACCTGACACTGATCCAGCTCCTGAGTTTTGGCGACGCCGTCTCCCTGGAAGATTTGCGCTGCAACCGATACCGTCTGAAAACCTTTTTTTCGGGGTGGGTGGCCAGTGAGGCCATCACCGCCGGTCGAGTGGACCTCATACCCAGCCGCTTTTCCGCCATCCCCGCACTGATCCATGGCCGCCAATTGCCGATCGACGCGGCCATCATCCAGATTACCCCGCCAGATAAGGACGGGTTGTGCTCCCTGGGGATCGCCGTGGATGTGGCCCGGCAGGTCATGGAACAGGCATCCATCGTGGTCGGGGAAATCAATGCCCAGGTTCCCCGCACCTATGGAGACACATTCGTCTCCGTGGACGAATTCGACCAGCTTGTGCAAAGCGATGAACCGGCTGTGGTATTTCCCTGCTGGCCGGTGAAAGCGGTGTATGACAAAGTGGCCGGCCATGTGGCCTCGGTTATCGAGGATGGCAGTTGCCTGGGGTTTGCCCTCGGCCCGCTGTTCGACGCGCTGCCCCGTCATCTGGCCGGTAAAAAAGACCTGGGCATCCATACCCCCTTCATCACCGATGCGGTCATGGCCCTGGTAAAAACCGGGGCCGTCACCAATCGTCGCAAACGAACCTTCCGCGGTAAGACACTCTCCTGTTATGCCATGGGATCGGCAGATCTGATGGCCTGGCTGGACTGCAACCCGCAAGTTGAATTCCAGAGCATCGACAAGGTGTTTAACCCCATTGAGATCGGTAGGAATCCTCGGTTCGTATCCATCTTTCCGGCCCGTAAAGTGGATCTGTCCGGCCGCATCGCCATGCACGCCGGCCGGGGTCAGATCTCCTCCGGTCCCGGCCAGGCCATGGATTTTTTCAACGGGGCGGAAATTTCACGGGGTGGTTTCACCATTTTCGCCCTGCCCAGCCGCGATCTGAAAGGCAAGAACAGGGTGTGCCTCTCCATCGAAGAGATGCCCAATCAGCTCAACATGCCCGATTCCGTACACATGATCGCCACCGAATACGGCATTGCCTCCCTATCCGGCCGGAGCCTTCGCGAACGTGCCCAGGCACTTATCGAAATCGCCCATCCCGATGACCGGCCGGAACTGGTGGAAAAGGCTAAGGCCGCTAACATCATTTATCCGGACCAAATATTCCTGGCCGAAAGTGCTCATCTCTATCCTTCGGAGATCGCCGAACGCCATACATTCAAGAACGATACAACCGTGCGCTTCAGGGCCATCAAGCCCTCCGACGAAGAGGAGATGCGGCGTCTCTTCTATCGTTTCTCGGACGAAGCCATCTACTACCGCTATTTCACTCCCATCAAGACCATGCCCCACGCCAAAATGCAGACTTATGTAAATGTCAACTACCAGGATGTACTCTCCGTGGTGGGATTGGTGGGGCTGCCGGGATCGCCGGGCCAGGTACGCATCATCGCCGAGGCCCGATTCGCCCGTCATAAGGACAAACCCTATGCGGACGTGGCCTTTGTCGTGGACGAAGATTACCAGGGTCTGGGTATCGCCACCTACCTCTTCCGTATGCTGGCCCGCCTGGCCCGCCAGCGTGGGGTCCGGGGCATGACCGCCGACGTTCTGGCCACCAATCAAGCCATGATCAAAGTGTTCGAAAAAGGCGGCTACCCGGTACGCAGCCGCTTCGAGGACGGGGCTTATGCTCTGACCATTTCCTTTTCTAACGGCTAAAAGCGGACTGCCAATGGCTCAACTCAGGTTATTGATCCCCGCCTGCACGGGAATGACATGCCTGGTGATTTTTTACGAAACTATCAAAATTGCCCTGGCAATAGGTTCTTCTTTGCTTTACACAGGTGGTGTTTTCAGCTATTTAGTGCTCATCTGGAAATGGCCAATTTGTCCGATTTCTGAGCGGACACTATTTGTAGGTAATGGTAAACAGGAACGCTTTTCAAAATGGATGAAGGTTGTTTCGTTGTATCGCGCTCCCATCCATTGAAAAGAGGATGGATACCACCGATTCTATGGGCAAAATACCCTCAATCCCCCTTCTGCTATCGGACCTGGGACGTATGGCCATGGGGCCTGTCCAGGAGCTGGGAAGAATCGCCATTTTTTTCGTCCGCGGCGTGATTCACCTTTTTTCGTGGCCCCCCCAGGCTGAGAAAATCATCGACCAGATCTATTTTATCGGCATGAAGTCGGTTTTCGTGATCTGTTTGACCGGAGCATTCACTGGTATGGTTCTGGGCCTGCAAGGATACTATACCCTGGTTAAATTCGGATCCGAAGGGTTGTTGGGAGCGGCCGTAGCCCTCAGCCTGATCCGTGAAATGGGACCGGTCCTGACGGCGATTATGGTCGTGGCCCGGGCCGGTTCGGCCATGGCCGCAGAGATCGGCATCATGCGCATTTCCGAACAGATCGACGCCCTGAACACCATGGACATTGATCCGATCCGGTTTCTGTTCAGCCCCCGTCTGGGTGCGGCTTTGATTTGTTTTCCTTTTCTGACGGCCATTTTCGATGTCGTCGGCATTCTTGGCGGGTACCTCACCGGATCCCTTTTGCTGGGCATCAATTCAGGCCTTTATTTCGGTCGGGTGGAATCCAGCGTCCTGATGGATGACATCCACGGAGGCTTTATCAAAGCCGCCTGCTTTGCCGCCATTGTGGTGACCATCTGCTGTTACCGGGGATACACAACGCATCGGCGAAAGGAGGGCTTCGGGGCCAAAGGGGTCAGCCTGTCCACCACCTCCGCGGTGGTTCTTTCCTGTGTGATGATTCTGGTCGCCGATTATGCGCTGACTTCATTTTTACTTTGACCGTAAATCAAAAGGCCCGGCTGCCATGACCGTACCGCTGATCGAGTTCAAACAAGTATTCAAACGTTTTGGTGACAATGCCGTCCTCAAGGGAGTGGATCTGTCCATCCACGAGGGCGAGGTAACGGCCATCATCGGAAAAAGCGGCATCGGCAAAAGTGTTTTGCTCAAGCACATCATCGGCCTGCTGGATCCCGACGCCGGACAAATTCTGTTCGACGGCCGGGCCATGGCCGAAATGCATGCAGCCGAACGCCGCTCCCTCAAAATGAAGTTCAGTTACATGTTTCAGGGCTCGGCCCTGTTCGATTCCATGACCGTGTATGATAACGTGGCCCTGCCCCTGAAGGAAAAAGGCCGGGTTCCCCATGCAGATATTCAGCATTGCGTAGGGGCCATGCTGGCTCGCTTGGACTTGGAGGGTGTCGAAGACAGATACCCCTCCCAGCTTTCCGGGGGCATGCAGAAAAGGGTTGCCATGGCACGCGCCCTGGTGACGGATCCACAGATCGTGTTATTTGACGAACCGACCACCGGCCTGGATCCGATTCGTAAGAACGCCGCCCACGCCATGATTGCTGATTACCAAAAATCTTTCGGTTTCACCGGTGTGATGGTCAGCCACGATATTCCCGATGTTTTCCACATTGCCCAACGGGTGGCCATGCTGGACCGGGGCCGAATCATTTTTCAGGGTCGTCCCGATCAGATTCAGCGTTGCCGGGAGCCGGTGGTCAGGGAATTCATTCAGGGCAAGGTCCCTTCCGAGGAAACAAAAGGCGGCGAAATGGAGGCCATATGAAACAGACATCGGTAGAAACCGCAGTGGGTATTTTTGTCCTCATCGGAATGATCAGTGTGGCCTACCTCACCATCAAGCTGGGCAAGATGGAATGGTTCGGCGATGCCTATTATGTGGTGGAGGCCCGTTTCGACTCGGTTTCAGGGCTGAAAACCGGTGCGCAGGTGGATATGGCCGGAGTGGAGATTGGGCGGGTGGCCGGCATTCACCTGGACAGGCAGGACCAGTTGGCCGTGGTGCGCATGAAAATCGAAAAGGATGTCATTTTGACCGACGACGTGATCGCTTCGGTCAAAACTTCCGGACTTATCGGCGACAAATTCATCAAGCTGGCGCCGGGAGGATCGGACCGGATCCTGAAAAACGGAGATATGATCGTCGAAACGGAATCGGCGCTGGACATTGAGGAGCTTGTGAGTAAGTATGTCTTCGGGAATGCGGAAGAGTAGTAACGCTGAACAAACCCCATGGTTGCATAAAAAAATTCGAAACCTATTGTTAATATTTGAAATAATAAATGAAATACATAATTTAACGCAAGGTTGTGGAGGAAATCATGTTTTTAAATCGTATTGCCATTGCCCTGGTTTGGCTGTTGTTGCCGATGGGTTCGGCAATGGCCGCATCCGTTGAGCCCATTGCGACCATTAAGGCTCCCATCGATACCGTGATCTCCATTTTGAACGATTCCCAATACAAGGCGCCGGGAACCAAATCCGCCCAGCGCGACAAGATATGGAAACATGTCAAGCCCATGTTCGATTTCCGGGAGATCTCCAAACGGGCCGTCGCCCGGAACTGGCGCAAGTTCAGTGCTGCCGAAAAGGAAGCGTTCACCAATGTTTTCGCTCAATTTCTGGGCAACACGTATATCGATAAAATCCAGGGAGAATATCACAACGAAAAAATCATCTATCTGGATCAGGCCTTTCATTCGGATCGATATGCCGAGGTGCGCACCCAAATCGTCAGGGAAACAGTTGAAATACCGGTGAATTATCGGATGTTCGATACCGGCGGGGGACATTGGAAGGTGTACGATATTATCGTGGAAGGCGTCAGTCTGGTAAAAAACTACCGGACCCAATTCGCCAGCATTCTGAGAAAGAAAACCCCGGCCCAACTGATCGATCAGTTGAACCGGAAGCTGGCCGAGCAGAATGGTCGTCTTGCTGACAAAGGTTAGTACAGTACATGACCTCAACCCGCAAACCGGACGTGCCTGAAAATGCGTACACATTTGGTTCAGCTTGCCATTCTATTCGTTCTTGCTTCCTTGGCGGCGCCCTGCTGGGCCGGGGCTTCCGCCGGAAGCAAACCCCCGGTACCCGAGGCGGCTGCCGCGGACGAGGACCTGCCCTTCGACCCATTCGATGACGGAGACGATCCGTTCGACGATGATGTCAATGCAGCTCCGGAGTCGGTCGCCGATCCGCTCTCCGGGTTTAACCGCGCCATGTTTGTCTTCAATGACCGTTTCTATTTCTGGGTGCTCAAACCGGTGGCCCGGGGCTATCGAGCGGTGATCCCCACGCCGGCCCGGGTGAGTGTGAAAAACTTTTTTTTCAACCTGATGATGCCGGTACGGTTCGTCAACTGCCTGCTACAGGGAAAATTCAAGGCTGCAGATGGTGAATTCGGCCGGTTTCTGGTCAACAGCACCATCGGGGTCGGTGGGCTGTTCGATCCGGCCGCCCAATTTCCGGAACTCAATCCCCCCCAAGAGGATTTCGGGCAGACCCTGGGACGTTATGCGGTGGGCAATGGCTGTTACCTGGTCTGGCCGCTTCTCGGTCCTTCTACCGTGCGAGATTCGGTGGGTGCCGTCGGGGACTGGGCTTTGAATCCCCTCAACTTCATGACCCTGATCAATGTGGATGCCGGCGCATTGACCACCACCACCACCGGCGCGGCGGTGTTCAGCGTGCGGACGGTGAACGACGCCTCCTTCCGACTCGGCGACTACGAAACCTTGAAAGATGCCGCCTTGGATCCCTATGAAGCCTTTCGTGACGCCTATATCCAGAACCGGACCAGTAAGATTGCCCGCTGATGTGTTTTGATTGACCGGGAACCATCCATGTACAACCAATTTTTCGGCTTCAAGGAACGACCGTTCAAACTGGTACCCAATCCGGCATATCTTTATCTTTCCCGGATTCATGAAGAGGTCCTGGCTCACCTGAATTACGCCGTGGGTTATGGCGAGGGTTTCGTTGAGATCACCGGCGAGGTCGGTACGGGCAAAACCACTTTGTGCCGCATGTTTTTGGAAAATCTGGACGAAACCACCGACGCTGCATACATTTTCAATCCCAAACTCGATGCCCGGCAACTGCTGAAAGCCATCAACGATGAGTTCGGTATTTCCTCGGATGCGGATTCGACGAAAGCGCTTATCGACCGGCTCAACGCCTTTTTGCTGGAACAAAAAACACGGGGACGGCAGGTGCTCCTGCTTATCGATGAAGCCCAAAATCTGAGTGTCGATGTTCTGGAACAGCTTCGGCTGCTTTCCAACCTGGAAACGACCACCAGCAAGCTGTTGCAGATCATCCTGGTGGGCCAGCCTGAACTGGGGGCGCTGCTGGACGCCGATGACCTGCGCCAACTGAGCCAACGCATCAATTTGAGCTGTCACCTGATCCCTCTGACGCCGGCGGAGACCCGGGAATACATACATCATCGTGTTCACATTGCTTCCTACAGGCCGGGAGGTGTTTTTTCGGCGGGTGCCTGCCGGGTTATCCACCGTTACAGCAAAGGGGTTCCCCGCCTGATCAACATCGCTTGTGACCGGGCGCTGTTGACCGCCTTTACCCAGGGACGGTCACAGATTGACCGCCGAATCGTCAAACAGGCCCTGAGTGAACTGGATGGCAGCCGTCGGCTTCGGCGCCGGGTTACGGACCGCCGGCAATCGCTGGTCATTGGGCTGCTGGTTTTTCTGGTGGTGCTGGTTGCCGCCGGTCTGATCCATCGTTTGGTGATGCCTGAAAATGAGCGTATATCCGCATCCGTCGAGTCCCATGCCATCGAATCCGATAATACCGCAATACAACCCGGTGGCCTGTCTGAGCCGGTGGTTGCTGGAAGCGCTGCGGGGCGCGAAGCGGTATCTGCGAATCAGGCCCCTCCGTCTGAGGCCGTGGGAGATGCCGGAGATCAAGGGTGGCCGACGGTCGGTGGTCCGGGCCGGCTGCTGTCAGCGATTCCGGCCATGGCGTCGCGAGACGGGGCTCTGCGGGCGGTGCTGGATACCTGGCAGCTGACCGGAACCACCGCAGCCATCGACGCCGTGAGCGGTGACCAATTTTTCCGTATCGCCGCCGGGCGCTACGGCTTGGATCTGCTTCGGATAAAGGGAAACCTGGAGCTGTTAAAAAAACTCAATCTGCCAGCGATTCTGGAGTTTCCCGATCCCGGGGGGCGGCCGTCGAGATATCTGGCCCTGGTGAAATTGTCTGCGGACCGTGCCTACCTGTCCAATGGTGAAGACAGGTATGCGGTGATGACCGCATCGTTGGCCGGTGAATGGAATGGTGTGGCACTTATTTTCTGGAAAAATTTTTTCCACGATGCGGGGGTGATTCCGATCACCGCTTCCGGAGATGCCATCGTGTCACTGAAAATGCAGCTTCGAAAACTGGGCTTTTCCATCGACAAGATGACCGCAGCATATGACATGCAAACCCGACAGGCCGTGGAAGCCCTGCAGACCCGCCACGGACTGGATGCAGACGGACTGGTGGGACCGCTTACCAAAATTGCGATCTACAACGAAGATCGCACGCTGGATATACCGCGCCTGACAATGGTGTCGGAAAAGCGCCAACGCATTCAATGATAAGGGGCCGAGCAAACGGTGGCGCTAAAGGTGTAACAACCGTAAAAGGCTACACAGGCTATAAGCAGCCAAGAACACTCTGAAAATATATCCGGCAGACGTTTACAGACAGCCGCAGATGCGGAGTCCTGTGAACGCTTGCCCATAACTCGGGGGTTGCGTTTGTGAGGAAAGCCCATTGAGTTCCATACTGGAAGCGCTAAAAAAAGCCCAACAGGAATCAACAACCGGGGATGAAAGGCCTATCCCCTGGCTGCCGCCTGTGGGAGCAGGCTTTGCCCGCCGGCGATCCTATCGGCGGTGGTGGATCATGACGGCGGTATTGATTGTGTTGGGCGGCATCGCTGGCGCGACCTTCCGGATGGCGAATCAGAGCGAATCCCCGCCTTCGTCCGATGCGCCTCCGGTAATGGTCAAAACCATGCACAAGACGGTACCCCAACCATCCCCGCAACCGGCGATACCGGTCAAGGATCATATGAAAACGGACGATCCCCCGGTGCCGTCAATTCCGTCCGAACAGCCCCTGCCGCCACCCGTGGCCAATTCCAAGGCCGATTCTGACGGGAAGCAGACGGTTGTCCAGCCCCGAGGGATGGTTCGTTCCGAGATCCGCCAGTCGGACGCGCTGGATTCGTTTTCGGATGATTCAGATACGGTGGATCCCGATCCGCCAGTCAAAAAGCAGGCACCGATGGCTATCCGGGAGGACAGACAGGTTCGCAGCGATCCGCGCATTGATTTGCAGGCCCTGGTGTGGTCACCCGAAGCGGTTGATCGGTTTGTGGTGATCAACGACAAACTGGTCAAGGAGGGTGGCAATGTGGACACTTTTGTGGTTGTCGAGATCCTTCAGGACGAGGTGCTGATTGGCGAGGGGGCAAAACGGTGGTATGAAAGCTTCTCCATCCGCTAAAACGACGGTGTCGGCAGATAAAGCAGCCCTGAGACCTTAAAAAACGGTTGATTGCGGTCCTTCATTTTGCTAAATGGCCGATATCCAAGCTAAAGCTGAGTGAGTACACTGCCGAAAGCATCCTGGGACGAGTTGAATGGTCGAAAGGAAAAGAGATCAATGGGTTTGAAACGCAATTGGCTTGCCGGGGTTTTATACCTCTTTTTTGGGGTTTTTTGTCTATTTTTGCCCCAACCGGGCCTGGCTTCCGGGGGGCAAGGCCTGGAACCCATGGCTGTCAACGAAGATACGGAGCCGCAGGCCATCGGCGTGGTCGAGGATCGGCTACGCAACCGGACCCTGTATGAAGCCCTGACCGCTTGCGATATCCCCCCTTCGGAAATTCTTTGCCTGTCCAGGTCGTTCAAACCGGTTTTCGATTTCCGCTATTGCCGGCCCAAAGATACCTACCGTGTTTGCGTTGACGATGCGCACCGGATCCAGAAATTCGTATACAAAACCGGTCCACTGGATGAATACGAAGCGGTCAAAGACGACAAGGGTGGATACAGCGTTCACAAGCGTGATATCGTTTTGGACCGGCAGGTGGTCTCAAAGGTGTTCACCATCGAGACCTCTTTGTACCAAGCCGTAGCCGACGAGGGAGAACACCAGTTAATTGCCGGGCTGGTGGCGGATATTTTTGCCTGGGACATCGATTTCTACCTCTATCCGCGCAAGGGAGACCGCATTGCCGTAATGTACGAGCGTTGTTATAAAGGCGGAGAATTCGTCCAGTATGGAAAAATTTTGGCGGCCTGCTATGTGGGACGTCACAAGACCTTTTCGGCCTACCTTTTCAATGACGGTGAATTCGACAGCTACTATGATCGGGACGGGCAGCCCCTGCGAAAAATGTTTCTGCGCACTCCCCTCAAGTTCGGCAAGATAACTTCCGGTTATTCCATTCGGCGATTTCATCCGGTTTTGAAGAAGTATCGGGCACATACCGGTATCGATTACGGGGCGCCCAGGGGGACGCCCATCCGGGCCACGGCCAACGGGCGGGTAATGTTTGCCGGCTGGAAAGGCGGATATGGAAAATTAATGATTATCAAACACCCCAACGGCTACCAGACCTATTACGGGCATTGCAGCCGGCTGCTGAAAAAGCGTGGGGATACTGGACCGGGCTGTCCACCGGCCCACACGTGCATTACGAGGTACGCGTAAACGGTAAGCCCATCAATCCGGTTACGGTTAAAAAGAGCCGCGGCAAATCGCTCAAGCCCGAACGGATGGCTGTCTTCCATGAAACCGTGGGCGGGCGTATCGCCCATGTGGACAAACTGTTGGATACGCCGACCAAGCTGGTGATGCTGACAACGGACAAGTAATGCCAGGCCGTACCCATCCAGAAAGATCGACGGGGATGTAGCTCAGTTGGGAGAGCGTAGCGTTCGCAACGCTAAGGTCAGGGGTTCGATCCCCCTCATCTCCACCAAATAAAATCAAGGGGTCGCGGGATGTTACCGCGACTCCTTGATCCTTTCACCAAAAAAGAGAAAATATGGATCTCGGAATCAACGGTAAGATCGCCCTGGTCGCAGCCGCCAGTCGGGGGCTGGGGAAAGGGTGTGCCGAACAACTGGCCGCGGAAGGGTGTCGGGTGGCGATCTGTTCCCGCGACGGGGATTACGCCCAAAAAGCGGCCCGGGAAATTGCGGAGCAGACCGGTATGGAGGAGGTGCTGGGGTTTGGGACCGATCTGAGCGATGAGGCAGATATTCAGCGCTTGCTGGAGGATGTCCGTAAGCAGTTGGGGGACCCTGACATCCTGGTGACCAATGCAGGCGGACCGCCGCCGGGCAATTATGCCACCACTGCCATTGAGAAATACCAGAAGGCCCTGGACCTGACGCTGATGAGCGCCGTGCACCTGATTCACGGGGTGACACCGGCCATGCAGGCCAAGGGCTGGGGCCGGATCATCGCGATCACCTCCATTTCGGTCAAGCAGCCCATCGGTACCCTGCTGCTGTCAAACATGGCCCGCGCCGGACTGACGGGATTTTTGAAAACCATCGCTACGGAACTGGCACCTGACGGTATCACGGTCAATGCCCTGCTCCCCGGAATCCATCAGACCTCACGGGTCGATCAACTGGCCGAGCACCGTGCCGAACAAGAAAACAGGACCAAGGAAGCGATCCTTCAGGAGATGATGGAAGCCAATCCCAGTAACACCATCGGCGACCCATCCGATTTCGGCGCGGCGGCAGCCTTCCTGGCCAGTGTTCAGGCCGGCTATATCACCGGGCAGAACCTGCTGCTGGATGGCGGAAATTATTCCGGATTGCTGTAATGCCGAACCTAAGGCAAGCCCGTCTGATGGTCATGATTTCAGCGTATTTTTGCAGACGGTGGCGCCTTACGGGAAGGACAGCATGCTAAAAGAGTTGTTGATCAAAAATTTTGCCATTATCGACGACCTGAACATCCGTTTTGAACAGGGGTTGACGGTGTTAAGTGGTGAAACCGGTGCGGGCAAATCGGTCATTGTCCGTGCGGTCAATCTCTTACTTGGCTCACGGGCCAATGCGAGGGTGGTCCGGGATGGCTTCGACAGCGCGGAGTTGTCCGCCTTTTTCGAGGTGCCCAAGGGTTCTGCCGCGGCGGCTGTCATGGCGGATAACGGCTATGTGCCTGATGATGGTTTGCTGGTTCGCCGGATCATCACCCGTAACGACCGCCATCGCATTTACATCAACGACCGCATGGCCACCATGCAGATGCTGGCCGCCATTGCTTCGGACCTGGCCAGTATTTCGGGACAGCATGCCCACCAGGGATTGCTGAAAGAAGAATCGCACATGGCGATTTTGGATCGCTTCGGCAATCTGGGACAGCAGGTTGAAACAATGCAGGCGTTTTACCAGCGCATCCAGCCAATGGTCCAAGACCTCAAGGACCTTTACGAAAAAAAGGCGAATCGTGAAAAAGAGATGGAATTGCTGCTGTTCCAGGCGCAGGAAATTGACGATGCCGATATTCAGCCAAATGAAGATGTTTCCCTGGAAAAAGAACGCCTGCGGCTGAAAAATACTGAATTCCTATATCGGACCGTGGCCGTTGCCATTGATGCCCTGCACGGGTCCGATGGATCTATCCTGGAGCGACTCGGTGAGATTCGCAAATCCCTGGAAAAGGCTGCGGATCTTGATGACCGACTGACCGAAGGGGTTCAGGGGCTGGCGGACCACCTCTATGGCCTGGAAGACCTCACCGAATTGTTGCGATCTTATCTTGGCGTGATGGACACATCCGCCGAGCGGATAGCATCGGTGGATCAGCGCCTGGATCTGGTTAACCGCCTGAAACGCAAATACGGCGGATCTCTGGAAAAATTGTTTGCATCCAAAGCACGCATTCAGGCTGAACTCGGCGCCATCGAAAACATGGATGATGCGATCCAGCAATTAGAAGCGCGGCTGGAGGCCGATTTTTCCAAGGCAGCGGAGCTTGCCCGGAAATTGTCGGACAAGCGCAAAAGAATTGCCGCCAGGTTCTCCAAATGCGTCGAAACGGAGCTGGCTGACCTGAAGATGGCCGGTACCCGGTTCAGCGTGCATCTTTCCCTGCTGCCCGGTGACGCCCTTGCAGATAAGTGGCTTTGCGTTGATGGCAGCCGGCTGACGCCTACCGGTATCGATCAGGCCGTGTTCATGATTGCTCCCAATGTGGGTGAATCCGAAAAACCGCTGGCTTCGATCGCATCGGGGGGAGAGCTTTCCCGGGTGGTGTTGGCCCTGAAGGCCATCCTGGCGGAAACGGATGCCGTGGGCACCGTGATTTTTGATGAGGTCGATGCCGGCATCGGCGGTGCCGTTGCCGATACGGTGGGGAAGAAGCTGGAAAGCCTGTCCAGGAAACACCAATTGATCTGCATTACCCACCTTCCCCAGATTGCCCGGTTCGCTGACCATCATTACCATATAAAAAAACAGGTCAGCGGAGGCCGGACCACGACCACCATCAATCCCATGGACGCCGAAGCGCGAATCAGGGAAATCGCCCGCATGCTTGGGGGGGAGACGATAACGCCGACCGCCATGGAGCATGCCCGGTCACTGTTGGCCACATAAACGGGAAAACCCGCCGATGGCCGGTTGGCCTGTGATTTGATCGTTGACAACGCACAGCTGATGGCCAGTTTGGTGTAATGTATTTCCAAGGAGACGAAGATGCCGATTTATGAATTCAAATGCATGGATTGCGATCAGTACAATGAACGGCTGATCATGAAAAAAGAGGATGAGATCGAAATGGTCTGCACCCATTGTGGGTCAGGAAACCTGGAGCGGATTTTGTCCAGGACCAGCCATACGGTTGCCGGGAACGGTGGCGGTGGAAATGGTGTCAGCGCACAAACCCGAACCTGTAGTTCTGGTTCTTGTACGACCTATACGATTCCCGGGCCGGCCTAGTTTGTGTGTAAGTGTTCACAGGGCACCGCATCGGCTTTGTTACCGGGGGTATCGGATCCTGCGGTTGTATTTCGAACAACGCGATCTGTTTCCGGATAAACAGTGACAAACGAACCACGCATCTGCGGAGAGGGTGGATAACGATGAGGCCTGTAATAAAAACAATTATGCTGTCGGTATGGGTATTTGCCGCGGTGGTTGTTGGCGCATCACCGGTGCAGGCGGAACGTCTGAGCGTCAAGGTGGCCATCGCAAATGTCCGATTGGGACCGGCCAAGGCAGAGCAGGTGATCTGGCAGATTGAGAAATACCATCCTGTAAATGTCATACAAAAGTATGGCGAGTGGTGCCTGTTCCAGGATTTTGAAGGGCACCGCGGCTGGATCTACAAGCCACTTCTGGATAATGTCAAGGCGGTGATTGTTAAAAAGGAAAATTGCAACGTACGGGCGGGCCCGGGCACCGACAAAGCGGTTTTGTTTACGGTGGATATAGGCATTCCTTTTAAAGTCATAGAGAGAAAAGGCGTGTGGATACACGTGATCCACGCCGACGGGGACCAGGGATGGATTCATCAGTCTCTGGTTTGGTAGCGTTGGATGCCATAGGGGTATAAAGGTGATACAAAATAGTAAAAACAAGCGGGTGGTCGCCTTCGGGGCCGCACTGATGGACATACTGGTTCATGAAAGTGAACAGGTGGTACAGAACCTGGAATATCGAAAGGGTGGTATGACCTACGTGGATATTCCCGAAATGGAACGGATACAGCGCCAGGCGCCGGCCACGCCAACCATTGTGCCGGGGGGCTCTGCATGCAACACGGCCGTGGGTATTGCCCAACTGGGAGGCTGCGCGCGCTTTATCGGAAAGCGCGGCGACGACGATATGGGGGAAATTTTCCAGCAATCTCTGGAAGATCGGGGCGTCGAGCCGCATCTGATGACGTCCTCACTTCCCACGGGACAGGTGCTGTCACTGATTACGCCGGATGCCGAGCGCACCATGCTCACCCATTTGGGCGCTTCGGCGGACATCAAGCCAGAAGAGGTGTCGGCAGACATGTTTGCGGATAGCGCCATCGTTCATCTGGAGGGCTATCTGCTTTTCGATCCGGAATTGATGACAGCTACCTTGGCCGCCGCCAAATCCGCCGGTACCCGCATTTCTCTGGATTTGGCAAGTTTTACGGTGGTGGAGCAGGCCAAACCGATCCTTGACGACATTGTTCCGGCGTATGTGGACATCCTCATCGCCAATGAGGATGAAGCGGCGGCCTATACGGGCTTCAAGGATGAATTACAGGCCCTGGACAGATTGGCTGCTTCGGTGGAGACGGCCGTATTGAAGGTTGGTGCCCGCGGAAGCTTTGTCCATGCCGGAGACCGGGTTCATCGGATCCCCCCCCTTAAATCAGGGCCTGCCGTCGATACCACCGGTGCCGGAGACCTTTGGGCCGCCGGATTTCTTTTCGGGCTCGTAAACGGCTATGCAATCGAAACGTGCGGCAGGCTTGCCTCGGCATGTGGATTTGAGGTATGTCAGGTAATTGGCGCAGACATTCCTGCTGAAGGCTGGATACGAATAAAAGATATTGTGGAGGAATAATGGTAAAAGGTACTGTTTCACGCAAACAATTGTTGAAGGAACCCGATCAGTTCATCACTTTTTCCGGAAAAATGATTGCCTTCGGGCGCACCCATTTAAAAACGATTTTAATTGGCACCGGCAGTGTTTTGGCGCTGCTGCTGGCCGTTGCCATTGCTCTCCAGATTGCGGATCGCAATGAGAACCGGGCTTCCGAAAAAGTCGAAAAAGCGGTGGCCAAATATACGGATGCCATCGAGGACAGTGACCCTGTGAAAGCGTACGATGCTGTCAAAGGTGATTTTCAGGCCTTGTTCGATGAATATGGATCCAAACACGCGGCAAAACTCGCACGCATCTTTTATGGAAACATCAGCTACAATGCCGGCGATGCCGACACGGCCATCGACATGTATCAGCGTGCGCTCCATGATTTCAGTCAGTCCGCATCCTTGAAAAATATTGTTCTCAGCGGGCTGGGGTATGCCCATCTGGCTAAAGAAGACTATACGGAGTCCATCCGCTATTTTGAAATGATAACAGCGGATGAAGAAAAAACCATGAAGAGCGATGCTTTGTACACCCTGGCCCGGCTTTATGAAACCACCGGGGATCAGGACAAGTGTACCAGCCTGTATAAAAAGCTTCTGGCCGATTTTCCGGACACGACCTACAGCGACCTGGTCAAAGACAAGATTCGCGGCTGACGGGGAAGTCCGGTCCCTTTTCGGCCCAATCCCATTGGTTGCATACAAAAAGAGAAAATTATCATTACTATCTGAAATAATAAATATATAATTTTACTCAAGGTCCTGGAATTCACCCAATGTGCACAATCCAGGATACAACGATAATTTTCTCATTTTTTTCTGAACAGGTTGTATTTTTTGATCTTTTGATTCAGTCCGCTTTTACCGATGCCCAACAGCGCCGCTGCATGGGCCTGCACGTAATCGGTCTTTTTCAATGCCCGCAGGATCATGTTTTTTTCGACCAGGGCCAGGGTATCGTATAGTCCGGCATCCATCGGGATGCCCTCCATATGCATGGTGTTTTGGGCGTGATCGATAAAATCCTTCGGCAGGTCGGAAACCTGAATGATCTCTTCGGGACTCATGACCACCGCCCTTTCGATTACATTTTCCAATTCGCGGACGTTCCCCGGCCAGCGGTATTCGTAAAATAATTGTTCAACCTCGCGATCAACTCCGGTAATCGGCGGCAGTGCATGGCTGCGTTCGTCACCGTATTTGGCGATGAAATGCATCGCCAGGGGCCGAATGTCTTCCGGCCGTTCGTGAAGCGGCGGCAGGGTAATGGGCACCACGTTGAGCCGATAGAACAGGTCTTCCCGGAAGTTGCCATCGGCGACTTCATCTTTAAGCGACTTGTTGGTGGCCGCAATCAATCGAATGTTGACTGGAACCGGCCTCGTCCCTCCCACGCGTTCAACGACCCGTTCCTGCAAAACCCGCAATAATTTAACTTGCAGCCCAGCGGAAAGCTCGCCGATTTCATCAAGAAACAATGTCCCGCCGTTGGCGATTTCGAAACGCCCTTTTTTCATGGACACCGCGCCTGTGAAGGCGCCTTTTTCATGGCCGAACAATTCGCTTTCCAGCAATGATTCGGCCAGGGCCGAACAATTGACGGCGACAAATGGCTTGTCTTTCCTGGGACTGTTGAAGTGCAGTGCGTTGGCCACCAGTTCCTTGCCCGTTCCGCTTGCTCCTCCGATAAGCACGGTTGCTGACGCCGGAGCCACTTTACGGATAACCTGAAAGACACCCTGCATGGCTTTGCTTTTTCCAATGATATTGTGGAAGCTATACCGATCCTCGACCGCACTTCTGAGTTGACGGTTCTCTTTGATCACGCCGTACATGCGAACGGCCTTGTTGGCAAAAAGCACCAGCTGTTCATTGTCGAACGGTTTCAGGATATAATTGTAGGCGCCTTTTTGCATTGCTTCCACGGCTTTTTCGACGGTTCCGTGGGCAGTCATCATGATAACGGGCAGATCTGCATCCTCTTTCTTGATGCGTTCCAGCAGGTCGATGCCGTCCATTTGAGGCATTTTCATATCCGTCAGCACGAGATCGACATCCGACTCGGACAGGATCGCCAGAGCTTCGGCGCCACTGTTGGCACTCAGGGTTTCGAAACCGGCGTCTTCCAGGACTGCGGTGAGTATGAGCGTGTAATTTTTTTCGTCGTCGACAACAAGGATGGTCTCCATTAGACCGCCTCCTGACTGATTGGAAATTTGATTGAAACCCGGGCTCCCTTTTCCTTGCGATTGTCTATCCGCACCAGACCATCATGGGCCTCGATAATGTTTTTGACAATACCCAGTCCCAATCCGGTTCCTTTCTCTTTCGTGGTAAAAAAGGGGTCCCATATTTTTTCGAGCGTCGATGCCGGGACACCATCGCCATCATCCTCGATGTAGACCCATATGGCGCCATCTCCGGTTTCAAGGGTTACATCGATCGTCCCGCCATTTTGCATGGCCTGCATCGCGTTGATCAGCAGGTTAAGAAAAGCCTGATACAGCATGTCACCATCGGCCAGAATGGCAGGAATGGTCTTTCCGGCAACGATATTGATCCGGCACCCTTTTTCTTTGGCCTGGTGTTCAAGGAAGCTGATATTCTTGTTGATGACTGCATCGATATGGCACAAACTGCGGTTGGGCGCCTTGGGACGGGCATAGTTTAAAAAATCCGTGATAATGTGGTTTAAACGGCGTGCTTCGGTGACAATAATATCTGCGATGGCGTTCAGGGACTCCTGAGGATCCAGCTTTTTTTTCAAAAGCTCGGCGGAACTGCTGATAATTCCCAGCGGATTTCTGATCTCGTGGGAAACGCCGGCTACCATTTCACCGATCGATGACAAGTGTTTGGCTTTGGCCAGTTGGTCTTTAAGCCGGATTCGTTCCCGCGCCCGTCTTTCGATAATATTTTCGCCGCGTTTCACTATATAGATCAGGGTAATCAAAAGAATCCCCATAACAATACTGATTGTCGCAATGACCAGAATCTGAAATTTGAAAATTTTGCGATAGTCACTGGAAAGATCCTGTCTGATTTCCACCACCCCGAGTACCGGACCGGAAATTGGCGCTAAAGGCTTTTCTGCACGCAATGGTGCAAAGGTTACACTTTTGATCTCTTTTGGAATTCCCAGCAAAATTTCCCATAGCGATCCCTTCTGAACCAGTTTTGAAGAGGATTCGCCTTCAAGGGCATTATGATAAAGTGTGCCGCCAATATTTTCGGCGCCAATCAGTTCCGGTGAGAAACTGTAAGCGATAATATCGTTTTTGCTATAGATATTGACCATTTCGACCTTGAAGCTGTGCAAGGTGCTGCGAACGACGCTGTCCATCCTTTCGAACTGTTCCTGATTTCTCAATTCAATTTTTCCGTATTTGAGACCCACCGGAAGAATAAATTGAAGGAAAACCTGATGGTTAAGGTTTTCGACAAGCAAAAGCGCATAATCCTCACTTTTTTGATACTGCATGGATCGGACCCAATGCGTGTTGAGAACGGACAGAACAATCGTGCCCAAAAAAATGAGGATAAGGCTTGAAAAGGTAAAATATTTGACCAGCCTAAACGGTTTGGTTCGCTCTGAAATATTAGCTCGTTTCATGGCTTCGAAAATAAGGTTGGCGGTTTCTGGCGGATCATTTGTACCTGTTCACGGGGTAGAAGCAGCCAATACCTGTAAAGCACAGCCGGTAAGCGTTTACAGGGTGCCGTAGATGCGCGGCTTCGGGCACGCAGACATATGGGGCATACTTCAAGCGCCCGGTAACAAAGCAGATGAGGCATCCTGTGAACGCTTACGATCATTTTGTTTACACCCAAGCCTTCAATTTGCATTGATGTGCAACCCGGATACCGAATTCAAAATGGAGCGAGACTGACAACAGGAGAAGGGTTACCGCCAAAAAATAGAGATAAAATAAATTTTCGTTTCTAAAGTATTTTCCGACACGGCCGAAAGATAAATTGAGCATATGCGGCATGTCGGTGTGATTGTTTATCCCCATGGTGGCCTACAAAGTGCAAAAATGTCTGAATTAATAAATAAAATAAATAATTCTGCGCAAGGTCCCGGAATTCACCCAATGGGCAATCCAGAGCGTAACGATATTTTTCTCATTTTGTGCCCTGCCGAGAAAGCCGGAGGAAACAAGACCCCTCGTTTCCAAGGGCTCGCAGTAAGGTGCTACGGCAATCATATTGCATATAAACAGCCGGGTATCAAGCCCGCGGTCCCAGGTGTACAATTTTGGATGCGTGGCGCTTATTGACATTTCAAAATTTAACGGAAATATCTGAAGAGATATTCTCATAAGGAATTTAAGGAATTGAACCCTTTTATCATAGAGAACAAACGGCCCTCAGGCTTTGGATTAAAGAGAGTTTTTATACGTTATAACCTTTCAATTGAATGTCTCCACAAGATAGAGACAATTCGAAATGAGAAGACACAAGATAACTTAAATAAACAAACTTATATATAAAAGTTGTATAATTTTGCTTGACAAAGCATCTTTTTGGCGATTGAATTCTGTGGAGGCCCAATAAAAAACGATCCAAAAGCTTTAAGCGAAGCGTATAGTAATTCTTTGAAAGCGGCAGTTATTATACTTTTCGGTCGCCAGAAGACGATGGTTCAAATGGTCAAAAATTCATTGAAAGAAATAAGGGAGTCCCTGTTAATGAGTAAATCGGAACTGTCCAGAGAAGCGAATGTGTCTCCGATTACGATCACCCGCATTGAGGAGGGAAAGCCTTGTCGGCTGGAAACGAAAAGAAAAATTCTACTGGCGTTGGGCTATAGTCTTTCCGACAGCAAAAAAATATTTGGCGAATAGAAGAGTTAACCATGCTTTTTGGAAAAAAAGACAGATTAATTGGCCTTGATATCGGATCCAGATCCATTAAAGCGGCGGTGCTGGCCGAGACCAAGAAGGGAAACACCTTGGAACGTTTTGGTATCATCGATATCGCTCCGGGGTTAATCGAAGACGGTGCCATTAAAGACGCGGAACAAGTTTCCGATACGATCCGTCAGCTTTTTAAAAATTACGGAATCAAAGGTGCCAATGTCGCGCTTTCGGTGGGCGGCTATTCGGTCATTGTCAAAAAAATCAATGTACAATCAATGCCTGAAGAACAACTTCAGGATACCATTAGTTTTGAAGCGGAGCAGTATATCCCCTTTGATATTTCCGATGTCAATCTCGATTTTCAGATACTGGGAGAAAATGAAAACAATCCGAACCAGATGAATGTGCTCCTGGTTGCCGCGAAAAAAGAGATGGTCAACGATTATGTGAACCTTGCCCAGATGGCAGGGCTGAATCCATGCATTATCGACGTGGATGCCTTCGCCCTTCAGAACATTTATGAGCTCAATTATGATCCGGATGGGGACGAGAATATTGCGCTTATCGATATCGGCGCAAGTAAGACATCGCTTAACATACTCAAGGGGAAAGCTTCCGTCTTCATGCGAGACGTTTCCCTCGGGTGCGGTCAGATCAATCAAAAAATTGCATCGTTGATAGATTGTTCCATCGATGATGCCGAGCAAATCAAATTTGGGGACCAGTCGGAAAAAATAACGGCAGGCGATTTGTCTGACATCGTTTCATCCGTCGTATCGGACTGGTGTACGGAGATCAGGCGTGCACTTGATTTTTTCTATTCCACCTATCCGGATGATCAAATCAAGAAGATCATTCTAAGTGGAGGTGGTGGAAATATAAAGGAATTCAGACAGTTGTTGTCAGTCGAAACATCAGCGGAAGTCGCAACCATCAATCCCTTTGAAGGGCTACACATAGATGAGAACCGGTTTGACGTTGATTTTTTAAAACGCATAGCTCCCCAAGCTACCATCAGTCTGGGGCTGGCAACAAGAAAAGTTGATGATAAATGATACGCATTAATCTACTCCCGTTTCGAGCCGCCCGTAAGAAAGAGAATATCCGTCGTCAGGTATCGATATTTTTCCTGTCACTTGTTCTTGTTCTAATTATTGCTTTTTGGTTTAATTTTGTCCTGTCGGGAAAAGTTAATACCATGAACAGGCAGATAAAAGAGACCAAAGCGCAGCTTGACAAGTACAATAAGATCAACAAGGAAATTGCGGATATCAAAAAGAAGCTGGAGATATTAAGCAAAAAAATCGAAGTCATCCAATCGTTGGAGCTTACTCGAAAAGTGCCGGTTGAATTGCTTGATGACATGTCGAAGCTTCTTGTGGAAAAACGCATGTGGTTGACGTCTTTATCGGAAAAGTCCGGTACCATCAAAGTTTCCGGTATTGCGTTGGACAACCCGACCATTGCCGAATATATGACGCGCATTCAAAATTCCAAAAAATACTTAAACGTAAAACTTTTAACGATCAATCAGGAAAAGAGTATCGAAGGTTTGGAACTGAAAAAGTTCAGTATATCATTTAAAAAAGCTCCCTTAAAAAAACAACCTAAATAGGTAATGTGGAAATGAAAAAGGGTAAATCCGTCTCAACGGAAAAAGTCAATCCGATGTTTGAAAAGCTCGAACAGCTTTCAAAAATCCAACGAATTGCGATCTGGGTCGGCGTTATCGTTTTGGTCGTGGCCGCGTTTGTATATTTTTCCTATCTTCCCAAACTCAAAGAACTCGATAGCATGAAAGTGCGTCTCGAAAAGCTCGAGAACGATCTTAAGGTCGCAAAACGCAACGCCCGGCAGTTAAACGAGTACAGAAAAAAAATGCAGGACGCGGAAGAACAATTCAAGATCGTCATGCGTGCGCTGCCTGAAAAAGAAGAAATACCGACATTGCTGACCGGCATATCAAAAGCCGGTAAAGACGCCGGTTTGAATTTTTTGTTGTTCAAGCCCAGCAAAGAGGTGAAAAAAGATTTTTATGCTGAAATTCCCGTCTCTATAAAAGTGACGGGAGACTATCATGGGGTCGCGAACTTTTTCGAGAATGTTTCTGAACTGAATCGTATCGTCAATATAAGAAATATCTCCATGCACCCGGAAAAGGGCGGTGCAAGCCTGACCACGACGTGTTCGGCAGTCACTTACAAATTCCTTGAAGAATCGAAAACAAAGAAATCCTCGAAAAAGAAAAGATCGAGAAGGAAGAGGAAGCGGTAAGACCATGCAAATGCAATCGAAACAACCGTTTAATGCCCTAGTCGTTATCCTGCTGATCGCCTGTTTCCTTTGTTGGGGATGTGGAGAGGAGAAGAAGGACGCCAAATCTTCCGTCGTCAGCAAGAAGATCTCAGTTGCGAAGAAACCAACGGTCGAAAAACGGAAGAAATCGAAAGCTTCGGATAAAACCAGGGAGAAGCTGGCGGGTAAGGGTCAAAAGGGTGTCCTTAAAGACGATGCCAAGGTGGCTACCAAGATTTATAATGCCAAAGAGCGTGTGAATCCGTTCGTTCCCCTGTTCAAGGCCAAAAACAAAGAGGCCGCTTCGGAGCAGATTGAACGGAAGAAACGCAAAAAGAGAGTGCCGCAGACGCCGCTGGAGAGAGTCAGTCTTGACCAACTCAAACTGGTGGCGATCATTCGGGCGGCATCCGGCAACAAGGCCCTTGTGGAAGAAAACAGCGGAAAAGGCTATATTGTCAAAAAAGGTACGTACATCGGCCTGAACTCCGGAATCGTCAGCCAGATCAATGCTTCGGGCATCGTTGTCGAAGAAGAAATAGAGAATCTCATGGGCGAGGTGGTTCTGCAAAATACTGAAATAAAACTTCAGAAACCAGCTGGAGAGTGATATGGGGAACATCAAAAAATATTTTACGAAGAGATTGGCTCTGATATGGTGTGTTGTTTTCGTGGCGGCCTTTTCCTTGTGGGGTTGCGCTGCGCAGAATTTTGGTAACACCAAATCTTCCGATGCTGACACCTCCCAAGTTGCTGAGATAACCGGAATATCGTTGGCTGAAGGTCCGGATTCAGTAGATGTGGTTATCCGTGGAAGCCGCGCACTTAAATACTCCTCCGTCAAACAACATCTTCCGTTGGGTGTCGTTCTGTTTTTTCGCGACACGGAGCTGAATTCCGGCGTCGTGGATGTGCAAACGTCGATCGACCCGGTAGCGTCCGTGCTGGCCACTATGGCAGAAACAACCGAACTTACCTCGCGCATTGCAATTCTTTTGTCTTCGGATAGCGCATACAAGGTTTTTGAAGACGGAGAAACGCTCAAAATCAGATTTCCGAAGAAGCCATCGCAGGCAGACAGCAGTGATATCGCCGCCATACCGGTGAAATCGACGACAATTACCGAAAAGTCGGCACTGCCCCGGGACGCGGGCCTCCAAAAGCCCATGCAGCCGGTTGGCACCTATCAGGGCACCGGAGCCAGAATTGGCGGCGAAAACCTGATCTGGGTCAACCGAATCGATTTTCTCGGTGAATCGGGCGGTAAGTCGACGCTCTCCATCGAAACCACCAAAAAGATCGACTATCAGATCAAAAGGATCTCGGATAGGCTGCTGGAACTGAGGCTGATGAACACCAACATCGCCGAATTTCGCCAGCGGCCGATGATTACGACGCGATTTGAAAGCGCCGTAAACCGCATCATGCCGGTCCAATTGCCGTCCATGCAGAATTATTCGCTGTTTACCATTGAGCTCAGGGAATCGGTACCCTATGTTGTCGAACAGATTGGTGAATTGCTCCTGGTGCATTTCGAGGCTTCCACCGTAGCGCCGGCACCGGCCGATGAAACCAATCTTCCGATATGGAAGAAGGCGCTGGAAGAAAGTATGGGCACACCCGATCTCGTGGCCGCCTATCCAAGCTTGCAGACCTCCTCCGGAGATATGCAGGGGGGCGGGGCCATGATGGACAAGAATGCCGGAAACGCACAGTCGTCATCACCGGTGAATGTCGAGCTCGAGCCGGATCAGGCTCTGGTTTTTACCAAGAAAATAAAAAAATACACCGGCGAAAAAATTGCGCTTGATTTTTATCAAACGGATATCAAAAATGTTTTCAGAATCTTGCGTGAAGTGAGCGGGAAAAACTTTGCCATCGATAAGGACGTCAGCGGCAAGGTGACCCTGACCCTGGACAAGCCGGTTCCATGGGATCAGGTGATGGACCTGGTGTTGCGGATGAACCAACTGGGCATGATCGTCGAGGGTGACATCGTCAGAATCGCCACCCTTTCAACCTTGAAAAAAGAAAATGATCTGCGCAAATCACAGATTGCCGCCTTGCAGAAGGAAAAAGAGCAGATCAAGGCGCTTGAGCCCTTGAACACGCGGTATATACCGATCAGTTACTCCGATGCCAAAACCGAAGTGCTTCCCCACGTCCAAAGCATTATCACCAAAGGGCGCGGATCGGCGTCCGTTGACAGCAAGAACAACCAGATCATTATAACCGACACTGCCGAGAAAATTGCCCAGGCCCATCAAATCGCCCGTCAGATCGACAAAGTGACCTCCCAGGTGATCATCGAAGCCCGGGTCGTTGAAGTCAGTGAAACCTATACCAAGGAATTGGGGTTCGAGTGGAACCTGGGCGTCGGACCGATTAACATGTTTGATAGCGGTTCCGCATACAAAACCGGTGTGGCTATGAACTATCCGGCGGCCACTACCAACGGATTTACGCTGAATTATGCAAAAATCGCCGGCACGCCCTTTACCTTGGATGCCGCGTTGACGGCGCTTGAAACCAACGGCAAAGGCAAAATCCTGTCCGCTCCCAAGATCGTGACGCTGAACAACAAAAAGGCGATGATCAAACAGGGCCAGGAGATTGGTTATCTGGAAAGGGATTCGTCCGGCGGTTCTTCGGTGAAGTTCAAGGATGTGGATTTGCTTCTTGAGGTGACGCCGCATGTCACGCCGGACAACCGGATTTCCATGATGATCGTCATCAAGAAAAACGATGTCACCGGTTTTACCGAAGGTGTTCCCGTGATTTCGACCAACGAGGCCGAAACCCAGTTGCTGGTCAATGACGGCGATACCATCGTTATCGGCGGCATTATCAAATCGTCGACATCCAGTGATAAAAGCGCGTTTCCCGGCCTGCATGAGATTCCGGTCCTGGGATGGATGTTTCAGCGTAACATCAACGATGTGGACAATAATGAACTGCTGATTTTCATGAACCCCAAAATCGTACAACTGGAACAGCGCAGCGGTTCGTACCTGAACTGATGCGGTCCGGTGGTGCAAGACCCTTTTGCCCTGGCCCAGAGCCGGGATGCCTAAGGGCGTTAGAAAAAATATCGAATTTATCATCTTATCCTTGGAGGATTGAAATGAAAAACCGAATTCAACGGCTTGCTCTGCTGGGAGCCACCCTGATGGCCCTGCTCCTTATCTGTGCCTGCTCGTCTGGTGGCGGAAATGGCAGTAGCGGCAGCGACTCAGACTCAGAGGAGACGCAATCTATCGCCGATCTCGCCCTGGGCGTTTCCAGTGCCTATTGCGGGACAGACAATTCGGGCGCCATCACCATCTTCGCCTCTGTTGTGGACAGCAAAAATGTTGCCGTTGCAGACGCATCCATAGACTTCAGGGCCACAGGGGGGGTGCTGAGTGACCAAACGGCGACGACCAATGATGAAGGCACTGCCGAGGTGACCTTCAGCAGCGGCTATCTGGACAAAAGCAATCGGCAGGTGGTGGTCACGGCCACGGTAAACGACCTTTCCGCCCAGGTGCCCATTTCCATAACTGGAACCACGTGTACGGCGACGGCATCACGGACATCGCTGGTCATCGGTGGGGAAGATACCGACATCTTGACCGTTCATGTTTCCGATGCGGGCGGCAATCCCATCTATGACACGGAAGTGACCCTTAGCATCGCCGCCGGCTCCACGGGCAGCGTCAGCTTTTCCGCTTCCAGCGGCCGTACGGACGCCAGCGGCCAGTTCCAGGCCAACGTAACGGCCACCAGCCCCGGCACCGTCACGGTTCTGGCCAGTGCCGCCGGCGCCACGGCCACCGAACAATACACGGCCGCGGCCAGCAGCAGTGCGCTGTTTATTTCCTCCCCGAGCGCGGACCCGGCCAGCATGTCCACTGCCGAGACCCTTACCATCATCGTCCGGGATCCGGATCCCGGGCCGCGTAATCAGGTGGTGCTGGGAACCACCGTTGGCACGCTGACCAACGGTTGGCGAAGCGGTACGTCCCTGACCCTTCCGGTCAGCAACGGCCAGGTCCAGGCCACATTGTCGGCAACCGAAGCCGGTTTGGCGACCATTACCGCCTATGACATCGATTCTCCGTCCACCACCGACAGCGGGATGGTGGTCATCTACGCACCCCTGGTGGATGCGGACCAGATATCCATCCAGGCTGGCAGTTCCGTGGTGGCCCTGAGCACCGGCGAAACCACCAGCTCGGTCGAGATCACTGCGGAGGTCGTGAATGCCACGGATGAAGGGGTTGGCGGCGCTCCCGTGGTTTTTGTTCTTGAAGACACCACCGGCGGAGGGGAATATATTTCTCCGTCAATCGTATACACGGATGCCAGCGGTACTGCCACCACGACCTTTTATTCCGGAACCAAAAGTTCCGGCGGGGAAGGCGTGAAGGTGAGAGCCTATCTGCAGAACAGTCCCGGCTACCCGGAACCGGCCGAGATCCCCATCGTTATCGGCGGGACCGCCGGATCGGTTGTCATCGGCACATCCAGCAAGATCGAATCCGCCTACAATAATACCGCCTATGACTACAGCGTGTCGGTGATCGTGGCCGACACCAACGGCAACCCCATCGAAAACGCGAATGTATCCCTCAGCGTATGGCCGACGCATTTCATGATTATGGAACTTCTTGAAAAGTACTATCCGGATGAAAACAGAACGGAATATGAAAGAGTTTCATGGATTTGGGCCGAAAACGAAGATGATGACCAAAACACCTACTTGGATCCGGGTGAAGATGTCCAGTGGCCGGATGGCCTGCTGACGCCCGGCAACTCCACAGCCGGTACCATTCCCGATTCGGTGACCACCGATGAATACGGCGTGGCCACCTTTAAATGGACCTATTTGAAGCACTATGCCAGGTGGCTTAGAGTCAATATTTCCGCCACGACCTATGTCCTGGGTACTGAAACAACGTCGATACTCAATGTCACCCCTCCCATTGCGGATGGAGATGAAGACGATCTGGCTATCTTTCCGCCATGGAATTTGGTGGTAGAGCGGATCGAAGTCAGCAGCAAGCCGACGATTGCTTCAATTGCTGACCAGACGGCAATTGTAGGTGAGGAGTTATCCTTGTCGGTGCAGGCCTTTGACAGTGACGACGGGGACGTTTTGACCTATTCGCTGGACACCTTGTCGGAATCCCGAGGGATGGTGATCAATCCGCTTACGGGTCTGTTTACATGGACGCCGGAGGCGAGTCAGGCGGGTAACACGTATACCGTGACGGTGACGGTGACGGACAGCTCGACTTATCAGTTCACCGACACTGAAACCTTTTTAATCACGGTGCAGGCGTCCAAGAAGTAATAACAACAAGGGTCGCCGCTGCTTCCTGCAATGCGCATGGAACAGCGGCGGCCTTTTGTTTGCCAACCTCCGTGACAATTCCCCGAAATCCACTCGTTCCATTCCCCGGACACAGCATCCGTTTCGATTTGCAAACAACCAGGCATAGGTTTTTGGGGCCAAATAACGCAATCAACATCAGGAGGTGTCGTGCAATGGTATCGTCGATACGCATGCTGATCATAGCTGTTTCATTGCTGTCAATCACCGCCTGCTCATACGAGCAGCAATACCTGCGCAAGGCGGATATCCGTTCGCGGGCCAGGTATGCGGCCGTACTGCCCATGGGCAATCTTTCCAGCCATCCCCATGCCGGACGCATCGTCGGCGACCTGCTGACCACGGAGCTGTACGCCCTGTCCGATTTCCAGATGATGGAAAGCACCGCGGTGCTGGAGTGGCTTCAGGCGGACGGCCGGGACCTGGACGAGGCCCTAGAGCAAATGGTGGCCATAAAAGCCGGCAAGCAGTTGGGGGTAGACACCATCATTTACGGCTCGGTCAGTGAATATCGCTACAAGCGCGGCCTCGACGAAGACCCCGTGGTGGGGGTCAATGTGCGCATGCTGGACGTTCCCACCGGCAAGATCCTCTGGGCCGGGAGCAAATCCCGCACCGGCGGGTGTTTCTGGTTTTGCGAGGATTCGTTGAACCGTCTCGCCCAGCAGGTGTGCAACGACCTGGTAACCGAAATGGTGGCCAACGGGAAAGAGTGATCATCCCGGTATGGACAGGCCTGGTGGCGCTCCCCGGCCCTGACCGTAGTGGCCCTGGACAATGCCGCCGCCGATCAGGACGATCTGGTCCGTGAAGCGATACGCTTCTCCCGGGACCAAGGATTCGTATCCCATGTCAGCATCCTCGAACTGGATCAGATCTTTTTTTATACACGGGACCATTGGCTTGCTGCTGACGGCTTTTGTGGTGGCTCAACCAGCCACTGCCGCCGCCTCAGATGCGATTTTGTTCCCACGCACCATTCTGGCGCTCTACGATGGAAAACGGGAAGCCGCCGATACCAGCCGGATCTTCAGAAATTGTCAGACCGTATTGAACTACCTGGGCATGGTGGTGCGCTATCATGATATCAACCAACCCCTGCCAACCCATGCACAGATGGCGGATTGCCATGGCATTGTCACCTGGTTCGCATCCGACAGTGTCTACGATCCCGAATCGTACTTGCGCTGGCTGGCCGGACATCTGGCGCAGGATAAAAAGCTGGTGACCATCGGATCCATCGGTTTTGATGTGACCCGGCAGCCCCAAAAGATCCGCAACCAGGCACAGGCCCTGTATGCCCACCTGGGCCTGAAATACATGGGTAATTTTACCGCCAGGCGGCAGCAGTTAAGATACGCCGCCAGGGATTCGGCCATGGTGGATTTCGAGCGCCGTTATCCGCCCCTGCCCTGGAATTATGAGCGCTTCGTTCCCCTGGACGCTTCGCTGTCCGTTCATCTAAGCCTTACGCGGACCGATCAATCCGAATCGCAAAGCGCCGTGGTGGTCACCGGCGCCGGCGGCGGCATGATCTGGGGGGACTATGCCCTGTGGCAGGAGGCCGTTCCACCTTACCGGCGGCAGTGGTATGTGAATCCCTTCGCCTTTTTTTCCAAAGCCCTGGGTCTCGGTGCGTTGCCCAGGCCGGATGTGACCACCCTCAACGGCCGGCGAATCGCCTTTTCGCATATCGACGGAGACGGTTTTGCCGGTTTTACCGAAGTCCAGCCCAAGGCCGTCTGCGCCCGGGTCATCCAGGACCGGATTCTTACCCGATACCCTTTTCCGGTGACGGTGTCGGTGATCGTGGGTGAAATCGACCCCTCGGCCAGGGGGAATGCCCAGCGCGAGAAGCTGGCGCGTGAGATCATGGCCCTGCCCAATGTGGAACCGGCTTCGCATGCTTATTCCCACCCGTTTTACTGGGACCCGGATTACGACAATTCCCATGATCGCTATGCCAGCCAATACGGGATTTCCATCCCCGGATACGAATTCGACGCGGCCATGGAGATCGACTATTCGGTCCGCTACATCACCGAGCACCTGGCGCCACCCGGCCGCCCCTGCCGGGTCTTTTTGTGGTCGGGCAACTGCGAACCCATGGCATCCGACATTGAGCGGTGTGACAATCTGGGCGTGTTCAACATGAACGGCGGGGATACGGTGTTCGACGGGATCAACGACTCGTACACCGGCGTGGCCCCGCTGTACCGCCTCATCGACGGGCGCTACCAGTTTTACAGCTGCCAGGCCAATGAGAACATCCTGACCAACCTGTGGACTGGCCCCTATTTCGGCTTTCGTGAGATCATCACCACCATGGACCGCACGGAAAGGCCGCGGCGCATCGTCCCCATCGATATCTACTATCATTTCTATTCCGGGCAGTACGAAGCCTCGGTCAGCGCCCTGGAAACCGTTTATGAATGGGTGCTGGCACAGCCCATCGCACCCATGTTTACCTCCCGGTATCTCCGCATTGCCAAAAGCTGGCTGGACTGCCGGATCCTGCGGGACGGGTCCGGCCGGGGATTTGTCATCGAGAATTACGGCGACTGCCTTACCATGCGGTTCGACGATCCGTCTCGCGTACCGGATCTGGTGCGCTGCAAACATGTGATCGGATACCTGCAGAGCGAGCAGGGCCTTTATGTCCATTTGGCGCCGGGCCATCAACGGGCCAGGATTGTGCTGAGAGAAAAGGCCGACAGCAGCGATGGGATTGGATTGTTGCCGCACATTCGTCAGGCCAGTGGGTGGGTCCGCAATTATTCACTAAGGGCGGATCGTCTTTTCTTCGATTACGAAGGCTTTGGCTCCGGCATGGTCCAGCTTGCCGGCCTGGCACCGGGTCGAACCTATGAGCTGAAGGGGACGGCGATGGATGGCCAAGGCGATCACCTGATTGCCAACGCCAGGGGTGAACTGACTTTGCAGGATGTGGGCAGGGGAACGGTGGAGATCGGACTGCGTTGAATGTCAAGGCATGGCAAATTCTTTGTTTTCTGGCGGTCATCCTTGGGGCGACCTTCGCTGTTTTTCCCACCCGGCGGAGCCTTCTGCCGATTCTGTTCGACAGCGGCCGTTTCAAGCAGGCCCGGATCGTCATTGACCCCCTGTTGAAGGATGCTGCCGATGACTCGGAGCTGATCGGGATGTCGGTCCGGTTGCACTTGATCGAAGGATCTCCCCACCTGGCAATCGAACAGCTCAGGCAGTTGAATCGTGTGCTGCCCCTGCATGCCGATCAGTTGGTGGAACTGGCCCGGTTGTACGAATGGACCCGCAAGCCCCAGGACGCCCGCAAGGCCTGGGAGGCGGCCCTTGAAAAAGCGCCCGGCAATGAATTGATCATGGCCCGGCTGATCGGCTATTATCGTTATGCCGGCGAGACGGAGAAGAAGGCGGCCCTTATCGTGCGCCTTGTTCGCCAACAACGATCAGCCCCGGTGGAACCGGAAAACAACCCCCTTGCAGAACGAATCGCCGATGAATTGGAAATGAAAGGGCGGGAGGTGGTGGCGGCGTTGTCCCCGGAGCCTCTCGAAGCGATGCTGATCAGCGGACTGTATCAGATTTATTCACAAATCGTCGATACGGACGCTGCGGCTGTGAAGCCCGATGATCCGAAAACAACCCATTATACCCTTCGCTGTCTGGAACAATTTGTGTGGGCTGGATTTCAGCAGCGGGGCGAGGCTTTTGCGCAGGAACTGGATGAATTATGGGATTCCGGCATCGACCGGCAAATGCTGCTGGTGGACGTTTTGCGCTGGAGCGATATGAATCGCGAGGCCCTGGATCTGCTGGAACGTATATACCAGCGGGTGCCGGCACGTGAAGATGTGCTCACTGCCATGGCGGCGACCGCTATCGCAGCCGAAGACCCGGCAGCAGCCATTGATGCCTACCCGTTGCTGAAACACAGCCTTTTGACGACGGAGCCCGGCGTCGAGGCCTTTTCTGAACTGATACAGGTTGCCGAATATACTGAAAACTCAGCCTTGGTGGCCGATGCCCTGGAGATTGCCGAAACCCGTTTTCCAACCGATCCCGATGTGCTGATGCAGGTAGCGGAGGGATGGCTGAGTGCCGGGCGACCGGAAAAGGCCTATGCCAGCATGCGTCGGCTGACAGCGCTTCGGGGAGACCGTGCGGATGATATGGAGCGCACGTTGGAGATGGCCGAGCATACCGGTGATGCGCACACCATCCAATCGGCGGTTGAATGGGCCCTGGAGATTGATCCGGACGACACCGACCTGATCGACCGGGCCGTGGACATGTATTTGGCTGCCGGCCGGCCGGATCGGGCATATCTTCTCAAGGCGGATATGGTGCAGCGCCATCGGCGGGTCGACGAGGTGCCGGCCCTGATCCGGCTGGCCGAGGCCACCGGACAGTCGAAACTGCTGGAAGACGCACTCGGCAAGGGTCTGATGTTGCGGCCCGGGGATGCCGAGATACAGAGACGTCTGGCTGTTTTTTACCTGTCTCAGGGAAGCGAAAAACAGTCGATCGCGGTATTTGAAAAATACCTGCGTCGAAATCCCGGCGACCGGGCCGCTCAGGTTCAACTGGCCCAATTGTATGAGTGGCAGCGTCAGCCCCGCAAAGCCCTTGACGTATATCGACAGCTCGCCGAAAGGTATCCCGATGATCCGGATCTTTCGGCCGCGGTGGACCGGCTGACGCGTTCAAGCGGCGACCGTGAAGCGATACTGAACCTGCTGATCGCGCAGGCCGCTGGCCATCCCGAAGATGCTGGCAAAGCATTGTCTGCGGGGATGGAACTGGTGGCCGAAAACCGGTTGGAGCAAAGCCTGGTCTATCTCGAACGGGCCGCCCGGCTGGACCCGCAGCGAACCGCCACCTGGCGGACCCTGGCCGATGTGTATGCCTGGACCGGGAAAAGCGATGCCTTGATCCTTGCTCTGGAGAAACTGGTCGCAAGCGGGGATTTGGATCCGCAGCAGCGGGTTCTCCTCGCCGACGCCTATCTGAACCGGCAACGGGCCGGTGATGCGTTGCCGTTGCTGAAAGATATCGAAAAGCGATCTAAAATGCCGCCCAGGGAGGGCCTCATGCTCTTGGAGGCATATGAACGGACCCACCGTCAAGCGGCCGCCTTGCGTATTTCCCGGCGGCTGATGAACGAAAACCGGGACAATGCAGATTTTCTGGCAGAGCTGGGCGACCGCGCATTGTGGCGGGAACATACCAGTCTGGCCTTGAAGGCTTATGAAGCGGCATTGAAAATGGAGCCCAAAAACCGCGGTGCCCTGAAAGGCAGCGGACAGATCCACGCATGGAACAATCACCACCAGCGGGCCATCGACATCCTGGAGGTCTATAACCGCCTTTATCCAATGGATTACGAGGCCCAGTACCTGTTGGGTGAGCTGTATTTTGCGACCCACCGGCAAGGGGCCGCCCACAGACAATACCGCAAGGCCATGAAGCTGATCCATCAGACCCGGCACCCACGGCAAAAAGCCGGTGATACTCAGCCGGCAATACAGGTGAGCCAGTGAACGTCATTTGTTTTTACAGGTCGATCATGTACGTCTGCCTGGCCTTTGTGTTGATGGGGGCGGGAACCGGCCTTCCGATCGCCTGGGGGGCCGGGGGGGGAAACGAAGACGCCCAGGACGGCCAGCCTGTCAATTGGCGGCAGATGGCCCTGATCGAGGCACGCATCCTTGGCCGTTTGCAACGGGTACCCGAGGCCATGCGGTGTTTCAAGGCGCTGCGGCAGGCCTATCCGGCGGACACCGAAATACGGGAAGCCTACATTTTTTTTCTGATCGAGCATGGGTATTATGACCTGGCACAGCCGGAATTGTCCGAATTGATGGAAATGGAACCCGCCAATGTGCGTGCCCGAAGACTGCAGGCGCGGCTGTACACCGGGCAGGCACAATTCGGCCGGTCGTTTTCCGTCTTGGAGCATCTTTCCACCCTTTACCCGCATGATGCCGGGATATGGAACGACTATGCCGCAGCCCGCATGGACGGCGGGCAATGGGTGGATGCCCTGCACCATTACAGCCGTGTGTTGGAACTGGACACGGACAATCGAGATGCACGGCGGGCTGTTCATGATATATTGAGACAATATGGGCCACGGACCGTTTTTGACCATCGCCGATATGAGCAGATCGCCGATGATACCATCATCGACACCGCCTCTTTGCAGATGGTGAGGCCGGTAACCGAAAAGAGCCGGCTCTTCATCGACTACCGGTATATCGATGCCAAACGGCCGCAGGGGGGGGGCTCTACCGGTGTGGATGGCTGTCTCAGCGATGTACTTGCCGGCATCAGACTCCAGGTGGATCCGCGTCTGACTGCTTCGGCCGCCATCGGTGGCTACGGCGGTGCTGCCGACGGCACCAGCCTGATGGTCAAAGGGGGTTACCAGTTGGCCCCGGGACGGGATATCAATGCCGAATACCAGGTCAACCGGCCCTGGTATGATCCCGTGGATGCGATCACCCTGGATGGTGAATATGACCGCCTGCGCCTTTCCGCAAACTGGAATGTCGATAGCGGTACCGGTCTTTTTCTGCAGGGTGAAGACTGGCGATACAGCCTTCAGGGTGCGCAAAGCTACGGCCGGCGGCAGACCCTTCTGGCCGTGCTGAGCACGCGGTTTTTCCTGCCGCCCGAGCTGTCAATCGGTTATTCATATTACCAGTCATGGTTTCGTTACGCGCACGATCACCCTCGCTACCGACCCGTGGCCATGGTGGAGAATCAGGGCTGGCATTCCCTGTTCGGCACATTTTCTCACCGCCCCTGTGAATACTGGTTTTGGGGCATATCCGCCGGCTGGCGCTACGATCATATCCGCCGCATGAAGGGATGGTTCCTGCAGCCCTCCATAAGCCTGCGGCTGGGAAACCGCATGGAACTTGACGGAGGTTATGAATATGCTTCCGAATCGACCTCGACCGTGGGCGGAGAAACCCAAACCTGGAACCTTTCCCTGCGACTTTTTTTCTAATCCGGGAGGCGACCGTCGGATTTGACAAGTATCGATATGAAAGACGCAACAACACCGATAGAAGCACCGACCGATCCAAAGAACGTACCCACCGTCAGACGGATTCGCACATCCGGGGTGACGGGGATCATACTTGGCCTGTCGATACTGGCGGCGGTCAATTTTTTGTGGTTTTCTAATAAGTTGGGATTTATGGGGATCCACCCCCATCCCTATTGGCTGGTGGTCCTGCCCATGGCCGCCCGATATGGATTTCAGACCGGTGCATTCAGCGGCGTGCTGGCCGGCCTGACTTTGTTGGGCATGCAGAAACTGGGGCAGCCGGATCTGCCGCTGGATCGTCTGCTGGATATCGGTAACCTGACGCTTCCGGTTCTGTTCATCTCCGGCGGGATTCTTCTAGGTGAAATCCGGGAGGCTCAGAAGCGGCGGCATGAGGTTTTGGAGGATAACCATAAGGCGCTGATCACCCGCTACCAGGAGCTGAATCACCGCTATGATGCGTTGAACCGCGCCAAACAGGAACTCGATACCCATATCATTTCACAGGAGCAGACCCTGACCACGGTGTACGAGGCTGCCAAGGGATTAAAATCCCTGCAGGAAAAGGATATCTATCCGGCGGTGGTGGAAATCGTCGTCGATTTTCTGTCCGCGGACGCGTGTTCGATCTATATCCTCGACGACAATCGACTGGTTCTGATGGCCGGCAGGGATGCCGATGCGTCCTTTCAACGCAAGAAGGCGCTTCCGGTGGATGAAGGCCTGGTGGGAACGGCGGTTGCTTCCCGGCAGACCGTATCGCTGAACACCCTGACGAATTCGGATCAATTTGCGGATATGGCCGCCGCCGGCATCATCATTTGCGTACCCCTTTTGAACGAGAAGCAACAGGTTCTGGGTGTGTTGAATATCGAGAAACTGCCCTTCATCAAATTCAACCCCGAATCCGTAAGACTGGCGTCCATCATCGGAGAGTGGTGCGGCAGCGCCATCGAAAATGCGCGTACCTATCAGGATACCCGGGACAAGAATATTTCCGACGATGTGACCGGAGCCTATACCTACCCGTACTTTCGCAAGCGCCTCCGGGAAGAATTCATGCGCTCACGACGTTACGGCCAGAATCTTAGCCTGATTGTCCTGGATATCGATGATTTCAAGGAAATCGAAGAGGGGCACCAGCAGGATATCCTCACTGTAATCAGCCTTGTCTTCCAAAACAAGCTGCGTGCCGTGGACATGTTCTTTCATGATCAGGACGCCTCGCGCTATTATATTCTGCTTCCGGGAACGGCCCTGGACGGCGCCCGTGTGGTGGATCGAAAAATGATCGAAGAAATCGAAGCCTTCAAATTCCGTCCCTATCGTGATGAAAGCCGGTCCCTGACCATCCGTTCGGGCATATCGGAATTCAATGGGGATATGGAACAGCCCAACGACCTTGTCCAGCAGGCGGCCCGTGAAATCGGCTGATTCACATCCTGCGGCCTTTGTTGCGCCGTCCGGAGCGCTTGCCGCGGTGATTTGGCTTCTGGCTGTCATTGCGGAGGGCAGCGCCATCTATTTTTTGCACCCGTTGTTTCGTGGAGACGCTTTGGTCCGGGAGACAAGCATGGCCCTGACATGCCACCTGGCCGCTGCCGCGGTTTTGGCCCTGGGGGGCCATTTCGGGATGCGGGCGGTACCCGTCAAGCGATTTCGGATGCAGCTGTATGCCCTGCTGGTACTATTCATACCGGCACTGGGACTGGTGGGCGGGTTGAGCCTGCAATTGCTTTGCGATCGGTGGATCCGCACAAGGGGGCTGGTGGAAGACTTCCAGGCGGAGACGGCACATCGGGTGATTGAACCGGTGCAACCGGAGGCACAGACCAGTCTGAATTCATTTCTGGAGGAAGCGTTGACCGTGCAGCCGGTGCTGGACATTCTGGCGGGGCACGACGACAACCTCAAACGGGGTGCCATCGATACCTTGCGGCGAATCGGGACACCGGAAGCGGTACATGTGCTGAAAAAATGCCTGAGCAGCGACAGCCCGGAGGTGCGCTACAACGCACATACGGCGCTGACCCGGCTGGACGCGCTTCACGCCCACCGGATCAAAACGGCCCAGCAGGCACTGGAAAACCATTCGGACCAGGCCGATGCCAACCTGCAATATGCCAGGCGATGCGTTGCTTATGGGGAGAGCGGCCTGCTGGACGCGGATACGCGGCTGCATTACATCAAGATGGCCCGCAACGGGTTCATGCGCGCGACGGAAATGGGGTCGGACGACATCGGATTGATTTTGGAGCTGGGAAGGCTGGAAATGATTCTAGACGCCCATGATCAAGCCGTTTCCCGGTTCGAGGTCGTACTGTCCCGTGATCCGGGGAATGGCCGGGCCTTGCTCGGGTTGGCCGAATTGTACTTTTCCAGCCAGGACGCAACCAACCTGCAGGCGATTGCACGCAGATTGGATGGCATTAAAACGGGCGAGGCGCATTCGGTCCAGGAAACGATCATGATCAATTTCTGGGCGTCCACCCAACGGACAGGGGCCTGACGTGATGCCGGATTCGACGATTTATGATGTATGCCTGATTCTGGAAGGAACCTATCCGTATGTTTCCGGCGGTGTCAGCACCTGGGTTCACAACCTGGTCCGTGCCCTTCCGGACATTCAATTTTGTGCCGTCTCGATATTTCCGTCCGAGAAAGAGACCCGGGACATCAAGTATGAAATGCCGGATAATTTCCGGTTGGAGAAGATCGTTTATATCCACGATTATCAGATGGCGCCGTCTGCCAAGGCCACACGCATCCAGCGCCGGCAGCATGTGGCCCTGATGCGGGCGTTTCATGAAGCGATGCAGCGGCAGGAGTATGGGCAGTTTGAAAAAATCGTTGACCTGTTTCAGCATCCGAAACGCAGCGGTCTGTCCATCCCGGATTTGATGCATGGCAGGCAGGCCTGGTCGCTTCTGGTCGATCAGTACCGGCCGGACAGCAACACCATTTCGTTCATCGATTATTTCTGGACCTTTCGGTTCACCCACCTGCCCATGTTCAAAATTCTGGGAACGGCCATTCCGCGGGCACGCGTCTATCATACGATTTCAACCGGTTTTGCGGGCATGCTGGCCGTCATGGCCAAGGTGATTCACAAACGTCCCATGCTGCTGACCGAACATGGAATTTACACCAAGGAACGCAAAATCGAAATTTCCCAGGCCGAGTGGATTTACATGCCCGGAGGGGATCGGGTGCGGGTGCAAAAAGACGTAAATGCATTTCAGCGGTTGTGGATCAATATGTTCGAAACCCTGGGAAAAATGACCTACCGGCAGGCCGACCGGATCTTCACCCTGTATGGCGGCAACCGGAAACTGGAGATTGCCGAAGGCGCCGACCCGGACAAGATCGAAATCATTCCCAACGGAATCGATATCGAGCGGTTCCAGGCATTGAAGCCGGCCGCATTCGATGCGGCCGAAAGGGAAAAAACGGATTTTCGGGTGGGATTCGTGGGACGGGTGGTTTCGATCAAGGACGTGAAGACTTTCCTGCGGGCATGCAAAATCGTTTCATTGCGTCTGCCCCGGATACGCTTTTTCATCATGGGGCCCACTGACGAGGATCCGGACTATTACCGGGAGTGCCAGGAGCTGGTGCAGCTTCTCCGTATAGAGGAGATCGTGACCTTCACCGGCCGGATTGATGTGATGGCATACTATCCCAGGTTGGATCTGCTCGTCCTGACCAGTGTCAGTGAAGCACAGCCTTTGGTGATTCTGGAGGCCAATTGTGCCGGTATTCCCGTGGTGGCATCCGATGTGGGTTCTTGCCGGGAACTGCTCGAAGGGCGAACCCGAAGCGACCGGCTGATCGGGCCGTCGGGGGTGGTTACATCGGTGGCCGACCCCGTGGGAACGGCGGCTGGTATCGCCGATATTCTATCCAATCCCCCCCTGCGTGAGAAAATGGCCATGGCCGGCAGGGAACGGGTGCGGCGTTACTATCAGGAAGCGGAACTGAATCGGAAGTATCGGGAGATATATAAAATATTTATGGACGCCACATGAGGGTCTGCCCCACCGCTGAAAAAGCCGAGGGGCGTCAGCGCCAGGGCGCAGGGACTAACGCCGCAGCACGTTACTGGGCTCCTCTGGCAGCACTGGATTATGCAACATTGGGGTATGCCTCATGGTTGATATAGAGGTTTCATCATGGCCGGCATCGGCTTCGAACTGAAAAAAATACTCAATCGCCAGACGTTTCTGGGAGACTTGACGGCCTACATGTATGCCGCCATGGTCTCGTCCGGACCCTGGCTCATGTCCATCGTTTGCCTGGCGGTTCTGGGCATCTATCAGGGGGCGGGGTTGACGCGCCTGGAACACGCCCTGTTTCGCTCCACCGTGGTTTATACCTATGCCTTCTCCTTGATTTTGCTGGGCATTGTACAATTGATCGCCACGCGCTACATGGCCGACCGGCTGTATGAAAAACAGATCGACACCATTTTATCCACCCTGTTCACCTGCAGCGTTTTGGTGCTGACCGCGGGCTCCGCATTCGCTGCCGGCAGCTATTTTTTTTTCCAGGTTTCCTTCCTGCACAAAATGCTGGGGGTGATGCTGTTTCTCGTTATCAGTATGATCTGGCTCTGCATGATCTTCCTGTCGGCCATCAAGGACTATAACGGCATCGTCAACGCCTTCGCCCTGGGAGCTGTTCTCAGCATTGCCGCCGCATTCTATCTGGGCCGCAGCATGGGCACCGAAGGCTACCTGGCCGGCTACCTGATCGGACAGGCGGTCACCCTGTTCTGGATTCTGGCCAAAGTGATCGTTGAGTTTCCTCCCGGCAGGCTCTGGAATCGGGATTTTTTAATGTATTTCATCAGGTATGGGGATCTGGTGGGGGTCGGATTTCTTTTCAACATAGGGATCTGGGTCGATAAATTCGTATTCTGGATGGCACCCGACGCGCGTATCATCGTCCCCTGGTTCGCCACCCATGATATCTATGAGGCGCCGGTTTTTTTCGCCTACCTGACCATCGTTCCGGCCATGGCGATTTTTTTGCTGAAAATCGAGACGGTTTTCTACCAGCATTACCGGCAGTACTACGCCAAGGTGATCGGTAAAAGGAGCCTGGCTGAGATTCTCAAAGAGAAGAGCGACATGGTGGATGCCTTGAAGGGGAGCATCCGTGATGTTTTTGTGGTGCAGGGCACGGTGACCGTGTTCTGCCTCATTTTCGCACCCACGCTGGTTGCTTTGGCCAGACTGTCTCCCATGCAGATCCCCTTGTTCCGTATCGTCCTGATCGGATCTTTTCTGCAAATCCTGCTCTGCATCAATGTCATCATCCTGTTCTACTTTGACCTGCGGCGGGCGGTTCTGGTGGTCAGCGTCGTTTTCGTGGCTGCCAATGCGGGATTGAGCACATTGTCCATTGTGCTGGGTTTCGCATTCTACGGATACGGTTATACCTACGCCTGCCTGATTGCGTTGATGGTGGCCTTTCACCAGTTGCATATCAATGTCCGGGACCTCGAATACCTGACTTTTGCACAACAGCCGGTGATTTAAAGCCATGGTTGCATAAAAACATGAGAACTTTTTAGTCGATCCTGAAAAAAGTTTTACAAAGCAATATACCGATGAGACGTTTCCTCTTGTTATAAGCATACTATCCCAAAAAATAATAAAATGGGCGGTGGACCCAATTAGGGCCTGCTGAACAATCAATAATTCCTTGAAAAATTTAATTAAATTTGCTATTTTGGGTGCTGTAAGTGCATAGGAATTCATCAATTCTTCATA
>PDTK01000028.1 GCA_002747175.1 Deltaproteobacteria bacterium | reverse complement strand
GCACAACTTTCCTGGCCCGCCCCCTGTAGGGGGGCAGGGCCTTGTCCCCCCTATGGGGGGATTAATCAAAACCGCGCCCTTTGGGTGCGGATATTTATTGGCCGAACCTGATCGAAAGCGACGTAATGGCGATATACATAGTGTCTGCGGCACATGTTTTTTCCGAAAGTCCCCGCTTTTTTTCTCCAAAAGTTGGGAAAATTAACAAAAACTTGATCATTGAGTTTAAGCTTTTCCTCTTCTGATAGAAAGTGCCAATATGAAAAGACCAGATCCAAAGAGTAAAACGGTGGTCGGAACAGGTGCCTGAGACATGTTGATTATTTCCGCCGAAAAATATCGTTCAGTATGTGTGTCATTACCATTATTTGTCCATATCCAATCCGCATTCGAATCGATATTTGTCGGAGTACCCCATGAATATGTAGCTTCAGACGTCGCTCCCGGGGTTCCTCCAAAGGTGTCGGTATAAACAGTCCAGTCATTTACATTCGTCAAAAGTTTCTGAGTATTATTAGCAAATGCGAATGAATTATCCGAAAGGGTGAATTCCCCTATAAAACCGGCAACGAACCCCCAATCTTTTGCTGCAATATGAATAAAATAATTTGTGTTGAGTGTAAGATCATAACTGAATGAGTATGTGGTATTCCAACTGTCTCCGTAGCCAACCAAAACACCGGGTTGAGAATCATTAGTACTTATAAAAAAATCAAATTCATTATCAACTGTCATATTGGTTGAAATCGTAGTTGCCGCACTTGCTGTACCGGTCAGGTAAAATAATACAAATCCCAGACACACGATAATGTTTTTTTTCATTTTTCCTCCTCATCAGGTGATAGGTCATAAGAATTCGGTTTTCATCCAGTTTTTCGTAGTTACACTACATTTTTACTTGTTGAAGGTACAAATAAAGAAGTCTCTTACCAAAGACTTTTAAGAAATTGGTTTCTCCTTCAGTTTTTAAAAATTGGCGATGTTTTTGGCAAATTCCGGGTCATTAACAATCCGTTTGGCGAACTTCAAATATTTTTCGGCGATGGCCCTCACGGCGAGTTGAAGCGCATGCGGCTTGACGGGCTTTTCCAACAGGTGGTTGACGTCCGAAGCCACGCACATATCGACGATATCGTCACTGGCGTTGCCGGTGACGATGATGGCATCGGAATGTGCGGTGGGGAATTTTTTCTCGATGGCGTCGAGAAAAAAGAAACCGCTGGCACCGCCGAGAAATACATCGACCACGAAAATTGCCACGCCGGTGTCTTTGGCAAGACAATAGGCGATGGCTTCTTCAGAGCCCGTAAAAGACAATACGCGTCCCCATGTGTAAAAGCGTTTGATCATGATTGAAATCAAATCGCACACGTCCGGGTCATCATCCACAACGATTACATCCAAACCTTCAGCCATAATCTCCTCTCTATAACCTAAAATAAGCGTAAGCGTTCACAGGGCGAACGCATCTGCCTTGTTACCGGGCATTTGAAGTATGCCCCATACGTCTGCGTGCCCGAAGCCGCGCGTCTGTGGCACCTGAGTAAACGCTTGCCGGCTGTGCTTTACAGGTGTTGGCCGCTTCTACCCCGTGAACAGGTACAAATAAGCGATTGACTTTTATTATTTATCCCTTTTGCTTCATATATCTACGAGACAGCCGGGCTCAACCCAACGGGTGGCGTTATGCTTTTCGTTAACGTAACAGAATCATCTTGCCAATTGCTAAAAGCGAACGACCAATGGCTCAACTCAGGTTATATTTTTCCATTTTTCGATAAACGGTAGTTGTATTGACACCCAGCAATTCGGCCGCTTGCGCTTTGTTACCACCGGTCGCCTGAAGGGCACGCACAATCGTTTTTCTTTCGATGGATTTCAGGTTAAAGTCAGTCTCCACGACGGCCGGCTTTTCGGGACGCTGCGAAATTTCATCAGGCAGGTCATCGATGTCGATAATATCCTCACCCCCCAGGGCAATGGCCCGTTGAACCACATTTTCCAATTGACGGATATTGCCGGGCCAGCCAAAAGCCATGAGTTTTCCCATGGCCTGCGCACTGGCCTTCATCACCGCCGGTGTGTCCGAACGCCGGTGTTTGGCGATGAAGTGGTTGACCAGCAATGGAATGTCGTCTTTCATTTCCCGCAAGGGTGGCATGGTGATGGAGATGACGTTCAGCCGATAAAACAAATCTTCCCTGAAGGTCTTGTTTTGTATGGCCTGCTCCAGATTCTTGTTGGTTGCGGCGATAACGCGCACATCAACGGATGTTTCTTTGGTGTCGCCAACCGGTCTGATCTTTTTCTCTTGCAGTGCCCGCAGCAGGCTGACCTGGATGGCCGGCGACACTTCGGCAATTTCATCCAGGAACAAGGTCCCCCTATCTGCGGCCCTGAACAAACCGATCGCGTCTGCCGATGCACCCGTAAAAGCCCCTTTTACGTGTCCGAAAAGCTCCCTTTCCAAAAGGCTTTCGGAGATCGCGCCGCAGTTTACGGGAATGAACGGGCCGTTTTGGCGGTCACTGTTGTTATGGATCACATTGGCGGTCAGCTCCTTACCCGTTCCGCTTTCTCCCTGGATCAGAACGGTGGGGCAGCCGAAGCTGATTTTGTCGATGATCCGATAGATGGCCTGCATTTTGGGGGATATGCCCACCAGTTCATCGTACTTGTAGCGTTCATTGAGGCGGTGGCGAATGCGCTGGTTCTCTTCTTTAAGTTCCAGTTTTTCGAAAATGCGCTTGATAAGAACTTTCAGATGATCGAAATTAATCGGTTTTTCCAGAAAATCATAACTTCCCAGTTTCATCGCTTCGATTGCCGTCTCAATGGTTCCATAACCGGAAACAATGATCACCTCGGTTTCCGGCGACATGGCTTTTACCTGCTTCAAAAACGCCAACCCGTCAATCTCCGGCATGATCAGGTCCGAAAAGACGACGTTGTAGCCGCCATCCTGGATCATGGCGAGCGCTTTGCGGCCATCCGCTTCGGTGGTAATATTAAATCCCCAATGGGCCAGATAGCGTTCGACAATGGAAAGAATCTGGGGGTCATCGTCGACAAAAAGGATTTTGTATTTTTTCATACGATTCTTCAGTGAAGTGGGTACAAAAATAGACGAAATTTGCCTGCCATGCCTGTCTATAAGTCCTTTTTCGAATTCTTTTCCATGTATGTATACATGCAGATTTTAAGATAAATATCAATATCTTTTACATCTCACGCAAAAATAAACACCTATCATAGAGACGGTAACCGGCCGATGCGGTGTTGTTTCTGGTATAAAGTCTGCGAATAATCTTTAAATAGTCTGTAAATAGATGGCTGTGAGTTCTGACAGGACGGCGGGACGGCACCACCGCAGAATGAAGCTGATGGTCCCAAAGGCACATTGCTCGGCGCTGCCGATCCACCTGAGTATTTCACATCCTGGCACTTGCAGGCGCCATGACAGACATGGCGAAACCCAATTTTCACACCTACAGGAGGCCTCACATGAACCGTTTAAAAAGGCAGGTCTGTTTTATCGTTTTGATCAGTATGGGCATCGTTCTTGCCGGACCAACCGCTGTCTTGGCCATGGACAAGATCAACATCAATACCGCCACCGTTGAACAACTGATGGAATTGGATCGGATCGGCGCGAAATACGCCCAGCGCATCATTGAGCACCGTGAAAAATACGGGCCGTTCAAAACCCCCGAGGCGATCATGGAAGTAAAAGGCATCGGAGAGAAAACCTGGGAGGCGAATAAAGATCGAATTGTGGTTTAATGTCTATCCGGAAATGGCCAATTTGCCTATTTCCGGACAGACACCATTTAATCTCGACGACCCCACGCGCGCCGGGAACGCGATTCCCGGCGCACACCACGGTTCTGAACCCACGTGCTGGTTGTCCGGAAAACTCCTCCCCCCGCACCACCTTGCCCGCCTGCGGAAACCACACCACGCAGGGCGCCTTTTGTTCAGCACCCACAATATGTTGCGATTCAATAGCGCTTGACACCTAATGGCAGATTTCATACTATATGGATTTAATTGACGTTCAAGGCAAATGGAACCTAATATATTCAGATAGATACGCATTGTTTGCCGTGAATGTCAGAAGGCGGAGCTATGTCTATTGCCTATCCCTGAATTGAGCCATTGGCACCTAAGGCGGGAAACTTCCACCCCATTTTCCTGTTTTTTTGACAGAAATTGAAGCGTAAGGTTTCAATCCGGGAATCTATAACGATTAGATAATACTGATTTTTTACACAATGAACCTTCCCCCGGCAGACATCACCTACCAAGACTATCCCGATGAACCGGTCGTGCTTGACAACCTTTCAGTTGCCTTCATGAAGGCCTCCGTATTTGTCCCGCTTGAACTTTCGGCGGACCGGCTTCGCATCGCCATGGCCGACACGAGCGACCATTACACCATTGATGCAATAAAGCTGGCTTATGATATCGCCGTGGAGGCCGTGGGCGGCAAATCGGACGATATCATAGATGCCATAGATCGGTTATACGGTGCCGGAAGCCAGAGCATCGATATGATCATTGAAGAGGCCGGCAAGGACGTTGAAGACCTCACAACCCATGTGGATGAGGATGCCGACCATCTGCGGGACATGGCCTCCGAGGCGCCGATCATCCGATTGGTCAACCGGTTGATTTTAAATGCTATCGAGCAGCGTGCCAGCGATATCCATTTCGAACCTTTTGAGAAGATTTTCAAAATCCGCTATCGCATAGACGGCGTCCTGCACGATGTCGAGTCGCCGCCGGTCCGGCTCCAGGCGGCCGTCATTTCACGGGTCAAGATCATGGCCAAGCTGGATATTGCCGAACGGCGCCTGCCCCAGGATGGCCGCATCAAATTGAAAATCGTCGACCGTGAGATCGACTTCCGGGTTTCCACCCTGCCGACCCTGTTCGGGGAGAGCCTGGTCATGCGAATCCTTGACCGTGGGAGCTTGATCCTGGATTTCAAAGCCATCGGTTTTCCACAGTCCATTCAAAGCCGGTATTTCGACCTGATCCAGCAACCCTACGGCATGATTCTGGTGACCGGTCCCACCGGCAGCGGCAAGACGTCCACATTGTACGCCACCTTGTCGCGGATCAATTCTTCGGAGAACAAGATCATTACCCTGGAAGATCCGGTCGAGTACCAGCTCATGGGGATCAACCAGATTCACGTCAATCCGAAAATCGGTCTGAACTTCGCCAGCGGCCTGCGTTCCATCGTCCGACAGGATCCGGACATCATCCTCGTGGGCGAAATCAGGGACCGGGAAACCGCCCAAATCGCCATCCAGTCGGCCCTGACCGGTCATTTGCTTTTCAGCACCCTGCATACCAACGATGCTGCCGGCGCCATCACCCGGCTACTGGATATGGGGGTAGAGAACTTTCTTCTCGGTTCGACCCTGTTGGGTATCCTGGCCCAGCGTCTGGTCCGTGTGATCTGTCCGCATTGCAAGGCCGAAACGGATCCGGACCCCAAAATGCTGCAAACCATGCGGTTTTCCCCCGATGCGTTGAAGGGGGTCACCTTTTATGCCGGAAAAGGGTGCGAAGCCTGCCATTATACGGGGTTTCACGGCCGCATCGCCATTTTCGAATTCATTCAGGTGGACGAGGAGATCCGGCGGCATATCGTCAGGCATTCGACCACCGAGCAGATCAAACAGTCTGCCATGCAAAAAGGCATTACAACCTTGCGGCAGGACGGATGGCAAAAAGTGAAGGACGGGATCACCACGGTTTCCGAAGTTTTGCGGGTGACCCTGGATAATTGATGTGTAAATATGGCATTGTTTATATATAAAGCGTCGGATCCTGCCGGCAAGATCACGAAATCGACTGTGGAAGCCGCCGATGAGAGCGGTGCGGTAGCCAAAATTCAAGAATTGGGGCTCATTCCAATCCGCATTTCACCTGCTGGCGGTCAGCCGGGAAACATCAGTGTTCCAATGGGCAACCCGCTGGATGTCTTCCGCAATCGTATCACCGGCAAGGATGTGATGGTTTTCACGCAGGATCTGTCGACGCTCCTGGACGCCGGTGTGCCCATTGATCGGTCTTTGGCTATTCTTATGAACATCGCTGAAAATCAACGGCTCAAGCGTCTTGTAGGAGACGTTTTAAAAACGATCCAGGGGGGCAGCAGTCTATCAGACGCATTGTCCCTTCATCCAAAGCATTTTTCGGATTTTTATGTCAACATGGTTCGCGCCGGTGAAACCGGCGGTGTTCTTGAAGATGTGCTCAAACGGTTGGGTGCCTATTTGGAGCGTTCTCAGGAATTGAAGGAGTTTATCAAATCGGCAATGGTATACCCTGTTTTCCTGATGATCGTCAGCGGCCTGTCCATCATTGTCCTGATGACCTATGTGATTCCAAAATTTGCCGCCATTTTTTCGGATATGGGTGGGGAGATCCCCTGGTCATCCAGGCTGTTACTGAGTTCCAGCGACCTGCTGCGCAGTTATTGGTGGTTGTTGTTCGCGGTCTGCGCAACCCTTTTCTTCGCGGTTGATCGATATCGGCGAACCGAAGGGGGACGGCTGAAGATTGATCGGTTGAAATTGAACCTGCCGGTGATTCGTGACTTTGTTAAAAAATCGGAAGCGGCCCGTTTCACACGCACGTTGGGCACCCTGGTTCGCAGCGGCGTCCCCATTGTCACCGGATTGGAACTGGTGCGCAACATCATCGGCAATTCCGTTATCTCTGCTTCAATGGGGCAGGTCATTCGTAAAGTCAAAGAGGGTGATCGATTGGCCAATCCGCTGGAACAGACCCGATTGTTCCCTTCGCTGGCCATCCAAATGATCACGGTGGGAGAAGAAACCGGACGGTTGGAAGATATGCTTTTGCGGGTGGCCGACAACTATGAAAAGATACTTCGCAATACCGTCAAACGATTTATCGGTTTTCTCGAACCGGCATTGATTCTGGCCATGGCCTTGATTGTCGGCTTCATCGTTATCTCCATGCTGATGGCGATTTTCAGTATGAATGAGTTGCCGTTTTAGATCTGATTGAAATGATGGTCCCAAGCCTTTGCAGGGCATTGCATCTGCTTTGTTACCGGCTGGGCCACCATTGAAACGAAGCGTAATTTAAATCCAGCCATCACCTGCTGCCGGGTCTCGTTGCAAAAAGTGGTGGATATGATTTCGGAATAGGGAAGGAATAAAAATGGTAGACAGGAATCGACGCCACCGGGCCAACCAATGCGGTTTTACATTGATCGAAATTTTGATTGTCATGGTTATCATCGGATTGTTGGCTGCCCTGGTGGGCCCCCGGATGTTCGGTAAAGTGGGAAAGTCGAAACAGAAAGCCGCCAAGGCACAAATTTCATTATTCGAAACGGCCCTGGATACTTATCGACTGGACATCGGTAAGTATCCCACAACAGAGATGGGCCTCAATGCACTTCGCTTCAAGCCCGATGGCATTGACAAATGGGACGGTCCCTACCTTCCCAAGGAAATCCCCCTTGATCCGTGGGGCAACCCATATGTGTATCGATCTCCGGGAGAAAATGGCGATTACGATCTTATTGCCTATGGGTTGGATGGCAGTCCCGGAGGTGAGGAAGAGGATACCGACATCACCAATTGGCAGAGCCTGCCCAAATAGACGATTTGCTATCATTGATTAGAGCGCCGAACAAGGACTTCTGTTGATCGACCATGATGCCCAGGAAGAATGGACCCGCCGGGGATTCACCCTCTTCGAGCTGTTGGTGGTGATGGTCATCATCGGCATCGCCGCATCCCTGATCGTCCCCCGTCTGGGTGGCAGTGTCGATAAAATGCAGTTGCGCACGGCAACTCGTGATCTTGCCTCGGTGATGCGTTTCGCCAGGAGCCAGGCCGTTACCCGGGGCCGCGAATACCGTGTCTTGTTCGATTCGGCGACCCGTATGGTGGCCATTGAAATGGCCCCCTCGATCAATGGTCAGACCGCCGATTCATCAGAAAATGCAATCTCCTCCCGTCATCGGTATCAGCTGCCTGCCGGTATCGTGCTGAACCTGAACAACAATCCACTGCAAGCGGCCGCCCGACCGGTTCGAATGGCTACTTTTTTTCCCATGGGCAATAGCTCCGGCGGCTCCATTCGGTTGGTCGATGCCCGGGAACGCAGCCGGACCATCCGCATCGACACGATTACCGGATTGATTGCCATAGAGTCGGATGCCAAATAACCCAACCATGTCATCATTTCCAGCAGGGGGGCTTTTTGCCTGCCATACAAGGCATTCGAAACATTCAGGAAAATGGCCGACAGGTCGTGATGCTGATGGTTTCACCCTGTTCGAAACCCTGGTGGCGACCCTGATCATGGCCGTGGCCCTGGTGGTGGTCTTACAATTATTTTCCGGCGGGCTTCGGGCCAATACCCTGGCCAACCAATACACCCTGGCCCTGTTCCATGCACGCCAGCAGATGGAAGCGCTCCTGTTGGCCCGTACCCTTGAAGATGGTCGCATCCATGGTGATTGGCCCGACGGTTATGCATGGACCGCCGACATCACCAGCCACATGGAACCCGATTCCGTTCTCAAGGAAAAAAACATTCCTTTTACGATAATGTTGACCGTCTATTGGCAAGATGGCAGGCGTCAACGAAAACTTAAATTGTCAAGTATCGCGCTGGCAGATCGGAGCAATGAAACCGAATAGGTCTACCCTTGCGTGCGCAAGCGGCTTCACCTTGTTGGAGCTGCTGCTTTCAATGGGAATCACCGCAGTGATCATCGTGATCATATTCGGGGCGTTTCGTGTGGGGCTGCGGGCGTGGGAAAAAGGAGAGCGGACTGCCGAGCGGCAGCAACGCATCCGTGTGGTGGCCCAATTGGTGCAATCGCAACTGGGTTCCGCGAATGCTTTCAAAACCATGCAATCCCGGGGTAAAACCGTGACTTTCAGCGGCAGCGAGCGTGAGCTCTCGTTTTTTTCTGTCGTGGCCCTGGTTCCCGACCATCAATCCGGGGTGGTCTTCAGCCAATTGACGGTCGAATCCAGCTCCGACGGGGACAGCCTGTTTCTGGTAGAAACCCTGCCGACGGAAGCGGATGCGGTCATCGAAGCGGATTTCATCAATACGAATGGGAGGGTTTGTTTGATAGAGAACGCAACCTTTATCCGGTTTGCCTACCTTCCGCATGTTCCCCCGAGCGGGGAATGGAGCTGGCACTCACAATGGCTTTCCGCTGCGGACTCCGGGTTGCCGGCAGCGGTGAATCTGCAAATCGGCGATCCGGCCTTTTCGGGACCGTTATCCATGCTGATTCCCTTAAGGGGCAGGGGCGCGGCGTCGTGACCCGGTTGTCGTCCACTCAATGTTGGGGCCAACACGGCGCCACACTCTTGCTGGTGCTCTGGGTGCTGGTGCTGCTGACAGTGATATCGGGGGAATTCTGCCGCGCCATGCGCATCGAAATGAACATTGTCCGCAACGACAAAGAGGCCACCCAGGCTTATTATGCGGCCGTTGGCGGGACCAACCTGGCGCTTGCCCGTATCTTGGATACGATCACCGTGTCAACGCCGGCTGCCGTCGACCGGGCGGCCGATGACGATGGTATCGACTGGCGGGTCAACCTGGACATTCCGCCAGTGCCCGTGGGCGATGGTGTCGCTGCCATTCGGATCGACAACGAGGCCGGCAAGGTTAACCTCAATCTGGCGGAAGCACCGTTGTTGCGAATCATGTTGGATGGATTTGAGTTGTCCGAGAAAGAGAAGACAATTATTGTCGATTCGATTCTGGATTGGCGTGATCCCGATCATCACCACCATATCAACGGTGCCGAAAATGCCTACTACCAGGCTTTGCCCGATCCTTATGTGTGCAAGAACGGTGATTTTGAAACCGTCGGCGAATTACTGCGCGTCCGTGGTGTTAACCGGGAACTTTTTGATAACGGGCTGAACAAGATCGTTAGCGTTTACCCGGATCGAAAAACTGCCATGCAAACTTTGGGATGGCGCCCCAATCACAAATCTGAAAAGGGAAGCGTGGATTTCAATAGAATCAACATCAATGCGGCTGCACCAGAGCTGCTCAGATCTCTTCCTGGATTCGATGATGCATCCGTAGAGGCCGTTGTCGCCTATCGGGCCGAAAAAGATTTTTGTGTGGCGGGTGAATTGCTCAAGGTTGCGGGAACCAAAGCCTATACGAGTTCCCGGATGGTGGTTACCTATACCCTTTCTCCGATATATCGGGTAACCACCAGGGGGCGGCATATTGCTAGCGGCGCTTCGCGGGGTGTGGCGGCTTTGATTCACATCGACAAAAAATCCACGACGCCCTATCGAATCATACAATGGTTTGATCGAATTGTTACCAATCCGTAACGGTTCACCTTCTTTGTTGACCCGCTACGGAATTCCCGTTACACAGGCATCATTTTGTTTGTGGAGGAGACCGTTTGTTTTACCAACACGCCATCGGACTGGATCTCAGAAAAGACCGTTGCCACCTCGTGATGGTCAAATCCGGTCTGCGGGAAACACGCGTGGTGACGCATGCCACCGTGGACTACGATCCTGAACTGGACATGGCCGCCAGGGCCAGGGTGATCGGCGATATCGTCAACGACGTCATTTCCCGGTTTCCTGCATCCGATTTCGATATTGCCGTAACCTTTCCACGGGAATTGATAATCGTCCGAGAAGTTCAGATGCCCCTGTCCGTGAAAGAAAATCTTCGGACCACCCTGGGCTATGAAATGCACAAATATATTCCCTTGCCGCCCAATGATATCTATTACGACTTTCTGATCACGGCAGAAGACAAGACCCGGCAGATTATCAAGATACTGCTGTTTGCCGTCCGGCGTCAGGATGGAGACCAATTCCTCATCTTGCAAGAATTTCTGGGACAGCGGGTTGCGGGATTCGGCGTTGAAGCGTCGTCCATGACAGCATCGCTGGCCGCCACCCTGGACGACCGTTTCGCCGGCGGATGTGTGGGCCTTTTACATATTGGGAGAAGGGGCGGGGATGTAAGCGTTTATGAACATGGCCGATTGACATTCAACCGATATATCCGCGAGGGAGGCGGAGCGGGCCGGAAGAGATTGATAGATGGACTGACTGGTGCCATGGTCGATGCCGCCGGCAGGCAAAGGAATACGGAAACAAAGATCAATTGGTTTTATTGGGACGATGCCGATGGCATTGCCGATCAACTGAGAATACCGGCCGATTTCCCCTTGAACCGGTTGGAAAGCAGGGCTCTTGATTTGCCTTCAGCCGCATTGCTTCCGGCCTATGGCATTGCCGTTCAGACCCTGCAGAATCAGGATTCGCAGATTAACCTGCTTCCGGCCGATCAACGCCGGAAACCGAGCCGTCTGGGATATTATTTGATGCTCGGGTTGACCCTTCTGGTATTGACCGCAGGGATCGCCTGGGGCGCGAGTGTGTGGTTGAAACACCGGTTGGTCATGAATCAATTGGACGAGGCTCTGAAGCAATTGCGGATAGAGATGCTTGCCGTGGAAACCCTGGAGAATAAAAATGACGACATGGCGCAGCGCCTGCAGGAGATCGGTCAATTGCACCAGAATTGGATGCCGGTGTTAACCGTGTTACAGGAGTTGAGCGTTCGGGTGCCCCTGTCGGCCTGGATCCAGGATTTCAGCTTTCAAAAAGGCAGGGTCCAAATCAGTGGGTATGCCGACTCGGCCAGTGAATTGTTGGAGATTCTGGAAGCTTCACCAGTGTTCGACGAAGTGGCCTTCATGGCGGCGATAACGCGAAGCAAAGAGGGCAAGGAACGTTTCCGGATCAGTATGGGCGTTCAGTAAATCGGGATGACGACATTTCTCAAATGATGGATTTTTTCAAACAGCATCGAACCATACTGGTGGTCGGGGCGATCCTGCTAATTGCCGGAATGGTCTATCGCTTTTACCCGGCGTTGAATCGAATAGCTCCCCGGAGCAATGACATCGAATCCAAACTCAAGCAAGTGGCCAAATATCGAAAACGGGTAAAGAGCCGTGAGAATCTTCAGGCCGCACAGGTTGCCCTGACACGGCGGTTGGAACAGGCACGCCGTACTTTGCTGGATGCCGGCACTCCGGCGCTGGCTGCAGTCCACATTCAGAATTTGATTAACGAAATCATTTACGCCAACAACATGAACGTGGCCTCCATCCGCGTACTCAAGGCCCGGGATGCGCAGGTAGAGGGCTTTTTCGCCGTCCCCGTCGTTGTATCGTTGAAATTGAGTGTGCGCCAGATGCTGGACCTGCTGTACCGCATCGAATCCGCCGGACAACTGCTTTCCGTTACAGGTTTGTCGGTAAGGCGCCAGACGGCCGATCCGGAAGAATTGCTTACCGCGATTCTTACCGTGGAGGGCTATATGCGCAAACCATGAAGATTGATACCATCATGCGGTCCAAATTCGTCTTCATCAACACCGGACTGGTGCTGGCGGCCGGTTTTTTCTTGATAAAAACCATCCAAGTGTGGAACGGACCGGCTGTGTTGCTGCCCGATCCGGCATCCATCGCAGCCGCCGGATCCCAGGATGAAAACGCGAAATCGATGGGGCATTTCAGTCCCAATCGTGCGGCTTCCAAATCTTCGTATCGGGGCATCACCGAAAAGAATCTTTTTTCGGTGGATCGCAAAGAGTATCAGCCGGTGATAGCGGAAACCGAAACCGTCGTCACTGAAACGGTGAAAGTGGATGGACGCAAGATCACCCTGTTTGGTGTTATGGCCATCGGGGACCATCCGTCCGCCCTGATCAGCAATCCGGATCCCAAGGCCCAGGGAAGAAAGACACTGTGGGTCACCAACGGTGATCGTGTCGGCAATCTCAAGGTGTCCGCCATTTCGGATCGGGCGATCACTTTTTTCGATGGCAAAAAAAAATATCGGGTGGACCTGTATGACCAAAGGCGCAAGCGCCAAAAACATACGGTTACCCAAAAAAATGAACCGGTTGTGGTCAAGACCGGGGTGGCAAAGACCAAACCGCCTAAAAAGAGTACCACCGCCGTGGGGGCTGCCGGCACACAGACCGACGGCCAATACGAAATTGTCAATACACCTTTCGGAAAATCCCGACGCAAAAAAAAGAAAAAATGACCATGCCCGCATTATCGCACTTGAGAACATCGGCTGTCCTTGTCATCGTGATGTTAACCGCCACGGTATATTGGGCCGGATGCGGCCATCGACCCCCACATGACGCACCACTGCCGACGGTAACGGTTCCTGGTGCCAAATCCGTTCGATTGGGGCCGTCCTCCACGGGACAGATGGTATTGGATAAGGGCGTCACTTACCAAATTGTAAACACCCCTTTCGGGACGGCCAAGCAGGCCGTGGTCAAAAAAGCGGCCGGAATGGCCGAACCGGATCCCCTCCCCCCATCGGTGTTCGGCCAACCGGCGGCGCGGCCCGTAACCCAATCCAGGGCCGGGAAAATCGTTGATGTCAGCCCATTGAAGCGCACTCGACAGCCTGCTGAATCTGCAGAACCCAGTACCCCGGGGGATGTCACCTTCAATTTTGACGATGCCGATCTGTACGAAGTCATTCGATCCATGGCCGAGGTTCTCGATATCAACTATATCGTTGATCCGAATGTACGCGGCCAGGTGACGATTCATACGGCCGGTTCCCTGCATCGCCGGGATCTGTTCCCGCTGTTTTTTCAGATTCTCGAGGCCAATGGTTTGACCGCCGTAAAAGAGGGGCCGCTGTACCACATCACCAAGCTCAAGGAGGCGCCCCGCTTCCCGGTAACCACCCGGTTTGGAAAGGACTATAGCGATTTGCCGCCCAGTGAACGGGTGGTCATGCAAATCATTCCCCTGCAATTTATTGACGGTGCCGAACTGATCAAGATTATCAAACCATTTGTCTCTCCAGACGGCACCATTATTGATCATGATCAGTCCAATACGGTCATCCTGGTGGATAAAGGGCTGAATGTGCTTAAAGCCCTGCAATTGGCCGCCACCTTCGATGCAGACATGTTCGCCGATGTGGCCCATCAATTCTACAAAATCGACAACAGCGACGTGACCGAATTTGCCGCGACGCTCAACCAGGTGATGTCCGCCTACACGGATAACGGCAATGATCTGAAAATTGTGCCCATCCAATCCATCAATATGCTTTTGGCTGTGAGCGATAAACCTCACCTGTTCGAGCGTTTGGCACATTTTATTCAGGTGCTGGACACACCCGATAACACCGTTCAACCCAGGATATATTTCTATGCCGTCAAAAACGGCAAGGCCGACGATCTGTCGAACCTGCTGAACAGCATATTCACCAGCCAGTCGAAAACGGATAAATCGGCTGCCGGCCATGCGGAAAAAGAGAAAAAGGATGCCGACAAAGCGCCTCCACCCACCAACCCCTTCGCCAGGAAACCGGCGCCCCAAAAAGATCGACAATCCGCGGACCAAAGCCGGAGCGCCGTGACGGAAATGGGAACCGGCACCCTGAAAGGAGAGATCAAGATCACTCCGGATAGTCTCGGTAACGCTTTGATCATCGAAGCGATCCCGTCTGACTACCAAATCATCCAGCGGATTCTGGAACGGCTGGATGTACTGCCCCGCCAGGTACTCATCGAAGCCACGATCGCCGAAATCAAACTGGACGACAACAACGAGTTTGGCGTGGAGTGGCGCTATAAAAAGGGGGACGGCGGATCGTTGAGCACCACATTGTTCAGTGCGGCCCTGGGTGCGTCGGGGATGAATTATGTGATCGGAGAAACCGAACGGTGGTCGGCCACCCTATCGGCCCTGGCGACCGAAGACAAGGTCAATATCCTTTCCCGGCCCACGGTGCTGGCGTCCAACGACATGGCGGCCACCATCAACATTTCAACGGAGATCCCACTGGCCAGTTCCCAGTACCAGCACAACGATTCAGGCAATGCGCCGGTGGTGACTACCAACATCGAATACCGCAACACCGGCATCATTTTAAACGTCACCCCCCATATCAACGAAAACGGGCTGGTGAGTATGGATATCAGCCAGGAGGTCAGCGAGGTGGCCGGGAACGTGATCGTGGCCGGCCAGTCCTACCCTTCCTTTTTCCAGCGCAACGTCACTACCACCTTGACCGCCGGACACCGTCAAACCATCGTCATCGGCGGCCTGATCCGTGAAAACCAGTCCAGCGGCCAGACCGGCGTACCGGGAATCAGCCAGATTCCCATCATCGGTTCGTTGTTCGGCAAGCAAAGTCAGGACAACTCCAAGTCCGAACTGGTCATCCTCATCACGCCGCGGGTGATCGTGAACCTGAACGATGTGGACGTGGTTACCCGTGAGTTCAGGAACCGAGTTCCCAATGTCGATTCGAACCTGTCCGCACGATAGGCATCGCATCTCGGGCTATATTCGATGTTCGCGTCTTTTTATCGGAACGTTGAACGCCGAAATTCCAATCAACGAGTGATTGATGATTTTGCCCCAAGCCTCGAGAGACTCGGATCGAGACCCCATTTCTCGCTACCCGACTTGTGAAACAACCTTTCCGTAAAAAACATGGCCCCCTGAACCTCCAGGTGGCCGGCCGTTACCGAATCCTCGGGTTGCTGCTGGTGCTCTGGCTGACAGGGCTCGCCCTGACGGCCTCCGCATGGACCGCAGAAACGGATCCGGAACGGATAACGATCATCGTTTCGTTGAAAATCAAGCCATATATGGATGCCGTCCAGGGGATCCGGGAGCAGTTGGTCAAACGTAATGACGTGGCGTTGAACGTGATGTTCATGGACGCGCAAAACGACGCCGGTCATGATTCGCTGGCCAAACGAATGGGCGCCAGTCCTCCACGGTTGGCCGTGGCGATTGGCCCCGAGGCCATGGAATTTTTATGGACCCGTTTTCAATCGGCCGCCGTGAAGAAGATGTACGCCATGGTCCTGGATCCGGAGCGGGTCGTACCGGGATACGCCAGGCGGTGTGGCATCGGATTGAATATCCCGGCGGAAAGACAGATCAAGGAATTCAAGGAAAAACTGCCCGAACTGAAACGTATCGGGCTTATTTATCATCCGGGTATGAATCAGGGGTTTGCTCTTCAGGCTAAAACGGCGGCATCGCAAAACGGCATCGAATTGATGTTGCTGGCCGTCGACAGTCTCGATGAGATATCGGTGGTATTGAACAACCATTGGGCCACCATAGGCGGTTTGTGGATGATTCCGGATCGCGTGGTTATTTCGGAGAGCCTGATTCCCTATCTTATCAAATCGGCCATGGCCAACAATGTGGCTGTCATTGGCTACAATCGGTATTTCATCGAATCCGGAGCGGCCTGCGCGCTGGTTCGGAAATACCAGACGATGGGAAAGCAGGCGGCTGAAATGGCACTATCGATGCTATATGAGGATGTCTGCGAACCCACCATCCCGGCATACGAGGTTTTGATCAACCCACGGGTTTTGGAAACCATCGGGCTTTCCTATCCAGCCAGCCAAGGCCCGGAGAATCAACCGTGAAACGGCTAGGCATTCACCTGAGGCTGTTGCTGACGGCCTCCCTGCTCATTGCAGCGGCGACATTTACCCTGGGTGGTGTGGGCATCCATATGACCCGCCAATTCATGCACCAGCGTTTTGAAGAGCGGATCGCCTTCCTGGCAAAATATCTGGCTCTCAATTCCGAAGTCGGTGTCTTAATTAATGATCGTGCGGGTCTGAGAAGCCTGGCATTGAATTTGCTGGGAGAAAAAGATGTGGCTCGCGTGCATATTCTGGACAATCACAATAACTCGCTCGTCGATTTGTCACGCAAGGTTCCGCGTCCGCATGCCATGGTCGAGACACCGGTCATTTTCAAGAAAACCAAAGATGAAAATATCCTTTTTGAATCCGGTGGGTATTCGTCTAACAGTCCGTTCGAGCAATCTCCTCCGGCCCTCGAAAACCATATCGGCAAGGTGCGTATCCATTTCAGTACCCACGGCATTGACTTGTTGTTAAACAGCATCACCCGTCGTTTTATGTGGGCTTCGATTGCCCTGGTGGTCATGGCCGCATTTACATTTTATTTGGTATCGCGATCCATCGGTGCGGAATTGAAACAACTGAGCCATACGGCACAGCAGATCGGCAGGGGGGATGTCGAATTACGGGCAAGACCGGGAAAATTGCCGGAAACCCGCACGTTGGCGTTGTCTTTCAACGCCATGTTAGATTCCCTCAACACCAGCCAGGAGAATCTGGCCAAGGTCAACCGGGCCATGATGAAACAGAAAGCCCTGGCCGAGATGGGTAAATTCTCGTTAATGGTGGCCCATGAGGTCAAGAATCCATTGGCCATCATCAAAAGCTCGCTGGACATGCTCAAGGCCGATTTGAACCTGACCAGTGATGAAACCATGGTGGCCTATATCGAAGACGAGATCAGGCGTCTGAACCAGTTGATCGAAAGCTTTTTGCAGTTTGCCAAGCCGGCCAAACCCACGCTGCGGGAAGTGGACCTCAACCGGATGTTGGGTGATACGGTTGAGCGGTTTCAGATAATGAACGAAAATGTATCTATCTCCATGCATTTGCTCCCTGCGGACCGCCAGGTGCACTCATTGGTCGATCGGGACCTGATGATCCAGGCCTTTGGCAATATCATCAAGAACGCCATCGAATCCGCCGGGGACGATGCCTGCATTACCATTCGGTCAGAGGTCGATGAAGGCCTGGCTGTATGGCGGGTAACCATCGGCGACAACGGGCCCGGCATTGATCCGGCAGTCAAGAGCCAGATTTTCGAACCGTTTTTCACCACCCGATCCAAAGGTTCGGGCCTGGGCCTGCCCTTTTCGGCCCAGGTGTGCAAATCACACGGCGGGTATATCATGGCCGACAACACCCCTCCCTCCGGTGCGGTTTTTACGGTGGAAATTCCACTGCGGCGTGATGATGGAGAGAACGCAGATACCGGGCTTTTTACGAAGCCGTCAAATGAGGAAACCAACCATGGCTCACATCCTGGTCGTGGACGATGAAGACAAAATGCGGCACCTGTTGTCGATGATGCTCGAACGCAACGGGCACCGGGTCGACGACGCATCGGACGGCGTTGATGCATGGTCAAAAATCCAGTCGGTCCCCTTTGACATGGTTATTACCGACATCAAGATGCCGCGTATGAGCGGCGTCGAACTGCTCGATAAAGTCAAGAAAAAGGGCTTGTCCTGCCCGGTCGTGTTTATCACTGCGTTTGCAACGGTGGAATCGGCCGTTGAAGCCATGCGCGGCGGGGCAGCGGATTATATTACCAAGCCCTTTGACGAAGAGCGTATCCAACTGACCGTGGCACGTACCTTGAATCTTTCCCGGGTGATGTCCGAGAATCGGGAACTGCGGCGGAAGCTCGCCCAGGTCAGCGGGGCGGACGCCATCGTTCATGATTCGCCCGCCATGGATCGGGTCATGGCGCTGGCCGGTAAAGTGGCCCGCAGCGATTCGGTTGTTTTGATCACCGGTGAATCGGGGACTGGGAAGGAGTTGCTGGCACGTTTTATTCACCATGCCAGCAACCGCCGCGCCGATCGGTTCGTTGCCATCAATTGTGCCGCCATATCTTCGCAGTTGGTCGAGTCGGAATTGTTCGGATATGAAAAAGGGGCCTTTACCGGGGCCGACAGGCAAACCCAGGGGAAGTTTGAATTTGCTTCCAATGGCACCTTGTTTATGGATGAAATCGGGGACCTGCCCCTCGAGGCCCAGGCCAAGCTGCTGCGTACTTTGCAGGAGCAAACCGTCCGTCGCGTCGGCGGCAATCGCGAAATTTCGGTGGATGTCCGCATCGTCTGCGCAACCAACCAAAACCTGACGGAATTGGTCGAAAATGGCCGGTTCCGGCAGGATCTGTTTTTCCGAATCAACGTGGTCCCCATAGAATTGCCGCCATTGAGGGAGCGCCGTGAAGACATTTTGCCCCTGTGTACCCACTTTCTTCAAAAATTTGGAGAAGGGCGGTCGCTGGAACTCACCGATAGTGCCGTTCGGCTGCTTACTCGCTATAGCTGGCCCGGCAATGTTCGTGAACTGGCCAATACCATGGAACGCGCTACGATATTCGGCCCGGAAAAAGGCGGCATCACCGCTGAGACACTCGCATTTTTAAAGGGGCAAAATTCAGGTGGCGGCGGCGCCAATGGATTTCAATTGCCCCCCCAGGGAATCTCCATGGATGCCCTGATGGGGGATCTGGTCAACCAGTCCCTGGCTTTGGCCGGGAACAATCAGACCCGGGCGGCAGAACTTTTAGGCGTTACGCGGGCCAGGTTTCGGGTGTTGATGAAAAATGCGTTGGGAGATAAATAAAGATAATGCCGAATTCGGCCTTCTGTTACTATGCCATTTTTTTTAATAAATCCAATGCGTATCACATTGAGGCCCCTTTTTGATGTTTAATGAGTCCCTACCTGTCTGCATCTTGCATCGGATTGGTTTCGGTGTCGGTAAAAAGCGGTTTCGTTTTCGGTGTTGCCCGAAGGCGGTCAAAAGGCTTTTTCTAATCGCACTGCTGCTGCCTTTCGTCTCCGCCTGCGGTTCGGGAATCGCCCATGCAACGGATTCAGAAACCATGCTGATGTTCGTTGGAGAAGACCTGGACGTGCTTACCATCGCCACTCGGCGGGAGGAGAGCGCCGCCAGTGTCCCGGCCGTAGCACAGGTGATCACCCGCGATCAGATCCAGCAACAGGGGCTTCGGACCGTGGGAGAGGCTCTTGGCCTGATTCCAGGTTTTTATATCGCACACAAAGAGGGTGGGGCCCGGGCATACCTCAGGGGTATCCCGGGTTCCGTTTTGTTTCTATACGATACCGTTCCCATGGGGTCGGAGATTTCCAAGTCTTTGCAATTTCTGGATCATGAACTGTCCCTGACTGGAATCAAACGCATTGAGATCGTGCGCGGGCCGGGATCGGTGTTGTGGGGGCCGGATGCCTTCGCCGGCGTGGTCAACATCGTTCCCCTGACCGGCAGTGACTTGCAAGGCGGTGAGACCGGGACCCTGATCGGTGGTCCCGGACAACGGGCCGGTGTGTATCTGCATGCCGGCCGGCAATCCGGCGGATGGAGTACATTTTTTTCGGCCAGTGCCCGCCGGGGGGCGGAAGACGACACCGCAGCCAACATCGTCCGTTTCTGGAACGATGACCAAACGGCGGTTCCTCCCGGCCAACGCGCCGGCTGGACCGAACCCGGCAACGCCCATTACCTGGAAGGATACGGGCGGGTGGCCTTCAGGGATGTGTTCTCCCTGTCCGGTCGTGTATCGGATTGTACGCGGCCTTATACCATGACCGACGGCAACGGCGGCAGTGCCTGGTTAGAAACCAGAAGTGTGCCTTCGGCTTATATCAAACTGGAAGGCAAATATGACCTTCGCTACGATGCTGCGGTGCGTATCCGCGGTGACTACCGGTGGATCAATCCAGTTTATGATATTATCAATCGACCTGTGGAACAGGAAGAACGGACGGCTTATGCGGAACTGGTGGTGGACAAAACCTTTTTGTCCGGCAAGGGTTTGTTGACCGGCGGGTGCTCATACCGGGACAACAGGGTGGACAATGCGCCGGTCTGGGACGGTTACCTGCCCGATTTTTTGGGCACGGACAATGAAAATCTGGTGCCGCTGCTTGAGCAGGTGGACTACGATACGCGCCTGGCATCCGTGTTCGGCCAGTATTCACACAAGTTGGGGCCGCTGGACCTGACCGTGGGGCTGCGCTATGACGATCATGATGTATACGACAGTGCCATTAGTTACAATGCCGCCGCCGTATGGAGACCGACGCACGACTGGGCCTTCAAACTGCTTCATGGCACTGCTTACCGGACACCATACGCCTCACAATTGAGAGAAGAGACTGGCTCGATCGACCTCGAGAAAATCGAAAACACCAGCATTCAATGCACATGGGCAGGGTTCGATGTCCTGGACGCATCCCTGACCGGCTTTCATAACACCATAGACAGCCATGTCAACGCCGATCCCTACGCCGGGTTGAGCAATGCCAACACCCAGAAAATATATGGTATCGAAGCCGATATGCACTGGCAGATCCACAGGAACTGGGAATTGGGTGCCGCGGTCACATTGCTGAACAATAGCGGACCCAACGAGGTATACCGTTATAACGACTACGCTTATATCGATGAACATGGCAACCTGACAAAGCATTTTATCGATCTGAACTATCCATACGACACCGGGGCCAGACAATTGTTCAATATACAGGCGACCTGGCGTCCCCTGGAATACCTGACCACCGCTGCCACGCTGCACCATATCGGTTCACGGGATCTGATTTATCCCCGTGGAGAACGGGTGGACCGTGCCGACGATGTCTGGCTCCTGGACTGGAGTCTGATCCTGAAAAAATGGCTGCACCCGCATATGGACCTGAATGTGACCATTAAAAACTTGTTTGATACCCGCTTTCAAACGCCGGGAACCTATAGCTTCATCCCGGGAGATCCCTTTACCATGGAAGCCGGCGTGACCTTCACCTGGTAAAAGGTTTGATATGGCCATATTCGACCAAGACAGGCTATATATAGCCAATTATCGGTTGTCCCGAACGGCATGATCTGCAACCAAAACCAAAACCAAAACAATTGTATCCATGTTCGTTCAACAGGGTAAGTATTTTTTTTATTTAAATAATTTTCATTCCATACGTCTTTGACGCATGCCAGAAAATACGTTGGCTATGGACATGTGGCATATAATTTGCTGATACTTTATTCGTTATGACACTTCGCCCGATTTCTATATACCCAACTTCGAATGTTGCCGTGCTGTTGCTGTCGCTGTCGCTCGTTTTCTTCGTATGTCCGGCTGGCGCCTTTGAATCGACCGGGATGGAAATCATGTTGATGGATGCCATCAACGCAGGGCGGTCGCTGGAACCGGTGACTTCAGGGGGCGCAGAAAGACTCGACCCGTTGATTGTCAATGAGCGTTTATGCCGCTCGGCCAGGGAGCATACTGTGAATATGCTGGCCGGTGGCTATGTGAGTAAAATTGATCTCCAGGGGAAAAAGGTCCAGGCGCGTTTGGACGCCGATGGATACAGCGCGTTGCTGATCGAGGAAACAATCGGTGTGGTGGTGTTCAGGAACTTCATGGAACCGGGCAGGGCCGTCGATATCCTTTATAACAATATGCTTGAAACTGACGCACAGATTCTTTTCAATCCGGCGCTGACCCACGTGGGTGTCGGCATTCAGGCGGGCCTGTTGACCCTCGATGGCACGACCTACAACGCCTACCTGGCAACCTGCGATTTCAGCTCTCCGCCCAGTGGCGTGGCAGATGCCTATGAACTGGCTGAGGCTACGTTGGTGCATTTGGTTAATCAATTGCGCAGTCAGCCGGCGGCTGTAATGTCGGACGCAGGCATTGAAATCAAATCTTTTTTAAAGAAAAGACCCGATATTGCCGAAATCATGATCAGGCTCGATTTGGATGCCCTGGTACCCAATGTTCGCCTATTCAACGCTGCCAGGCGGCACACCGAGGAGATGGCCGTCTTCCAGTACATCGATCAATACAGCAACAACGGTTTGTCTGCCGGCGAGCGCATTGCAGAGGCCGGCTACCAGGCTCTGGCTTACAGTGAAAGCATCGAAATGATCGCCATTTCCGACGAGAACAGTGTCGAAGCGGTGACCCGGCAGATATTCAGGCAGATCCTGATCCGCGCGGTTGAATCCGATTCAATATCGATTCCGGCGATTCTCGATCCAACGGCAACCGAAATCGGTATCGGCTTGCGCCTGATGCGGCCCGGATCCGGCACCGCCGTCAAGCCATTATACATTGTCACCATTGATGCGGCCGCGCCCACCACCTTGCAGGATATACACCTGCTTGGCGTTGTTTATGAAGATCAAAACAACAACGATTTGTTCGATGCCGGCGAGCAGGTGCCAGGCGTGCCCCTGTTTGTCGATTATCCGCATCGCCAGCTTTCCCGGACAACCGATTTTTCCGGAGGTGTGGATTTGATATTGGGTCCTGGTGATACGCGCATCGTTGTGTGGCCACAGGTCGTGGACGATGAGTTCTGGAGGATCATCGAAGGTGGTAATAGCTGGTTTGGCAAAAACATCGATACAAACCTTGCCAGTTGGCAATGAACATCGACGGCATTGATTATGCCTGCCGGCGGGTACATACGATCGCAATCGTCAACCTTAACGAGGGTGCGCGAAAAAGTGTCCGCCCAACAAGAATTCCAAAGGAGGTGATGCGGAAAAAAATCGAAGGTGCTTTTCTTGTTCCACATGTCTTGATGCATTAAGTTTAACCATTTTAATCGATTAATTTTTTGGAGGAATGATGAAGAAACTGATTGCAGTAATCGCGGCTCTTTTCATGGTTGTCGGTATCGCTTCCGTGAGTATGGCTGCCCAGCAGGTTGAGGTAAAGACCAACTCCGAAGGTATCACCGGTGCCGAGAACGCGTGTGAAAAAGCCGGTAATATCACCTTTATCTTCGATTCCGGCACCGTGCTCCGAGACGGTGACTGGTGGACCGCCGACCTGCCCTTGGGCGTGACCCTGTGCTCCAGCTTCGACTTTGTGGTCACCGGTAATGGAACCGCCACCAACGCCGTTCCTGGTCCTGGCGGTTTCAATGGCACGATTTCCGTTGCTGCCGATGGCGCATCCATCGACAACACCATCTGGGGCATCAACGATCATGGTTCTGACGGTGCAGCAGGTAATGTTGTTGTTGCCGGTACCGAGATGTTCTTCCGTGTTCGCGGCACCGCCGGTTCCAACCGGATGCGCATCGATGTCTACGACTCCGACAACACTACGGTTGGCAACGGCGGCGTTGGCGCCGCAGCCAACTACGACGGTACCTCTACATTCACCGTCAGTGCTGACGCTAGCTTCCAGTTGAAACTGTTTGACGGTTTCGACGGCAACGCCGCTGCCGGCCGCTACGCTTTCAACGACACCCCCACCGGTACCCCGGCCGCCATCAACGGCTTCTACGGTGATGCCCCGGCAGGTGCCGACTTCCTGCAGGTTAACAACGATACGGACAACAGCTACTGCATCCAGGCTGACACCGAAGTTTACAGCGGTTCCACCGTCAACGTGAGCATCAACTCCGGTGGCGTTTCCGGGAACAACTTTTTGACCTTCAACCCGGCCAACCCCCAGGTGGCTCACCTGATCTCGGCCACTTCGATTACCCTGGAAGCCTGTAAGGGTGAACTGCAGGACTACGTGCCTTTCACCGGCGGCCAGAACGCCAATTGTATGTTCGACTACATGGATGGCAGCAACTACTGCCAGACCGATGGATGGGCCGGTAACGACCTGATTCTCACCAACAACACCGGCAACTGGGGCAACTCCGGAGACCAATACCGGGTCCGCATGATCGTTTCCGGTAACGGTGCTTACTGGGGAGGCCAACCGACTTTCATCAACGGCACTCTGCCGGGCACGGAAGATCCTTGTGATGGCGACGGAACCAATGTCTCCACCGGTTGGACGGTTGCCACGGAAAGCGGCGTGGCCGCCAGTGTGACACCCAGAGGCGCCGCTTGTGGTGAGTTCGATGCCGATGAAGAGTGGACCGTCCTGACCTCCAACGCTTTCAGCAATGTCGATACGTACAATAAGATATGGCTCGATACGCCGCAGGTTTACTATGACGCCGATCAGTTTGTGGCCGGCGACGAAGTCACCGTGACCGTTGAACTGTGGAAACTGCCCTGTGGCTTGATTTTCACGGATTCTCGCGTCATCGCAACCTTCGTGGACACCTGTGCCGCAGCCGTTCCCAACACCACCCTGTATTATCCCTATACCGTTGCTCTGGACGGAAGCCAGGGGTGGTGGTTCGGTATGACCATCGGCAACCCCTCCGCTAACGCCGGTACCGCCACTGTCACCTTCTACGAGGCTGACGGCGATATGGGTACTTACACCACGCCGGAAATCGCTGCCGGCGGTATTGTCGTTCTCGGCGGTGCCGATCTGCTGACCAACCTGACGGCGGATCCCGGCAATGCCGGTACCCTGGGTGATGCAGCCGGACACATCGTGGTCATCACCAACTTCGGCTCTGCCGGTGGTTTTGCCATGACTGGTGACGGCAGCGACAGCACGGGCTACACCGCTTATGGTGTCGCTGGTGGTGCTGTGGCCGCCTGGAACTACTAATCGCATAAAACACCGATGCCTGGCCGGTCCCAATACACTTGCCGGGCATCGGCACCACATTGTTGAATCAAAAGAAGGGATCTTAAGGATCCCTTCTTTTTTCTGGACAGCCATATATAGCATTCAAGATAATGTTTTTGGGCTGCGTTATCGGTCGTTGCGGTATTACTTATACAGCTTCCTCCCTCTGGCCTTGCCAAAAACATTATCTTAAACACTATAGAATACATCACAGGCATGTAGATGATGAATTTGCGAACGATCTGCATTGTTACGATCACCGTTACGATTCTTATTCTGGTTATCACCAGTGGACACGCCGCCGATAAATACGCCTTCGCTGTCCGCTCGGTGTATAAACAGGCCGGTGCAGACAAGTGGACACAGTCAGTTGAATGGAAGTTTGTTTCCGATGATGCACACCGGTACCGGATTTTTCGTTCCGGTCACTCCGGGGCCCAGATGATTTTAGGCTACGATGCAGATGGTCGGCTATCCCTAGTTGAAGACTGCCTGTCTCCTGCACACGGCCGGACCAGAGGTCCGAACGGTTTAATGAGCCTGTCCTGGGGGCATCCGGTTCCCTTTGACGACTTGAATCCAACCAACGGTTTGCAAGGCATCGTCAAATTGATCAAGACCATTGATCAAACGCGGTTTGTCTATCTGGTTGAACGGTCGATCACCCCTATCTCGGTGGCCGATGCCATCGATGCCGGAATGATCGATCCTGATCGGTTTGCCATGGACACCGATTCCGATTTGACGCTTATCGCCGTCAACTATCAGAATGCTCTTCAGGTAAGGCAACTCTGGAAGGCGGGAGATCCCTGGTGGCTTTATGAAGAGACCCAATCGCGGCGTTCGTGGAGACTGCCATCACAGACCCAGAACTGAGATCCGTCTATGAAGAACCGCCGGTTAATACATTTTGAAAACCTCATTGTTGTTTTTGCCGTGCTCATGGCCGGGATCATGTTTCCGCAGGGCCTTTTGGCCAGAACGGATGAAGCCAGAACCCATTTCACGCCCTGGTCCGGCTACTGGTGGCCCACCATCGGCGGCGGGCTGGCCAACGGATACGGCAATTGGACCGGCCCCGCCCCCCTGGAAAAATTCGAATTGCTCACTGATGGGCGCTACCCGGGAGATGCCACCGCCTGGGAACTCGAAAACCAATACGATCCGGATGCCGAAAGCTGGGAAGGTCAATGCCATGCCTGGGCCGCCGCATCGGCCTACGAGAACATCGTTTTTTACCCCTCCAGCTATAACAACATCGTTTTTCGCGTGGGAGACAAGAAAGGACTGCTCACCGCGTGCCACGGCAAAGACCTGGCGATAAGTTCGCCTGCGGGAAACCCGGCCATTTTCCACGAATGGTTATTGAACTACATCAAAGTCCAACGCAAAGCCTTCATTGCCGATCTGCTATCGGAAAAGGAGGTCTGGTTCTTCCCAATTTATCGTTATAGCATGACGTTGACGGAGAATTACGGGATCACCGGTGTGGTCTGTCAGATCTGGTATGCCGATGATAACGTAAAAGCCGATTTTCAGGGTACCCGGGAAAAGACACATATATATACATACGACCTGTTCACCAATGGTAACGGCGAAATAGTGGGCGGCCAATGGACCGGCAACAGCACCAACGATCATCCCAGGTCACTGAGGTTCCCTTTGACCCCCCAGGCATCCAACCCCTACCTGAATTGTGCCACCATCCGTTCCCTGGCGTCACACAAGGACGATCATCTGGAAAATGGTGAAACGGTTCGTTTGCTCCCGGGAAACCACAACCTGATTCTGCTTAACGAGGATCGGTATACCATCGAAGGGAAGGTGGGTGATACCGTTACCTTTCACCTGGAAAAACTTGATGACTTCTCGGAAGGAATCGATGTGGCTTTGCGCGATGCCTCCGGTGATATCGTTTGGCAGGCGACGCTCTTGAAGCAATTGGATTATCGACTGGCCGTTTCACAGGCACCCTACACGATGACGCTCTCACGGGGCGACTATGGCGGCGGTGGAATTTACCGCCTGGTCATGGATCAGATCCGTGCCGGACAGGTGATCGTTCCTGAGCTTCAGAAAGGATCGGCCTGGAATGGTTTGACAGTCACCAATCTGTCTTCCGAATCGATAGATGATATTCAGATCGTTGCTTACGACAATCTTGCGCAGCCCATTTCAACGGTGAAGGATCCTTTCCTGCTGGACCCGTTTCAAAAAGAAGCCTGGCTGATAGAAACATTGCCCATGCACCTGCACGAAGCACCCTTGGTACGATCGATAAAGGTGCTGGCCGACAAACCGCCGGCTGTTTTTTCCCTGGGCGGAGTGCAGGATCAAACCATGGCAGGGTTCGGCCAGGGCGGTCAAACGATTCAGCAACTCGTTGTGCCGGATATGGCCAGCCTTTTCAATGTCAACAAACAGATCAGTTGGGGTCTTTTCAATCCAGCACCGGACGATATCAGCCTGGATCTCCGGCTTTACAGTCAACAGGGACTTTTGGACCGCCAGGTTGCCAAGACTTTATCGGGCAACACCATCGACCGATATACTTCGTCCACCAATCCTTTCAACAAAAGCCTGGACAACGGGTGGATCCATGTATCCGTTGCATCCCGGGGTGATAAAAGCACGGATGAAATCAACGGTTTCCTTAACTGGCAGCGGGATGGCCTGGGTAAATCCGAATCCCTCTTCGCTTTGTCCCGGATCGGTAACCATTTTGCGGTTCCCCACATCGCTGCCACCTATCAGTGGCAGACTGAGCTTTCTTTGATCAATCTCTCGGATCAGGCCAATGATGTGACCTGCCGGTTGATAGATGGCGACTTTTTCGAGCAGGCGACCGTCCAACTGATGCCTTATGAAAAAACCACCGTGCCGATCACCGATCTTTTCCCGTATCTGGATCAGTATACAATGGGTCGGACCGCTCTCTTGATAGACAGCAGTCAGGACATGACAGGATATTTTGCCTATCAGACCCGTGACAGCCGGGCCATCTTCGAACTGATGATCGCCCAGAGCCAGTCGGCGAACCTCAGCTTACCGCACGTCGCTTCGGACCATTATTGGTGGACCGGCATTGCCCTGTTCAACCCTATGGCATCGGACACGCAGGTCATCCTGACTCCCATGACGAACGAAGGCCGGCAATTGGGCGCGGAGGTTGTGACACTTGACGTATCGGCGCACTCAAAACAAATCCTGATGCTGCAATCCGCGTTCAATCAAACAACCCTGAAAAGTGCCGGATGGATTAAAATTCAGTCCCTGGATCAGGAAATCATGGGACTGTTTTTAATTGGTGACCGTGACATGAATACCATCAGCGGTGCCGAATTGTACCAGTAACGGCCTGCCTGGATTTTCCCGCTGAGACGAACATCCATCGACTCCATGGCCGGCAACGGATTGCCCGCTGCCGGCTCGCACAACGCCTATATAGAGCTATGTATAAAGGTCCTGTCATGCTGAAAAAACATTCATTCTACATGGTTGCTACGATCATATTGTCCTGCTTGCTGTCTCACCGGTCATGCATGTCCATGGATTCACCCGCTTTCGGGCAGGCGAACGCTTCCCCCGATCTGGTGATTTTGTACACCTCGGACACCCAGGCCAACGTGGAATGCAAGGGATGACTGGGGCATACCCTTGGGGGGCTGGCCCGGCGGGCCAGTTTGATAGCTGAATTAAGGAAAACATACCGGAACGTTGTTTTGGTCGATAACGGTGATTTCATCCGGCCGAAGGTCCAATATGCCGATCTGCGTGCGGACGCGACCCTGGAGGCCATGCAGATGATGGACTACGATGCGATCAATATCGCTGATGGCGAAATAAGATTCGGAATTGAGGCCTTGGACCAATTTTCCGGGACTTATCGCGAACGGTTGATTTCAGCCAACCTGATTTCGGAAAACGGTGAACTCAAGTGGAAACCCTATTTGTCGCGAAGGATCGGCGCATTGAAAATCGCTTTCATCGGTACGGTTGCACCGGCGTTGTTGCCGCCCGGCAAAGATACCGGAGGCAGTTTGCGGGCCCTGGATGATGAAGGTGAACTGAAGCGATGGGTACCACGGTTGAAGCGCGATCATGATCTGGTGGTATTGCTCAGCCATGCCGGCTGGAAACACAGTATTTCACTTGCCAAGGTCGTTGGTGGTATAGATCTGATCATCGTGGGGCACGATTACTACCCGCATTTTGAGTCGGAAACCGTCGACGGCACCACGCTCTTCAAATGTTCGGTCGGGGGCAAGCACCTGGGCCTCATTAAATGGTGGCGTAATGGGAGTGGCGGGGCGCCAGCGGTTACCGGCGATCTAATACCCCTGACCGACGATATCTCCGTTAATCCGATATTTGCCGGTCCGGAAAAAAACTATGAGAAAAGGAAGCGAATCCGGCGGTCGCTGGAACGAAAAAGGGAAGGTAAGCGTGGGATTCCGGAACAGACCACCCACGGCGCACAAACTCCGGACAATCCAGAAAAGGATTAAAAAAACATGATTAAGAAAACACAACGTACGGCTATATTGCCGCCCATCACCTGTTGCTGGGCGATGATCGGTATTTTTTTCGTGATCCTGTCTGCCTGTGCCCATCGACCCAACAGACCGCCGGAAGAAGTCCTGCGGAGCAAGGTCGAGAAAGTCTGGCTGGCCAAAGCGAACGGTGATTGCCTGACGGTATACATGAGCATGCCTGCCAGTTACCGCAAGATGGTGTCCCAGGATGCATTTGCGTCCCGATGCTTCAAGACGCGTTTACGCAACCCCACAATTGTTGACATGGACATGGCGGATGACCATGCCCATGCGGTCGTTACGGTAAAATTCGATGTGTTTCAAATGGGATACTGGATCCCGGGTGCCCAGATCAAGGAACACTGGTCCAAAGAAGGGCGGAACTGGGTTGTAGACCTGCGGCCCGACAAGGGTACTCCTTTTTAGCCGCAGATTCGATGATATATCGAGTTAGGCGTTGTTTACGACTTGTTGTCTGAAGCTTTCTCGGAAATGCCGGTTTTCAGGACTTCTATATATGTGGGGCTGACTTTTTTGCCCGCACCAATCGCTTTCTGAGCGAATGAAAACGCCTTTTCATAATCGCCAAATTCTTTATGAACCAGGGACAAACCAAAAAAAGCCTCACCCAGATTGGGTTTGATCGCCAGTGCTTTGTTAAATGCATCTTCGGCATCTTCGAACTGTTTTTTTGCCTGATAGGCAAGACCAAGGTTGGTGATGGCTTCAGCGCTGTCGGGTCTGATAGCTATGGCCTTTTTGCTGGCTTCAATGGCCTCGTCCAACAAAACCATGCGGAAGTAGCAGATTCCCATATTGTAGGCGGCTGAGAACGATTTCGGGTCTGCCGCAAGTGCTTTTTTATAGGACTCTGTCGCCATTTTGAAATCTCTGACTTGCTGATAGGCATACCCTATTTGCATATAGGCATTACGAAATCTGGTCGGATCCAGATCGATAACCCGTTGAAATGAGGCAATCGCCTGAGAGTACATGCCGCGCTGCATGTAAAGATTGGCCAGGTTATAGTGAGGCCAGGCGGTATTCGGTTCCAATTGAGTCATTTTAACATAGGTGTCGGTCGCCTTTTCGAATTGCCCGATAGCCATATAGGTGTTGGCCAGATTCATCCGGATCATCGGTACTTCTGGCTTGAGCGCGACTGCCTTTTCCAGATATTCCGTGGCGGGTTCAAATTGCCGCTTCTGGGCATGGGCGACCCCCAGGCGGAAGTATGCCTGGCCGGCGAGGGTCGGGTCCAGTTCGATCGCTTTTTCAAAGGATTGCCTGGCCGCGTTGAATTTGCCGGCATTCGCTTCGTCACTGCCTTGTTTGAAGTGGCTTTCTGCTGTTTGGGCATCAGTCCTCAAGGGGAAGGCGGTGACAAATCCCAGAATCAGCAGAAGAACAATGTATGGGGTTGTTGTTTTATTTTTCATTGAGCACTCCTGAATTGATTTGATAAATATTTTAAATTTAAATGGTTATCGGGACAGGGGAAAGCTTTTTCGAGCCAGAAAACAACATTTGATCATTTGATTGGTTAATGCTAATAACACAAACCCCATTGACAAGAAAGTCTGTTTTCATGACATAATCGGAGGTGTTATGCAAGTGAAATATCCATACCCGGTGAAGGCCGGTATCGTAAAAAATCTGTTGCCATCAGGCTGCAATATCGTTCCAGCGATCTTCAAGGTTTTGATTGTCATGCTTGTATTGTGGCCTGCGGCCGGACTGCAAGCCGAAGGGGGCGTTGACCTGGAAGTATTGAAAAAAGACGCTAAAAAAGGAATTGCTCCGGCCGCGTTTCAGCTTGGACATTTTTACGAAGAGGGGATCCATGGCGTTGAAAAGGACATGGTCCAGGCCCGTATGTGGTATGCGGTGGCTGCCGACAAGGGCAGTGCATATGCGATGAACCGTCTGGGTGTCATGTATTACCGAGGGTTGGCAGGCTTGGAGAAAGACGTCAAGCGTGCATTGAATTGGTTCGAACGGTCCGCCGGGATGGGAAGCGACGTCGGGCAATATTTTACCGGTGTCATTTATTATCTTGGAGATGACGGGATCAAGCCGGATGCCCGGAAGGCTTTGGACTATTTTAAACGTTCGGCAGAACGGGGAAACGCCCAGGCCCAGAACGCATTGGGGGTAATGTATTTTCATGGCCAGGGAGGGTTAACTGCCGATGCAGAAGCAGCCGTTGACTGGTATCGCAAAGCAATTGAACAGGACAACACGGATGCAATGGTTCATTTGGCCAGTATGTACCAGAGGGGGCAGGGAGGATTGCCCCGGGATGACGCCAAAGCAAATGAATTATATGAAAAAGCCTCATCGCTGGGTAATATCGATGCGCAACGCATTATCGAGACATCCCGGGGTCGCAGAAGAGACGATATCAAGGTCAAGTACGACTAACATCACCGGTGCAACGATAGTTTTCTCATGACTATCCAAATCGAAGTTTAAAAGACGCATGCCAAAACCATGAAAAAAGGCCATGACAAAGTGAAAAAGCTCAAACAGACCAAGGCATGTTCTACTGAAGCGGATCCCCATCCATTGGTAAAGATAATGATTCGGCATGGCTATAAACTGTTGCTGCTTTTATTGCTCGTTACCTTGGCATTGAGGTTTGCGGAACCGGTCAAGGACAGCGATCTTTTTTTTCATTTGAAATATGCCGAATACATGGTTGAAAATCAAACCTTGATACCAGACCACAGTATATACTCGTGGACACCGGCAAGAAATGATGCCATTTACTGCACCTGGATGGGCAGTTTGTTCTTGTATGGTCTGTTTAAACTGGGTGGTCTACCCTTGTTGTTTGCAATGCGGTACGTGCTGCTGGCGACTGCACTATCACTTTTATGGTGGACGGCGTTTAAATTAAAACAAGGCAGAAAAACAACTACATGGCTTATACTAACGGTTTGTTTACTTGCATTGATGCCCGGAACATTTTTGAAGCCTGAATTGTTTTCGTTGTTGTTTTTCGTTCTGATGACCGTGGTTTATTTTTCGGTTAAAGCCGGGATCTGGAAAAAGCAGCCGGGACGTGCGTTTTTTTTGCTTCCCGCGTTGTTTTTGTTGTGGGTGAATACCCATGGGGTGTTCGTTTTCGGTTTGGTGACTCTATGCTTGATGGCATGTGGAGAAGCGATCAATACATGGAGAAAAGTTTCAACCGCTTTGGACAAACGTACACTGCACTATTTTTTGATAGCAACTTTTTTAAGTGTGGCGGCATGTTTGATTACGCCATACGGGTTGGACTATCTGTTACACATAGCGGAAAGGTTTTCCCAGGGTGATGACGCGCTTAAAACGGTTGCCGCCTACCTCACCATCTTTGACCCTAGACTTCGGTTGACGCACTCCGACCAGTTTTGGATCATTATGTCGGCATCCACCGTGGGGCTGTTCGGTTACTATTGGTTGCGATACCGATCCATGGATTGGTCGCTGTTGATTCTCAACGGCTTTTTGTGCTGGCTGGCTGCCCAATTTCACCGGACTTCATTTTTCTGGCCACCTTTTTGGGCCTTGAGCATGATCTATGTGCTGCACAAAATTGAATGGCCCAGGTGGAATAAAATCAAGTTTGTTGTTCAATTTTGCCTTGTATTGGGTTTCCTTTTCCTGTCCGGAAGAGCTGTCTACGAAGCTGCATACAGGCCCTTTGCTACAAGATATTTGGGCTTTGGGATCGGCTACTTCAATCCGGTTCAGGCCAGTGATTTTGTTAAAAAACAACGCCCGGGCAGTCGAATGTACAATAGCTACAACACCGGCGGATACCTGCTTTGGGATCTTTATCCCGGGCAAAAAGTGTTTTTTGACGCCCGTTACTTTCCTTTTATAGACTGGTATAATGAATATTATGGGTTCAACGACGGAGATACCCCGATTGAAAAATTCCACAGCAGATACCCATTCGATTTCGCGGTCGTAGACTATATATCTTCTCAAAGCCCGATAATCAAATTTCTCGTTTCAGATAAATGGAAGCCGGTTTTTTATGGTCCTGTGGCAATGGTTTTTGTACCAACTGACTCCGAATTCAAGCATGATTACCGCTCGGACGATCCCCGGCGATTCGATAACGTGCGCAATCTGTTTCAGGCGAGGCTGTGTTTTTACATGGCATTGAACCTTGAGGATCCGCAAACCTCCCGGCATATTCTGGAGATGATGAAGCGCCGCTTCCACCGGCATTATGGAACCGATATTGTCCTGGCGAACTGCACACGCATGCAGGAAGGAATCGAAGCCTACCATGCCGGCCAATACGGTGAAGCACTGGATCTTTTAGGGAATATTGATCTGGAAATGACCCCGAAAGTTGCATTGGCCCTGGTCCGTTTGCGAAATTGGCAGTGCAGGGAATTTATTAAGGAAGGGCGTCTGCAGGATGCATTGCAGCAGTTGAAATCTCTTTTGGTACTGCAACCACTTTACGCAGATGCACTTTATAATGCAGGCGTCATTGCATTTCAGGTCGAACAACAACGTTTATCGAATCGCAATGAAAAATCGACAGCCGCGATGACTTCAATGAACGCCGTGGCAAATCAAATCAATGAATCTCAGTGGCGTAACTACCTCAATCGATTCCTGAAGATTCAACCGGATCACCGTCACGCCCAAATCGCCAGACAACTGCTTGAAGGTAAAGGTTTGTCTGGTCAAGTACCCCTGGCACTGTAGTGTAAAAAGAAACCTGATTCTTTTTTAGACTCATTAAAAATATTGATTAACTACGACGGATAGAAAATTATGAAAAAGGTTGCCATTGTGCAATCCAACTACATCCCATGGAAAGGCTATTTCGATTTAATTGCCTATGTGGATGAGTTCATCCTATACGATGATATGCAGTATACTCGCAGGGATTGGAGGAATCGTAACAAGATCAAGACGCCCCAAGGCCTGCAATGGTTGACCGTGCCAGTTAAGGTGGCAGGTAAATATCATCAAAAAATCAAAGATACTGAAATAGATGGGAACAGTTGGGCTGTTTCACACTGGCGTTCTTTGATCCAGAACTATCGCCGTTCAAATTACTTCAACGAAATTTCTGAGTTGCTGGAGCCAATTTATTGCAGCAAAACCTACACTCACTTGTCCCAATTAAATCGACGGTTGATAGAAGAAATATGTTGTTACCTGAATATCGATTCAATCCTAAGTAACTCTTGGGATTACAAGATTAAAAGCGGTAGAACTGAGCGCCTCGTTGACATCTGCATTCAATCCGGCGCCGACGAGTATATTTCCGGACCAGCAGCAAAAGATTATATTGAGGATCAATTGTTTGCAGTACATGGCATCAAACTTAGTTGGTTTGACTATGATGGGTATCCTGAATATCCGCAACTGTGGGGAGCCTTTGAACACGGTGTTACGATAGTGGACCTTTTATTCAACTGCGGTAAAGATGCAGGAAATTTCATGAGGTATGTGAGTTCATGAATCTTTCCATTGTTGCCACACTCTACCAATCGGCAAACTACATTGCCGAGTTCTACCGACGATCCAGTGCCGTTGCCCGACAGTATGCAGGTGATGATTATGAGATCGTTTTGGTTAATGATGGCTCTCCAGATAACAGCCTTGATATTGCCAAACAACTGACCGAAAATGACAGACATGTTGTTTTGATCGATCTTTCGCGTAATTTTGGCCATCACAAGGCCATGATGACCGGCTTGTCCCATGCCAAGGGAAAGCACATTTTCTTAATTGATAGCGATTTGGAGGAAGCGCCTGAGTGGCTGATCTCATTTTCTGAGCGGATGAAATCCGATAATTGCGATGTTGTATATGGTGTCCAAAAACGTCGCAAAGGGGGATTGTTTGAACGCTGGAGTGGGGAGTGGTTCTACAGCCTCTTCAAAGTTTTAACGGGTTTGGCATTGCCTAGGAGTATCGTGACAGCACGCTTGATGAGTCGACGTTACGTGGATGCCCTTGTTCAGCACCAAGAGCGAGAGGTGTTCATGGCAGGACTTTGGCACATTACGGGTTTCATCCAACGTCCAATGATCATAGATAAAAAATCCAATAGTAAAACCACTTATACTTTTCGCAGAAAGATGTCCTTGTTGGTTAACTCCGTCACTTCATTCAGTAACGCTCCTCTGGTTGGTATTTTCTATGTCGGTGTTTCAATTTCCTCGCTTGCCGGTCTCTATACAGTCTACCTCATCATTCAGCGAATTTTCTTCATCAAACCATTAAGTGGCTGGACGTCAGTAATAGTGTCAATCTGGTTGCTAGGCGGAATGACAATCTCCTTTATTGGCGTTGTCGGAATTTATCTGTCGAAGATTTTTTCAGAAACCAAAAGACGCCCATACACTATCATAAAGCAGATCTATGCAAGAGAAAAAGACAAACTTACTCCGTGAGATCGCCGACTACTATTCTGAGAAGCTTTTAAAGTACGGTGAAACACCTCTGGGTGTTGATTGGAATGGTGAAGAAAGCCAAAACCTGCGTTTTTTACAGCTTTCAAAAGTCATTAATAAACGTGGTGACTTTTCACTAAACGATCTTGGATGTGGCTACGGGGCATTGTATGAACACCTTAGCAAAAATTATGATCGTTTTTTTTATTCTGGTATTGATGTGTCCAAGGCAATGATTCAGAGTGCACAAATGCGGTATGGGAACAAACCAAATGCGCGGTTTACATTGGACAATAAACCCGACCAGGTCGCTGATTATGGGATCGCCAGTGGTATTTTCAATGTTCGCCAAAAACGTTCGGAAATAGAATGGCGAAACTACATAGAATCAACACTGGATATTCTCGACCACACCAGTCGAAGTGGTTTTGCATTCAACTGCCTTACGGTCTACTCGGATAAATCTAAGATGCGGGATTACCTTCATTATGCTGATCCATGTACGTTGTTCGATTTTTGTAAAAAGCGATATTCAAAAAACGTGGCTTTGTTGCATGACTACGGACTCTACGAGTTCACCCTGATAATAAGGAAATGTTTATGAAAAAGAGACTCGTCATCTTTGGCTCCGGCGACATTGGAGAACTTGCCCATTTTTACTTCAGCACAGATTCCGAATATGAGGTTGTGGCATTTACAGTTGATAAAGCATATCTCACGGATAATCATTTTTGTGGCTTGCCCGTTATTCCATTTGAAGAGATTACAACTTCTTTCCCACCGAAGGATAATGACTTTTTTGTTGCCTTGAGTTACTCAAAACTAAACTCAATTCGCAAAGAAAAATACCTTGCCGCTAAAGCCATAGGATATCGTTTGGCAAGCTTCATCAGTTCACGTGCAACAATTATGAACAATGGGTGTTTCGGTGAAAATTGTTTTATCTTCGAAGACAACACGATTCAGCCTTTTGTGAAGATTGGAAATAACGTTACACTATGGAGTGGCAATCATATTGGGCACCACTCCATCATTAAAGACCATTGTTTCATTGCGTCGCATGTGGTTGTGTCTGGGGGGGTTGAAATCGACGAGCAGTGTTTTATCGGTGTAAATGCAACGCTTCGTGACCATATCCGCATCGGAAAAAAATGTGTGATTGGAGCAGGTACCTTGCTGCTTGGGGATGCAGAGGCAAAAAGTGTTTACATTGGAAAGGCTAGCCAACCCGCAGTAATTAGCAGCTCTAAAGTTAAAAATATATGAACACCTTTAAAAAATGGGAAAAGCTTGGATTACTCTACTGCCCGCCTGTCAATGGAAGACATCCCAAACTAATAACACATGCGGCAAACCCCCTGCCCATCCATCTGGAAAAAGATGTTTTTCGTATTTTTTTCAGCGGAAGAGACGAAAAGAATCGCTCATCCGTGAGTGCCGTTGATATCGATATCGTTAGCCGCGAAGTCATTAAAGATCATAATCAACCATTTTTCCAACATGGCGATAACGATTGTTTTTATGCCGACGGAGTCAGTATTGGCAACTGCTATGAAGTAGATGGCATAACATACATGCTTTTTATGGGGTGGTATATACCAAAAAGAGGGCACTGGCGAGGTTCTATTGGCAGGCTTGTTGTAAAGTCCGATTTCTCATTGGTAATAGATGGTTATTTGCCTTTTATCGATATTAACGATAAGGATCCGATAAGCCTTTCATATCCATGGGTGGTAGATCATCTAAATGGTACCTACGACATGTGGTACGGTTCTACAAAAACGTGGGATGCGGGTAACGGAGAAATGCTGCATGTCATTAATTTTGCTTCGTCTATGGACGGACATCATTGGAAACGTAAAGGCACCGCCATTCCTTACGAAATCGGCAAGGCGCAGGCATTTTCAAGGCCAACAGTCATAAAACATGCCAATGGAAAATATGAAATGTGGTTTTCCTATCGCGATGGGAGTGGACAAACCTATCGAATAGGTCATGCTTTTAGTATAAATGGGGTAAAATGGGAATTGGCATTGGAATCAGTCGGTATTGATATTTCAAGATCAGGATGGGATTCGGAAATGATTGAATACCCATTCGTATTCAAACACAAAGGTATTCTTTATATGCTATATAATGGAAACGGTTACGGAAAGAGTGGAATTGGGTTGGCGAAAAGAGAATGATGGGCTGAATTCAGGTTTAATAATGAAAAAAACTTCAATATATTTTTAACAAAAACGCATTGTCTAAATTAATTGAACGTCAGATAGATTGCTTCTTTATTATTAGAGAATATTCTGATTATAGAAAATCATTTGAAAGATATCTTCACATAAATAAGATAAAAAATGAATTTTTGTCGAATATCGATTGGAATAGATTCTCAGCCTCAGTTAGGTTTGTAAAAGAAAATTTTTTAACTTTCAATTTTGAAGATATACGCGACCATTTAGATGGTGTAATAATCAAAATTCAAGATTATTTCAAAATAGACTTCGGTAAAAAAAATCAAGAAAATATCAATAGAAATGCATCCATTGAAAGAAAATATTATGACCTAAGTATACTTCATAATAATTTTAATCGCCAAATGAAGATTATTAAAGATTTTTCTTTGGGTATTTTATGATCTGGTATTTATTTATTTGATGTTTTAGAAATCTATTTGGTATAGCCCTTCTAACCTACCTTGATAAATTAGGAATGCCGCTTTCTTTTGCGCTTTTTATTGTGGTTCTTAACGGCTTTTTATTATACGTTTTGCAGGTTCGCTTTTCCATTGGTTCTGTGAATGTCTTTACAATTGCAAAGACGTCCATGGTTATATACTTTTTAAATAGAATAGTTCTTTGGATATTTTATGAGACACTTGGCATTAAAATATACTATGCTCAATTCATTTCAATTATTAAACGTACGACATGGAGTTTCCTTTTCCTGAAGAGATCAAGAAATAAATAGTGTTCAAATGAATTTGAAAAAACAAAATACTAATAGTAAAGTTTTTCCACCATCATCATATGAAAATTTGGTCAGATTTGAAAGGAACAACTGGTGGTTTAGGTCCAGAAATAATTTGCTACTATGGGCAATGGCCAAAAAAGTTGAGAAATTGGATTGTTTCCTCGAAATTGGTTGCGGAAGTGGATTTGTTCTTGAGAGGATTCACCAATCTTACCCCGAAGCTAAACTTTATGGTATTGAATTATTTGAAGAGGGGCTTGCATATGCGTGTTCAAGGGTACCATCAGCATATTTTTCAAATATCAATGCACTATTTATAAATGATAGTGACTATTATAATGTAATTGGTGCCTTTGATGTGCTTGAACATATCCAAGATGATCAAAGGGTGCTATACAATTTACAGCGAGCACTTCATGAGGGAGGGTGGCTGGTTATAACCGTTCCACAGCATCAGTGGCTTTGGTCCATTGTTGATGAATATTCAGGACATGTTCGTCGATACAGACGCAAGGAATTAGTCAAGAAAATAGAAGATGCCGGGATGACGGTTTTTTATACTACTTCTTTTGTTAGTTTATTGCTTCCGCTAATGTGGATTTCTAGATTTAAAAAGAAAGCGAATAAATTTGACCCAATGGATGAATTTAAGATTCCAAAATGGCTTAATAAATCACTTGAAGCAATAATGACTGTGGAGCTTTTTTTTCTAAAAATTGGGGTAAAATTACCAATTGGAGGGTCACTATTATTGCTTGCAAAAAAATGCTAATTTAAACTAATATGACCCTTTATTCATCGATATAATATTTACTATGAAATACAAAAATGCTAAAAATAAAATCAATAAAATGAAAATACCTTTTAACTGGCCATATATGACCGGTAAAGAATTGTATTACATCGCGGAATCTCATTTTAATGGTCGATTAGCCGGCGATGGACCCTTCACTAAACGATGCCATGAGTGGTTGGAAGAATGTACTAGTTGTTGTCGAGCATTACTGACACATTCTTGTACAGCTGCACTGGAGATGGCAGCGTTACTGCTGGACATTAAACCTGATGATGAAATCATAATGCCTTCTTATACATTTGTGTCAACTGCAAATGCTTTTGTTCTGCGTGGTGGTATACCGGTATTTGTAGATATACGGCCCGACACCTTAAACATTGATGAGCATTTGATCGAAGAAGCGATAACGAAACAGACAAAAGCGATCGCAGCAGTTCACTATGCAGGTGTGTCTTGTGAAATGGATAAAATCATGACCATCGCTGAACGTCATGGAATAAAAGTGATTGAAGATGCCGCACAGGGGGTGCTTTCTAGTTATAAGGGCCGCCCTTTAGGAAGTATCGGTGATCTCGGTTCGTATAGCTTTCATGAAACAAAAAATATAATTTCAGGTGAAGGTGGTGCTTTATTGGTGAATGACCCGGATTTTGTTGTAAAGGCTGAGATCATTCGGGAGAAAGGTACTGACCGAAGCAGATTTTTCAGGGGTGAGGTTGATAAATATACATGGCAAGACATTGGATCATCATTTTTGCCTGGAGAGTTGATTGCTTCATTTCTATGGGCTCAGTTCGAAGAGGCGGAGAAAATAACACAGCAACGTCTGCGCAGTTGGGAAATATACCATCAATTGCTGGAACCTTTTGAGCAAAAAGGATTACTGAGACGCCCCATCATACCAGATGATTGTCAACATAATGCGCATATGTATTATGTTATTTTGCCCGCTGATATTGATCGACAGGAAGTGTTGAATACATTTAAGAAACAGCAAATCTGGGCTGTGTTTCACTACGTGCCCTTGCACTTATCGCCTGCAGGCCGACGGTACTGCAGAACGTACGGAACATTAGAAAATACAAATTCCTACTCAGAACGGTTAATTCGGTTACCTTTATGGGCTGGGATAAGTGAGCAACAGCAAATAAGGGTTGTCAACGTTTTAAAATCAGCAATTGATCATGCGGCTTAGCCCAACGCGGAAATCTGCTGGTGTTTCAAAAAATGATATTTGGTATGGATCCTTGCAACTCTTTGAAAGCTGTGATAATCGGGCTGCCGGCTTCAATCCGTGAAGGACTGCCAACCATTTCAGGCGGGTACCATCAATAAAAACAGGACAGAATATTGGATTTCAGCAGGATCACATCAAGACTTGAAGGGCTTATCGGCCGGCAACAATCGTTTCCTATACACGACACACCGATGAAACGCGACGCCTACCACCGGTCCTACCAGATGGACCTGCGGCAGTGGCTGCTCCACCACCAGAAAAGATCGTGTTCGACAAGAGGACCTGGATGGGGACCACCATCTGGAAGAACCCCCTGGACGTCTGGATCTTCCAGGAGATCCTGTACAAGGTCAAACCGGATATCGTGGTGGAAATCGGCAGCCGCTTCGGCGGCAGCACCCTGTTTTTCGCCCATCTGCTGGATATCATCGGCCATGGCCAGGTGGTGTCCATCGATCCGTACCGCGATGATTTCAAGGTAGCCCACGATCGGGTCGTCGTTTTGACCGGTCGCAGCGACGACCATCACATTCTTGCCGACGTCGAGGCCCGCTGCCAGGGAAAAAAAGTGTTTGTCATCCAGGATGGCAACCACAGCTGCGAGCAGGTGCTCAAGGATCTGAACAACTACAGCCCGTGGGTCAGTGTGGGGAGTTATTTCGTGGTAGAGGACGGCATTGTCGATCTGTTTCATCACGGCGACGGCATGGGACTTGACATGGAAGATCCCTTGGTGGCCACGGAGTGCTTTTTAAACGACAATGCTAAATTCATCGCAGATTCGGAGTGCGAACGTTATCTTCTCACCTAGCAGTGCTGGGGGGGGCATCCGCGATGTGGGGCAAGTGGCCGGAATATTGACCACGCTTTTGTTTTTCACCTCGGCGATTTTCTATCCCATCGATGTGATGCCCGCATCCTATCAGATTCTGTTCCGCATGAATCCCATTGCCGTGTTCGGGGTTTTTCCCGCAATGCGGTGTTTCACGGTGTCATGCCTAATTGGCCATATTATGCCGTCTGGCTGGGGATCTCCGTTTTGTTGTGGATGGCGGGCTACAGCTTTTTCATGGCCAGCAAGCGAGCCTTTGCCGATGTGGTGTGATCCATGCTGGAGTTGGGTGCGGGGTTCAACCCGGAATTCACCGGCCGGGAAAACGTATTTCTCAATGCGGCCATCATGGGGTTGAGCGAAGACCAACAGGTGCGCAGCATCCATGTTCTTGAATCTGCGATCAATTAATCTTATTTCTTTGCACATGCGGATCATACAAAAATCGAGGTTTTATGGGTTATTTTTATCTTACTCTTGCAATCGTATTTGCTTCCTACAGCAATTTAATGCTCAAATACCAGATTAACTGCCAGCCGAACGTACCTGACGGATTGGCCATGGTTTCGTTCTATTTTAGATTTGTTCTGACCAATGTCTGGGTGATCACTTGTGCGCTAAGTCTGTTCTTTGCATCAATTTTTTGGGTTGGTGCCATTTCTAGATTCGACCTGAGTGTCGCCGTCCCTTTTGCCAGTCTTAACTTTGCGCTTGTCACGGTGCTATCCATATGGATTTTAAATGAGCCATTCAATTGGCATAAATTGATCGGCGTGGCGTTGATTTGCATAGGGGTCCTCGTCATCGGACGTGGCATGTGAAGACCCATTGCCAATCCGATCACTTTGCATCCTCTGTGTAGGTACGCATTTGAACAGTTTTTTACAATAATACGAAGATAGAAGTGATATGGTGACCCGCACCGAAAAAATCCATAAAATCATTAAAAAAGATCGGCCTTTTACCCAACAGAACCAGGCTCTGTGTTTTCTGGCCGGCAATAGAATACCGACCCTGACTGCCGGAGACGGGCCTATGGGGCGAGTGCAGGAATGGCTCAAGAGATGGGGACGGCTCTACTATCTGCTTCTATACCTTTTTGCACCAGTCATGCCAAGCAGGGCGTTTTCAAATCATAAACGCCGTTGCCTTGATGATTATGGTGAGGAACAGGTGATCCTCAATTTGGGAAGTGGTCCTCAGCGGATCAGTCGGCGGGGAGATATCATCAATGTGGATATTTTTGCATTCGATCAAGTGGATATGGTTGCTGATGCGACCGACTTACCAATAGAAAACGATTCCGTTGATCTGATACTCAATACGGCAATGTTAGAGCACGTGAACGATCCCCAACAGGTGGTCTCTGAAATGAACCGTGTGATAGTGCCTGGAGGCCGTATTTTTTGCTTCATTCCATTTATCGTGCCCTTTCATGCGGCTCCGTATGATTATATGCGTTGGACCGTTCCAGGCTGTGTGGAGCTTTTTTCGGTGTTTGATAAGGTGGAAATCGGAATTGGTGCCGGCCCGATGTCAGGCTTTCTCTATGTTCTTGTTGAGTGGCTGGCAATTGTACTGTCTTTTGGCAGTCGCAGTTTGCACGATTGGTTATTCATGTTATTTCTCATCATCATCTCGCCATTCAAAATTTTAGATCTTCTTCTAGTACATTTTCCCCATGCGGATCGGATAGCTGCCGGTTTCTATGTCGTCGGCGAAAAAAAAATGTAGATACCATGTCTTGGATATTGGCCTCCTTCAAGGAGTTTCATCAAACCAGCCGATTTGCGGATGGTCGGTGATTTTTTAGATAACTTCAGATGCGCCTGCAATTCTATATGTGCAAGATTGCAATCAATGGATACCTGTGATAATCGGGCTGCCGGTTAATGTCATTTTATCTTCGACCGGTATGAGAAGTGAAATAGGATGCCACATTGGATTTCAGCAAGATTGCATCACAATTGAAAAAAATTTTTGGTCGGCAGGACCCGCTGCCGGCAACCCACCTGCCGCTAAAACGTGACGCCTACAACCGGTCCTACCAGATGGACCTGCGGCACTGGCTGCTCCACCACCAGAAGGAAATCGTGTTCGACAAGATGACCTGGATGGGGACCCCGATCTGGAAAAACCCTCTGGATGTATGGATTTACCAAGAGATTTTGTACAATGTAAAACCGGATATCGTGGTGGAAATCGGCAGCCGTTTTGGCGGCAGCACCCTGTTTTTCGCCCATTTGCTGGACATCATCGGCAACGGCCAGGTGATATCCATTGATCCGCACCGCGATGATTTTAAGGTGACGCACGATCGGGTCGTGGTCTTGACCGGTCGCAGCGATGACGACCACATTCTTGCCGAGGTGGCCGGTCGCTGCCAGGGCAAAAAGGTGTTTGTCATTCAAGATGGTGACCACAGCAGCGAACAGGTCCTCAGAGACCTGAACAACTACAGCCCATGGGTCAGTGTGGGCAGCTATTTAGTGGTCGAAGACGGTATTGTCGATCTGTTTCATCATGGCGACGGAATGGGATTGGAAATAGATGGGCCGCTGGTGGCGACTGAGCGCTTTTTAAAGGAAAATACGAATTTTGTCGCCGACCAAAAATGCGAGCGCTACCTTCTCACTTATAACCCCAAAGGTTTTCTGCGGCGAATAGCCTGACGCCCGCCAATCCCGACGCGATGAATCTTACCTCCAGTCTATCTTTCAACATCTATCATCCGATACAGATCATTCGCCATTTGTGGCAATATCGGCATCTGATTCGCTTGTTATGCCGTCGGGAATTTCAGGCCAGCTACCGGGGCGCCATGCTGGGCGTGGGCTGGACAATCATCCAACCTTTGCTGATGCTGGGCGTGTATACCTTCGTGTTTGCAGTGATTTTCAAAGGGCGCTGGGGCGTCGGCGATGCCGATGAATCCCGGGCTACCTTTGCTCTGGTGCTTTTTTTGGGGCTGATTACCTTCCATATCATCTCCGAGATGATGGCTTCATCATCTCAGTTGGTGGTCGGCAACAGTGCCTTTGTCAAGAAGGTCCTCTTCCCCCTGGAAATTCTGCCGGTGGTGCGATTAATCCGGATTCTCATTGATGTTTTGATCAGCCTGCTGGTGCTGGCAGCCGGGATTTTGTTTTTCCGGCAACCGATCTTTTCCGGCGCCTGGCTGTTGCCGGTGATCTGGCTGCCGGTGGTCGTCCTGTCACTGGCCGTCGGCTATATTCTGGCAACACTGGGGGTTTTTATCCGGGATGTGGGGCAGCTATCCGGGATTTTGACCACGTTGCTGTTTTTTACTTCGGCGATTTTTTATCCCATCCATGTGGTGCCCGCGTCCTATCAATTTCTTTTTCGGATGAATCCCATTGCCGTTTTCGTGGATTTCTCCCGGAATGCGGTGTTCCATGGGGTGATGCCGGATTGGACCTGCTACACCGTTTGGCTGGCTGCCGCCATTTTGATGTGGATGCTGGGATACAGTTTTTTCATGGCCAGCAAACAGGCCTTTTCCGATGTGGTGTAAGCATGGTGCCGACAAAACCTCAGATGCTGCCGGACACAATACCCACGAATCCTGATATCGCTATTTATGCCAATCGGGTGGATAAGCGCTACCAGGTCTACGAAAAACCCATGGACCGCCTGTATCAGGCCCTATGGCGCGGCCGGAAGCGGTTTTATTCCGAGTTCCGGGCCCTGGACGATATCTCATTCGAAATCCGCCGCCATGAAACCGTGGGGATCATCGGGTCCAACGGTTCGGGAAAATCGACCTTGCTGCGAATGGTTTGCGGAATTCTGGGCCCCACCTCCGGAACATTGACGATTAATGGCCGGGTGACCGCCCTGTTGGAACTCGGTGCCGGGTTCAATCCGGAGTTCACCGGCCGGGAAAATGTGTTTCTCAACGCGGCCATCATGGGGTTGAGCGATAAACAGGCGCACCAGCGGTTTGACGAGATTGCCGATTTCGCCGACATCGGCCGTTTTATGGACCAGCCGGTCAAGACATACTCCAACGGGATGTATGTGCGTCTGGCGTTTGCCGTGGCCGTTCACGTGTCACCGGACATACTGCTGATTGATGAGGCCCTGTCCGTGGGAGACATTCGATTTCAGCAAAAATGTATGCAGAAAATCAAAAGCTTCTGCCGGGCCGGAACGGTGTTGTTTGTTTCCCATAGCATGGCTTCCGTAACCGAACTGTGTTCACGGGTAATCTGGATCGAAAATGGCCGTCTGCGCATGGACGGGGAACCCAAGGAGGTCGTCAACCAGTATACCCAGTACATGTATGGCACCAATCAGGATGATTCCCGCTGGGACGGTCCGGAAGGCACGGAAGCGGTTCAACCGGAAAATCCAGCTGTCCTGGATGGATTTGCGGACCTGCCCGATCAGGCGGAGGTGTTTGGCAACCGCCGGGCGACCATCGACCGGATCCGGCTCCGCTGCGGCAACGAGGACGGCGCCGTTGCCCACAGCGGCCGGCCGTTTGAAATCGGATTGATGGTGACCGCGCATGAACCGGTTGCCGAACCGGTTGCCGGTTTCATTGTCAAGGACCGGATGGGCCGTGAGGTATTCGGGGACAATACGGAATTGATGACGCTGCCGATGCAGCAATTGGACCGCCGGGGACGTTATTTGTTTTTCTTTCGCTTGCCATCTTGGCCGAACCTGATTGCCGGTCAATACACCCTGTCTTTGGCCATTGCAGAGCGCCACGCAGACAGCCACACCCCATGTCACTGGTATCAGGATGTGGCCGTGATCGAGAGCATTCCCCAGCGTCCCCCGGCAGGCATTTTTTCCGTTTTGGAGACCGATTTCGATATGCTCTGCCTGGCATCTCCGAGAGACAATGATCCGAGGCCTTCGCGGATATGACCACCGATCATCAGACCACGTCAAAATTATCGGTGCCGGCCGACCGGTCCGCTTTGGCCGACAGGATGACAGCCCATTTGATATTTACGGATGCAGTTTTTGCCATCTCCCATTCCAACTATCGCTCCGCACTGGGGGGAACCGAGAAAGTGCTCGTGGAAGAGCAGGCCGCGCTGAGAGAGAGGCAGATCTCCTACGTTCAGATTTTTTCCGACCATACCGATGATCGCTTTCCCGTACAACAGGCAGGCGACCAGCCCGTTGGGATCAACGTCGATTCGCATCCCGTGGATACCATCAGCCTGATGCAATTCACCCTGGTGATACAGACGATGATCAGCCGCGGCACTGTTCGGCCGCTGGCCGTCCATTTGCATCATTTACTGCATTTTTCACTGGCGGGGCTGGCTTTTTTAATTGGCACCCTGAGGCGTGTGCCGGTTCGGTTTTTCGTCCATGATTATTTCAGTATTTGCAGCAGTTTCAATTTGTTGAATGAGGCCAACCAGTTTTGCGGCCATCAGGCCGACGCCGGATGCGGTACCTGTCAACGCTGCCCGGACCCCGTGGCCCATCGAGAGGGTATGCAATCGTTTTTTGACCGCATCCGGCCTGAGGTCGTCGTGCCGTCCGATATTGCCGGAGACATCTGGGCCCGTTATTTTCCCCATTTGGCGGACCGGGTGCGGACCGTTCCCCATCAACTTGTGGAAACCCCGACGGCTGGAGACGAATATGGGAAGCCGTCCAATGCGGCACAGGCCAAGAAAATCAGAATCGCCTATGTCGGTTACGAACAGGTCAACAAGGGGCTGGAAACCTGGTGGCGATTGTGTGACCATGGGGACATCCGACACGCATATGATCTGTATCACCTGGGCACGGCCGGCCGACGGTTGGCGGGCGTGACTTATGTGCCGGTCTCATTTCAGGACGAGGGCCCGGATGCCATGGTGAATGCATTGATCCGCCATGGCATTGATGTGGTTTTGCTCTGGTCGATCTGGCCCGAGACTTACAGTTTTACTTTTTTTGAATCACTGGCTGCCGGTTGCTACGTGATCACCAACCGGAACAGTGGAAACATTCAGGCGCAAGTTCGGCAGCGGGATTGCGGTCAAGTGTTCGATTCCGAATCGGAAATGCTGCGGTTCCTGTCCGGTGGGCAAGGAATAAAATCGGCATTGGCAAACGGACACTCCCCGAAGGGAAAGCGTTTTGTGTTGCGGTTCAATCCCGAACTCTCGGAATCTGTCGAAAAAATCAGGGCCAGGCCGTCTGTGTCGATGCCGCCGGTACCGATCGACGCGCAGTGGATGGACCACTGGTACATGATGGCTGCCGCGCAGATGGCGTCTGATCGGCGGAACGCTGAAGAAATCAAACGTCGTGCCGGGGAAATTGATCGGTTGCGTGCCCAACTGGCGGTTTACCAAATCAGCAGACTGCATCGGCTTATCGAAAGGTTCAGGCAATGGTGGCAGCGCCATCCGAACCTCAGCAAATATGTCCGGCCGGTATTTGTCGGGTGCAGTCAACCATTTATTTACTTTTTTCGGAGATAGGATCCCACCGGAAACAGGCGTGCTGGCCGTTTGTGGATGGGGACTGTATAAAAGGAATCATTTTGCACTATTTTACCAGCATTACCGCGAACTACCTGCCAAAAGCCCGGGCCCTGGCCCGCTCCGTCAAACGACACAATCCCCGTGCGGTGTTCCACCTGGTCCTGTGTGACCATCTCCCCGAATCGGTTGATCCCGCTGCAGAGCCCTTTGATTCGATCGTTTACGTGACCGACCTGGACATTCCTGATCTGGATGCCTGGATTTTTAAGCACAGTGTCGTTGAATTATGCACCGCTGTGAAGGGTAGGGCCTTTTTGAAGCTGTTCGAACGAACCGGTGCGGAAAAGCTGATCTATTTCGATCCGGATATCATTGTGCTTTACGTCCTGGATGATCTGGAGAAACTGCTTGACAGCCATGCGGTGATTCTGACGCCCCATCAGGTGGAGCCGGACCAGACCCATGAAGCCATCGTGGACAATGAGATCTGCAGCCTGAAACATGGCATCTACAATCTGGGATTTCTGGCGGTCCGACGGGATGAAGACGGTCTTCGGTTTCTGCAATGGTGGGCCGACAGGTTGCTGCACTACTGCTACGACGACATCCCCAACGGATTGTTCACCGACCAGCGATGGATTGATTTGGCACCGGCTTTTTTCGACGCCATCCACATCCTTAGAGACAAGACCTACAACGTGGCCACCTGGAATTTGTCCCACCGGCCGGTGACCATTGACAACGGTCAATTGCAGATAGATGGTGCGCCCATCAAGTTCTTCCATTTCTCCGGGTTCGATTCGGGTGCCCAGGAAATTATGTTGAAACGATATGCTGGCGACAACCAGGCCCTGTTCGATTTCCGTCAATGGTACATTGACGAACTCAATGACATGGGCCAGGACAAGTTTGGGAAAATGCCGTGTATCTATGGCTTTTACAGCAACGGAAAACCCATCGCAGGCTCCCATCGGCGACTGTATCGGGCGCGGCAGGATCTGATCGCCGCTTTCCCACAGCCATCTGTGGACGATGGCCCGACAACCAGCTTTTACCGCTGGCTGACGCACCAAAAATTGCTCGAAGCGCCCGTGGTCATCCCGGAGAATGAGGCCCGTGACACCCAGCAGTACCTGACCGCTGTTCTGAATTCCTGGTCGTGGCGGCTGACCAGACCGCTGCGTTGGTTGAAACAGGTGGGGATGGGAAGATAAGAATAAGATAAGGTCGAACGTCGAATTTTGGATAAGGAATTTTGTTGTTTTGATAAGATTGTTCGCGCGCAGCGAGATCAATATTCAAAATTGGAAATTTGACGTTTTATCAAATATAGAAGACACAAGCATATGCATCTAAGTTCTCTCGACAAGATGAAGTCTTTTCGCCAGCGCTACCTGGCCGACAGAGAAGAACAGCCGCTCAAGATTGTCGATCTGGGAAGCGTGTCCATCGGCGGCAATTACCGCCAATTCTTCGATGTTCCGCAATGGTCCTATACCGGTGTGGACATTGTGGAGGGCGACAATGTCGATTTGGTCCTGAGCGATCCTTACAGTTGGATTGAAATCCCTACCGGCTCAGTGGATGTATTCATTTCTGGCCAGGCATTCGAACATATCGCTTTTTTCTGGCGGACCATGCAGGAGATTCAGCGAATCCTGAAACCGGGCGGTCTGTGCTGCATCATCGCGCCATCCGGCGGTCCTGAGCACCGCTACCCCATCGACTGCTGGCGGTTTTATCCGGACGGGTTCCGGGCCCTGGCCCGGTATGTGGATTTTGACGTCCTTGATGTTTATACGGACTGGGAGCCGGACGCGTATGCGGATGACAGCCGTCAATGGGCCGATACGGTATTGGTTGCCAGAAAACCGGAGCCATCCGATGATCGAGAAAGCGTCTCGGCCCCACCTCATGTCTATGAACGCACCATTGATGTCGATGGAGACGATTCCCTGGCCAAGATCATTCGGCATATTCCTGCAGGATCCGAAGTGCTGGAACTGGGGCCGGCAACCGGTTACCTGACCCGCTATATGCGGGAACAGCTGGAATGCCAAATTGATGCCGTGGAAATTTCGCCGGAAATGGCCCGAAAGGCGGAAGCATACTGCCGCAAAATGGTCGTTGCGGATATAGACGCAGTCAATCTGGCAGACCTGTTCCATGGTCAGACCTATGATCGAATTGTCATTGCAGATGTTTTGGAACACTTGAACAATCACAGGGCCGTTCTGGTTGGTTGCCGGGAGCTGCTTGGAGAAAACGGCCGCCTGCTGGTATCGATACCGAATATCAGTCATGCAGCCATTATCGGCAGCCTGCTTAACAACCGTTTCGAATACACGGACGAAGGCCTGTTGGATCGAACGCACCTTCATTTTTTCACACGTGAAAGTATCGTCCGATTGCTGAATCAGTCCGGATTTGGCATTGATCACATAGAGACGATCCAGCGTCTGCCGGAGGATACGGAAATTGCCGATTCACTGACCGGATTTTCACCGGAGGTCCAGCGCACAATATTTTCCCGTGATGATGCACTGACCTATCAGTTCGTAATTGCCTGCAGTCCCTCGGCCAAGGAACCTGGAAGCATGGCGGAGACGGCGGGTGATTCTGTAAGGCGGGTGGTCGATCTGAGGCGCAAGTTCATACAACAGCAAAATGATTTGATTGGCGCCCTAAATGAAAAGACGGACCACCTGGAGCGGATTGCTTTGGAACGGTCGGAGCAGATCCGGGAACTCTCTGAAACAAACCAATCAATGAATGCCTCCTACAGCCAGTTGGAAGGGTTTTATCGCAAAACGGAAAAAATGGCGATCGACCGGCTTCAAACAATCAATGATCACCAGGATGAGCTTGCGGTCTATCGGCAGGCATTGAAGGAAGCGCAACAATTGGCTTTCTCTCGATTGGATAGTATCCAGCAGTTGACACGCCAATTGAAGTCAGCTTTATTGAAAAACCAGGCTTTGTCCAATTCAAATGAACAATTCAAGGTTGAGTTACGCCAGATAGAGGTTGAGTTGCAGCAAATTAAACAGTCCCGGTGGTTTCAGCTTGGTCACGGATTGGCTTCTATGAAGGAAAGGCTGCTCAACAGCTAAGACGGGAAACCCGTAAACGATGTACCCCATTTTCTTGTTTTTTGGGCAAAAACTGAGGTGTAAGGCACTGAGGGCTGACGGTGGTATCTTATGAAATATGACATAATCGTTTACCAGATGGGAAAAGTCGCATCGACTTCACTGGTAGAGACCTTAAACCAGATAGACGGTGTAACCGCCTACCAGAGTCACTTTCTGGGGAAGGAAAACCTGGGGCTCATTCTAGGGATCCTGCTCGATCCGGATATAGCCGACCATTTCTCATACCATGGTGAGGGGCAGTTGGTTAAGAACATCCAACTGACGCGCTTGTTACATCAGCACGAAAAAGGCATCGCGGACAAACGGTTGGTTATTCTCAGCCTGAGTCGGGATCCTGTCGAGTGGTTCAGATCCCAAATCCAACAAGAACTTGATGGCTACTATGCTGATTTTTTCCAGCTTGCCAATCTGGAACGTCCTGAAACCAACATGCATGAAGCTATTCGAATTGGACTGGCACGTATCGAAAGTGGAATTTCCGTTGTCCTCGATACAATTGACGATGTGATCGGCGAACCTGGTTTTATCATCCCGCCCCTCTGGAGTAAGAACGGCGATCTATGGGAACAATTTGGTGATACGAAACAGATCATAAAAAGACATGTTCTTACGTTCATACGTCCCTTCTACTGGTTTGATGAACATATCAAAAAAAATTTTGGAATCGATATTTATGCTCACAACATCGAATCAGCATGGTTCCACATAAATAAATCGTATTTCGATCTTTATATCTGCCGATTCGAGGATCTGAAGAAGAACCAAGACCGCATTTTTTCTATCGTTGGCGGGAAAAAAATAAGGATGGAGAAGTTAAATATAAGTCATGATAAAGATTACGCCGACGTAATTGACGGCAGTATCGCCAGGTGGCGGCGAAATCCTGCAATATGCCGTGTATACGACTCGGCGTATTGCCGTTTCTTCGGTTACCAGGAAAACGGGCCAACACATCCATCGCCTCTACCACTCCAGCGTGATATGTTATGAAAATTTTGTTTGTGAACTGGGCACCTGTCTGGCATGGTGCCGAGGTCGGCGGCGGCGTCAACCTATATTCACAATCTATGGCCACCGCGCTTTCAGAGAAGGGCCATGACGTCTATACGGTCTCGTCCGGATTCATCTACGACTTGAAGCGAAGGGTGTTTGTCCGCAAAACAAAACCCTATGGCGGGATCGAAAATTTTGAGATCGTCAACTCCCCGATCATGGCACCGGCATTCTTCAATTTCCTGTATCCGGATAAGGAAACAGATTGTCCTCCCGTGGAACGGTGTTTCAGGGAGTTGATCGCCGATTTGGGACCGGATGTGGTCCATTTTCAAAATATTGAGGGTTTTTCGGCGGCATGCATCGATATCGCAGCGCATTGCGGTGCCCGGGTATTTTACTCACTGCACAACTACCATCTTGTTTGCAGCCAGGTGGGGTTGCTCTTCCAGGGAAAAAAAATCTGTGAGGATTTTCTGGACGGACGCCGTTGTCTGGCGTGCGCCGTGCCGTTTCCCCGGGATATCGAATGGCGAATGCGGCAAGCGAAGACTTTCCTTGAAACCGCAATGCCCATGGGTGATCGGATATGGATTCGGCTGATGCAGATGTTCTCCATTGTCACCAATATGGCCCGTCAATGCAAATCCATCCTGTTTGCCAATGCCCACCCCCTTCAGCGATATGCTCTTAAAGATAACCGGTGTCGCACACGAGATTATGCAATCCGGCGCGATCGGATGATTGCCGCTATCAATCGGACGGACGGTGTCCTGGCGGTTTCCCGTTTTGTAAAGGATTTGTTTGTGGACATGGGGCTGCATCCCGACATTGTGAGGGTTAACCACATCGGTAACAAAATGGCGGATCGGCCGCTTCCCGATCCCATGGTCCCGGGACCGGCCCGATTACCTCTAAAATTGATCTTTTTAGGGGTTGCCGATGATTTAAAAGGGCTTCCTTTCTTATTGAAGACCCTTTGCGGTATGTCAGCCGGTTTTCTCGGTAACCTGGAATTGCATGTTCACGCACGGGGCATCCGGCACGGTGTAAAGACCAACGGCATATTGTCCGAGCAAATCCACATCCTCGATGATCGATTGTCCGCTCTTTATATTTCCGATGGTTATCGATTCGACGAACTTCCATCAATCCTGAAAGGCAAAGACATGGGGGTCGTGCCGCCTATATGGTACGACAACGCGCCCCAGGTCGTTTTCGAGATGTTATCTTTGGGCGTTCCTGTTCTGGGTGCCCGTATCGGCGGTATACCCGACTTTGTCAGACACGGTGAGAACGGCATGCTGTTCGAGCCCGGCAGCGTGGACGATCTCAGCCGCAGCCTCAAATCAATTGTTGCCGATCCGGGTTTGATCGATTCGTTTAAACGTGGAATCAAACCCATGAAAACCATTGCCGCTCATCTCGACGATCTTGAAGCATTGTATGGCGGGGGATAGAATCATGGGCGCCGCTCGGCAGGCTACCAACTGGTTGAAGCGCCTGATTCTGGTCAGACTGATTAACCGGATGATAGGGTGGCTATATAAAATCAGCAACGTTCTGGAGCAAAGGGCCTACCACCGATGGCTTGAACGGATTGCTTCGGTCCTTGATGAAAGCCACCAGCGAATCCGCAACATGGAGACACGGCCTTTTTTTTCCTTTATCCTGCCGGTATACAATACCAACCGTGCCTATCTTGCCACAATGCTGAAAGCATTGCTGGCCCAAACCTACCCGGATTTTGAGATTTGCATCAGCGATGACGGGTCCACGGACCCGTGGATCAAAAGATATCTTGAAAAACTAGCGGCGCAACACTGCCAGATCCGACTGGATTTGGGGTCGGCCAATAAAGGCATCGCTGCCAATACGAACCGGGCTCTGGCTCTGGCAACCGGCGATTACATCGTGTTTTGTGATCATGACGATCACGTCGAGCCTTTTGCCCTCGAAGCAATCACCGCTTATATCAACGCGCACCCGGATGCAGACCTGCTATACAGCGATGAAGATCTGATGGATGAGAACGGACGGCGGCACTCCCCCAGGCTCCAGCCGGACTGGAACCCGGACATGTTCACCAGCCACATGTATTTCATGCATCTGATCTGTTGCAGAAAGACCATGGTCGATAAAGTGGGTCCCATGCGATCAGGATTCGATGGCGCCCAGGACTACGATTTTTTTCTGCGGTTTACCGAGCAGGCACAGCAGATCGTTCATATCCCCATGGTTCTCTATTCATGGAGGTTGGCATCCGATTCTCTGGCGTCCAATCCCATGAGTAAGATCTACGCCTATTCGTCCGGCCTCAAGGCACTGGAACACGCCGTTCGGCGGCGCGGCGAAGACGCCACCGTGGTGAGGGGCGCGGGGGCTGGGTTGGGTGTGTATCGACTCAAAAGACGCGTCCACGATCCATCGGTTTCCCACATCATTGCCGAATCTTCTTCGGAGATGGTGGTTGATGCGGTCAAAAGCATCTGTGCTGTGGCCGCCGTTCCGGTCGAGATCATCGTCGTGGTAAGCGACAGTGATACGGAAATCCGGCGCAGATTGGAAAAAGATGGCGATGTGATTGTGGTGACGGTTGCCGATCAGAGCAATAGGGCACACCGATACAACTGTGGCGCCCGCCGGGCTTCCCATAGTACGCTGGTCTTTTCTCCGGACACGGTGGAGGTGCTGGACAGCGATTATCCGTTGGCGATTCTGGAGCATACCCAGCGACTGGATATCGGAGCAGTTGGGACCCAGTTGACTTATCCCGACGGTAAATTTTATCATACCGGAATGCTCCTCGGTGTAAACGGCGTGGCCGGTTATGCCTATCGGAACGTCTGCCAGGGGCCGGGGCACTGGCGATTTGCCGCGGTGATTAGAAATTTTTCGGCTGTATCGTGGGACCTCATGGGGGTATCGACATCCAGTTTTGAATCCGTTGGCGGATTCGACGAACAGCTCAGCGCATATGCAGACGTCGATTTTTGTCTTAAATTGCTTCGAAAAGGGCGCCGCAACCTTTACACGCCCTACGTGTCGGGTGTTCTGAAAAACCGGATTCATCGTCTGGTGGACCTGAGGTATCCAGAGGCGGAGACAGAGATGATGACACGATATAAAGAGTGGATAATGAATGACCCCTGTTATCATCCCCTGTGCACACGGCATACCGAAGATTTCAGGTTGGATGTCGACCTCCAGTATAACACACCCGCTCTGAAAGGCATGTTTCCCGGACAGATGCGGTAAAGGATTGATAGAAAAAAATATGCGGATCATCATCATTGGCGGGGGGACCTGCGGTTTAGGTGCCGCGTGGCGATTGAACGAACTGGGCCACGATGACTGGGCGTTGTGCGAACGCAGTGATCAATGGGGCGGATTGGCGGCATCCTTTCAGGACGGTGAAGGATTTTGGTGGGATTTCGGCGGCCATGTCCTGTTCAGCCATTATGGGTATTTCGACCGGTTGATGGACAACCTGTTCGACGATGGCAAGGGGTGGATCGAGCACCGCCGCGAAGCCTGGATCTGGATGCAGGAGCGCTTCGTTCCCTATCCATTGCAAAACAATATCCACCGATTGCCCGATGATATCTACTGGGAGTGCCTGGAAGGCATCATCGACATCCAGCGCAACGGCCGGCCCGACCTCCCAACCCATTTCGGTCAATGGATCGCGGCCACCTTCGGTGAAGGGCTGGCCAAATGGTTTCTGCTCCCTTACAATTTTAAGGTGTGGGCCTGTCCGGTGGACCAGATGGACTGGTCTTGGGTGGGGGAAAGGGTCTCGCCGGTTGACCTGAAGGAGATCCTGAAGCGATCGATCTCCGGCAAAGAGGATTCTTCCTGGGGACCGAACGCCCATTTCCGATTCCCACGGGTGGGGGCGACCGGCGCCATCTGGCGTCGGATGGCATCCAAACTGCCGGCAGACAAAATCAGCCTGAACAAGGAAATTGTTTCCATTGATCCCCGGCATCGGACCGTGGCTTTCCAGGACGGAACCGACGATCAATACGATATTCTCCTGAGTACGATGGCCCTGACCGATATGGTGCGGTTGGCCGGGCTGGATTTATCCGGCGCGAACACCGGCAAGCTGAAGCATTCGGCCACCCATGTGGTTGGGCTGGGGATTAGGGGCTCGGTTCCGGATCGTCTGTCCACCAAGTGCTGGATTTATTTTCCCGAAGACAATTGTCCCTTTTATCGGGCCACCGTGTTCAGCAACTATTCGCCGGAGAATGTGCCCGACAGCCGAACCCAATGGTCGTTGATGCTGGAAGTGAGTGAAAGCGGCGTCAAACCCGTGGATCCGGATCGTGTTGTCGAGGATGTGATTCAAGGGGTGTTGAATACAAATCTGGTATCCAGTCGGGACGCGATCCACCATACCTGGTATCGTTCGGAGAAAAAGGGATACCCGACGCCGAGTCTGGAGCGCAACCGGGTCCTCTTTCCATTGCTGAGCCAATTGGAAAGCATGGGCATATATTCCCGTGGCCGCTTCGGGGCCTGGCGCTACGAAGTGGGGAACATGGATCACAGTCTGATGCAGGGTGTCGAATTCGCCAACCGGATGATCGCTTCCGGTGAGGAACTGACCCTGTGGTATCCCCAGGTGGTCAACGCAATGCACCCGTCGGGAACCAAACGGTAATGCTTGCGGATCGTTTAAAATTGAGCATTGTCGTTTTGAACTACAATCGACTGACCGATACCCGCCTGACCATGGGACACTTGCGGTCCATCGTGGGCGACCGCCGGGATGTGGAAGTGCTGGCCGTGGACAATGGCTCCACGGATGGTACGCGAGCTTTTCTAAAGACCCAGGCCGACTGGGCGCGCATTTTTCTGCTGGAAAATAATATCGGTATCGGCGGGCTCAATCGGGGGTTCCGCCATGCCGACGGTGACTACATCATGGTACTGGATGACGACTCCCATCCCCGGGACAGTGTCACCATCGACCGCATCATCGACCGGCTGGATCGCAGTCCCCGCGTGGGCGTGGTGGCCTGCCGCATTCAATATCCCGACGGCAAGGTGTTTCGAACCTGGCACCTGCCGGATACCGACCGGCCGGGCCTGTCCATGGCATTCGTTGGGTGCGGGTTCGCCATCCGCAGGGACCTGTTCGAGCGTATCGGATGGTTTCCGGAGCGGTTTTTTTTGTATCAGAACGAGATCGAGACCGCCATTCGCGTCTTGCGCAGCGGATTCGAGATCCAGTATGAGCCGTCTTGTCGTGTTATTCATCGGGAATCGGCAAGCGGGAGGACCACTTGGCGGCAGGTCTACTATCCCACCCGGAACACTATATGGATTGTTCGTCGGTATTTTAACCTGCGGGATGCGGTATGGATGATTGCCTCACGGCTGGCATTCGGTCTCATCCGGGCGCTGCAGACCGGACAAATCGTTACCTTCTTCCAGGCGGCCAAGGCCGGTCTGAGCGAGCCGATCGATCCGGAGCCGCTCCCTGAAAGCCTCTCCAAACGTCTACGAACTTTTAAAGCACACAACAACCTGATTTGTCATTTAATGGGAGAATTCCGGTTCGACTGATGCCCACCGTACTCATCATCATCGTGACGTGGAACAAACCTAAGGATGTCAGACAATTATTGACGTTTCTGAAAGTGATGGATTATCCACCAGAAAGCTGTGAGATCGTGGTGGTCGACAATGCCGGCCAGGACGGCACGGCCGACATGGTTGCAGAGAACTTCCCGGATGTCCGGTTGATACGAAATGATACCAACCTGGGCGGTAGTGGGGGCTTCAATAGCCGATTTCCACCGAAAGGTTTATGGAAAACGAACGATTGCCAATCCTGCACCACAGGTGGCCGTGGCCTTCGGATGGCCGAGATGGCTGACCTTCGTGAACAGGTACGGATGGCGAACCTTATTCGGACCGATACGCTTTTGCAAGGCCCCCTTCGGAAGTCTCTCGATAGAGAAAGGGCAATGCCTGGCCGGTTTCTTTCATGACGGCGACGACATCATCGAAGCTGATTTTATGGATTCCGTCGGACAGAAGGGCAAAATGGCAGCAACTCAGCGCCCGGGTGGCCGCATGGGCGTTCCGCTCGATACACGGAATCTGAACCAGGCCGCCGACTGGATCGCAGGTGAGGCCGAGGTGGTGTTCCAAACCCATTTCCGCCGCGTATTCGATTTGTCTGACGGTTCCGCCCATCAATTGGGTCGCCGCCGCCGCAGCCATGGCGCAGGCCGTCCCCACCTCGCCCTGGCAGCCGACCTCGGCACCGGAAATGCTCGCGTTGAACTTGACGAGGTTTCCGATGAGCCCGGCCGTTGCAAGGGCCTTGAGGATGTCGAATCGAGAGGGTGACAGACTGCCCGACAGGAAATTGAGTACTGCCGGGATGACACCGCAGGCGCCACAGGTGGGCGCAGTCACGATCGTTCCCTTGGTGGCATTTTCTTCGGATACGGCATAGGCATATGCGGCAATCAGGCCGTCATTTTTGAAACGGGCGTTAAGGGTCTGGGCTTTGGTGTGCAGTGAGCGTGCCCGCCTGGAGATTCCCAATCCTCCGGGAATCACCCCTTCGTTGTTCAATCCCCTCTCCAGGGATTCCTGCATGGTTTCCCAAACGCCTTCCAAAAAGGACCAGATCTTCTTGCCTTCACATTGTTCGACATATTCCCAGTAGGATTTTCCCGTTTGGGAAAAATGGGATAGCAGCTCTTCCATGGTCGTAAGGGCATAAACACCGGCTTCTTTGACCGTGCTATCGTCGTCCATGAGGGCCCCGCCACCGATGCTGTACACATCCCAGGTGCCGATGGTATTGCCGGTTTCATCCAGGGCCTCGAAGCGCATTCCATTGGGATGGTGGGGCAGTTCATCGTCTTTCTTCCAGACGATCTCCAGGGAGCGGGGGAAGGTGGCCTCTTCGATTGCCTTGTCTGTCAGATGGCCCTTACCGGTGGCCGCCAGGCTGGCGTAAAGGGTAACACGGTAATGATCGGCGTTCGGGTATTTTTCCAGAAAACGGGCTGTCGCCCGGCTGGGGGCCATGGTATGGCTACTGGATGGCCCGACACCGATGCGATAAAGATTTGTTAATGATTCCATCATGGAAGACGTTCCTCATGTCTGGATTGTATGTGGCTTACATATCGTCCAGAAAATCAGGAAATGAGTGCGAAAGGGTTCTGACCTCGGCCCGGATGGCATCGATTTTTGTCTCGCTCGTCCGAGAGGTCAATGCCTGGTCGATATATGTGGCGATCTGGCGCATGTCGTCCTCCCGCATGCCCCTTGAGGTCAGGGCCTGAACCCCGATGCGGATACCGCTGGTCACGAAGGGACTTCGGGTCTCGAAGGGAACCGTATTTTTGTTGACGGTAATTCCGGCCCTGTCCAGGACGGTCTCGGCTTCTTTGCCGGTGATCTGCTTGTTGGTTAAATCAACAAGCATGAGGTGGTTGTCCGTCCCCCCGGTCGTCAGGTGATAGCCCGCATCCATAAGCGCCTGGGCCAGGGCTTGGGCGTTGTTGATAACGCGTTGGGCGTAGGCCCTGAACGCTTCGGAAGAAGCTTCCCTGAAAGCGACCGCTTTGGCTGCGATGGTATGGCATAAAGGCCCGCCCTGAATCCCCGGGAAAATTTTAAAATTGATTTTCTGGGCTATTTCATCGTTGCACAGGATCAGCCCTCCCCGTGGTCCACGCAGCGTCTTGTGGGTCGTTGAGGTGACCACGTCGGCGTGGGCGGTCGGATTGGCGTGCAGCCCGGCGGCGACCAGCCCGGCGATATGGGCCATGTCCACCATCAGCAGCGCCCCGGCCTCGTCGGCAATTTGACGGAAGCGGGCGAAGTCGATTTCGCGCGGATAGGCGCTGGCTCCGGCGACGATAATTTTCGGCCGGTGTTTCAGGGCCTGGTCACGGACCATATCGAAATCAATACGCTGGTTCTCGCGGTCGACACCGTAAAAGACGGTATTGTAAAGAACTCCCGAGAAATTGACCTTGGATCCGTGGGTGAGATGCCCGCCGTGGCTCAAATCCATTCCGAGAATTGTATCACCGGGGGAAATGGTGGCGAAATAAACCCCCATGTTGGCCTGGGAGCCGGAGTGGGGCTGGACATTTGCATGCTGCGCGCCAAATAGCTTTTTGGCCCGTTCGATGGCGATGTTCTCGGCCATGTCCACATATTCGCAGCCGCCATAGTAACGTTTGGCCGGGTATCCTTCGGCATATTTGTTGGTCAGCACGGACCCGGTGGCCTCCCTCACCCGTGACGAGACGATATTTTCCGAAGCGATCAATTCCAAATTATCGATTTGACGACGACGTTCGGCGTCGATGGCGCTGAAAAGTTCCGGGTCATATTTTTCCAGATTTAACATGTATTTCCTCCGTGTCGTTGAAGTGCAAAAGCGTCTTGTGACCGTAGCCAGGTCCGGTCAGATCGTCGATGCCGGCGCTGGCGGGCCTGCCAGTCGGGGCAGGTTGGGTTTAAAACAGCTTTATATGTCGGTTGGTGCGCGTTGGGTGAAACCGGTAAGGTTTAGACGTTCCCGGCATTTATCGCCTACTATGAATAGTTGAACTTGTAATAGATCATATAAAACTGAATAAATCAATTGAAACACTGCTTCACAGCTAGCAGCAAATGACCTTTGATTCCTCAGGACAAAACGATGGCGCGAAGCGATCTCCCCCTCATTTTGTATGCAACCAGGGGGTATGGTTATTCATCCATCAAATAGATAGGCTCGGCATAGTAGCGAACCCGATCTTTGGCCAGTCGGTCCACGACCAGATCATAGAGCCAACGGTTTTTTTCGTCCAGATCCATATCGGAAATCAGGGTGGCGAAATCTGCGTTCAGCCGCATGACCCGCCCAGGGATAATGAATCGTGTTATACCGGCCGGCATCACATTGCCGGTATCGGCAATCTGAAGAACCTGCTCCAAAGTAAAAACGGGAAAAACGACCACGCCAGCCAAATCGGGAAATTCTTCCAGCAGCATATCGATATTGTCTTCCAGTGTTCGCGTGACATGGCTGGCATTGATATAGGTATTGGTCAACTTGTTCAGGGCCTCCAGATGGTTGGCCCCGGCTTTGGGCTGGATATGGTAGATCGTTTTATCAACGGTCTGGATATAACAGAGTCCGCCGTGTTCAACCATATCCGCCTGAACGGTTTCTATGTCACTTTTCATGATCGTGATTTCAGGCAGTTCGTCCAGTATGGACAGAAGCCTGTCCGTATCGATTTTCCGAATGGCATGAAACCAGGTGTCCAGGGTGTAATTCTCTTGTTCCCTGAGAACTTGAACGATGATGTGAGGATAGCCCTTCTTTTTGAAGGAGGATACCCGGGTGGCGCCATCGAGAACCACATAACGCCCGTTGGAGGCCACCACGATCGGAGGATTGGTGAATACGTCCGAGGCATCGAGTTTTTTTATCAGGTTTTCGACCCTTCGGGGATCAATCATTTCATGGGGAAGAACCTTGTCTAACGGAACGACCGCCAGGTTCATGGGGGTTTCATGTTCGGGGCCAATCAGAATTTCCAGGATCTGTTCGGCAATGGTGACGGCCGCCGATTGTTGGGCGTCATCCGTGCTTGCGGCGATATGGGGTGTGGCAATGACCCGTTCATGGGAGATTAGCGGATTGTCCATGGCAGGTTCGACCTTGAAGACATCCAGGGCCGCGCCGGCAATGCGCCCTTCATCCAGTGCCGCCAACAACGCTTCTTCATCCAGGATGGCCCCACGCGCCGTATTGACGATATAGGCAGTTGGCTTCATCTGTGAGATCAGTTCGCTGGAGACAAAATTGGCGTTTTCCGGTTTTCCGGGAATATGCAGGGTAATAAAATCGGACGTGCTGAAAAGTGTTTTCAGATCGACGGTTTCCACTCCCAGCTTTTTATTTTTTTCCGGCGTGGCCCGTCTCTGGTAAGCTTGAACGTGCATACCGAATGCAATGGCGCGGGATGCAACCTGCCGGGCGATTTTACCGAATCCCACCAGCCCAAGCGTTTTGCCGGCAAGACCGGTACCCATGAGCAGTTTTTTTTCCCATTGATTGTTTTTCATACCGGCGTTGGCCCGGGGAAGATGGCGGATCAGGGCAAATATCAAGGCGAAGGTGTGCTCGGCAACGGCCACGGAGTTGGCATTGGGTGAGTTGACCACGGCAATGCCGCGTTTCCCGGCTGCGGCCACATCGATCGTATCCAGTCCCGCCCCGGCGCGTCCGATAACCTTGAGGTTGGCCGCACAGTCGATGACGGATTCGGGGAATTTCGTTGCGGATCGAACCACGGCCGCGTCATAGGCGGGGATGACTTCCTTCAGGCGCTCTTCGCTCATCCCGGTTTCAATGTCCACCCGGCAGTGTTCTTTGAGCATATCGATGCCGATTTCGGCAATGGGGTCGCAGATAATGACTTTTTGTTTTTCCAATCTTGCCTCCTTTAAGTCATCAAACTTAAAATAAGCGATTCGCTTTTAGCCATTTCCGGATGGTTACTGACTATTTGATAATAATGACTTCCCGCCTGTGCGGGGAGGACAAAAAACGATCATTCCCGATTTTTTACGGGTTTGTCATTTATTGTTTGTAGCGCAAAAACAAAGGCCCGTTCAATCCAGCGGTGTTAGCCAGTTTTTAAAATCGGTGTTTTTCCCGGCGCATATAGCGTCCAGGGTGTTTCGCAGTTGCCTCGCAACAGGGCCGGGAACCGTTGGCAGGGATCTGTCCTCAATCCGATGAATGGACAGCACTTTAAAGGGCGAACTGGATATAAAGATTTCGTCTGCACCAAGCAGTTCTGATGGGCGGATGGAGCGCTCCTGCGTCATGATGCCCAACGATTCGGCGACTTTTAAAACAGAGTCCCGACTGACGCCGGCCAAAACCCGACCCAATGGAGCGGTTGCCAGAACGCCGTTTTTTACCATGAAGACCGATTCCGTCGCACCCTCTGCCACAAAACCGTGGGTATCCAGCATTATGCCGATATCGGCCCCGCGCTGATAGGCTTCCTGGCGTGACATCATTCCATTCAGGTAATTGGCGGAAACCTTTGCTTCGACGGGCACACAACCCGGGTGTTGTTTTTTCCAGTTGCAGATACAGGCCGACAAACTGCCATTTTTCTTTTTGTCCAGGTCCGGATCAACATCCAGGGCAACGACACAAAGGTCGAGTTTTTCCTGGGGGACCAGGTTCGCAAAGGCTTCCGTGGCATCATAGGCAAAAATTTTGATATATCCGTCACCGGTTCCGTTGGCCTGCACCACCTCGGACACCGCCCGCGCAACCTCATCCATGGTATATTTCAGCTTGAGTCCCAGCAATTCCATGGATCTGGCCAACCGTTTTAAATTCATATCCATTCGAAAGGCACAGGTTCCCGCCGGGGTCCGGTGGGTGCCGAATACTTCAAAAATGGCCACCCCTCTGCTGAAACCATGAGACATCAGATGAACCGTTGCCTGATCCCACGATAACATTTTACCATTTCGCCAAATTTTTTTATGGGTCGTCATTTTATCGCTCATTTTGTTGGCAGATGAATTTGTTAGAGGGGCTATACCCTGGCGTGGATGGGAACGAATTGGTATTCTCGGTTGCCGGTATAGATTTGGCGAGGACGGGAAATCTTCCATTGGGGGTCGTCAATGCTTTCTTTCCACTGGGCTATCCATCCGGGCAGCCGGCCGATGGCGAACATCACGGTGAACATGTTGGTCGGGATGCCAATGGCTCGCAAAACGATGCCGCTGTAAAAATCGATATTGGGGTACAAGTGGTGGCCCACAAAGTATGGATCCTTGAGGGCCGCTTCCTCCAGGCTTTTGGCGATATCCAGCAAGGGATCGTCAATTTGCACGGAGTCCAGCAGTTCGTCGCACATTTTTTTCATAATTTTGGCCCGCGGGTCGTAGGTCTTGTAGACCCGGTGGCCGAATCCCATCAGCCGAAAGGGGTCGTTTTTGTCTTTGGCGCGTTCGATGGCCTTGCGGAAATTGCCTCCCTCTTTTTTGATTTGGGTGAGCATTTCAATCACCGCCTGGTTGGCACCGCCATGCAACGGCCCCCACAGCGCGGCGATGCCCGACGAGATCGCCGCATACAGGTTGACCCGGGCGCTGCCCACCACACGCACGGTGGACGTTGAGCAGTTCTGTTCATGATCGGCGTGCAGAATCCAGAAGACCCGCAGGGCGTTGACGGCGGCCCGGTTGATTTCATACGGTCTGACCGCCGTGTCGAACATCATGTTAAGAAAATTTTCGCAGTAGGTCAGGTCTGGACGCGGGTAAACCACCCGGTGACCCTGGGAGATTTTATAGGACATGGCCGCCATGGTGCGCACCTTGGCCAGCAGGCGGGTCATGGTTATGGTGATCTCTTCTTCCTGGGTTTCGAGCTCGGGATAAAAGCTTCTAAGCGCGTTGACCATGGATGAGAGGATGCCCATGGGGTGGGAAGCCCGCGGGAAGTTCTGGTAAAAAGCCTTGAGATCTTCGTGGACCAGGGAATTGTCATTGAGCATGACCGAAAAACGGGTCAGCTCCTCCCGATTGGGCAAACGTCCGTTTATCAGCAGGTAGGCGGTTTCCTTGAAGGTGGCTTTTTCGGCAAGCTGCTCCACGGGGATGCCCCGATAACGCAAGATGCCCTTTTCGCCGTCCATGTATGTTATGGCGCTCAAACAACTGCCGGTGTTGGCGTAGCCTGGATCCAGGGTAATGAGTCCGGTTTTTGACCGCAGGCTGGAGATGTCAATGGCTTTTTCACCTTCGCTGCCGATGATCACCGGCAACTTGATTTCATTGCCATCATAGGTAAGGGTAACGAATTTTTCCATTTCACCAATTTGGGATCTGGCGCCTATTGCAGTAGGCGGTCCATATTTTACAGCAGGCTTTTATTGATCATTTCGCGAAAAGTCACCAGGCATGTCATGCCCGCGCCGGAGAGAATCAATAACCGTCTGATAATAATGGATTCTCGCCTTCGTGGAGACGACAGAAAACAAATAGTTCCGACTTTTTACCGGTTTGTCTTTGTTGGCAACCGCCGTGTGGTGCAAAAGACCCCTTGGGCAAATGGTCTGGAGGGACGGTTCCATTCGGTGCCCGTCCCTCCAGACCATCGATTGTTACATTGGGGATTACCCTACACCCGGGTAACGTCCTCCACTTGATTGGGGAAGTAGTCTTCGCAACCACCTTCACGATAAACGTCGGCAGTGGCGCAGTGCAGGGCGCCGCCAAAGGGATAGGCGTCACGGAACGGCACCGGAATGACGTTCATACCCAATTTGTCCATCTGCTCCATCTGGTGAACTTCGGAAGCTTCGCAGACGACAGTCTTGTGGTCTACGACCAGGCAGTTCATGGAAAGCCATACAGAGGAGTAGCACAGTGGTGGCGGGTTCTTGTGGGCCGGCTGGGCGGCATCCACGATCTGCCAGTCATTGGCCTCGAAGATCTTGCGCTGGTCTTCGGGCAGCCGGCGCATGGGGTTGTTGATGATCAGGCCCGGTTTCAGCGGCACGAAGGTAGCATCAATGTGAATCGGGTAGGGGTCGCCCGGGAAGTTGACGGCGTGAACGCGCATATCCGGATAGCGGCGTTTGAACCACTCCATGGCCTTGCGGTTGGTGGTCAGGCCGTGCTGGAGGAAAAGGTCCTTACCCATACGCAAAACGTCGGCCGCGTCGAACAGAATTTCTTCCTCGGTGGTGACGAAGTCTTTGTTGGCCGTACGTTTCAGGCGGTCTTCCAGGGAAATCTTTTCATCATAATAGTTGTGTTTGTAAGAAGCGTCGGTCAGCCGCGGACGCGGTGCCTGGGTCCAGATGAACTCGGGATCCTCGTTAAAGTAGCGGTTCAGCAGGGGGCGGAAGGCCAGGTATTCCCAAAAACGGCAACGGAAGGACATGGCCGCTTCGATGATCTCCGGTCCGATGGTCAGCAGGGTGTCCCGGGGGGGCATGCAAGTCATCATCGAGTCGGTACGGAAATCGGGCGTGATAACCGGTGCATTCCACTGCAATGGGGTGGGGCGATCGACGGTAACACCGCGTTCTTCCAGAACCTTGGCCAGGTAGTCCAACTGGGCGTTTGCTTTTTCAACGGTTTCCTGGGGCCGCGGTCCCCACATGCCACGCATTTCGGAATCGATCGGAACCTTTTCTGACGTGGCCGGCTCTTCCGGCGGGATGCAGGAGTGGTCGGCGACGCCAACGATGACGTGCTTCAGCGGATCGAAGTCATTCCATGAATTTACGATTTTAGCCATTCTGATTCTCCTTGCTTGACGATCATATGGATCGTCGGTTGAGGTGATGGGCGGCAGGGCATGGTTGCCTTCTGCCTTTTAAAAAAATATACAAAACAAATAGTTAAAGTATCGTACTTTATTCATTACACGAGGTTCGTGCTACCAATTGACAGGCTTGCGACGCACCGGCATGGTCATACATCGCGCCCCGCCGCCGCCGCGGGGCAGCTCGGATCCTTCCAGGGTAACGACGCAACGCCCGGCGTCGGCCAATATCCGGCGACCGCCGATAATCTCATCGGCGGGGATGATCTCGAAACCGTTGGCGTTCATCTCTTCCATGGTGTGGACGTTACGGGCGTAACCCAGCACTTTACCCGGGGCCAAGGCGAAGAAGTTGGCACCGGAATGCCATTGTTCGCGTTCCTGGTGCCACGCATCCTTTTTGCCGCCGCAACAGATCGGTTTGAGGTCCATGCCCAACGCGGCAAGCGCCTCGATGAGGCTGTTTTCCTCGCGGATGCTGGTGACCTGTCCGTTTTCGATCAAAATGTGAACGGTATGAAAACGGGTGGGTTTGAGCATCAGTGGCTCGAAGACCATGCAGCGGTCGCGATCCAGCAGGGTAAACACCATATCCAGGTGGATAAAGGACTCCGGATCATGGGGCAGCTCCTGGACCAGTATGTGCCGTTTACGATCCTTTTGGGCCTTGATACGTTCGATGATGAAATCGATTCCCTGGGTCGAGGTACGGCTGCCGTTGCCGATCAAAAGGATGTCGTCGCGGGCTACCAGTACGTCACCGCCCTCGACGGAGATCGCCGGGTCGGGACGGTCGCCGCTGGCCGGATTGACCGTGGGTGCGTTCAGTTCCGCGCTATGGTTGAAGATCGCCTCCATCACTACGGCTTCGCGATCACGAACCGGTGTGGCCATGCGTCCGATGAGCACTTCGCCCATTATGGACATGGATGCATCCCGAGTAAAGAAGAAATTGTAAAGCGGGGGCAGTGAAAAACGATCTTCGGAGAGAAAACGGGTCAGATTGTCCCGTTTCAGCGCAACACCTTCGAGGAGCTGCCCGGCAAGCTGCCTTGCATCCAGGGCCATCAGGTCGTCGCACAATGCCGGCTGGCCTTCGGCGGTGCAGATGCGCCGTACCAGGTTGTTGCGGACATCTTCCGATGCCAGCGCCGATTCGAGCAGCTCACGCACCTGAAAAGTCCGGGTTACCGTGTTAAGCAGGTCCTCCAGTTGCCTGTATTCTCGTTTTGCGACGGACAGGTTGAGGATGTCGCTGTAGAGGGCCCGCTCCGCATTCTGGGGCGTCATGTTTTCTACTTCCGGGCCCGGCGTATGCAGGACGACCCCTTCCAGTTCACCGATTTCGGATTTGACGTCTATTTTCATAAATTTCCTGTGGATATTATATATATTATCCGCGTGACACCTGGGTGCCGACCTTGCCGGCAATGGCTGCGGTGATATCGTCCAAGTTACAGATGATGCCGCGGTTACCTGTGTTTTCCACAAATTCGGCAATCGCCTGCACCTTGGGTCCCATGGATCCGCTCGAAAACTGTCCCGCGTCGCTGTGTTTGCGAAGCTCATCCAGAGAGATGTCTCTCAGCAGGGTCTGGTCGTCTTTGCCCCAATTGGTGTAGGCACCGTCGACATCGGTGGCGATGACGAACAGGTCGGCCTTGATTTCACCGCCCAGAACGGAGGTCGCCAGATCTTTGTCGATGACCGCTTCTACGCCGGCGAATTCACGCCCCTTGCGGACCACCGGAATCCCGCCGCCGCCGCAGCAAATGACGATGTAATCCATTGCCACCAGATCTTTGATCTCATTGCGTTCGATAATCGTCTGCGGGCGCGGAGAAGCGACCACACGGCGCAATCCCTTGTCGGTTTCCTTGAGGCGATAGGAAACTTTTTTTGCCTCTTCAGGGGTATAAAAGGGGCCGATGGGCTTGGTGGGGTTGGCAAATCCCGGATCGTTCTCGTCCACGACCACATAGGTGATCAGGGTCACGAAGCGTTTGTCGTTGATGCCCAGCCCCATCAGGGCGGTATCCAGGGTGGATTCGATCATGTAGCCGATCTGGCCCTGGGTCATGGCGCCGACGATTTCCAGGGGCATGCTGGGCACTTCCTTGCACGCTTCCTGTTGCAGCAGCAGGTTACCAACCTGGGGACCGTTACCGTGGGTGATGACGATGCGGTAGTCCTTGGACAGCTTGGCCAGTTGCTCCAATGGCGCTTTCAGGTTGGACAACTGCTGACTGGCAGTGCCGCTCTGGCCTTTTTGGATCAGGGCGTTGCCCCCGAAAGCGATCAGTAAAATCGGTTTGTTGCTCATCGATAAATTCTCCTGCTTGGGAGCGCCGGTGGTTTAAGACCGGCGCAAGAACAAGTAATTTGCTAAAATTGACCTTTCCTAACTGCCCAGCGTGGCAACCATGACGGCCTTGATGGTGTGGGCACGGTTTTCGGCTTCGTCCCAGACGATGGAAGCGGGGGACTCGAAAACATCATCCGTGACTTCCATGGCCTCGATGCCGAATTTCTGATAGATTTCTTCCCCGATGACCGTGTCGCGGTTGTGGAACGACGGCAGGCAGTGCAGGAATTTGACATTGGGGTTGCCGGTCTTTTCCATGGTGGCGGCGTTGACCTGGTAAGGCAACAGCAGGTCGATACGTTCTTTCCAGACCGATTCGTCTTCGCCCATGGAAACCCATACGTCTGTGTAGAGGAAGTCGCAGCCTTTGACGCCGCTGTCCAGATCATCGGTGATCGTCAGCCTGGCGCCGGTTTCTTTGGCGATTTCACTGACCTGGTCCACCAGTTGTTTTTCAGGCTGTACGCTTACCGGAGCCACGGACCGGAAGTCCATTCCCAGTTTCGCGGCACCGACCAGAAGAGAGTTGCCCATGTTGTTGCGGGCGTCGCCCAGATAAGCGAAAGAGACCTGGGACAAGGGCTTGTCGGTATGTTCCATCATGGTTAAAATGTCAGCCAGGATCTGGGTCGGATGATATTCGTTGGTCAATCCGTTCCATACCGGCACGCCGGAGTGTTCGGCCAGGAGCTCGACCATTTCCTGCGCGAAACCGCGGTATTCGATCCCGTCATACATACGGCCCAGCACCCGCGCGGTGTCTTTCATGGTTTCCTTGGATCCCATCTGGGAACCGCTGGGTCCCAGGTAGGTGACACGGGCGCCCTGGTCGTAGGCTGCCGTTTCGAAGGCACAACGGGTCCGTGTAGATGATTTTTCGAAAATAAGGGCGATATTTTTGCCCTTCAAACGCTGCCGTTCGACGCCGGCATATTTGGCTTTTTTCAGATCGGCGGACAGGTCCAGCAGAAATCTGATTTCTTCGGGGGTAAAGTCCAGCAATTTCAAAAAGCTTCGGTTGCGGAGATTGAATGCCATGACGGATCCTTTCGTGAAGTCGTGTTTTTTGTTTCGTGCCTTGTGAAGGGCGGCGGTTGGAATGGATTTGCTGATTGTGGTAAGGAGACTATTACCTTATTGTTGCAAAATCAAGGCATCTGGTTGTCAATAAATCAATGGTCAAGTATCAGGTAAAACCTGGCAGTATGTTTGTAGGCGTTCACAGGGCACCGTATCTGCTTTGTTACCGATCGCTTGAAGTATGACCCATACGTCTGGCGTGCCCGAAGCCGTGCATCTACGGCACCTGAGTAAACGCTTACCGGCTGTGTGTTACAGGTATTGGCTGCTTCTAACCCGTGAACAGGTACATATGTTTTTTTCATCGGCGCGGTTTTGGGACATGCCCTGCTCTGATGCCCTCCGGCTTTTTCAACACCGGGGGTTCGGCAATTCCCTCGGCCATATCGAAGCAGCTACAGGATCTTGTACTTTTTTCCTTGACAACCGGGTTGTAGTAAATTAAGGCACCGGTCATTCTCCCTCCAGGCGAACCGAAACGGTTCGCGGATTGTTTCGCTCCATCGTTCAACAATTTAACAAGGGTCGGATGGAAACATGTTCAAAATAAATGGAAATACGGCACGGATAGAACCGGTTTCTGTAAACATTTTGGTGTATATGGAGGCCTGGGTAAATGTTGGGGACCAAAGCCCGTATTTGATTTTGAATACAATTCATATATAGAATTCGGTTGAAAACGCGGTGCCGGTTCCTGTCGCAGGCTGGCTCCTTGGCGCCGGACTTGCCGGTTTTGTACTGGTGCGCAGAAGAAAAAATAAGATACAATTCCTTTTCCGTTTTCATTGGGCAGGGCTTAACGTCTCTGCCCTTTTTTTACCCGGTAAAGCTGGCGCGAGCCAGCTCCCTCGTTGCCAGGGGATATCGCGGTAACGTGCTACGGCTTCATCCCTGGCTCTGATCCCCTTCCGGCTTTTGCGAGGCCGGGATTTATTGTCCATGATAAGGTATTGCCATTACGATACGTTTTTGCGGAGGTACTTACCATGGCCTTGTCAGCCAAAAATTCGTGTTTTTCCATTCTCTGGAATCTGTTTCTTTTAACCAGCGGTGCCATTATTCTGATCATCGGCATGAACGCCGTGGTCATACACCACAGCTTCATTCCCGGCGGGCTTTACGGGCTTGGACTGTTTCTCTATTACCAATTGGGGACGCTATCTCCCGGTGTCTGGTATGCGGCGCTCAATATACCGCTTTGTATTTTGGGCTGGAAATTCATCAGCAGGCGTTTCGTGCTCTACACCGTTTACGCCGTAGCGGTGATCTCCATCGCTGCCGAGACAATTCATCTTGATTTTGGTATCCGGAATCAGCTCTACGCCGCCATTACCGGGGGATTCATCATTGGTATCGGCAGCGGGGTGCTGCTGCGCTCCATAGGTTCTGCCGGGGGATTGGATATAATTGCCATCATTCTCTACAAGAAGTTCAACATCGGCATCGGTAAGACCTTTTTGCTGTTCAACACGATATTGTTTGCCATGGTTATTTCATTGTACAGCAGTGATATTGTAATCGCTTCGATTATTCTCACCTTCGTGACCTCCAGCGCTCTGGATTATTCGCTGACCATGTTCAACCAGCGCAAGGTCGTCTATATTATCAGCGAGATGCCAAACGAGATCGTCAGGGAAATGAAGGATCGGCTCAAACTGGGGGCCACCTTCATTCATGGCAAGGGTGCCTATTCCGGTAAAAAAAAGGATATTATCATGGCCATTACCAACAATATCCTGCTAAAACGGCTGGAAGAGGCCGTCTTCAGCATCGACGACCACGCCTTGTTCATCGTTGAAAACAGCTATGACGTGATTGGCTCCAATTTCAACAAGCGGAAGATCTACTAACGGGTATCGGGTTCTCAAATTTTTTCATTTTTTACCCTTCCGGGAAAGAGGGCACCGTATCTGCTTTGTTACCGGGCAGTTGAAGTATGGACCCATACGTCTGCGTGCCCGAAGCCGCGCATCTGCGGCGCCCTGCAAACGCTTACCGGCTGTGCTTTACAGGTATTGGCTGCTTCTACCCCGTGAACAGGTACGGTACATATGCAAAAAGGATAACTATTCAACATGGAATCATACTATCAGGTTATAAATAAGGCTATGTTGCTCGTATAGAGTATGATAACGAAGATCGAATATTTGTTGGCCATGTATTTAACCAGTGGGCAACGGATGCTCTCAAAAAAGCAGCTCACATTTAGTGACCATGGTCAAAAAAAAATGCCGACGGCGATCCTGAACGCGTGTATGAAATGGATGAAAGAACACCATGGCTAACCCAAATAATATAAGTATATACGCTCTGCTATGCGGCCTTATCGTCCTAGGGACCGCAATGCCGGTGTTGACGACCGCGACCACCAAAGGCATCACCCTTGCTTATGATAATGAGCCCCTCTCGAGTGTATTTCAGCGTTTGTCGCATGCCAGCGGATTAACGATTGTGGTCAGCGGGACGGACCGTGATGTTCCCGTTAGCGGGATGATTGACAATCTACCCCTTGACGAGGCGATTCGAGAGATTCTCAGACCGTTTAATTCGACGATTGTCTGGGATGACCGAAACAAAGCAATTGTCATTTCCACCTATGCTTCGTCGACGGACAGCACTCCCACCTCCTCCATTCATGACAATCGTTCGGAACCGTTCGATCCACAGTCCAGTCACGACTGGTTCAAGCAGGCCCTCAAGTACAGCCGCATGGCTGATGAGGGCGCCGATCACCCGCCTGGTGGCATATCCGGGGCAGACCGACAATTCATTCAAGGGACACCGACTACAACAAATTGAACAATCGCTTTAAAAGTTTCGTCGGCTGTCAGGTGGCATCTGTTGATGGGGATGCTGCCGGCACGACGATGAATCGATGTTACCTGATTGACCATCATGCATCAGAAGGCACTGAAAAAGCACCGAGGGGATAACGGCCGGCCATTTAGCACACTGATCGATTTGTGGATATTGATTGTCGGCAGCGTTTTCGTTATCCCGTTTTTGATCTCGTTCGAAACAGCCGATCCCCTGCTGACACCGCGTTTTGTGGCTTTGGGGGTGGTCTCCCTGGGGCTATTTGTGTCCATGCTGATCATTCCCCCGCGATTGCGTGCCAAAAGATCGGCAGTCTTTTCCGGCGAGCCCTTATTCGTCGTCATGGAGCTGTCCCTACTGATATCCCTGTTGGCGCTGACTCAGGCAGTCAACATGGGCGAGGGATTTTTTGAATGGTTGAAAGGAGTTCTATACGTCACGTTCACCTGTGGTGCCGTTTGGGTGTTGCATTCCGATTTGCAACGGATCTCCCGGCTGATCCAATCCATTATTGTAGCCGGTACGGTTTTCAGTTTGATCGGGTGGATTCAGTGGCTGATCCCGGGATGGCTGAACCTGCCCGGCCATTTTGACGTTTATGGCACCATGGGCAACAAAAACCTGTACGCCTCCGCTCTCTTTTTGTTCATACCGTTTTTCCTGTGCGGATTGGTTCTGTATCGGGGGCGGTGGCGATTGTTGTCCGCACTCGGTCTTTTTCTGTCTATCACCATCATCATCGTTACCCGGACACGATCCGTGTGGCTGGCCATCCTGGTGGCCGCCTTGGCGGCGGCAATGGCCCTGGCCTTTGGGCGGCCAGGCACCATACGGCCGGCCGTGATCAAAAAAATACGGGGACCTGTCTGGCGGTCCTGTCACCCGGTGCCTTATAAACGATATGTCGTCTTGATACCTTGCCTTGTGTTGTGCGGAGGGTGGGTCGGATGGATTGCAACGCATGCTTTCATCCCGTCGGAATCCCATCCGCTTCTTTCCAAAGCGTCGATTCAGGACCGGTATTTTTTATGGTTGCAGACGACGCGTATGGTTGCGGACCACCCCTGGATCGGGATCGGACCCGGACAATGGAAGCTGCGCCTGCCGGAATATGGGGCCATCCACCGGCAGTTTGTGTCCGACGGCATTTCCTATGAGTCGGTTTTTACCCGGCCGCACAACGATTTCCTATGGGTCTTGGTCGAAACCGGTTTTCCCGGACTGACCTGCCTGCTCTTTTTTTTCGGGATCCTTTTGCAGCGTTGCATCGGACTGCTTCGTCGATGCAACGCCAAACAGACCAGGCAATTGGCCGCCTGCATGCTGTTCGGTGTCGTGGGGTTCATGGTCATCAGCTGCTTCAGCTTTCCCCGTGAACGCATTTTTCACAATGTATTCCTGGCACTCATGTCGGCGTTGATCCTTGCCATCGGTGATGATACGGAAACGAGCGTCGTCACATCCTTTTGCAAGGACAAGCGGTGGCCACTTATATTGGGCATTGCCATCTGTACGGCCTGTGTGATGGTCGGCCTGAGCCGGTACCGGTCAGACCGTTATTTCAATCAAGCGATGGATGCGATGAAAGCCGATCACCGGGAAGCGGCGATTGATCTACTATACAGGGCCCGTACAGGGCTGTACACGCTGGATCCGGCAGCCGTACCCCTTGCATGGTATGAAGGAATGCTGCACCATCGGTCCGGCCGGGTGCATCTGGCAGCCAAGTGCTTTGTGGCTGCGACCCGGGACCATCCCATGCACTGGCATTCGTTGAACAACGCCGCAGTATGTCTGGCCGCAGCAGGAAATACGCATGCCGCCGACCACTATCATCAGCGTGCCGACAGGCTTTACAATGTATTGGCTGTTTCTGCCCCGTGAACCGGCACGATTAAAGCAGTACACGCTATCCGTGGGGGACGGCAGTACGAAACGAGACGGAATCTCCATTGAACAAAATAAATGTCGATATCATATATGTGAACTACAATAGCACGAAATGGCTGCTTGCATCCCTTGATTCCCTGTACCGCCATATCCCTTCGGAATTTCAGTTGAATGTCCGCGTGGCAGACAACGCTTCCACCGATGGTGTCCAGGATTTGCGCAATCGCTTCCCTGAAGTCCGTTTGACGATCAACGCGCACAATATCGGCTTCGGTTCGGCCATCAACCAGGTGTTGCAGTCCTGCGTCTCGCCATACGTCATTTTGCTGAATCCCGATTCGGTGGTAATCAATGGCTTTCTGCCAACCGCCATTGATTACATGGACCGGCACCCGACAGTGGGCATTCTCGGTCCCATGATTCTGGATGATGGTGGTGGTGTACAAGGATCCGCCAGATCCTTTCCAACGCCCCTGACCTCCTTTTTCGGACGGAATTCGCCAATCACCCGTCTTTATCCCAATAATTCCATTACCCGGGCCAATATCCTGACGATCGATAGTGACGGCCAGTCGCCTATGGGCGTCGATTGGGTATCTGGGGCATGTATGATCGCCCGCCGAGAGGCAATCGCGCAGGTCAATGGGTTCGACGAGCGTTTTTTCCTGTATTGGGAAGACACGGATCTGTGCCGCCGAACCAAAGATGCCGGATGGGACATCGTGTATCTGCCGAAGGCCCGGGTGATTCATCTGGGAGCCAAAAGCAGCAATACACGGCCTCTGTTTTCAAATTATCATTTTCACCGGAGCTGCTATCGGCTGTATGACAAATATGCCGGTTGGCCTTATTCCCTGTTTACGCCTGTCACCGCCATTGCGCTGATGCTGAGGTTCATGCTTGCGGCGGTCGTGAATTTCGTGAAAATGATCTTGTCCCGGATAAGACGTAAAAACAGCTGACAGGCAGCCTATGAAAAAAAATACAAAATAGCGCTTGCTCTAAAATCGTTTGGGAAGTAGTTAATGCGCATCCGGAAATGACCAATATTTGCCTATTTCTGGACGGACGATCGTTATCGTGGCTAAAAAATATCATTTTACAAAGCGGTCAACAATAGGACAATCATGCCGCTTTTACCGTATTATATATAAAAGGGAGACTTCCATTGCGCGCCCTGATTACCGGCGGAGCCGGTTTCATCGGTTCACATCTGGCCGAACATTGCCTGAAGCAAGGTGATGACGTTTATATTATCGACGATTTGTCCACCGGATCCATGGACAATATCCGCTTCCTGCAGGATGCCCCCCAATACCGGAACAGATTTTTTGTAAATATCAACACCATTTTTAATCATGACCTGATGCTGGAACTCACCGGCATCTGCGACCGGGTCTACCATCTGGCCGCGGCCGTGGGCGTGCAGACCATCCTGAAGAAGCCACTGGAGTCGATTTTCACCAACATCCGGGGCACCGAAAAGGTGCTGGAGATGTGCGACAAGTTCAGAAAGCGGGTTTTGATCGCGTCCACCTCCGAGGTGTACGGCAAACACCTGCATGCACCGCTGGTTGAAACCGACAACATCATTTACGGACCGTCCAGTAAATTCCGCTGGAGTTATGCGGCATCCAAATTGATGGATGAGTTCACGGCCCTGGCTTATCACCGGACCACCGGGTTAGAGGTCGTCATCGCCCGTTTGTTCAACACGGTGGGGCCCAGGCAGACCGGTGCCTACGGCATGGTCATTCCCCGATTCGTGGGGCAGGCCTTGAAAAACGAGCCCATCACCGTCTTCGGCGACGGCACGCAGACGCGTACGTTCACCTATGTCCAGGATGTGGTGACGGCCCTGATGAATCTGATGCAGGCCGACGAGGCAACCGGCGAAGTTTTCAATATCGGGGGAATCGAAGAGATCAGCATTCAAGCCCTGGCCCAAAAAATCATCGATATGACAGGCTCTTCGTCGACAATCCAGATGATTCCTTATGACCAGGCATTTGGTAAAGATTTCGAAGATTTACAAAGACGGGTGCCATGCACCGAGAAACTGGACCGGGTGACCGGCTGCACACCTGACAAGAGCCTGGATTTTATTTTGCAGCAGGTCATTGATTATATTAAGCATGCCTGATCTGTTATGATTAATTATATCAGCGCTTTTTTGGCAGCATTGGTCACCAGCCTGATATTGACGCCGGTGGTGCGCATGTGGGCGTTGAAAAAAGAATGGGTGGCCCGGCCCCAAAAAGACCGTTGGCACCAGCAAACCACGGCCCTGATGGGCGGCATCGCCATATTCGGGGGGCTGAGTACGGCCATGGTCGTGTTCGGCAATCTCCATACGACGGTGGTGGATGTGTTTTTTCAACGGGTTGATGAACCGCTGGCCATGTTGCCCCTGGTCGTCTTCGGCGGTGCAACCATCCTTTTCATCATCGGGCTGACCGATGATTTCATCAACCTCAAGCCGCAGTCAAAGCTGGTGGGACAGATTGTGGTGGCCAGCATCGTCACCTTTCTGGGATTCCGGTTGAACTGGTTCAATTCCCTGACCCTGGATACCATGGTAACCCTGGTGTGGATTGTCGGTATCACCAACGCATTCAACCTGTTGGACAACATGGACGGCCTTTGTTCCGGGGTGGCCCTGGTGACGTCCCTGGCCCTGGCGGTTTTATACGCGCCTATGCATTCCATGGCCACGGTGGTGGCCTTGATCGTCGCCGGTGCCTGCGGCGGGTTCCTCGTCTATAATTTCAAGCCGGCATCCATCTTCATGGGGGACTGCGGAAGCCTCGTCATCGGGTTCAGCATTGCCGTGTTGACTCTGGTTCACGGCCAGATCGCCGGTGCCAACCGGCTGGCTACCCTTTGCGTACCGATCATGCTCCTCATGGTACCGATTCTGGATACGACCCTGGTGACCATCATCCGACTGCTCAGCGGCAGAAAAGCCTCCACCGGCGGCTGGGACCACACCTCGCACCGGCTGGTGCTGATGGGGTTCGGCGAAAAGGATGCGGTGCTCTTGCTGTACGGTGTGGGCGCCGTTTCCGGCGTTGCCGCCATTTTTGTCAGCCGCAACGATACCATGACCTCGCCGGCGGTGATTATTCCCGTGATTCTGGCCATCCTTCTCATGGGAATTTACCTGGCCCAGTTGCGGGTCTATCCGGAAAAAGAGTTTTCCGTGCTGCGCAACCGCAAATTCACACCGGTGCTGATCGAACTGACCTACAAAAGGCAGATCCTGATGGTCGTGCTGGACTTCGGTCTGGTTGCCTTCTCCTACTATCTGGCCTATCGGCTAAGGTTTGCCGGTCCTGACTTTCCCTATTATTTCAAGGTGTTTCTAAAATTTCTGCCGGCGATTATCGCCGTCAAGCTGATCGTCTTCTATCTGTCGGGCGTTTATGGCGGATTCTGGCAGTACATTAGCACCCGGGATGTGTTTTTGTATGCGCGCAGTTCCTTTCTGGCCACCTTGCTCACCATTGCCTGTGTGACGATTCTGTATGGTTTCAATGATTTTTCCAAGGGTGTGTTTGTTATCGATTACGTGCTGACGACGGTTTTCCTCTTGGGTACCCGGGGGGCGTTTCGACTGCTTTCGGAAACCATGAAGCGCAAGACCCTGACCGGACAACGCGTGGCGATCTATGGGGCTGGCAGGGGAGGGGAACTCCTGTTGCGGGAACTGTTGAACAACCGCACCCACCATGTGAAACCGATCGGCTTTGTCGACGACGACCCGCTCAAGGTCGGAAAAAAGATCCAGGGATTTCCGATTATGGGCAGCTTCAACGATATGTCCAGACTGACCAAAGCCCATGATATCCAGGGACTTTTACTCTCATTCAATGGCAATGGCGACGCCCTTGCCGCGGCCCGACGCTATTGCCTTGAAAATGGATTGTTTTTGAAAACATTTTCGATACATATCGACCCGGTTGATTTGGGTGATCTGCGATAACCCGAACAGCCAATAAGAAAACAGCCGATCTGCGATTCCGACCACGACAACGAAATGACAGCAAGTCGTGAATGATACGAACACAACTATAGAAAAACACACGCAAATTCATGAAGGCGCAGCCATGGATACTGCCGTTAATCCGGATCGGATCGCCGCCGGTGTCACCATTTATCCGGGATGCCGCTTGTTCGGTCGTGACACCCTGATTTGTGAGGGGGCGCAGTTGGGCGCAGAGGCCCCGGTGACTGTCAAAAACTGTTACATCGGTCCCCATGTCAAGCTCAAAGGCGGCTATTTTGAAAATGCCGTATTTCTGGATGGGGCCCAAGCGGGAAGCGGGGCCCATGTGCGGGCCGGTACGATTCTGGAGGAGCAGGCCAGCATCGCCCATACGGTGGGACTCAAACAGACGATCCTGTTTCCTTTCGTTACCCTGGGAAGCCTGATCAATTTTTGCGACTGCTTCATGGCAGGCGGCACCAGCCGCAAAAACCACAGCGAAGTGGGCAGTTCCTATATTCATTTCAATTATACCCCCAACCAGGACAAAGCCACGGCGTCTTTGATCGGTGATGTGCCCGGCGGTGTCATGCTCAACCGCAATCCGATATTTCTGGGCGGGCAGGGTGGTCTGGTGGGGCCCTGCCGCCTGACATACGGCACTGTGATTGCTGCGGGATCGATATGCCGCAAGGATCAGCTTGAGCCGGACCGGTTGGTTTTCGAAGGCGGGGGCAGGGGCGGGAGCGTGCCGTACACAACCGGCATTTACCGTTCCGTTAAACGCCAGGTGCTCAACAATTTCGTATATATTGCGAATCTGATGGCCCTGATGACCTGGTATACCCAGGTTCGGCGCCTGTTCATTGGCGCCCGTTTTCCGGAAGCACTGTATCAGGGATTGGTCGATACCCTCCAAAACGTCATTGACGAACGCATCAAGCGTTATACGGCCTTTTGTGAAAAGCTAGGGACATCCGTCCATCAATATAAAAAACAGATGGGTGAGGATGCCTCTTTCGAATTGATCCGGCAAAAGGAAGCGCTGTACGCCCATCGCAATCAATTCGCGGATATGATTGCGGGCAGGCTGGAAAATCTGAAAAAATATCGCAATCCGGATTTTTTGTCCATCATCCAGAAAAAAAAGACGCTCGCATCCGGACGGTACATCGATGCGATTCGGCAGCTTACGCCGGAGGAGGCCGCCAAAGGCAACAACTGGCTCCAACAGATCGTCGATGATGAGGTTGAGAGGATGTTGGGTCTGTTTCCCTGGATGCGATGAACATAAGCGTTCACAAGCCACCGCATCTGCTTTGTTGCCGGAATCATTTTGCTAAGCGCTAACGGTTAAAATCTAATCTTTTACTTTAGATTTTATTTTTAACTATTCGATTATAAATTAAGAAAAGAACGATACCATGACAAAACTCTTTGGCACCGACGGCATCCGGGGGGTTGCCAACCGCTACCCACTGGATTGCGAAACCGCATTGCAAGTGGGACGCGCCTGTGCCGCCTTTTTCGGTAATCCGGATGGCGGTCGGTTTTTAATCGGCCAGGATACACGCATTTCCGGCAACATGCTGGTGGGCGCCCTGGCTGCCGGGATTTGCTCCATGGGCAAGGATGTGGTCATTGCCGGTGTGATTCCGACCCCTGGGGTTGCCCATTTAACCGTGGCCGACGGCTTTGATGCCGGTATCATGATTTCGGCTTCCCACAACCCTTTTGGGGACAATGGTATCAAGTTGTTCAAGGGTGACGGTTACAAGCTTTCCGACGAAGAGGAAGGCAGAATTGAAGAATTGATTGTCCATGCCGCGTCGACTGCCGGACAAAGCCGGAAAATCGGGAAAACCGGTCAGATCTTACAGATGGCCGATGCCGGTCAGCGATACAGTCGATTTGTCGCTGACCTTTCTTCTTTTGGCAGGGGGCCATGGCTCGAGGGCATGAAACTGGTGATTGACGGCTCCAATGGTGCTGCCAGCAAGATTGCGCCATTGCTGTTTGAATCCCTGGGGGCAACGGTGAAACCGATTTTCTGTTCTCCCGATGGAACGAACATCAATGACCACTGTGGTTCTCAACATCCTGAAATTTTATCTAAAACGGTGGTTTCCGAAGGCGCCCATGCGGGCCTGGCGTTTGACGGTGATGCGGATCGTTTGATTGCCGTGGATGAAAAAGGCGCCGTGCTGTCCGGCGATCAATTGATCGCCATCTGCGCCCGGAACCTGAAGGCGTGCGGCCGGTTATCCGGCAACAAGGTGGTCACCACAGTGATGAGCAACATGGGCTTGGGTGTGGCACTTGGTGAAATGGGCATCGAACATCTGAAAACCAAGGTCGGCGACCGCTACGTCATGGAAAAAATGCGTGCCGTCGGTGCCGTGGTGGGCGGAGAAGATTCGGGACATATGATTTTCCTGGATCATCATACCACCGGAGACGGCATGCTGGCGGCCCTGCAGCTTCTTGATGCCATGCGGTCGTCGCACCAGCCGTTGTCCGATCTGGCAGGGGTGATGGCGGTTTTTCCCCAGTGCCTGATCAATGTGGATGTCAAATCCAAACCGGACATCGGGACTGTTGGTGCCGTGGTGGATGCCATCGCCGCTGTCGAGGAAAAACTGGGCGAAAAGGGACGGGTGCTGGTACGCTACTCGGGTACCCAGGCCAAGTGCCGTGTGATGGTGGAGGGACCGACGGAGACGGAAACAAGGCAATTTTGCCGGGATATTGCGGATATGGTGGCCAAAGAACTGGGTTCGTGCCCAGCTTAATTCAGGATTCGACGCTGGAGGTTCGATGTTCAGCGTTTTTTATAAAACGTCGAACTTCCAGTTATGAACATTGAACTCGCTACGCTCGAACGATTAAAGCACAGTCGGCAAGCGTTCACAGGGTGCCGTAGATGCGCGGCTTCGGGCACGCAAGAAGTATATTGTGGGCATACATACTTCAAGAGCGCGGTAACAAGACAGATGCGGTACCCTGCAAACGCTTGCGAATTTCTCAGTCGCGGCTGCCGCCGAAAATCATCAGCAGGTACTGAAACATCAGGATAAAGTCCAGATACAGGGTCAGGGCACCGATGATGGCCCCTTTGCGAACCACGGCGGCATCCAGACCGGCCGGCTGGGACATGGCCATGCCTTTGAGCTTTTGGGTGTCGTAGGCTGTCAAACCGACGAAAACGATCACGCCGATATAGCTGATAATCATCTGCATGGCTGGGCTCTTCAGGAAAATGTTGACCACGGACGCGATGATGATGCCGATGAGTCCCATGAACATGAAGTTGCCTATGCCGGTCAGGTCGCGTTTGGTCATCCATCCAAAAACACTGCAAACCGCAAAGGTTCCGGCACAGATGAAAAAGGTCGAAGCAATGGATGACATGGTGTAAACAATGAAGATGAATGCCATGGTTGCACCGTTCAAGGCGGCATAGAACATGAACATGCCGGTCGCCGTTGACGCCTTCATTTTGTGCACCCGTCCGGCGAGCATAAACACCAGAGCGAGTTCACCAATAAAGAAAATCCAGCGTGCCTGGAATACGAAACGCATCATCGGCTCGTTGTTCGCAACGAACCAGGCCACACTGCCGGTCAGCGCCAGGCCGATGGCCATCCAATTGTAAACACTGCGCACAAACGCATTCACCCGAACCTGGGCCTGACTTCTTTCCATCGGAATCGATTGCATCGAAAACCTCCAATTTTTAAGAGTTTATCAAATATAACACAGGCTACTTTATTTTCAAGCCCAAAGCTGATAATTAGTGCCCAAGGGATCGTGCACACAAGTTCTGGGCGCCATTAAAATCGGCAATGGTGCCCGTACAAGAATCGTTGATTTGGCAATACGCGGGGTGTCGGTGAAATCCGAGCAGATCTATCACGAATTGAAGGAACTGGCCGAGAAACTCGATGTTACCGTATCGGAGCAGAGTTTCCGTGCCACCGGCATTCCGGTAAAAAGCGGTTTCTGTATCATCAAGGGCCGGATGCACTGTATCATTGACAAAAAGCTGACGGTTTCGAAGAAGACCCATGTTCTGGCCCGCACACTGGCGGCTTTTCCGCTGGAGAACCTGTACATGGTTCCCGCGGTTCGGGATATGATCGGCAAAAGCAAAGACAGGGAAGCCCCCGGCAGTCACAAAAAGAAACTTATCCACGACTTTACATAAGATATCTTATCGGACGTTATGGATACATAAAAAAAACATGGACCACTCATGAGCTCGCCCCCTCAGCATATCTACAACGTCAGTGAATTAAATCGTAAGATTAAAGCAATGCTTGAAGAAAGATATCCCTTCATTTGGATATCAGGAGAAATATCAAATTTTACAATTCCCTCATCCGGCCACTGCTATTTCACATTGAAGGATGCGGCATCCCAGATTCGTGCCGTGATGTTCCGGTCCCAGGCAAATTCGCTTAAATTTCGTCCCCAGGATGGATTGAAGGTCATCGGGCTGGGCCGTGTGAGCGTCTATGAACCACGCGGCGCATACCAGATCATTTTCGAATACCTGGAACCCAAGGGTATCGGCGGATTACAATTGGCGTTCGACAAGCTCAAACGCCGGCTCGCCGACGAAGGTTTGTTCGACCAGGAGCACAAAATACCGCTGCCGCAACTGCCCAAAACCATCGGGCTGGTCACTTCGCCAACCGGTGCGGCGGTACGTGATTTTATCAACATCGCCTTGCGGCGCTTCGATAATCTGGCCATCGATGTGGTTCCGGTTCGGGTTCAGGGTGACGCCGCCCCCGCTGACATTGTTCGGGCCATCGATTTTCTCAATTATACCGATGGGGTGGATGTCATCGTGCTTGCCCGCGGCGGCGGTTCCATCGAAGATCTGTGGGCCTTCAACAGCGAACAGGTGGCCCGGAGTATTTTCAGGTCGCAGCTACCCGTCGTGTCGGCCATTGGCCATGAAACCGATTTCACCATTGCCGACTTCGTTGCCGATGTGCGTGCGCCCACCCCGTCCGCGGCGGCAGAATTGGTGGTGCCCGCCAAAGATGCGTTGTCACGACATCTGGACTTATTGAATCAATCACTTTATCAATCAATACAAAACAGTCTGAATATAAATAGAAAAATACTAATGTCGATAAGTGATAGAATCGTCCACCCCAAACGCCGGTTGCAGGATATGCGACTGCGGCTGGACGACGTGTCCCAGCGATTGGCAGCGCGGATCAAAGAAACCCTGTCTCGCCGTCGGGAGCGGCTGCAAATGCACCGTCACCTGCTGATACACATGGGGCCGGGCAAAGACCTGATGCCCATGAAAGAACGTGTTGGTATCGCCCAGCGGGATTTGACCCGTCGGATCAGGAAGAAAATCACAGATTGCGGCACCCAATTGGAAAAAAGCCGGTCCATGCTGGATGCCCTCAACCCCATGGCCATTTTACAGCGGGGATACAGCATCACGCGAACCTGCCCGGAAGAAAAGGTCGTACGCAGCGCCGAACGGGTGAAACGCGGCCAGGCTCTTGAAGTGCTGCTGGGGCGTGGACGACTGACCGTCCGGGTAAGGGAAAAACACAATAACGCATAACTAGTGCCCATCCGGTTTGCCCGATACCTGCGTTGCGCGAACATTTTTATCCTCGGAATATCAACCATATGCCTAAGGGAAAATGATGGCACCGAAAAACAAACCGAGTTTCGAAAAAGCAATCAATGATCTGGAAAAAATCGTCAAGGTCCTCGAATCGGGTGATTTGCCCCTGGAGAAGGCCCTGCAAAAATTCGAATCCGGCATCGAGCTTTCCCAGTATTGTTCGGAAATGCTGGAGGATGCGGAGCAGCGGGTTTCGCTGATGATGGGCGGCAAGACCGATGCGCCGGAGCGGCAGCCCTTCGAGATTGGTGATTAGCTTTGCAATGGTGCACGCATCTTGAATGAAAAGAGGTGGTATGTTCGACCTGCAGGTCTACCTGGCCGATTGTCGTAAACGTGTGGAGGAAGCACTTGATTCGTATCTGGGCGGTTCCGCTTGTGCCTCAACCCTGTCCAGGGCCATGCACTACGCCGTCATGGCCGGTGGGAAGCGGCTGCGTCCCGTTTTGTGCATCGCCGCAGCGGAAACCGTTGGTGCCAGCGCCGCATCCGTAATGCCCATGGCGTGCGCGCTGGAACTGATTCACACCTATTCCCTGATTCACGATGACCTGCCGGCCATGGATGATGACGATACGCGGCGCGGCAAAGCCACCTGCCACGTCCGTTTTGATGAACCCACGGCGATCCTGGCTGGCGACGCCTTGCTGACCCTGGCCTTCGAGGTCATTTCCAGGGCCGGTATGCAATCCGAACCCGACGTTCGACACCGGTGGCTTGAAGCTTTGGGATCCGTGGCTTGCGCTGCCGGCTGCAATGGTATGATCGAAGGGCAGATGCGGGACATGGCCTACGAAGGGAAAAGGATTCCAATGCCTGAACTGGAGGCGATGCACCGGCTGAAAACCGGTCGTATGATAGAGATCTCCGTACAATCGGGGGCGATCATTGCCGCTGCTTCCAAAACGGCGCAAAACGCCCTGCTCTCCTACGCCGGAAAGATCGGCCTGGCGTTTCAGGTCACGGATGACCTCCTCAACATCAAGGGGGATCCGCAAAAACTCGGCAAGGCGGTGGGAACCGATCAGATGCGGGGCAAGAATACCTATCCGGCACTTATTGGCCTGGAGGCCGCCGAGGCCTACGCACAGCGCCTGGTGGACGATGCCTTGAGCGAACTGGACGTATTTGATATCAAGGCGGATCCCTTGCGTGCCATCGCACAGTATATTATTGAAAGGCGCCGTTAAACGGCACGTTAACGGCTAAAAGCGAATCGTTTGTTTTTTTAGTACATTACACCTCAGTTTCTGTCAAAAAAACAAGAAAATAGGGTGGGGTACATGGGTTGCGGGTTTCCCGCCTTAGTTATAATTAACAGACGTTATCAGGGAGCATGTCTTTTGCAAGATTCATCATCACTTTTGAAGACCATTCATTCACCCGCCGACCTGAAGGCGCTGGAACGCCCGCAATTGACCGATCTGGCGAAAGAAATCCGCAAAACCATCGTGGATGTGGTATCGACCTCGGGGGGGCATCTGGCATCTAGCCTCGGCACGGTCGAGTTGGCCATCGCCCTGCATTATGTATTCAATGCGCCGGATGATCGCCTTTTATGGGATGTCGGCCATCAGGCCTATGCCCACAAACTGCTGACTGGACGGCGTGAGCAATTCACCACTTTGCGCCGGCATGGGGGGATGTCGGGTTTCACCAAACGCAGTGAAAGCCGATACGACGCGTTCACCACCGGACACAGCAGCACTTCGATTTCCGCCGGATTGGGAATCGCCTGCGCCAAACATCTGAAAAAGGATGCTTCCAAGGTCGTGGCCGTGATCGGAGACGGCTCCCTGACCGCCGGACTTGCCTATGAAGGGTTGAACCAGACGGGTGACACCCACAAGGACAAGGACCTGATCGTCATTCTCAATGACAACGAAATGTCCATTTCACACAATGTGGGCGCCCTGTCCTCCCTGCTCAGCCGCACTTTCTCGGCCTCCAAACTCCAGATGCTGCGCAAGGAATTCGGAGAGTTCCTCAAATCCCTGCCCCGCATTGGCGAAAACGTCTATCAACTGGCCAAACGCAGCGAGGAATCCTTTAAAACCTTTGTTACGCCGGGCATGCTCTTTGAGGCGTTCAATTTTGAGTATTTTGGACCCATCGACGGCCACAATCTGACACATCTTATTGATATCCTAAATAATATCAAAAGTATAAGGGAACCCGTACTGTTGCACGTGATTACCCAAAAGGGTAAGGGGTACCGGCAGGCGGAACAAAATCCGGTCTATTTTCATGGCGTGGGTTCTTTTGATGTGGACACCGGCGTCTGTCGAAAGACCGCAACCAATGTCCCCACCTACACCGAGGTGTTCGGTAAATCCATGGTCGAGCTGGCCGAGGCCGATGACAAAATCATCGCCGTCACTGCGGCCATGCCGGAAGGAACCGGTCTGGTCCCCTTCTCCAAGACCTATCCGGATCGGTTCTTCGATGTGGGAATCGCCGAACAGCATGGGGTCACCTTTGCCGCCGGCATGGCCACCGAGGGTTTCAAACCGGTGGTGGCGATCTATTCCACCTTTCTGCAACGGGCCTACGATCAAATCATTCACGATGTTTGTATCGAACGCTTACCGGTGGTTTTTGCTTTGGATCGGGGAGGGATTGTCGGCGAAGACGGACCGACCCACCATGGTTTGTTCGACCTGTCCTATCTGCGTTCCATCCCCAATATGGTCGTGATGGCGCCCAGGGACGAGAACGAGTTGCGGCACCTGCTGGCCACCGCGTTGGCCCACGACGGCCCCATTGCGCTGCGGTATCCCCGGGGGCGGGGCAGCGGGGCCCGGATGGATGACGACTATAATCTGATTCCCATCGGAACGGGAGAACGCCTGAGTGATGGTGCCGATGTGCTGATTTTGGCCGTGGGCAGCATGGTCAGTGAGGCGATCTGTGCCGAGGCACTGCTTGCCGCCGATCACGGCATCCGGGCGACGGTGGTCAATGCCCGTTTCATTAAACCGCTGGATCGGGAACTGATCATTCCCTTGGCCGAACGCATCGGCCGTGTGATTACCGTGGAAGAAAACAGCCTGCCGGGCGGATTCGGCAGTGCGGTCCTGGAAATGTTCAGTGATCAGGGCGTTCGCAATGTGGAGGTGGTACGGCTGGGGGTTCGGGATATGTTCATTGAGCATGGCCCGCAACAGACCCTGCGCTCCAAATACCATATGGATGCCGCCGGCATCATCCAGGCCGCATGTGACCTGGTGGGTGTGCAAAATACAAATCGGCCTGATACATACCGCCTGAGTTGAGCCATTAGTGCCTTACCCCCAGTTTCTGTCAAAAAAAACAAGAAAATGGGGGTACATGGTTTGCGGGTTTCCCGCCTCAGCCCTCAGTACTCAACCCTTACGGAGCGGGCCCCATGAAAAAACGGATTGACACCCTCCTGGTCGAACGCAATCTCTGCCAGAGCCGTCAGCGTGCCAAAGCATTGATCATGGCCGGCCGGGTGCGGGTCAATCAGCTTCTTTGTGACAAACCGGGCACCCAATTTCCCGACACCGCCGAAATCAGCCTGAAAGGCGACGATCTGCCCTATGTGAGCCGCGGCGGATTGAAACTGGCAGCCGCGATAGATGCCAATGCGATCCACTGCGACGGACTGATTTGCCTCGATGTGGGTGCTTCGACGGGCGGCTTTACCGATTGTCTGTTGCAAAATGGCGCAGCCCGGGTGTTTGCCGTGGATGTCGGGTACGGGCAACTGGCCTGGTCCCTGAGGCAGGACGAACGGGTGGTGGTCATCGAACGGACCAACATCCGCCACATGGATCCGGCGCTCATCCCCCAACCCGTAGATTTGATAACCATCGATACGTCCTTCATTTCCTTGAAGATTGTCCTTCCTGCGGCCTTGCCTTTCCTGAAGTCAGACGGCATCATCCTGGCATTGATCAAACCCCAGTTTGAAGCCGGCAAAGGCAGGGTCGGCAAAGGCGGTGTGATTCGTGACCCGGCGCTGCATGAAGAGATCATCGACGATCTCAAATCGTTTTTCAGCGGCCTTTCGCTTCAATGTGGGCCGGTGGTCCCCTCCCCTATTTTGGGACCCAAGGGCAACCGGGAATACATTATTCTCCTGCGAAAACCCGATTCCAATTTAAAATCAAGTTTTTAAACTTGATTTTTTTCGTCCATCGATTTATAAAAGCAGGCTTTGATGAAATTCTGCCAAATGATCAAAAAATACAATGGAGAGAGGAGCTTGAGTAGGCCAAATGAACGAAACCTTAAGGAATGTGGCACTGGTTGCCCATGGCGGAGCGGGAAAAACATCACTTGCTGAAATCATGATCAACAAAGCCGGCCTGACCACTCGCATCGGTCGTGTGGAGGACGGCAATACGGTGATGGATTTCGAACCGGAGGAACTCAAGCGGCAGTCCAGTATCTCCAGTGGTTTTTTCCAGTTGCCATGGAAAAAACATACCATCAGCCTGGTGGATACGCCGGGCGATCAGAATTTTATATCCGATGCCAAGCTGTGTCTGCAGGCGGCCGATACGGCACTGATCCTCGTAGACGGCGTAGACGGCGTCAAGGTGCAAACCGAGCAGGTGGCGGAATTCGCGGCCGATTACGGGCTGCCCTGCGCGATATTCGTCAATAAACTGGATCGTGAGCGGGCGGACTTCATGCGCGCCGTAGACGATGCCGTACAATGCCTGGCCCCCAAACCGATCATTGTGCAGCTGCCCATTGGCGCGGAGGCCGATTTCAACGGGATTGTCGATCTGTTGGCGATGAAGGCTTATCAATACGACGATAAAGGCAATGCCACAGCCATCGACATCCCTGCGGATATGCAGGATGCAGCCGAGAGCGAACGTGAAACCCTGATCGAGAACATCGCCGAGGCGGATGACGAACTGATCGAACGCTATCTGGAGGGTGAAGAAATTACCAACCAGGAGCTTCGCGATACGCTCAAAAAAGGGATCTTGTCGAGAACCTTTGCGCCGGTTCTGTGCGGTAGCGCCACAGCCAATATCGGCGTGGACCTGCTCATGGATTTCATGACCGATTGTCTGCCTTCGCCTCTGGAACTTCCTCCCAAACAGGGTGTCGATCCGAAAAACGACGAGGCCGCCGAACGCGCTTTTGATCCGGACGCGCCCTTTTCCGCTTTTGTCTTCAAAACCGTGGCGGACCCCTACGCCGGACGTCTGACACTGTTTAAGGTCGTTTCGGGCAAATTGAGCGGTGACGGCAACTTCTACAACACCACCCAGGGTGTCAAAGAACGCTTCAACCAATTGCTGACCATTACCGGTAAGGAGCAGAAACCGGCTACGGAAGCCGGACCCGGTTCCATTGTGGCCGTGGCCAAGCTCAAAGAGACCAAAACCGGCGACACCCTGTGCGATGACAATGCCAAGATTCAGTTCTCCTGCGCCGAGCCCATGCCCACGCTGATCTCATTCGCATTGGAATCCAAAGCCACCGGTGATGAGGACAAGATCTATATTTCCCTGACAAAAATCACCGAAGAAGATACGGCCTTGAAACTTGAACGGAACGCGGAGACCAAGGAAATTCTGCTGTCCGGTCTGGGCCAGGTGCACATAGAGAGCACCATCGAGAAACTCAAACGCAAGTTCAATGTGGAGGTGCTGCTCAATACACCTAAAATTCCCTACCGCGAAACCATCAAGAAGAAAGTCCGTGTTCAGGGAAAACACAAAAAACAATCCGGCGGGCATGGACAATACGGTGACTGCTGGATTGTCATGGAACCGCTTCCCCGAGGAAGTGGATTCGAGTTCGTGGACGCCATCGTAGGCGGCGTTATCCCCAAACAGTACATCCCGGCGGTCGAGAAAGGTATCGTCGAAGCCTGCCAGAAAGGTCCTTTGATCGGAGCTCCCTGCGTGGACTTTAGGGCCACGGTGGATTTCGGTAGCTACCATGCCGTGGACTCTTCGGAAATGGCGTTCAAGGTAGCCGGCTCTCTGGCCTATAAAAAGGCTTGTGAGGAGGCCAAACCGGTACTGCTGGAGCCGGTCATGAAGGTTACCGTAACCACACCGGACGAATATATGGGTGATATCATGGGTGATATGAACAGCCGCCGTGGACGCGTGCTGGGAATGGACTCTGCCGGCAAAAACCAGGTGATCAACGCCGAGGTGCCCCTGGCTGAATTCCAGACCTATGCGCCGGACCTGCGCTCCATGACCGGTGGACGGGGCATGTACACCATGGAATTTCTGCGTTACGACGAAGTCCCGGCCCAGATTGCCAACAAGGTGATCGAAACGATCAAGGCCGAGGAAGAAGAATAAAAATTGAGGGCGGGCCCTCAATTTCTGTGAAAAAAAGGAGGGCTTCGGCCTTCCTTTTTTATTTTGTATGATTTCTTCTACCTATAAAAAGTTTTTTAAGGGAACGGAAGACACTGCCTGGCCGGGGCGTATCCCTGCCAGAAGGCTTCCCATCGGTTTTTGAGGTGGATGCGGTTTTTGGGTGAAATGGTGTGCGCGTTGGGGCAGTCGTGGGCATGAAATCGCATGGATCGCCGATTCCCCCTGAACCCGTTCACCGGCGTTGCCTGGCGGTCAACCCAGCGCCAGATTCCCCTGCCCTTTTGCATGGCTTCGCGCTGGGCATCCAGCAGGAGCCGTGCCTTGCTGGTGTTCGGATGCCGGTAAAGGACAAAGGCGGCGCCGCGTTTGACCAGCTCGGCATTGACCAGCGTACCATCGGGGAGATAGACATAGGCCAGGGTGCGGCCATAGCGGTCTTTTCTTTCCTCGTCGTAGGTCAGACGCAGCCGTTTGCCTTCCACGAGGCTGCGGTTGATGGCCCGGGCCTCGTATCCCATGGGTTGGGCACGCCGGCTATCGGAATCGATTTCCGGCGTATCGATGCCGATGTAACGAACATGTCTGCCATCGGTGAGCACAATCGTATCGCCGTCGGCAACCCATTGCACACGGACCTGATCACCGGCGTGGCAGGTGGCAGCCCAGAAAAATATCAGCAGTAATGTCAGCAGGCCGGTATTGCGGTAGATTGGTTTTGAAATCATCATATGGCTTCCTATGATATAAGTATCTGTCCATAAAGCATAATCGGGCCAATTGGCCATTTATGAATGGGCACAGGCGAACAGACCGCAAACCCGCCGGGCACTATCATCCAGTATGGTTTTCAGTCCATCTTCCGGCGGCGGGAAAAATCCCATGGTTTCAGTCCACACCGCTTCATCTTCCATACAATAATAGACTGTCACATCCGGGGCCTCATCCTTGATCCACTGGACCATGCGGCGATACAGGTCAATACGCAACGGTTTGAAATAGCGCATTTTATTGTCCAGGCCGGTGATGAATTCACCGTAGATGATTTTTGAACGCGGAAATCGATTGGCGATGATCGGCTTCAGGGCCGGCATGAAACGAAAGGTCCCCAGGCTGATCCAGGTGATGTTTTCCGCAGATACATAGCGGAACAATTGTTTGACAACCTGGTGATAATCGGTTTCGCATCCCGGATATAGAACCATGGGGTCGAAATGAAAAGCCAGGGGGTAACCCCATTGCTGACATTTTGCGGCCGCTTTCAGACGTGCCGTCAATGATGCCGTTCGCCGCTCTTCCGTTTTGATGACCACAGGGGTATTCAAAGACCAGGAGGCGATGGTTCGACGGCGGTGATCCATCTTTTGCAGCCGGTCTATATCGACGGTTTTGGTTTTCAATTCCAGAACGCAGTGGTCCTGGGCGGCAAACCTGTTGACCAGGTATTCGGTCAGGTCGGTCCATGGCTCCCAAATGAGGCTGTCCGTAAATTCTCCGGTGCCCACCCTGCTGGTCTTGTTCTGATTGAACAACCGGGACAGATCCGCATCCAGGTCTTCACGATTGACGAAATATTGCAGCAATGGCGGATGAAAGTAGCTTTGCAGGATGCAGTAAGAACAGTCCATGGTGCAAAACGAAGCAATGTGTAAAATCTGATAGCCACAGCACGTATATTCACGGGTGCCCGGACAAGGCTTGAGAAAACCGCCTTTGTTTCGGGTCAGACAAAGGATCTCCTTACTCCGGCCGATCGGGTCGGTCGCGCTGTTGATCCATCCATAAAGCGTATCGATTTCGTCAACCACTTCCACCGGTATATCCAATCGGCGCCGAATACGGCCGGTTTCTGGATGCGACTGGATATCTGCGTCAATTATGAGTTTTTTCAACATAATAATTCAGTCAGGCCAAGGATGTTTTTCGGCGGCGATGGATCACGCGAATATCTGCAACTTTTTCATTTTTAAGCAACCATGGGATAGAATCAATCGGGAAACAGCTCGGGATGATCCGCCAATTTGTCGATTTGTTGTCTGGCGGCCCTTAGTTGTCTTTTGGAATTGACGGTCAAGGTTAAACGAAAATTGGTCCCTTCAAAAAACGGAGGGGGCAGCAACTGGACATTCGGTGCCAGTTTGAGGGATTTCAATCGTTTGTGAAAGCGTGCCTCGGCAGTGCTCAGTTCCGGAAAGCGCCAGTTTTTGAACAACTGCCTCAACCCGTGGACTCGTTGGGGCATCGGCGCGTCGGTATCTTTTAATATGGCCGTGACCTCAGCCGTCTGAATCAATTGGCAGATCTGTGTATCCTCCCGTTGGGAGATGTCACAGATCAATTCCAGCAATTCGCGCTGGACATTCAAACCGGTGTTGATCAACCGGAAAAAATCACAGATGCTTGTGGCGTCGTCAGCGGGCAGCCGATCGATACGCAGTGCCACCGGCAGCGCCACGGAACCTTCCAAAATGGCATGCTGCAGAGACGATGGCATGGATGCTACGGGTGCGATACGGTTTTTTGCCCGTTTCCCTGTGGGCAAACCGGACAGATCGGCCAGCCGGCTGGCCTCCCCCGGATGCATTGCGGCATATCGTCCGATCAAGGTGATTGCACGGGATTGTTCAACGATGTTGAGGGGCCGCTGGGAGGTGTTGTCGATAATGGCAATGTCCGCACAGGCCGCCCATGATGAAGCATCCGGCAGCAGCCTGGCCGTGATCCGGGTTTGATGATTTTCCAGGCAGGCTGCAATCCGGCGGAATCCGCAGACCGTTATGAATCCCCCGTCGACAGGCAGCAGAACCGGCGGCTGCAAAAGACCGACGGCTGCAATGGAACCTGACAGGTCCGGCTTGTCAACGGAAGTGGTAATGCGGAAGGTATGGTTGTCGGTTTGAATCCGGTCCAGCGAAACTGTACTCAGGTTATAGTCCATGTCTATCGCCGGATAGAAGCGCGAGCGCCTCGACGTACCTTTCCCGTGTATTTTCGATGACGTTTGGGGGTAACTGGGGACCCGGAGCGGCTTTATTCCATTCCAGAGAAAGCAGATAATCACGCAGATATTGTTTGTCGAAGCTTTTTTGTGAACCTCCCGGTGAATATGTGGCGCTGGGCCAGAATCGTGACGAGTCTGGTGTCAGGACCTCGTCGATCAGGATCACTTCACCATCCACCAAACCGAATTCGAATTTGGTGTCGGCAATGATAATTCCCTTTTCAGAGGCGATTTGTGCGCCTTTATTATAAATATCCAGGGAAAGCGATTTGACTTTTTCCGCCAGCGGTGCACCGATGCGTTTCACCATTTCGTCAAAATCGATGTTTATATCGTGTTTTCCCTGCCCTTCTTTGGTCGAGGGGGTGAAGATAGGGGCCGGCAGGCGGTCGGATTCCACCAGTCCTTCCGGCAGGGAGATGCCACAAACGGCGCCTGTTTTCTGATAAGCCTTCCATCCGGAGCCGGAAATATACCCGCGCACCACGCATTCCACGGGTAGCGGTTCGGCTTTTTTCACCAGGATGCTGCGACCCTTCAGGTCGTCGGCATAGGGCCGGCAGGATTCGGGATAGCCGGAAACATCGGCGGTAATGACGTGGTTGTTTACCAGGGGCGCCATGATATCGAACCAGAACAGCGATATTTGCGTGAGCACGGTCCCCTTATCCGGGATTGGATCAGGCAGAATGACATCGAAGGCCGACATGCGATCCGTGGCCACCATCAGATAGGCATCTCCGACATCGTACATGTCCCGGACCTTGCCCCGTTGAAGTAATTTCAGCGTTGGAAAATCTGTTTCGCGAACGGTATAACTCATCCTTGACAATCCTTGTTGAAAAGATAAAAGACCGGTAACGGCACACGACCCAAACCTGTGCCGTCCATGCTCAGGCTTCAGAGATGATCGCGTTAAAGGCGTGGATGTAGCGCCGCAATGTCGTCAAAGACGCCTTTTCGATTGCCAGAAACTGGATTCCGGACTGGTAGCGACCGGTTTCAGAAACGCGGGTAAATATTACTTTTCCCCGAATGGTGACCATGTCTTCTTTCAGGCCGACCACCACGTCGACCGTATCGTTCTCGTTGAAGGACACATGGGTTTCGAGCATGATTCCCGATTCGGAAACATTCATGGTTCGTCCCATGCCTTGCAAGATTTTCTTATCGTTTTCATCCAGATGCACGTAATTGAGCAAGTAGATGGAGTCCACTCTGGAATGTTTTCGTTTTTCATTCATTGGGGGTCACCTTTATCCCGCTGGTAATGTTTTTTATGTACCGATGGGGTTAAGCAAGTCTGTTGTGACGGATATGCATGACACCATGTTATCCACGATATTTTTAAAGGTTGTAGACATACGATTGTACTCTTTTTGAAGAGAGACGGTTTTAATTTTCGCGACTTTTATGTTGTGTGATCCGTAAACGAGCGCCTTTTCCGATTCCTGCCCCAGGTGCAAGAAGGGGACGTGCCCAAAAAAATCGCCTTTATAGAGATGAGACAAAACGACCGGTCCGTTGGCCGTATCCTGAATGATGGATGCCCTTCCCTGTCTGATCACATAAAGTGACTTCTGTTTGGTGTCGTTGGGATCGAGGATGACGGATTTGCCTTTCAGGGCATCGGTCGTGCGGCCCCTGTTTTCATGTTGTTCCGTAATCCGTTCGCTCAGCTGCTTCAGGCGTTTGTCCAGACTTGTCAGAAACGCCCGGAATTCTATCGACATTCCGGCATATTCCTGGGCCAGCCGTTGGGAATCCAGCACACCCAGTTGGACATTGCCCACAGCTACGGCGGTGGCGGTACGGATATGACCTTGCAGCAAAAATGAAGCCATGCTCCCGATAAACGAGCCGTCCCCGATACGAATGATGGGGATGTTGCCCGAATCGCCCTCTTTGACGATATCGACCACGCCTTCCAGAATGACCCAGATCCAACTGCCGTGCTTGCCCTCTTCGACGATGAGTTCGCCATCGAAAAAGTCCTCTTCATCAACCACATACATATAGTCCACCAGCGGGCCTTTGACGATGGGAGTGGCTGATAAGGACCGTTTCCCGACGATGTCGGACGCGGATTCCGGCCCGATTTTTTTTATGCGGCCGTCATCCAGGAGTTTCATGCCTTCCAGAATGATTCCCATTCTGCTTTTGGTGATACGCTTATCGGACAAAATGGCTTCCCGGGTGAATTCGAAGGATCCGTTCAGCCACCCGAAAAACGAATAAAGCGCATCCAGTCCGTCGAGATCTCCATTTCGGGCGTTGATCGGATTCCCTTCGATGAAGTAGATAAACCCGGGATCCGGTGCATAACGGTTGATCAAACGCAACACACCGGTGCTGCTGCTGGACCCCAGAAGCTGGATGATATCTCCCAACGACAGGAATCCCAGGCTCCCTGATAGAACGGAACGCTCATTCATCGCCAGGCTCAACCCCCTACTTTGCCCATTTGAATTCTTTTTGTAATGATTTCAATGTGCTCATCAAACATGCCTTCAATGTCACCCCCACACCGGTGCCTTTGACAGCACTGCCCGGATAAAAAGGCACTTTGAGTTGCCTGTTCAGGTCGCGCTGCATCTGTTCCACGGACATCAGCGGGATACCTTCGTCCGCCAAATCCCTTTTATTGTACTGCATGATCAGGGGCACTTTAAAAATGCTTTTTCCGTATTCTTTCAAATTGACTTGAAGGTCCTTCAAGGAGATCATGTTTTTTTTTCTGCGAACCTCCAGCGAGTCGGCCACGAATACGATTCCGTCTACACCCCGAAGCACCAATTTGCGCGTCGAGCTATATTTTACCTGACCCGGCACCGTATAAAGCTGCACGCGGATATCGCATCCCTTTATCTTTCCCAGGCCCATGGGCAGAAAATCGAAAAACAGTGTACGATCTCCTTCCGTGTTGATGGAGACCATTTCTCCTGTGACCTGCTTCTTGTAGGATTTGAAAATATATTCGAGATTGGTTGTCTTACCGCAGCGGCCGGGCCCGTAATATACGATTTTACACTCGATTTCCTTTTTCTTCAGGTTGAAAATGGCCATAGAAATTATTCCTTAACTAATTGAGTGAAAGGTGCGCTGGAGGCCTCGTCAGATTCAGCGATATCAGCCGCATTCAATGGTAACCGGCTGTTTGAACGGCGTTAACTGCCGGTCACCTTCAGGTCCAGGCAGAAGTCGCCTTGTTTCGGTCCGGAATTGATCCGTGTCTTGTTGGCAACCACTGCGGTTCCCTTGAACATGGCAATCGGGGAATAAAACTGGACGTCGTCCAAATTATCGCCATTATTCAAATCCTCGATGAATGCGGCATCCGATTTGGATATGATCAGGCTGAGCATGTCACCGGATTGGAAGTTGACGTCGAATTCAACCATTTTCCCCTGGTTGGCACCGCTGGTGAAGGTAATACCGATAGAGGTAATGTCGAGCATGTCCTCTTCCGGTTCCGGCATACTGAACTCAATTCCACCGGTGTCGGTCTTGTTCTCAGAATCGTCATCGGGATTCTCGTTCACGGGGGCGGGCAACGGTGTCGAAATACCCTTGTTTTCCAGGATCGGGTGGAGGTAGGTTCGAATCGCTTCCAACTGGCTGCTGGTGAACAGATCGCCGGCGTACCATTGTTTGTACTGGTCGATGGCATCATCCACAGTGGCGATGGCCAGTTTGCAGCGGATAATGTTTTTACCGGCATCCACACGATATGTATCGTCTCTCAAAAGGGCCTCGAATTCGGCGATGGCTCTTTCGAACTGACCGAATTTGGCCAGTGCCACGGCTTTTTGGAGGTCGTTTTTACCGAACAGGTTCTTGATCAGATCCTGTCCTTTTTCCGTTATTTCAGGAGATGCCGGTCCGGTTTGAAATTTTTCCGATTTTTCGTCAAGAGAATGTATTTTTTCCGAAATGACTTTCAACAGGTGCGCTTTGTTTTTCAACCGGTCGAGATCCTGTATCAGGGCCGACGCGGACCGATACCTGTTTTTTGCTTCGGATAGCAATCCTTGGCAGCGGTATAATTCCGCTTCATTGAGCAGGGATTTAATTTGTTTGCCGATATCCATTCATGATCCTGTTATGCGTGACAATCCATCATTGCCTGTACCGTCATGGGCGATCACGGAAAGCCACTGGCCGGCGGTGCCGCGGATGGCGCCCCGGCTGTCGGCGATTTTGTCGTCCTGGCGTGGTGATTCCCAATGAACCTGGTGTTTTGACAAAAGTGTTTTATCCTGTTTGCCCTTTTATTGTCAACATTTGAGAACTAACTTCTTAGAAAACAAACATATTGACTTTCATCAGCGGTGTGCTATCAATTTTTCTTTCACACTTTCGGTCCCAGCTTTCACGGTTTTGGCATATCAACCCATCATTTCAATCTTCAAAGGAGCATGTTATGGACAAAAAAGTGACCGTAGTCGGTGCCGGCAATGTCGGCGCCACGGCCGCCCAAAGACTGGCTGAAAAAGAACTTTGCGATGTGGTTTTGGTGGATATCGTGGAAGGCGTACCCCAGGGAAAATCCCTGGACCTGACCGAGGCGGCCCCCATCGAGAAGCACGACGCCCGCCTGACCGGTACCAACGGCTATGAGGAAACCGCCGGATCGGACATCGTCATTATCACCGCGGGTATTCCCCGCAAGCCCGGTATGAGCCGTGATGACCTGATCAGCACCAATGCCGGGATCATTAAAACCGTCACCGAGCAGATCGTCAAATATTCTCCGGACTGCATTCTGATCATCGTCAGCAATCCACTGGATGCCATGTGCCATGTGGCCTACGAGGCCTCGGGCTTTCCCAAAAACCGCGTGATCGGCATGGCCGGCGTTTTGGATTCAGCGCGTTTTCGGGCGTTTATTGCCATGGAACTGGATGTTTCCGTGGAAAACACGCACGCCTTTGTCCTGGGTGGACATGGCGACACCATGGTCCCCCTGCCCCGCTATTCCACCGTTGCCGGAATTCCCATTACCGAACTGATTTCCGCGGAACGGATTGCCGAACTGGTGGACCGGACGGCCAACGGCGGCGCTGAAATCGTCGGCCTTTTGAAAACCGGCAGCGCCTACTACGCACCGGCGTCGGCGGCTGTCGAAATGGCCGAGTCCATCCTGAAAGACAAGAAAAAAGTATTACCCTGTGCGGCCCTTCTGCAGGGTGAATACGGTGTCGAGGATCTGTTTATCGGCGTTCCCGTGAAACTGGGTAAGGGCGGCATTGAGGATGTGATTGAAATTACGTTGACGGACGATGAAAAGGCGGCCCTGATGAAATCGGCCGATGCGGTTCAGGGGCTTAAGGATGATTTAGCCAAACTCTCCTAAGTATTCGTCCGCAAAGGGCATCTTGCGGCCCATATCTTCGTTCTCGCATTTTCGAAGTTCTCGACATGGCGCTGCTACGCCTCCGGCTTCGAAAAAGCTGCGGCCTCGATCTGAACCGCAACCTACCCTTTGCAAACAAATATTGTTTTAATTCAATGCTTTTCTAATGGCTTCGGCCAAAGACAGATTGATTCCGGGCAGTTCGCTGAGTTCATCCACCGTGGCTGCCCGGATTTTTTTTATGCTGCCGAAATGTTTCATCAGGGTTGCCCTGCGTTTCGGGCCCACGCCGTCGATCCGGTCCAGTTCCGATTTCACCGTTTTGCGGATTCTGCGCTTTCGCTGGTAAGTGATGGCGAAGCGATGGGCCTCATCGCGGATCTGCTGCAAAAGCAGCAACAGGCGCCCGTCACTTCCCAAATTGACCGGGTTGGCCCGGTTGGGCAGGTAAATTTTGTCCTGATCCTCTCCGCGCTCCGCATCTTTTTTGGCAATCCCGGCCACGGCAAAACGATCCGCCATCCCCAGCCGATTCAATACAGCAACGGCAATGTTCAATTGCCCCTTGCCGCCGTCCACCAATAACAGATCCGGAAAAGGACTGTTGGAACTGTTTTTGCCATATCGACGGTTCAGCACTTCGTTCATACTGGCGTAGTCGTCCGGTGAGGTGACGGAACGGATGGCGTAGCGCCGGTATTGGGATTTCTCAGGACGCCCGTTGACGAAAACCGCCATGGCCGAGACCGGATTGGTGCCGGCCAGATTGGAGTTGTCGAAGCATTCGATGCGTTCGGGCGGCCGGTCCAGACCCAGCCGTTTCTCTATGGCCTTGAGTATTGCGGCTTCCTGGGTCGCACGCTGCAATCGTTCCCGAAGGGTGTTTTGGGCATTGGTTTCGGCCATGTCGACCAGGCGTCGCTTTTCACCGCGAGCAGGTCGGTGAATCCGAACCCGACGCCCTTTCCATTCGGAAAGGGCCTCTTCGAGCAAATTCTTGTTTTCCGGCAACAGCGGGACCAGCACTTCCTTGGGCACCCCGTGGTCCTGCCGGTAGTATTGTCCCAGAAACTGGGCAACCAATTCGTCTTTTTCAGGGGCAGCCTGATTGAATTCGAAATGACGCATACCGCGCAATACGCCGCTGCGCAGGTGCATCACCGTAATCAACCGGAAATCGCTGTTGCCGGCCATGCCGATCACATCCCGGTCCATAAAGTCGGTGGTCACCGTGACCTGACGTTCCAGGGTTCTTTCCAGGGCCACCATCCGGTCCCTCAAGGCGGCCGCCAGTTCGAACGCCTGTTGGTCGGCGGCGGCGTGCATTTGTCGTCGAATGCGCTGGATCAGTTCGGGGGTGCGTCCTTTTAGAAAGAGAATCACCTCTTTGACGACCCCATGGTATGTTTTCGGTTTGACGGACAGGCAGCAAGGTGCCAGGCACTGGCCCATCTGGTGGTGAATGCAGGGCCGGGTGCGGTTGTTCAATGACCGGTCGCTGCATTTTCGCAAAGGGAAGGTTTTGTTGGCGAATTTAACGGTCTGCCGTACGGCGTGGGCAGACGAAAACGGCCCGAAATAGATCGCGCCATCTTTGGGCGTCTTCCTGACGATCTCGATTTTGGGATAGGTTCGGCGGACATCGATGCGAACGGAAGGATAGCGTTTGTCATCCTTGAGGACGACGTTGTACCTCGGTCGGTGACGTTTGATCAGGTTGGCTTCCAGTATCAGGGCCTCTTTTTCCGAAGCGGTGACGATGGTCTCGATATCGGCCACCCGGGACACCATCAGGGCCGTCTTCGGTCCCAGCAGGTCTTTGCGCTGGAAATAGGAGGAGACCCGCTTGGTGAGATTGACGGCCTTGCCAATATAGATGATCTCGCCATCGGCATCTTTCATCAGATAGACGCCGGGAGCATCGGTGATGCCTTTCAGCGTTCCCGCCAATGTGTCGGTGATTTCCTGATTGGCGACGTTGTGTTTCATTGATCGGCAGCCGTTGTACACCCTGGGGGTTATTTTTCGAATAGCAATCGCTTGCGCAAGCCCTTGATCCGATCGCGCAGTCGGGCGGCTTCCTCGAAAGCCAGTTCCTTGGCCGCAGCCTGCATCTGTTTTTCCAAATCGGCGATCAGGGCCTCCGGGTCGGTATCCGCACCATAGTCCATCTGTGGCTCGGCCACTTGTGTGAATTCATCCTCTTGTGATTCGTAGGCCATATCGAAAATATCGGTAATCGCCTTGTCAACGGTCCGGGGCGTGATGTGGTGATCCTGATTGTATTGCTGCTGAATGCTGCGCCTTCTATTCGTTTCCTCCATGGCTGCCTGCATGGATGCGGTCACCCGATCCGCGTACAAGACAACCGTGCCGTTGACATTGCGGGCGGCCCGGCCGAAGGTCTGAATCAGGGAGCGGGTGGATCGCAAAAATCCTTCCTTGTCGGCATCCAGAATGGCCACCAGCGACACTTCGGGGATATCCAGTCCCTCACGCAGCAAATTGATGCCGATCAACGCATCGAATTTGCCCACGCGCAGTTCCCGGATGATGTCCATGCGTTCCATGGTGGAGATGTCGGCGTGCAGATAGCGGACGGCCAGCCCCAGGTCCGTGTAGTATTCGGTCAGGTCTTCGGCCATCCGTTTGGTCAAGACGGTCACCAGGATGCGTTCTCCGCGCTTCTGGCGTTGACGGATTTCTCCGTAAAGGTCGTCCACCTGATTGCCGGCCTTGCGCACATGAATGACGGGATCAATCAAACCGGTGGGCCGAACGATCTGCTCCACCACGCGCCGGCCTGAAGCGGTTAGTTCATAGTCCGCCGGTGTTGCCGAAACGTACACGATCTGGTGGATGCGCCGGCTCCACTCTTCAAATTTCAGGGGACGGTTGTCCAGGGCCGACGGCAGCCGAAAACCATAGCGGACCAAGGTCTCCTTGCGCGAGCGGTCGCCTTTGTACATGGCCCGGATTTGGGGAACGGCGATATGGCTTTCATCAACGAAAATGAGGAAGTCATCGGGAAAATAATCCAGCAGGGTCGGCGGGGGCTGTCCGGCCAGGCGTCCGGTCAAATGCCGCGAATAGTTCTCGATACCGTTGCAGTAGCCGATTTCTTGAATCATCTCCAGGTCGAAAAGGGTCCGCTCTTCGATGCGTTGGGCTTCGATGAGGGCGTTTTGGCCTCTGAAATGCTCGACCCTTTCCTTGAGTTCCTGGACGATGCTGCGGGTGGCCTTCTCCAGGGTCGCCTTGCGGGTCACGTAATGGCTGGCCGGGAACAGGGTGACCGCGTCCAGGTGCTTGCGGGTTGTTCCGGTGATCGGGTCGAATTCGGTGATTCCTTCGATTTCATCCCCGAAAAAATCGATACGGATGGCCGTCTCCTCTTCGTAGGCCGGAAAGATTTCCACCCGGTCCCCGCGCACCCGAAATACGCCCCGATGAAAATCCATGTCGTTGCGCTGGTAATGGATGGAAACCAATTGGTAGAGCAGCCTTTCCCGGGGCAGGTCCATCTCTGTGGCCAGGTCGATACGCATGGAAAGGTAGTCTTCCGGAGCGCCCAGCCCGAAAATGCAGGAAACGCTGGCGACCACCACCACATCGGTCCGCGACAACACATTTCGTGTGGCCGAGTGGCGCATTTTATCAATCAGCTCGTTGATCGACGAGTCCTTTTGAATATAGGTGTCCGTGGTGGGGATGTAGGCTTCCGGCTGGTAGTAATCGTAATAGCTGACAAAGTACTCGATCGCATTTTCAGGGAAAAGCTGCCGGAACTCATTGTACAACTGGGCGGCCAGGGTTTTGTTGGGGGCCAGGATCAGTGCGGGGCGGTTCACCCGGGCGATGATGTTGGCCATCGTGAAGGTTTTTCCGGAGCCGGTAACGCCCAGGAGTACCTGGCTTCGGGTGCCGTCCAGAATGCTTTGGGAGATGGCGTCGATGGCCGCGGGTTGGTCGCCGCAGGGGGTGTATTCGGATTCTATGGTGAAGGTTGGCATAGCAAGATGCAAAGATTATGATAACTTATCAGGCGATACCATAGAACAACGGATTCGTGAGAATGTCGATATCAAGGCTTGCGAAAACCGAGGAGCGCGTGTGTCGGGAAGATTTCGCAGTGACGCGGGATGAAGCCTAACGCAGATATCGGCCTTCTTAGGAATCCGTCAGGTGGCCACCTTCCAATGGGTGCCGTCAGTCTTATCCTCCAGAACAATGCCGTTTTCGGCCAGTTGATCCCGGATCTCGTCGGCCCGCTGCCACGCCTTGTTTTTCCGGGCCGCCGTCCGTTCGGCAATCAGGGCTTCGATGGCTTCCGGTGTCAGGGTTACATCCTGGAGCTGGCTGGTCTTCCGGGTGTCGAAAAAGGTTTGCCAATCGGTCTGCAAAATGCCCAGGATGTTGCCCATGCGCCTTAAATCGGCGGCCAGTTCGGTCAGTGTGGCCCCGGCAGTCGCGGATGAATCGTCCTGGTCGAGAATCCGGTTGGCATCCTTGATCAGGTTGAACAGCAGCCCGACCCCTTTGGCGGTATTGAAATCATCGCTCATGGCCTCGCAAAAGTCCGTCCAATATTTGCCGGGCGGGGCCTCGACAGCATCGATACCGCCCTCTTCCGCCAACCGTTTGAGCAGACCGTAAATTTTATCCAGTGCCTTTTCCGCCTCCTTGAGGTTCTGGTCGGAAAAATCGATGGGGCTGCGATAATGGCTGGAAAGCAGAAACAGGCGCACACTTTCCGGATGGCAGGATGCCAGAATATCCTTGATCATCAGAAAATTATTCAGTGATTTGGACATTTTTTCGTTGTCAATGTTGACGAATCCGTTGTGCATCCAATAGCGTGCGAAGGTGGCCCCATGGGCCGCTTCGGATTGGGCGATTTCGTTCTCATGATGGGGAAAGATCAGGTCTTTGCCACCGCCATGGATATCCAGGGTCTGGCCGAGAAAATGGCTGCTCATGGCCGAGCACTCGATGTGCCACCCAGGGCGCCCCTCCCCCCATGGGCTGCTCCAGGACGGTTCGCCGGGTTTGGCCGCTTTCCAGAGGACGAAGTCGAAGGGATTGCGTTTGTTGGTATTGATTTCGACCCGGCTGCCGGCCACCATGTCGTCGAGCTTCCTGCCGGACAGCTTGCCGTAATCCGCAAAGGTGTCCACAGCGAAATAGACGTCCCCGTCCACGACATAGGCCGCGCCTTTATTCAAAAGGGTTTGCACGATGGCGACGATGTCGTCGATGTGTTCGGTGACCCTCGGCTCACGGTCGGCGCGTATTACGTTGAGGGCATCCATATCCCGGTAAAAGGCGTCTATGAATTTCTGCGCCAACTGACTCGCGTCGATCCCGATCTCGTTGGCCCGATTGATGATCTTATCGTCCACATCCGTAAAATTGCGGACATAGTTGACCTGGTAGTCCATGGCCCGCAGGAAACGGACAATCGCATCGAAAACCACCACGGAGCGGGCGTGGCCCACATGACAGTCATCGTAAACCGTGGGGCCGCAGACGTAGATGTTCACCTGGCCCGGGGTGACCGGTTCAAATTTTTCCTTGGATTTCGTCAGGGTGTTGTAGATCCGTATGGTCATGAATGATCAAACCTCTTGTTCAACGATTATGTGTCGGCAGCGGGTTGTCTGGAACGAAGCAACACCACGCACATGGCGGCGATGCCGTCACCGCTGCCAACGGCACCGAGTCCTTCGGTGGTGGTGGCTTTGATGTTAATCCGTGACGACTGGACCTGCATGCAGGCGGCCAGACGGTCCGCCATCGCCTTTTTGTACGGTGACAGCCTGGGTGCCTGGGCGAAGATGGTGGCATCCATGTTGACCAGCAACCATCCTTTTTCCTGAATTCGCTGCGTTGTGGCCCGCAACAAGTCGATGCTGTAGGCATCCTTGTATTGCGGGTCGGTGTCGGGGAACATCTCTCCGATATCGCCCATACCCGCTGCTCCCAGCAGCGCATCGCAGGCGGCATGCACCAGTACGTCGGCATCCGAATGGCCCAGCAGCCCTTTTGAATACGGTATGGTTTCACCGCCCAGTACCAGCGGCCTGTCGGGTACCATGCGATGAATGTCGTATCCCATACCGATGCGTGTCATGTTCAGTCGTTTGAGATTGCTTGTTTTAGGTCTTCAGGAACCGGCTATTTGGTGTTTGTCCAGAAATAGGCAAAATATTCGAGATCAAGGCTTTCGAACATTTTTACCGCAGGCATATGGTTGATATGCCGAGGATAAAAATGTTCGTATAACGCAGATATCGGGCAAATTGGCCATTTCTGGATGGGCACTATTTAGCACAAATGCCCGGGGGCGTAAAGTTACTCAGTCCTGAGCTGAGCCATCCCACTTTCGGTCCCAGCCTTTGGCAAAATGATTCTGTCGGGTAATTACTGTATCGATTTGGTGACGGCATAGGCATTGACCGGCTGAAATTTTCCTTTGGCCTGTATCTGACCGAGGGATACGGCCTCGAATTGGTCTTTGACCTGGTTCCACGTATTTTCAGAAACCAATATTTGATCCGGGCGGGCCGCCGAACAAAGTCGTGAAGCGATGTTGACGGTGTCACCAATTACCGAGTAACTCATGGTGCGGGAGGAACCGATATAGCCGGCCATGAGATTGCCGGTGTTGATGCCGATGCCGACAGCGATCCGGGGACGGCCGATTTTGAGACCCGCCCGGTTGAAGTCGGCCAGGGCCTCCTTGATTTCAAGCGCTGCCTGTACCGCACGGTGGGGATCGTCGGCATGGGTTACCGGTGCGCCCCAGATCACCATCATTGCATCTCCGATGAATTTGTCTACGGTGCCCTCATGGCGAAAAACCACTTCGACCAAGGCCTCATAGTACTCGTTGAGCATACCCAGGACCTCGGACGCCTGGTTGTTTTCGCTGATGGTGGCAAATCCGCGGATATCGACGAAAAGAACCGTTGCCACCTGATCTTTTCCGCCTTTTTCGACTTTCAGCTCACCGGAGACGACCCGTTCGGCCAGATCCGGCGACAGCAGTCGCTGGAATCGTTCGCGAGTCGCTGCGTTTTGTTCGAGTTTGGCTTCCGTTTTTTTTCTTTCGTTGATCGTGTACTGGGCGTGAGATCCGAAAATGGCAAAAAGGCAGAGCACGATGATTCGCGTCCAGATTTCATTTAGATTGACACCTGACAATTGCTCGAACAGATTGTCGTAGCGGGTGAATATGGACAAAAGCGAATCGAGAATCCAGTAGATGGCGGCCAGCGAAATGCCGATCAGCATCATATGATCGGTGAGCCTGACGGATGTATTGGGCAGCTTCATGGATCGTTCTCCGAGTCGGGTATCTTCACGAAAATAGAAGGCAACTTATTTTTTTTCAAGCCTTATTGCGCTGCCGGGAGTGACTTTTGTCTGTCCGCATCCCGATCGCCAGACGCGCATGGACCCGGCGGATGGTTCCCAAAGCCTTTTTCGATTTATGAAATATCTAATAATAAAAAAATGATAAGGCGTGTACCGGTGTTCTGTTTAGTCTTGACAAAACCCTTTTGAATGCGTCAACATTCGAAAAATCTGAACCAGTCATTTCCGGGACCCCGCCGCCGCCCGGGATGGTCTTGCGAAAATGGCGGGACATGGCCGTTTTCATCCATGGCCTGCTTTTGTGACACGGAGCGCTGAATTGACCAACAAGGACGAGATTTCTTCCACCGAGAAGTTGCTTGATCTGATCCGGAACCATGATCCCACATCGATGTCCGTCGAAGAAGATCGTCCGGTTAAGGCCCCCGCCGCACGCACCCTACTCGGGACCCTGGCCTTCAAACGGCCCGTCCGCATCGGTATCGAAATCGGTAATCGTGACCTTCGAATAGCCAAAATCGGCCACCTGTCGGATAAATCTTTCGCGTTGCTCGATTACGCCTGCGTCCCCCTTGACGAATCGGTCGCTTTCGACTCGCCGTCCCTGGCGAAAACACTGGCCAATGCGCTTTTCGGCTTCACAAAGGGCCTTAAACGCTATGATATCTGGTGCTGCACGGCATCGGCCAATGTCGAAACCCGCTGCATCCGGATTCCCAAGCTGCCCAGAAAACAGATTGCCAATGCCGTCTATTGGACCTTCTCCAAAGAGGTGTCATTTGATCCCAAGGAGATGATGCTGGATTTCAGGGTACTGGGAGATGTCAACGAAAACGGAATGGTAAAAACCGAGGTCATGACATTTACCATTCCCATTGCCCAGACCAACGCCTTGAAAAAGCTCTTCAGCCGTATCGGTTACCCCCTGACCGGTATCTCCATTGTGCCGTTCGCCGTTCAAAATCTGCTGAAGACCGGAATCGTCAGGGGAAAAGGGCGCAATACATGCTGTCTTTTCATCGGCAGGGACTGGTCGCGGATCACCATTTATGCGAACGGGAATCTGGTTCTGTCGCGGGCCATCAAAGCCGGCATACACAGCATGATTGATGCCATCGCAAAAGATTATGCGGGGTTGATTCCTGATTTGCAGCGGCACGAATCGAATACGCAGGCCGGTCCATCCGGTCAGGCGGCCGATGATGACGAGCAGGACTTCGTTTACCAGGCTGCCAGCGACATGTTCAGGCGGTTTCTCGACGGCGAAAAAACCAGCGATGATCTGCAAGATGCGTTGCTGAATGTACACCAGGCCATTTCCCCCGCCATCGAACGGCTGGTCAGGCAGGTTGAACGCACCAATGCCCATTTTTGTATGCACTTCAACCAAAACGGCGTGGATGAGGTGCTGATATCCGGCCAGGTGACGGCCAGTCCGGCGGTGGTGGAAAAAATCGAATCGCTTCTGGGATCTCCGGTGAACGTTCTCAATCCCTTCCCCGCCGGTCATGCGTTTTCGCAAAGCGTGCCGATTCCGTCCGCTGCCGTGGATCGGGAAAGCTTTGTCCCGGCCATTGGAATCGGGTTGGCCTCGAATGATTTGACCCCCAATTTCATTTTTACCCATCGCCACAAGGAACAGCAGGTTCGGTCACAGCGGTTGAGGATCGCCATGTCCGCAGCCAGTATCGCTTTTCTGTTTCTGTTGTTGGGCGGATTCTTGTGGCAGGAAAACCGGATTCTCGCCAAAGCCGACCGGATCGCCCAATTGACAAGCGAAAAAGATGCCTTCAACGTTCCGCTGACCCAGGATCTGGTCACCGCGCTGTTGTCCAAGGTGAACCAAAAACGTGCCGGGATCGCCGCCTTGGGCGAGCGTTATCTCATGTCGGCGATTATTTCCGAAATCACGCAACTGACGCCCGATCATATCCGCTTGACCGCCCTTCGCATCGATTTGGTGGGGCACGGTGCGGGGCGTCGAAAAAGGGATGAGGCCACCTTGACCATAGAGGGAATCGTTACCGGCGAACAGCTCCGCTTCGAAACGGATCTTGCCGGTTATATGCTCAACATGGAATCATCCCTCTTGTTCAAAACGCCATCGGTAAAAAGCAAACGATTGCAGTTTCTGGACACGCGTCAGGTCATGCGGTTTTCGATTGCGTTCGAGCTGGCCTGATCGCCGGTCGGTGCAAGGAAACAGTCAATGTCGAATTCGAAAGGTCAAAACAATCCGATTCTGGTGGTTGTATGCGCTCTGGGGCTTTTTGCGTTCATGGTACTGGTGATCTACCCCAATTACAGGACCCTGGCTGAACAGGATCGACAGATCGCGGCTCTGAACGAGGAAATCACGCTCAGGCGCTCATTGGCGCCCATTTATCAAAAACTGGTGAAAAAAGTGCGGATTTCTCCGTCTGCACAACTGAAAATCCCTCAGCGAAAAGCATTGAACACGGATGACACCACTCGCCTGACAGGGCTTTTTCAGGGGATTGCGGCGACAGCCGATCTTGTTCTGGAGAGTGTCATTCCGGATGTCCGGGATCTCAATCAGGCTGAAGGGCGGCTCAAGGTGGATGTCGTTTTTCGGGGCGCCTTTTTAAACCTACAGACATTGATCAACACCATCGCCGCGCAAGGATATGTGGATCGCATCGAAACCATACAGGTTCGCAGCGACAACTCCAGCAAAAAATGGATTCAGTTGACGGTATCGCTGTTTCACCAATGACCGAAACAGCCGACCGCATAACCCATTGGTCTGCAACTGATATGTCGAAAAGAGAAAAAATCATCCTTTCCATCATGGTGGTCACCGTTTTGTCGGGTGTGTATGTCTACTGGGGGGCTTCAGCGCCGATATCCCGAACGGTCAACGGACAAGACACGATGCAGCAGGCCATGGAATTTGCCCGTGAAGCGAGCCGGAAACTCAAAGCGGAAGACGCCGACACAACGGCCAGAGAGTTGTTCAGTATGCGCCGCGCCGAACGCGCATGGCAGAAAGATCCATTTATCGACACGACCTTGTCCCTGTCGGAAAAAAAATCGTCCAGGGCTTCGAACCGGGCGCCGGTCGATGCAAAATCTTCGATCGACATGGTTTATACGGGATATATTGAGGCCGGCTCACAGCGCCTGGCCATCATCAACGGAATCGAATATGCCACCGGGGAATCCGTCAATGACAAAGGGTATTATGTTCGGCGCATTGGGCCGCAACAGGTTGACATCGGCAGACGCGATGCGGCAGATATGATTATACTGAAATATACGGAATCGGGTGTGGGCGATAGCCATTAGGAAGGGAACCGAACAGGAGTCTCATGTTATTTTCGTTTCGAAAACGGGTCGTGATGGTATCGACCGGAATCTGTCTGTTGGCCGGCTTGACCGGATGTACGCCCCAGGCCACCCGGAATCACCCTGACCCGCTTGAAACGTGGCGGGCGCGGGTCGCCGATTCCAGAGGTTTTTCACCTCCCGTCCAACACCGCATCATCGATATGCCGGAGAAACAGACAACCGGCCTGGGGCACGAAACGGTGGATCGGTATCCGGACAGGCCCCTTCCTGAAAAACCCATCACGCTGAAAATTCATCAGGGCGAACTGCCCGTACTCCTGCGTGCCCTGGCGCGTTCGGTCGGTATCAGTATCATCATCAACGAGACCGTCAAAGGGACCACCAGCGTGAACGTGGTCAAAATTCCCTGGGGGCAGGTCTTCGAAGGCATCCTCAAAACCCACGGCCTGTCTTATGCCTGGGAGGGTGAGCTGCTGCGAATCGTTACACTTGCGGACAAGACCGACATGGTCAAGCAGCTGGAGGCGGACCGCAAACTTTTGTCCGCCCGCCGGCAGATGGCCCTCGCGGAGCCGCTGGTTACCAAAATTGTGCATGTGGATTACGCCGATGCCGGGAATCTAAAAAATAACCTGAAACATTTCCTGAGCCCCGGTGACGATGGTAAAACCCGCGGTTCGGTCCTCGTCGATGATCACAACAACGCCCTGATCATCCAGGCCACCCGGTCGGATCTCGAACGCATCCTGGCATTGATCACCGAATTGGACCAGCCCACCGCACAGGTGCTTATCGAGGCGCACATTATCGAAACCACCCGTCAGACCGCCAGAGAACTCGGCGTTCAATGGGGCGGTGCCTACCGCTGGCATCGGAAAAGCGACAACTACTGGATCACCCCCAACGCCGGAAATGCCATCGGTGTCGGCTCATCCACGGACAATCTGAATCCGACGACGGGGTGGGCCGGCAGTTTTCCGGCCGATCTGACCTCGGCGACGGTAGCGGGCTCCGGTTTGTCCCTGGGAATGATCGCAGAAACCAGCAATGCCATTCTTTCCGCCCAGTTGACGGCACTGGAGGAAGAAAACAAACTCAACATTCTGTCCAAACCCTCCATTACAACCTTGGACAACCAGGCTGCCATCATCGAAAGCGGTAACGATATCCCCTTTCAAACCGTGAATGACAACAAGGTCCAGGTTGAATACAAAAAGGCGGTGTTGCGCCTGGAAGTGACCCCCCATGTTATCGAAGGCGACACATTGCGTCTGGATATCGTGACCAACAAGGACGAGCCGGATTTTTCACGGACCGTCAACGGCAATCCAACGGTCATTACCAAATACGCCAAAACCAATGTCGTTGTTTTCGATGGACAGACCACGGTGATTGGTGGATTGAACAAACAAACCGGTCAAAACCTTGATTACGGAACGCCCTGGCTACGAAATGTTCCGGGACTCGGATATCTGTTTAAGGGATCGTCCAAAGGGCAACAAATGCAGGAGCTGCTGATTTTCATCACACCCCATATCCTGAAAAGCCGGCTGCCTGATTCCGGTACGGCGGGTGGGACGACAGGATCGACGCCGGCCCAACAGGACTGATCATGTCGATCGGATCCGCAGGTATTGAGGGTCCCCTATCTTCCGGCAAATGCTACCATGGACTATTTTACCGTTGTCAATCTGGATCGAGAACCCTTTTCGAACTCACCCGATCCCGATTTTTTTTATCATTCCGCACAGCATGTGGCCTGTCTGCAGAAAATCGAGCTGGCACTGCGCCTCAAACGTGGGCTGAACATCGTCATCGGCGCCGTCGGGTCCGGTAAAACGACGATCTGTCGGACCCTGCTGAAACGTTTGTCCGGGGATGCGTGTTTCGAGATCCATCTGGTTCTGGACCCGTCCTTTGCATCGCCATTGGTCTTTTTGGAAACCATCGCTTCCATGATGGCGGTGAGTCTGGATGGTAAGGCCGACGAGCAGTCGCTCAAGGAAGGCATCAAAAACCATCTTTACAAGCGCGGAATCGGTGCCGGCAAGACGGTTGTTCTGGTGGTTGACGAGGGGCAGAAGCTTCCCGAATTCTGCCTCGAAATACTTCGGGAATTGTTGAATTATGAAACCAACGATCATAAATTGCTGCAGATCGTACTTTTTGCCCAGAAAGAGTTCCAGGATATCCTGGAACGTCGTGACAACCTGGCCGACCGGGTCAACCTGATTCATTTTCTGGGCCCCATGACCTATTCCGACAGCCGCAGGATGATTCAGTTCCGGGTCGATCAGGCCGGTAAACCTGACCGGCAGCTGAAACTGTTTACCACGCCGGCCCTTTTTGAAATATATCGCGTGACACAAGGTTATCCACGCAAGATTATCAACCTGTGCCATCAGTGCATTTTGGCACTGATCGTGCAAAACCGCTGCCGTGTGAACCGGCGGCTGGTTCGGTCCTGCCAGCGTCGGTCCCTGAGCCCGCAGGTGAATCGGAGACAACCCTTTTTGCAAGGTACCTTTGCGTTTATGGTGACGGTTTTATGTGTCGGTGCCGGCGTGCTCCTTTTATACCGTTCCGGTTGGCTGCCGCCGGTATCTATCTCCATCGGCAATAAAACGCTCCTGGTGACCGTCGCACCCAACCATGTGTCGGATCGGAACCTTGGGGGGACTGCGGTTTACACAGGATCTGTCTCCCAAAATGAAACCCAACCCCAGCCGGACGGCGGGACGACAGGCAGTGGGGACGGATTGATAAACGATCTGGAAATATCAGCCCTTCCGGAACCTCTGGCTGCCGATTCTGCGGCAATCCGGGATATCCCGGCGACAGAACCGGACATGCTTTCTGACAATGTTGACGATTCCGCGTTCCGGAAAAAAAAGGAACCTTTCCGGAACGCCGTTTCGATGCCGGCGCTGCTGGGCACCCTGAACGTTGCCCCCAAGGACACCTTGGGGCAGATGCTCATGGTTGTGTACGGTGATTTGCGCAGCCGGTTTCTTGACGCCGTATTGGCGGCCAATCCGCATATCCGGCATGCCGATGCCATTAACGTGGGCGATGTGGTCCACTTCCCGGCAATGCCCCTTGATGATGTTCAACATCACACCCCGGGCTGGTGGCTCAAGATCGGCGATACGGATTCGATGGAAGCGGCATATCGGGAAGCGCTGACAAGGATGGATGGGTACCCTGCCCGGCGCATCATCGCGGTATGGGATCGACAGGCCGGATTGCGGTACGGGCTTTTTGTGCATGGCTATTTTTTCAACGCCCAGGGGGCGGAAAATGCCAGGGCCAGGCTTCCGGAGGACTTATCCGCCGTTGTCGAAATTATTTCCGGTTGGCCGGCGGGGACCGTCTTTTTTTCAGATCCATTTGCAGGTAAGGGCCGATGGGACTGACGCTTCAAAATGGCTGTAGGTGACAATGTGAAAGAAAAGAAAAAGCTCGGTGAAATGCTCATAGACGGTGGATTGCTGACTCAGGAACAGCTCGATGAGGCCATCGTCAATCATAAACGCAGCCATATCAAATTGGGTGAATACCTGGTTCGTGAAGGCATTGTCAGCAGTTCGGAAATCGTGAATCTGGTATCGCGGCAATTGTCCATCGAAAAATACAAGCCGGAATCCTATCCCATCGACATCCATCTGTCCAACGTCATACCGCTGGCCTTGTGCCAGAAACATCAGCTGATTCCCATCGAGCGGACCCATTACCTGTTGAAGGTGGCCATGACCGACCCGATGGATATCAATGCCCTGGATGCCATAGAGGTGTACACGAACACCGAAGTGGAAGCCGTCATCTGTACCTATCAGGAACTCAACCACATGATTTCGAGCCTGTACGGGACCTATTCCGCCATCGGTGGTGTGCTGGACGGAATGAGCGATATGCAGATCGAAAGCGATCAGGACGGGGAAGCCAGCACCATATCCGAGGACGTGGAGGTCAGTTCACTTCACGACATGGCCGAGGAGGCGCCGGTCATCCGCCTGGTGAATTCCATCCTGTCCCAGGCGGTGCGCGAAGGGGCCAGTGATATCCATATCTCGCCGGAAAAAGATTTCGTTCAGGTTCGGTTCAGGGTGGACGGAAAGCTTCATGATGTTCCGGCCCCACCAAAATCCTTGATATTGTTGATTATATCAAGGATAAAAATCCTGTCCAACATGGATATATCGCTATCCCGGGTGCCCCAGGACGGTCGTTTCACCATCCGTATGGACAACAAGGAGATTAATATCCGGGCCTCCACAATCCCCACCATTTACGGTGAAAACATGGTGTTGCGGCTGCTGGATACCAGTGGCGGGGTCTATTCCCTGGAACATTTGGGGATGAGCGAGGCGGCTATCCGCAAATTGGAGCCGATTATTACCCGGCCCTACGGCATGATTTTGAGTACCGGACCGACAGGAAGCGGCAAAAGCACGACCCTGTATTCCATTTTGAAGAAAATCAATCAGCCGGACATCAATATCATCACCATTGAGGACCCGGTTGAATACCGGATCAACAAGATCCGCCAGATTCAACTCAACCGCAAGGCGGGCATGACCTTTGCCAGCGGTCTGCGGTCCATTATGCGGCAGGACCCGGACGTGATCATGGTCGGAGAAATCCGGGATTCCGAAACCGCCGGTATTGCCGTTCAAAGTGCGTTGACCGGCCATCGTGTGCTAAGCACCGTTCATACCAACGATGCCGCCGGTGCGATCAATCGATTCATCGATATGGGGATCGAACCCTTTCTGGTCAGTTCGGTGATGCTGGTATCCATCGCCCAACGCCTCGTGCGAAAGGTCTGTCCGCACTGTAAAAAAAGCTGGAAACCTCCCAAGGCGGCCCTTTCTTACTGGGGACTGGATAAGATAGAAGGAGCGGACTTCGTACAGGGAAAGGGCTGTTTCAATTGTATGGACAAAGGATACAAGGGGCGCACCGGCATCTTTGAAATTCTGGCTATCGATGAAATGGTTCAGGAGATGATCCTGAGGCGGGCGTCATCCCGGGAAATCATGCGTGCGGCCAGGGATGCCGGCAACCTTCAGACCCTGAGGGACGATGCCACCCGCAAGGTATTGAATGGCGAAACAACCCTTGACGAAGCGGTATCGGCCGTCATGATGTAATCTCCATCGGGAAGGAACAGCGTCAATTGACCAAATTTTACTATCAGGCGATCACTGAAAACGGCAGTATGGTTACCGGATCCATTGATGCGGATTCCGTCGAGGGGGCCACCAATGCTCTGGCCTCTCGTGGATACATCCCCCAGAAGCTGACGGATGCAAGCAAATCGGGCAGCGGATTTTTTCTGGTCGAGCTCAGGGAAAAATTCACCCCTGTCAAAACGCCTGAACTGATCTTGTTCACCAAGCAGTTGCGGACATTGATCCGTTCCGGCGTGCCGATTTTGAAATTGCTTCAGGTACTGGAAAGCCAGACCGAGAATATCAAGCTCAAACGGATTATTGTCTCGATATCCCAGGATATACGCGAAGGCGGCAGCATGTATGATGGCTTCAGAAAATATCCGGCTGTGTTTTCATCACTTTATTGCAGCATGCTGCATGCCGGTGAGACGAGCGGCAGCCTGACCGAAATTCTGGAGCGCCTGATTTACATTTTCGACCATGACAACAAGATCAAATCCGATATCCGTTCGGCGATGCAATACCCCTTTATTGTCGTGATATCGCTGCTTGTGGCGTTTGTCATCCTGTTGACCCTGGTGATTCCCAAGTTTACCGGGATCTTCATCAAATCCGGACTTGATTTGCCTTTGCCAACACTGATCTGTATGCATTTGTATACGTTCCTGGCGACATTCTGGCCGTTTTTGTTGCTGTCGGCCATTGGTATCGGCATTCTCCTCCATATCTATCTGCAAACGGAAGAAGGACGCTTCCGGCGGGACAAGATCCTTTTGCACATGCCGGTGGCCGGAACCATCATACGCAAGGCTGTCATGGCCAGGTTCGCAAGTGTTTTCGCCATTTTACAGTCAAGTGGAATTTCCGTTCTGGAAACCATGTCCATTCTTTCGGAAACCATCAACAACGCCGTTTTGGCCAGAGCATTCAATCGCATCATCGAACGGCTCGAGGAGGGGCGCGGTATCGCCGAACCCCTCAAGGTATCGCCCTATTTTACACCGATCATCATCAACATGGTGGCCATTGGTGAAGAATCCGGAAATCTGGATGAAATGCTTCAGGAGGCTGCGTCTCATTATGATGCGGAACTCGAATACGCAATGAAACAGATTGCCGAATCCGTCGGCCCGTTGTTGACCGTATGTCTGGCGGCTGTGGTGCTTTTCTTTGCCCTGGCTATCTATCTGCCCATGTGGGATCTTGTGCAAATGGTGCAATAATGAAGGATATCCGCTTCCATATAAGCTTGTACATCACCATCCCGGTAATCTTTGCCGGATTTGCCATTTTATCGATCATCGTTACCTACAATACAACCACGTACTATCTTTCCAAAGCAATGAATCCCCGGTGGCCAGCCACTTTGTGGGGCGTGTTGCTCATCGTTTTCACGCTGGTTTGCGGTGTCCTGATCGTGAAGCTGCTGATCGACCCGATGAAACGTTTTTTCATCAAAACCAAAGAGTTGGGAATTGTCGGCGATGTCGTTCAAAAGCCGGGCCGGCCGGCCGCCAACGACGACATGGGAAAATTCACCATGGTTTTCGATCAGGTAACCGAACTGCTGAGCAAGGTCGAGTCTCGCCAGTTGTTTCCGGATATCGTCGGCCAGAGCCGTTCCATGCGCGGTGTTTTCAACCAGATCGTCAAGGTGGCACCAAAGGATTCAACCGTTTTGATTACCGGTGAAACCGGTACCGGAAAGGAACTCATCGCCCGGAGTATTCATCAGCATAGCAAGCGACGGAACCGTCCCTTTGTGGCGATCAATTGTGCGGCCATACCGGAAGGTTTGCTGGAGAGCGAACTGTTCGGTCACGAACGGGGGGCCTTTACCGGAGCAAACACGGCCAAACCCGGCAAATTCGAATTGGCTGACGCCGGTACGCTGTTTTTGGATGAAATTGGCGATATGCCGCTGGACACCCAGGCCAAAATCCTGCGTGCCATTGAGGAAAACACGATCCAACGGTTAGGCGCGGTCAAATCCATCGACGTCAATGTGCGATTCATTGCCGCGACCCATCGCAGTCTCGATCAATTGGTTGAAGCCGGAAACTTTCGTGAGGATCTGTTTTACCGCTTAAACGTGTTTCATGTGATGCTGCCGCCCCTGCGAAACCGGCGTGAGGATATCCCCTTGCTGGCCGATCATTTTTTAAGCCAGCGGGGCTTCGACAACCAATTGTCTTCCGAAGCACTCCAGTTGCTGATCAGTGATGATTGGCCGGGAAACGTCCGGGAACTGAAAAATGCACTGGAATCTGCCGCGGTCCTGGCAGATGGCCCCATTTTGCCGGCCAACCTGCCGATTTCCATCCATAAACGCGGATCAATGCCCTTTGGCGAAAGGCAGCACCACCAAAAACCGGCAGTCGCCATGGGGACCACCATCCCGCCGGATGAAAATAACGGACTGGATATGCGCCTCCGACAACTTGAGCGCCAACTCATCATCGATGCACTGCGACAGGTGGGTGGTGTTCAGGTAAAAGCGGCAGCCTTACTGGGAATCAAACAACGAAGTCTGTGGCACCGTATCAAAAAGCACGAAATCAATGTCGCCGACTTTAAATTCAAATGACCGGACAAAAGCTTCATTTATTGTAGTTTTTGCTTCAAAAAATGTAGGAACAATGCTATTGTAAGTTATCATAAATGGTTGTCGGAGTCCTAACCATTTATGCGATCACCGGGCACTTTGGGGAAGATTCGACCCCCACAGGATGCAAAAAAAGATAAGCATTCAGGCTGGCATCATCTGTGCTTGGCATTGGGCTGACGACTGCTATATTTATCGACGTTCAAGTGAGGGATCATGATAGAGACACGGGGCCGAAAAGAACAATCTATTTCAAAGAACAACCAGGATGGCTTCACCCTGGTTGAAATCATCGCCGTATTGGTCATCCTGGGTATCTTGGCCGCTGTCGCCATCCCCAAGTATTTCGACCTTCAGTCCGAAGCCAGGATCAAGGCCCTGGATGCCGCCTTGGCCGAAGGCGTCGGCCGTGTCAACCAGCACTTTGCCAAGGAACTGCTTCAGGGCAGAACCCCCGGCCAAATAATTTATGATGACACGACCATTGGAACCAACCTGGGTGATTTCACCTTGACAACGACTGGAGGAACAGAAATTACGCTGGAGGTCCAAGGAAATGCGGGGACCCAACTGGACGGCCAGACACGTTCCCGGACCATTCCCCGGCCTGGATCACCTTAAAAAGCTTGTACCTGTTCACGGGGTAGAAGCAACCAATACCTGTAAAGCACAGCCGGTAAGCGTTTACTCAGGTGCCACAGATGCGCGGCTTCGGGCCCGCAGACGTATGGGGCATGCTTCAAGTGCCCGGTAACAAAGCAGATGCATTCGCCCTGTGAACGCTTACAAAAGTTTTTTATATATTGTACTTGAGTTGAGCCATAGCCGTTGGCTTTTAGCAATTGGTAATTGATGTCATCCCCGATTTTATTTTGTCTTCAATTCAGGAGTTATCAATTCGGTAAGGATGCCGGCGTCGGATTTTGACACCCGTCGGGACAGCCAATTCCGATATTCTTCGGATTCGGACAGTCTGCCGGCTGTCATCTGTGCGCGTTGTTCTTGACCGGTTTGATGGTAGAGATTTACCAGCGCGAGATCGGCCACCCACCGTCTGCCGCCGCACCGTGCATACCAATTCCAAAAAAAGATTGCCTTGTGGGGATCTCCCAGATGTCCATAGACATCACCGTAAAAACCGAAGGGCCCGGCAGCCAATGGTTCGGCCCGCCGGAGGCGGTGGATTGTTTCCAGGGCCGGCAACCACTGATGGCGAATGATCTGAAGGGTTGCCAAAGCGGTCAGGTACGCCGGGTCCTCGGGCCATTGGGCCAGTCCCCGTTCAATGGTGGTCAATGCATTTTTCAGTTCCCCGTTGCGCAACTGGCTCATGGCCAGGGCCGCCCCCATAAGCTTTGAACTGTAGGCCCGGCGGATGGCTTCTTTAAAGCAGGCCAGGGCCGTGACATCATCTCCGGCAACATTTTCGTAGTACAGTCCCAGGTTGTAGTGGGCCAGGCCCCGTTGGGTCAGGTTGAAATACCGATCCTGGCGGATGGCCTGCTTGAATGCAGAAACGGCCTTCCCGGTCAGTCCCAAGCGCATCAGTGCCGTACCATAGTTGTTCTGCACCACACTCAAGCCGGGTGCTTTGAGCGCATTGTCCCGCCACAGATGTAAATCGCTGATGAAAACACGGTTGTAGGCAAAGGTTGTATGACCCACGGTTGCGATTATCAGGGCGCCGCTTAAAGCCATCAAAGTCTGCAAACACCGATTATACTGAAAATACATGAACACACGGACGATCAGCATGGCCGGGAAAATGAAGATGAACATCGACGGAATGTAATTGCGATGCTCGTAAACCAGTTCCAGGGGAATGAAGGAGGCTTCGATGGCATGGTTGGCCAGAAAGAAGAGAATACCCAGGGCCGCCAGGGGGTGACGGTGAGCCAACCATACCACCGCCCAGACAGCGCTCACAACAAGGCAGAATATGGATGCCGATGTGGTCCATGGAGACCACAGGGATGTCGATACCTGGACATCGTGGATCAGGGTAAAACCGGATAACAGGGGGTAGAAAAGCAGCTTCAGATAGAACAGGATCACCCGCGATTCGGTCAATACACGTTCCACGGGCGTATAGGGACGATGGCCATAACCGTTCAACAGCGCCGCCGGTTCGGCGATAAGCACGCTGATTGTCGCGAAAATCACCAATGCAACGGCAATCAGGACCACAGGGCGAACCGCCCGCACGGATGGGTCATGTTGAATGATCAGCATTTCCAGAAGCAGAATCGAAATCGGCAAAAGGGCCGCGTTTTCCTTTGTGGAAATGGCCAACCCGGCACAGATGGCGGCGGCACCAAAGCGGCAGCAGGTTTGAAAAGCGGTCCCCCCGGACAGTCGGCCTTGCAGATAGGCATAGATGCAGATGATGGTAAACATGCCGGCCATGGATGCCATCCGCTGGACGATATAGGTGACCGCCGTCACATGCACCGGATGGACCGCCCAAAAAAGTGCCGCCAGGCAGGCCGCCGGATGTGCCAGTACGGCAGACCGTCCCCCCACCCGTGGTAGCGAGACCAATTGCCGGCATACCAGATAGAGTATGCCGGCCGTAACAAAGTGGATCATAAAATTGACGATGTGATAACCGCAGACGCGATCCTGCCCGAAATACCAGTTGATAGCAAAGCTGAAGTACGCCAGTGGGCGCTGCAGGCGTGGCCGGGCACCGGGATGGTCATCCTGCCAGAAGAATGTCTGGCGAATGGCCGACGTGTCCCACGACCTTAGATGTACATTGGGGTTATCGAGAATGTTGGGATGATCGTCGTAATGCCATCCTCCCGAAAAACAGGGGAAATAGGTGACCAGCAGTGCAGACAGCAATAGCATCCAGGCCAAGGCTGTCTGTTGTGCCCTTGATTGAATCCGCATTTTGAAACGTATAGCAATGTCAACCGCTTGAATCAAGCCATGCCCGTTTTGGGTGCATCCCTGGGACACTGATTTCAGTTTTATTGGCGCATGGAATCTGCTATTGTACGTGATATGGTCATTCAGGAGAAACAGGTCCAATCGCATTCCCGGACGGGCTCGAAAAAAAAATACAGGACCGGTTCAACGCTCCTGGAGGTCATTGCCATTTTGTTCATTATCGGTATTGTCGGTGCCGTGGTGATCGGCCGAAGCGATATGGGAAATGCGGAACTGATGGCCCAGGCCGAAACCATCAAAGCCCATATCCGCTATGCACAATCACGTTCCTTGAACTCCAGCCACCCGTGGGGGATACGGGTCGCAGAATCCGGTCAGACCTATTGGATGTTCGTAGACGCCGAAGCCAACCGGCGCCTGCTTCCGGGTGAAATCTCCGATACCGTGGACCTGGTTGATAACGGTTTGACCCTGACCCCTTTGCTTTTATCGTTCAATGATCGTGGACAACCCTGTTCCGACGACAAGGGGACCGTACCGTTGACTCGTCACCGCGACCTTACTTTATCCTCGGGAAGTGAATCAACGACCATTCACATTGTCCGCAACACGGGCTTTATCCCATGACGCCGCAACGCACCGGTTCATGCGGGTTCACCCTGGTCGAAATAATCGTTACCCTGACGGTTTCGTCCATTTTGGTGGTATTGTTGCTTCAGTTCCTCGGGACCAGTGTTTCCAGGAGTGCGCAGCCGCTGGAGGCCTTCCGGCAGGAGATGGTTTTGCAAAGCCTTATGGAAAACATGAATGCAGACTATAAGCACCTGCTGCTGACCGACATGACACCCTTGGATACATTCAAGGCCCGTGTGGAGTGTAACCATTATGGTTCCTACACCGTGCTGACCAGTGCTTTCATCACTTTTAACGACACCACCCACACGGAAATCCCTTGCAATCCGACACCAAACGACTGCAAGGTGCTGAAAATTGCAATCGCCTCAGGCGATCATTCGATGACCGCTTTGTTTTCAAGGTAATTTATTGAAACGTAATATAAAGAAAATCATCCGGCGGATGGCACCACATAATCACGCCGACGGTTTTACCCTGTTGGAAATGGTTCTTGCGCTGATCATTACCGCCATTTTGGCATCCATTGCCGGCATGGGGATCATATCCGCCATGGGCAGTTATGCCGTGGTCAGGGAAAACGTAAGACTGGCTCAGAAAATTCAACTGGCCACGGCGAGAATCCACCGGGAATTGCTGGAGTTGACCGCCATTACGGATCGGGGCACCGCCCGCCCCTATCTCGTCTACGAATCCGCAACCGGTCAGCGCCGCGCCATTGCCAGGATTGATGATACGATCCGGTTGTACGAAACGCCGGTCATTCCGATCACCGATACATACCTGGAAAACAATGGGGATCTGCTGACGGACCAGGTGGCAAATTTTTCGCTCAATTATTTTCAAGGCAGCGAAAATTGGAGCGGGGGTGATATTCGCGAGCTTTCCACCATCCGGTTTTCCATTGATCTGCAGCGGCAGGAAACCTCCGGCAATCCGGTATCGGTCAACACATTGGTCTATCTGCGAAACAATGACAACCTCGGCGGCAAAAACGCCGGCCTGCCGGTGGCACCACCATCGTTGAAAAACTATGCCTGCTTCATCGACAGTATTCTTTAAGGCCCAGGGACCCGGTTGCCGAAAACAGACCACAGGTCCGCCTGGATCGGCGTTAATCGGTGTCATTGTGGCCATCATGGTCTTTGCAGCCTTGGGAGCCGCCATTGTCCCGATGATTGCTTCTTCCCAGTTTCAGCAATCGGCGGCAAATCGATCGGCCCAGGCCTACTATCTTGCCGAATCAGGGCTGCGTTATGCCGCCAGCCTGTATCTCAATGAAAGCGATGATGCCAATCGATACGCGGCGCTGGACGCTGTTCACGATGTCACCCACCGGCTGTCGACGGATCCATTTGCATTCGTTTTATCCTTTAATCCATATTATTTTCAAGTCGATACCGACCCTGCGGCGACAACCACATTGGTGACGCGATTTTACGGCGAACTGGCCGATGGATTCATACTCCCCGCCTCCGGTTATCTGAGCGTTGACGATACCATTTATTCCTTTTCCTCCGCCGCGCGTTCCGGTTCCCGGATCACCTTTTCCCTTGCGGCGGGGTTGACCGCCGATGTGGATACACCGGTGTACCCAGTGGCCAGGGCCGGCAGCGGCCAGACCGTATCCGAGGGCGGCGATCTGTCATTGGAACCCGGATCCGGTGCCATGTTTCCCGAGCGAAACGGATCATTCGTGCTTGGCAACCAGACTTACACATACAAAGAATATCAACGGGCCTCTTTTTTGCTGACATCCATTCGGCGTACCGACGGCAGCGGTTTTGCGGATTTCATCCTGGCCACGGACGAATTCATACGATTGAAACAATTTGTAAAGGTGACCTCCACAGGTGTTGTTGGCAACGGCGACATGGCGGTCTCCCGCGACATCGTTTATCATGTGCAGATCCCCGAAGAATATCGACTTGTTCGGGAAAGTCTGCATGAGACCTTTGACAACCTGGATCAATGGAATCCCTCCAGTGCCGGCGACCATGCCATCCATGCCCTGGACGGAACCAACAATGTGCTCCGCGTAACGGCTGTTTCCCAAAACGATGCCAATTCGTCCAGCACCAGTCTGATCGCCCTGAATACGGGATCGGTCCGGTTCGATCCGGATCGCTTCGATGCACAGGTCAAGATCGGTTTTCTGGAAACGGCGACACCGCCGACGCATGGCTGCGATCCTTCACCGATTCCGACCTACTACTCGGCCGGTCTGTGCTTCCGGTTGTACGAAAATGCCAACGCCTACGGCCTCTCCTTTCAGCGGGGCAACACAACGGCCGCACCGCCGGACAACATTGAAAATGGTCTGGTACCGGTAGATGATGCGCAGACCATCGTGCTATGGCAAGCCACCGGAAATGGGACGGACAAAAAATGGTTGGCCTATAAACGGATCGATGACCTCGTTATCATGTCCGATGATGTGGAAGGCGGAGCCGGTGGCTGGACGACGACCGGCGATGCATCCGGCAATGATCTATGGCATATCGACACCCATCCCCCCGGATATGCCGCCGGCAGCCACGCCTGGTATTACGGCATCAATGCCGAACCGCGTCATTTCAATACCGGCAATCCCAATGCCGGTTCACTGGTGTCACCCCCCATTGATCTATGCGATTTCCAGCAGGTCAGGCTGCTGTATGCTACCTGGTATCAAACCGAACCCAATCCTGTTCAAGCCAACGATTTTGATAAAAAATATGTGGATGTGTCCACAGACAACGGCGCCACATGGGAAACGTCCGAAGATTTCCAGGTGAGGTATCCGGATATCCCCATGGGCTCCTGGCAGGAAATCGAGGTGGACCTGAATGCCTATGCCGGACAGACGATCCTGATCCGGTTCCGATTCGATTCCATCGACGGGAACTATAACGATTGGGAGGGCTGGTATGTCGATAACATTCGCATTGTCGGCGATTATCCGCTGAATCAGTCGACGCTGCTGGCCCGATTCATCCAGTCGGCATCGATTGCCTTCGACAATGGTGGGCCGATTGCCATAGATATCGGCGATACCCTGGTCGGCGGGATCAGCGGGGCCTCGGCAACCGTCCGGAGCGAGCCCTTGGTGTCCGGTGGGGACTGGTCGTCTTCCAATGCCGCAGGGACCCTGCTGCTGGATCATGTCAGCGGTACCTTACAGATCGGCGAACGCCTGGCCGTCACGGGCAAAGGCGAACTGGCGACAATCACCGAATTCAGAGCGGCGGATAACTATATCCGGGGTTATTTCGGGACCGCAGCCGGGTGCGGTACGCCCAATGCGGATCCACTGGACGGCCATAAGCATCCACATCCCATTGACCCGGCGGAGGTTCACTGGCCGCCGGATGCGGGCGATTCATGGACCGCGGATAATGACTATTTCGAATTGATCCAATGGGATGCGGTGAACCCGACCGTTCCTGACCTGGCCTTGATCACCTCCATTGAGCGGCCCGATACGGTCGTTCGCAGCTCGGAAAACGCGTTGATGGCCGATGGCTCCACCCTCGGCCTGCACACATTCGGAAACGGCTCCCTGAACCTCTATTTCGATGACTTCGCCTATCAGTCTATCGTGGATCAGCCGGTCGCTGTCAGCCAACCCCTTCAATATTGATGGTTTCCCCCCTGCATGGGATTATTCTTGACCCAATCCGACGACCTCAAGTAGATAGTGGGCGTCTTGCCGAAAAAGAAAGGCATCAAAAATGTGATCCTGATTACATCGGGATTCGATGAAACCGGTAGCGCCGGAAAAGCGCTGGAAACCCGCATGGTCGAATATCATCGTTATCGTTCGCGACGGGAGGCTTAGGCAGCCATGTTGACAATAATCGACACCTCCTTGTTGGTTGCCGCCGGTGCCAGTTTCGTGGCCGGCCTGGCGGGGTATATTATCGTGCGTCTCTGGATCATGCCCATCATGCGCTACCGGTCCACCAGACGGAAGCTTCGTCGGGAATTGACCGACTATATCTCCCGTTTTGATCATTTACCGGATGAAAACCAGCCAACGCAGGGCCCCGAAAGCGGGGAGAAACAGCTGAAACGGGCCCGGCGGTACGCCATGGAAATGGTCGACCACTATACCCACCAGATTCCCGTCTGGTATCGCCTGCTGCTCGACAGCCGTGGCGAATCCCCTTTAAGGGCATCCGATCTGTTATCAAATATGGGCAAAATAAAAAATTCTCAGCAGCGGTTCCAACGTGTTCGGAAAGCATGCAAAGCCATGGGATTGAAATGACCGCCCGGCGGCGGCGCAGGCTGTCAACCGTAAGCTCTTGCAAACAGGAATGGTTCATGGAAAAAAAATCGCCCCGGGGGCCCATCGCTTATCGTCAGGATGACGAAGATGGTCTGCATCGTTTTTTAATGGCCGATGGAACCATTCGTGGTACCATCGTGGACGGCAGCCGCATGGTCAACCAGATGCGCTGGAATCATGGATTGGGCATTCTGGAAACACTGGTTCTGGGCCACGCTTATCTGGGTGCCTGTTTGATGAGTTCCGGACTCAAAGGCAGAGATCGTCTGGGGATACAGATCGATTGCTCCGGGCCCATCAAAGGCCTGACCGTAGAGGCCAACGCAGACGGTCAGGTGCGCGGATTTTTGAAAAAGGTCCCCATTGAAGTGACTCAGCCACTGGAAGATTTTAATTTGTCTCCGTTTTTCGGTGCCGGTTTTTTGTCCGTCACCCGGATATTGGCCGGCGCCAAACAGCCTTTCACCGGCAAGGTCATGCTGGCCCACGGGAACCTGGCCAAGGATCTGGCCCACTATTATTTGACATCCGAACAGATACCGACTGCTTTCACACTCAGTGTCAAGTTTGATGGCGGCGGGAATGTGGTCGCCGCCGGCGGCATGTTTCTACAGGCCATGCCCGAAGCCGACGACAGCGTGATCCAAAAGATCGAATCCCATGTGGTGCAACTTCCGTCAATCGGCGATGCCCTGGCCCAGGGAATTGCACCGGTAGCGTTCATTGATGCGCATTGGCGCGATTACGCACCGCAAATCATCGGTCGGCGCGACATATCCTTCCATTGCCACTGCAACCGTGAACAGATACGGAACGTACTCACCATGCTGCCTGTGGATGAACTCGAAGACATACGGCAAAACGGTCCGTTTCCGGTGGAGATACGCTGCCACCATTGCAACACCGACTACGTTTTCGACAAGGAACATATCGAACACATCCGTGCCAAACGTTTCGAGCGAAACTAGAATCCATCCCAACACCTTTCGAGTGGAATATGCGGTGTCAATCCGATACATTCATTGCCCGGGCCATCGCCGGAGCCGTTTTCTCCAGGCTCGTACTGAATACTGCCAGGCGATTCGTATATCCTTTCGCACCGGCGTTAAGCCGCGGGTTGGGTGTTTCACTTTCAGCGTTCACCGCACTTATCGCCATCAACCAGATCACCGGTCTGCTGGGGATCCTGATCGGTCCCCTGGCTGACCGCATCGGATATCGCAAGATGATGATCATCGGCATGCTTGTCACGGGGCTTGGCATGCTGGCAGTGGTGGCGGTGCCCGTATATGCCGTTGTCCTGATCGCCCTTTTTGGGGTTGGTTTGGGTAAAAGCTTTTTCGACCCGGCCATACAGGCGTGGGTAGGCAGTCATGTGGCCTATCATCGGCGTGGATTGGTCGTCGGCATCGTGGAAATGGCCTGGGCTGCCAGTACCCTGATCGGCATTCCTTTGGTCGCCGTGCTTATAGAACGTTTCGGCTGGAAATCTCCTTTTTTGCTCTTGGGAGCCCTGAGCCTGATCGGTGCGCTGGGCTTGTATCGCATGATGCCAAACGATTCCGCAGCGCCCGCCAATTCCGGATCGCTGACCGACTACCGGGAATTCTACACCCAGCTGGCAGCCAGCAAACCGGTCATGGGGATGCTGGGCTACGCTTTTTTCGTCAATGCGGCCAATGACAATTTGTTTGTGGTTTACGGCACCTGGCTGGAGGCGGGTTTCGGTATCGGAATTGTGGTCCTGGGCATGGCGACCAGTATCATTGGTGTTGCCGAATTGTTTGGTGAGGGACTCACGGCCACCTTGTCCGACCGATTCGGATTGAAGCGCTCATTGATGGTCGGCCTGACGCTTTCCTGCCTGAGCTATATCGCTCTTCCGGTGGGGCGAACCTTGCCTTTGGCCCTGACAGGTCTTTTCCTGCTGTTTCTAACCTACGAATTCACCATCGTGACCAGTTTTTCACTGGCGACGGAATTGATGCCGGCGTCACGGGCCACCATGATGGCCTGTCTCTACGCAGCGGGTGGATGCGGCAGGGTCGTGGGGGCATTGATGGGAAGCACGGTATGGCAGGCCGGCGGCATTACCGCCACCGGTGGGGTTTCGGGGGCGTTGACCTGCCTGGGGTTTATCTGCCTGGGTTTGGGGCTGAGAAGCTGAAATCGGCCTGGCAGTTGAGGATCCATCTGGTCCATGGGCGCCTCACGTCTCCTTTTTCCGGGGTCTGGCATCGGCCACGGCAAGGAAAGCCAGGCATGCTTCGGGACCGACGAGGATGGGGCTCTGATAATTCTCAGGCTGCTGCGGCACCAAGCCGAGCGGCGGCAAGCTGAATCCCGGTGATGGTTTTGGCATCCTGGATTTCTCCGTCCCGAATCATCCGCATGCATTGGCGCAGATCGACGGTATGCACGCTGAGCAGTTCATCGGCATCCAGGTTCTGGTCGGCCCGGGTGAAGTCCGTGGCCAAAAACAAATGAATGCGTTCATCCGAGTACGCCGGCAATGGTGTGATTTCGGCCAGCTTTTCAAAATTCAGGGCCCGGTATCCGGTTTCTTCAGTCAGTTCCCGTTGCGCACATGCCAGGGGCGTTTCATCGGCTTCCAGCGTACCGGCCGGGATCTCCCAAATATAGCCCCCTACGGCGTGTCGGTATTGCTTGATCAGCAATACCGACCGGTCCGCCATAACCGGAACGATGGCTGCGGCACCGGGATGACGGATGATTTCCATGTCCAGGTTGACACCGTTCGGCAAGGTGAGGTTTTCGCGGTAAAAATCGAACACCCTGCCCTTCAGGATACATTCGGATCGGTTGCATGTAGCCGTTTTCATTGATCACCCTGATCGTTCTGTTTGATATGATCGACCAATTCGCGTATCAACTGGCCGGCGTCGACTTTCATGGCATTGTCAAAAACGTGTAAGCGTTCACAGGGTATTGGCGCCCTGCCCCGTAAGCAGGTACAAAAGCGTTAATGGCTTTTGGCGGATTGCCGTATGCATCGCAAAGATATCAAGGCTTGGGTTCGCAGGCAACCGAAAACCGAATATCCCGATTGGCATTGTCCCAGCCGGAGGGATAAAGATGTCGATGTTTTTTTGGGGACATGCCATTTAGTGAGTGTCTGTCCAGAAATAGGCAACGCGCATGCCGATGGCCTCAGACCGTTGCCTTTTTGCAAAGGGCCATTATTTTATAAATTTCATCACACCCGCAAAAAGGGTCCGCAACCATGTACCTTGCCCGCATATCCGACAAAAACCGGGGCTTGCGCTATATCATCCGGCAGTCTTATGGCGACGGACGCTGCTTTCGCAGCCGGGACCTATTCGATCTGGGCGATAATCCCGCCCAATACATCGTCTATCCCGGAGGAAACGGATTCTACATCCACTCGGATGTTGAAGACGCCATCGCGAAATTGGGGATATCTGCCTCCCAGGATGAACTGGAACCGCTCTTTCTGCCCTTTGTGGAACCGCATATTCGCAGGGTAATTGAAGGCTTTGATCGCCGGGATCGCTTCGGCAGGCCCACCGACCGCTGTCCACCGGCGAGCGCCGTTCACCACTTCGATCGCTGCCGACGGCAATTTCTGAAACTGGGGCAGGTCGGGCATCGGGGCACGGGATGCATACCCGATCGGTTCTATTCAGGTCTGACCGGCAAATCGCGGGACGAAATCGAATATGATTTCATCGCGGCCGAACGCATCCTTAAAGCCCATGAACGGGTGCGCTACACATATGAAATATTCGATTTGCAGCGCCACTTCAGCGAACAATTTTCACGCAGTCACCCCGAAGGGCTTGATCAGAAAAAAATGGACCGTGTCTTCATTGATGCCCTGTGCCGACTTAACCGGGACGACAGCTTCTGGCAAGGCTGCGGGAAGGCTGAAAGCTTGCGTCCCCATCTGATTCGTTATGTGATCATGTTTTTCGATTATCGTTTTCCCGAGCAGGATCCGTTTCAGGACATACTGCGCAATTTCATGAATCGCCACCGTATTCACCGGCCGCCGGAGCGTGTGCGGGTCAACCTTGCCAAATATGCGCAATTGTTCGGCGTCAGTGTGGAAACACTCAAAAAAATGGGAGGCCGGGAACTGACCGGGCGATATCGCAAATTGGCCAAACAGCATCACCCGGACAAAGGAGGTGACCAGGAAACATTTGTCCGGCTGTCTGATGCATATGACCGGTTGATGAAACGAAAAAGCAGGGATTAAGGATGGAAAAAAAGATTCTTTCCGATATCAATTACATCCCCATGGAACGCGGATACATGTATCTTGTGGCGATTATGGACTGGCACAGCCGCAAGATCTTGTCCTGGCGGATTTCCAATACACTGGATTCGGCGTTTTGTATTAACGCCCTGGAGTAAGCCATAAGCCGTTTTGGCCCTCCCGCCGACAGAACGATTGACCTCAAGGCCCCCAAACAGATCCGTTCGGACTCGCTGCATAATCCTTCCGATCCGGACGCAACCTATTCGACTTTTTACCGAGGCATCACGATTGATAGTCCCGTAAAAAATCAAAAATCGCCCTTAATAATTTCAAAAAGTTATGCAGGGTAAAATCGATAGAAAAGACCTTTTTACGAAACCATCAAAGCGTGCCCTTTGAACGGATCCAACACGGTCAATATTTTTTATTTGCGAATCAGAAACCCGGAGCCCACCATAATCAGGGTGATCACCAGGAAGGGCGCAAACATGGCCTTTTGAACAGCGCCCCAAATGATGAAAACAGATCCTGTGCACGCCAGAACCGGCGCAACAAAACGGCTGATTGCAGGCAGATCAATAAAGGTTTTCATCACCCATAAGTACAAAGAGATGTAAATTACATATAAGAATGCGATGGGCAGCTCGGAGATATCCATAAAACCGCCCCACCAGTTGTTAAAATTGCCATACCATACCACCAGCCAGATGGCGGACATGATAAAGCCAAGCACCGCCGATGCAATTGAAGTATCGGTTTTAGGATTAACGGTGCGGAATACCATGGGGGCCGGCCCCATACCCCGGCTGGCAATGGCATACATCCCCCTGGCGCAGCCCATGATCAACCCGTTCAGGGTGCCAAGACAGGAGATAATCACAAAAACGGAAAGCAAAGAGGCGCTGATTTTACCAAAAATCAGCGATATTACCTGAACAGGGGCACCATCTCCGGCTTTGAGTACCTCGTCATTGGAGAGTACACCGGCGATACCGACATAATACAGCATATAAACCGCCACAACCACCAGGGTACCGACGACAAGGGCCTTGGGCAGTGTCTTTTTCGCATCTTTAAGTTCCGCATTAATGGCAGTGGCAATGATCCAACCCTCATAAGCAAATGCGGTGGATAAGGTCGCCACGGCCAGACCACCGCCGACATCGTTCACCGCTTTGGCCCCCATGGTAAAACTGTCGATGATCTGACCCGAAGTCACGCCTTTCACCATGCCCACCAACGCCACAAGGCCCAGGGGAATCAACTTGATCACCGTAGAAGACACCTGCCATTTTCCGGCCAGCACCGGTGTAAGTACATTCAGCAGAAAAAACAATACCAGATACACCACAGAAATCATCCATACCACATTGTCCATGCCCAGCAGGGCCTGTGTATAATTGGCAGACACCCAGGCCAGCACGGCCACCAGGGTGGGATAATAAATAAAGGTCATAAACCAGGCCACAATATAGCCGGCATTTTCCCCGTATGCCTCTTCAAAATAATCTACCACACCGTTCACTTTGCCAATACGGGTGGCAATGTGCGAAAACACATAGGCGGTCACGACCATGATACCACCGCCAATGAGCCAGGCGGTCAACGCCGTGGGTAGACTGCCCCCGGAGGATTTTAATACATCATCCGCCTTAAAGAAGACACCGGAACCGATAACAATGCCGACAACCATGGCCGTAGCGGTCCAAAAACCATATTTTTCTGAAGTTTTTCCATTATTAATAGCCTTTCTTATTGATCGTAAAAGCTATATCTTATACAGATATAAAAAATAGCTGTAAAGCACCAATATCCTAGCTTTGTCGACACGTTTTTCATCTAAATCAAAGGAGCATAGTGATGAAAATATGTGCATTTGTCATCGGTCATGAGGAATCATCTCCCGGTGCGCTAAACCGGGTATCCGGGGTAGCGGAGTCTTCCTTTAAAGAAAAACTTTCCATAGATATTGAAAAAAAAATGAGTAAAATAATGAAATTTTGATACAGCTTTGAAGAGATGATAGTCCCGTAAAAAATCAAAAATCGACCTTAATAATTTCAACAAGTTATGCAGGGTAAAATCGATAGAAAAGAACTTTTTACGAAACCATCAAGAAATGAAGGACAGCAAAAATCCGTATGCTAAAATCCTGAATAGACAGGTTACCATCCGGATAGGAATCGATATAATTGACTATTTTAAAAAAATTTAGCAAATGAAACGGGTACTCCATATCAAAAATTTAATTAATCTTTATTTTCGTGATTGTATTCAGTCAAAATGCAAACCTTCATTAAATTCGGCACCATAATTTACAGAACGAATAAGGTTAGATTGTTTGAGCGTAACGGGCCACAATCTGAACCGTCTTTTGAACAAGCCCGGGTGTTGATTCCCACAATAAATGGAAGACAATTTTCTGATTAAAGTGAAGCGTTTTCGATAGGCCGTTATATGTCGTCCCGATTCAAAAAGGCCCTTATAAGCGTCACAATCAGCATACTGCTGGTGGCAACCATGTTTTTTGGGGGCCGGTTGCTAGTAGCACCGACCGGCCTGCGCGAACGTCTGGAAGCCAGCCGCCAGTGTCGTTTGTGCGATCTGAGCGGTGCCGACCTGAGCGGCGCCGACCTGTCCGATGCCGATCTGGTCGGAACCGTTCTGGCCGGCACCGATCTGACCGGGGCGTCGCTGGTGCAGGCCAATTTGACCAATGCTGACACCCGGCGCGCCCACCTGGAAGGGGCCGATTTGACGGCCGCCACCTGGGTCAACGGCAAAACCTGTGGTCCCGGTTCCATCGGACGCTGCCGGACGGCGGAAACCATGGCTTTGATCGACGCTCGCCAATGTGCGGGCTGCAACCTCAAGGCCGGGACCCTGGCAGGTCTGGATCTTTCCGGTGCCATGTTGAAAGGCGCGGACTTGACCCGCGCGGACCTGTCCCATACCCGTTTATCACTTGCCGATCTCACCCGGGCCAACCTGACCCGCGCCATCGCAGCAGGTGCGGATTTCACCGACAGTCTGCTGCTTGCTACGGATTTTACCGAAGCCGATCTCACAAACGGTGATTTGTCGAGCGCCTACCTGCGCCAGGCCTTGCTGGTCCACGCGACCATGCGAAACGCCCGAATGGAAAGTGCCGATTGCCGTGAAGCCGTCCTCTTGGGCACGGATTTGACCGGTGCCCATCTCCGAGGCGCCGATCTGGGAAAGACCAATCTCAAAATGGCCGATCTCTCCGGCGCCAACCTGACCGATGCCAACCTGTCCGGCGCCAATCTGGTTGGCGCCGCCGTGGACGATGCCATCCTGACCGATGCCTACTTGGCAGGTGCCGTGTGGTTCAACGGCAAGCGCTGCGGACGCCTGTCCATTGGTGCCTGCCGGCAATGAAAAAACGTGAGCGTTTGCAAGGCACGGAATTTGCTTTATGACCGCATATGTTTTGCTCCATAGAACCCAAGATAAGTGATTCGCTTTTAGCCGTCAGCGCTTGGCCCCTTTGTTTCATATCTTTACAAGACATCAGGGCTTAACCCGGCGGGTAGCGTCATGCTTTTCGTTAACAATCCGGAATCATTCTGCTAATTGCTAAAATCCAATTGCGAATGGTTCAACTCAGGTAAAACAAACTCACCCTGACCCAAAGCGCTGCCGGCTTGTAATTTACTGGGGGCTTGATATATGTTCCCAAAGTTGACAATATTTGTAAAAAGGAGGCAAAAATGAACAAAATTAAGTCGTCTTTACTGGTGTTGATCGGTTGTCTGATCGTATCCATTGCCAAACCGATCCTGGCCGACGACGACGGATGGACCAAGGTCGCCGGCAATGTACTCTACAACGGTACGCCGGTGTCTGCCATGGTCCTGGCCAACGGGCAACACGTCTTCAGCTCTTGGGGTGACGGCAGCTTCGATTTCACCTGTCCGCCGGGTTCCGAGCAGGAAATAACGGTGCTGGTCTTCTGTAACGGCCTGGCACCTTACAGCCAGACAGTTTCACCGGCCGAGGCCGCAGCCTTGACCGTGGTCATGGAAAGATCGGACAGCGACCCGGCCCTGACCATCGACGCCACAGTGGAGGCCAAAAACAATAGCCGCGGTGTGATCGAAGGCACGGTGAGCCGCAACGGGCAGCCGGTATGCGCCATGGTGTTGGCCAACGGGCAACACGCCTTCACCTGTTCGGATAAATCGAAGCCAAAGGGCAGCTTCAGTCTGGACGTACCCCTCGAAACGGATGGCAGCGTAACCTTTTACGGATTTTGCAGGGGCCTGCCGCCTTACAAATACGTGTACACGGCCGAGGAAATCGGAACCTATGAACCCGACCAGGACGGCCGAGAATCCTTTTCACCAACCACGTACAAGGATGCCGCCGGCACCCCCATGATCCTGTACTGGGATTACCACATCGCCAATGACGGCATTCAGATTGCGGTGGAAGGTACGACCATGAATTTCAATTTCAACGACATCCATCTGTCTATCGATCCGCACTCGCTGGTCCGCAGAGGCAGCTTCAGCGGGAGCGTCAGCGGTGCCGCCTCGGGATCCTGTACGGCCGACTTTGCCGAGAATTTGGTAACGGCCGAGGGCAAAACCCTGATTGATTCCCAGGAAATGGATATCGGCATGAACCTGTCTTTCTTGGGTCAGTCTGCGGTCGTTAGCATTGACGCTGCCACCCAATGGAACAGCCCCGTGGAATGGTTTTTGGACCGCACCGATCTGGATCAGCTCCCCGACGGATACACTTACAGCGAAGCCGGAACGGTATCCGGCACAGCCGATATCGATGCCACGATAACCGGTAGTGGGATGGACAAAACCACGAGAAACAGTGTGCCGATCACTTCCGTCGAAACATGGAAAATTGTCGGCCATCAGGCGAGCATGACCGTTAACCAGACGACCTATACCAACATCGTCGAGGTGGTCCGCACCACCACAATTCCCCAGTATACCAATGGCACTATCGGCCAGGAAGATGTAGAGGTTCACTATTGGGTCGCCCGGGGAATCGGCATGATCAAGAGCATCGGCCATTTTTCGTTTATGGGAGAGCCTTTGACCCTGGAGTTGACCGGTACCAATCTGACCCAATAAACAGACGAATTTGGAAAAATAAGTAAAATGAAACCTTTACGAACCTATGGGGCGATGATTGTTGTTGTCATTGCCGGCATCCTCAACATGGCCCCATGGTGCGTTGCGGCAACATGGATTGAGATCGACGGTGAGGTGACGGCTGAGGGGATGCCCGTCTGCGCCCTGGTCCTGGTCAACGGGCAGCGCATGTTTTCATGTGACACCAATTCAGGCCAATACAAATTGGATGTCCCCCTCGATAAAAACGGTGAAGTCACGGTTCAGGCATTTGCCAACGGTTTCGCACCGTTCAGGAAAACGATAACACCGTCGGGAGCCGTATCCATTGATATCGCCATGGCCCGTGCATCGGCGGACAGCCGGTCACTTGCCGTGACTTCCTCGGTCTCCGCAGGCCAAACGGACAGCACCGTCAATGTCAGCGGGACAATCCAGTCTGACGGCACGCCGGTATGTGCCCTGGTTCTGGCCAACGGACAGAGCATGTTTTCCTGTGGCGACCACCTCGGTCAATACAGCCTGGACGTCTCCCTGAATGATAACCGGCAAATTTCGCCCCTGTATGTTTTTGCCGCCGGATTTGTTCCCTTCAAGCGTACCATCTCTGTCCTGTATACCGGCGCCCCGGATATGGACGATGATGGTGACGGCACCAGCGAATACCAGGGAGATTGCAACGATGCGGATGCGGCCGTACACCCCGGCGCCATCGATGTTTGTGGGGACGGTATTGACCAGGACTGCAATGGGGTCGATACCGGATGCGCAGGGAACAAAACGGCACGTCTGGCGGCGGCTCAAACCTGGATGTACCAGATCCAGAATTTGGACCAGGACGGCGCCGTGGATGCCCTGGCGGCCAGCGACTATCCGCTTCTGATCCTGGAGCCGGGCCACAATTTTTCACAATGGCCTTACGATACGGCTTCCATCACAACGGCACTGGACCGGACACCGGATGGCCAGCCGCGGCTTCTGTTGGCCTATATCGATATCGGCCAGGCGGAAGACTACCGTGATTACTGGGGCGAGGACTGGGTGGCCCCGACCGCCATCCAACGGGGATCTCCGGACTTTCTGGTGACCATCGACCCCGACGGCTGGAGCGGCAACTACCCGGTGGCTTTCTGGCGTCAGGCGTGGAAAACGATTTGGCTTGGCTCCCAAGGCATCATCGCCACCCTGGCCCGCTATGGTTTCGATGGTGTCTATCTCGACTGGGTGGAGGCTTACGACGACGACGCCGTTATCGATGCGGCCGAGCAGGACGGTGTCGATCCGGCGTTCGAAATGATCGAATTCATTGAAGAAATTGGTTCTGCGGGCCGGGCCGTAGATCCGGAATTTCTGGTGATCCCCCAAAACGCTCCCTATCTGATCGACAGCGCTCCGTCACGCTATGCCGCCGCCATAGACGCCCTGGCCGTGGAAGACACCTGGTACCACGGTGATGGTGACGCCGACTGGGATGATCCCCGGGCCGGAGATCTGCACGAACGTCACGAAGACGATTGGTCCACCGCCAATCGGCTGGCCCAGTATCAGATGTATCTTTCCAGGGACCTGCCGGTTTTTTCGGTGGATTACTGCATCTCCACGGCCAATGCCGCTCATGTATACAGCCAGGCGCGTGCTGCAGGACTTCGTCCCCTGGTGACCCGGGTGTCCCTGTCCCGCATGACGGTGACGCCGCCGGACGCTTTTCCCTGACCATTGGTGAAAATCAAGAAATGGCACTTTTCTTTGCGAGTCTGGGGGCTTGAGCGAAGCGGGTGAAATAAAATAATGTTCAATGTGCCAAGTTGAATGTTCGATGTTCTTTGGTTTGGATTTTAGCCCCCTTCAAGGGGGCTTCATTTTACACGCTACGGAGTCAACATCGGATGGGAAAGCAATCGACCGGCAGTGCAGCAACACCCGATCTTCAGTTCGAAACGGCCAGATGGTCCATATTCGTCATTATCATATTGACCTATGTTCTGGTCTACTTTCACCGCATGGCGCCCGGTGTCGTTTCAGAATTCCTGATGGCGGAATTTCAAACAACCGGTACACGACTGGGGTCTTTGTCCGCCATCTATTTTTTCGTATACGCTTTTATGCAGATACCGTCAGGTGTCATCGCGGACACGCTGGGAACCCGAACGTCCATCGTATTCGGTAATCTCATCGCCGGTACGGGGTCGCTGGTATTCGGACTGGCCGGATCCTTCGAGGTGGCATGCGTGGGCCGCTTCCTGGTGGGGCTTGGGGTCTCGTCGGTATTCGTAAGCATCATGAAAAGCAACTCCGTATGGTTCCACCAAAGCGTGTTCGGAATCATGAGCGGATTGACCCTGCTGTTCGGCAACCTCGGATCCGTCCTGGCGGCCGGTCCGCTGGCCCAAGTCCTGTCTGTGATGGCCTGGCGAACGGTGTTCATCGGTATCGGTGGGCTGTCCCTGGCCCTGGCATTGTTGGGATACCTGTTCGTCCGAAACCGACCCGAAGACCTGGGATTTTCGGCACCCAACGTCTACACCAACGCCGTCGGCGATGCGGCTGGCAGAAGACAAGGCTGGCTCCGAAGTCTGGGCAGCGTCGTCCGGATCTTTCATCTATGGCCCGGTTTCTGGGTGCAGTTCGGCATGGTGGGGGCCCTCTACGCGTTAATGGGCTTGTGGGGCATCCCCTATCTCAGGGATGTCCACGGCTTGGCCAGGGAAGCTGCCGCCGACCATATGACGATCATGCTTTTCAGTTTCGCTGTCGGGTCCCTTTTCTTCGGCTGGTTCTCAGACCGTATCGGTAAACGCAAGCCGCTCATCGTTTGCAGTGTTGCCAGCTATGTCTTCGCCTGGCTGCTGTTCATGTTTGCCCCCTGGTCTCCGGGTGGAGCGGGATTTGTGCTGTTTGGCGTGCTGGGACTTGCCGGTGGGGGATTCGTGCTGACCTTTGCTTCCGCCAAGGAAATCGCCCATCCGGATTTGTCGGGAATGGCTGTAAGTGTGGTCAATACGGGCTGTTTCTTCGGTGCGACCCTGATGCAACCCCTCTTCGGCTGGCTTGTCGATCTGTCCTGGGATGGGACCGTTGAGAACGGTATCCGCATATATTCTGCAAGTAATTACCAGCACGGCTTTATCGCCATGCTGTTTTTTGGACTGATTGCACTGGCATCGACCTTCATGATCAAGGAAACCCACTGTCGCAATATTTATTCGTGAGGGCTCAGCACATTATCCCGCCTCATTCTGTGCTTTACAAGTGTTGGCTGTTTCTACCCCGTGAACAGGTACGATCCTTGATTTCCTAAGTGGTTTCATGGTGCCGGTGTCTGGCAAGGCGAATCGATTTTTCATCATAGCGAAAGTAATCCGGCCCGGTTATCCATGTGCGTGCGATTATATGACAAAACCACTTATCAAAACAGACCATGCAGCCGATATCGTTTTCGTGTTCAGCTGGAAATGGCCAATTTGTTCGAAAGCCTTAATCTCGACCCAATTTGCCTGTTTCCGGACAGACACGCTTTGAGAGGAAAACGCGTTCAGCGCATATCTTGAACATATATTTCTCATGATGACACTTTGCCTCAAAAAACAGCAATGAAAAGACATCCATTTCTTGTCCCCCTCCTCGTGGCCATACTGAGCACGCTCGCTGCGGTACCTCTGTCAGCGGAAATGCAAGAGGCAAAACAAGCCCGAACGGTCCGTCTGGAGGAGGCCATTCAGGAAGCCCTGGACAACAATCACCGCCGCCCGGCCTCCCGCTTTGCAGTGGCTATGGCCGAAGCCCGACACCGTCAAGCCCTGGCCGCCTACTGGCCGCAACTTTCAGCTCACGGCGGCTGGCAACATCTGGATGAGCCGCCAAATTTCATTGTGCCAACAGCATCTTACACAATTCCAGCGCAATCGATACCTCTGCCCCCAGGAACAAGTATCACGCTCAATACCCCCGCAGGACCCCAACCGGCAACCCGGTTAGCCGTGCCGGAACAACAGATCACAACACCTCATCAAGACCTGATACTCAGAGATGAAGATTCAATTCTTGCCTCACTGCAAGCCCAGTGGTTGCTCTATGACGGTGGCAGGCGCAAAGGTTATTACGAGCAGGCCAGGGCCAATCTCGACACGATGCGGCAAAAAGCGCGGCGCACCGATCTGGAAATAATAGACAGCGTAAAACGCTATTATTACGGCGCCGTTCTGGCCCGTCAGCTGCATCAGGTCGGCGTGGACACGCTGGCCCGAATGGAAGTCACGCTCAATATTACCGAAAACATGTACAAGGAAGGCAGCGGCCAGGTCAAAAAAACCGATTGGCTGGGCACCAAAGTCATGGTCGAGTCCTTACGGAGCATGGTCGCACTGCTGGAAAAAAATGAAGGTATGGCCCAGGCAGCCCTGGCCAGCGTCATGGGACTGCCCTGGAATGCCAGCGTTCGCCCCATGGATGACGCGATCCCCCTTGAGCCCTTTGTCGTTCCGCTGGAAGATCTGGTCAGCGCCACCTATCAGTTCAGTCCGGACTGGGCCAGGATCGAGGCAGGCATCCGGGCCGCAAAAGGCGCGGTGCGCACTGCCAAAAGTGGACATCTTCCCAAAGTGGCCCTGACCGGCGAACTGCACAAATGGTGGAACAACGGCAACACCGGATCGGCCACGGATACAAACAAAGAAGGCTGGTCCGTAGGGGTGGGGGTTGACATTCCGCTTTTCGACGGTTTTCTGACCAGTGCCCGACTATCCGAAAGCCGCGCCAGAATGGCCAGGCTCAAGGAACAAAAAATTCTTCTCAAGGAAGGTCTGGGGCTCCAGGTCCGAGATATATTCCTGTCTATGGCTGCGGCGGCAAAAGCCCAGCGGGCGACCCGGGCAGCCATGGAAGCATCGATTGATAACCGGGATCTTAACACCAGGGCCTATCAGCACGGACTGGTACAAACCGAAGATGTCACCCAGGCCCAGCTTGTAGAATCCTTTATGTCGGCCCAGTATTACAAAACCCGCTTCGACCATATTGCCCTATTGTCTCAACTGGATCTCACCGTCGGCACGGCAGTGCTGGATGTCCTGGGAGGGAAATAGGATGTTCTTTTCTGTATCACCCGCCGGCAGTCCTACGGCCTCCCCCTGGCCACCTGGCGCTGACGCCCTCCGGTTTTTGCAAGGCTGGGGAAAACCCACTATAAAAAACGGAGATAATGACGAGAAATGATGGTTCATTTTTTTTCATTCAATCCTTTCATCTTCACCAAGTCAGGGGGACACGCCATTCAGCGTTTTCTGCCCATGCTGCTGATAATTGTGGTTGTGATGCCGCTTTGGTTCAAAACAGCTTTTTGCGCAGACAAACCACGTGTCAAAACCCATATAAAGGTGGCATTGATTGAAAGCGCCTTTCTGGGAAGCAACGAGAATGACGCGGCGGCAGCGTTCAAGACCTTTGCCAGAACCGTCGGGAAACAAAAAGGGTATGACATGGAGATCACCATCTCTACCTTTAAGGACGCGGACGAACTTGTGTCCCTTCCGGAAAACATGCGGCCCCATATCGCCATTTTGGAAAGCTGGGAGTTTCTGAAAATAGAAAAGGAAGGATGGCTTACACCGGTTGCAGCCACATCGATCGACAGGGACAGGGTGTGCAGCACCTTTGAAATTCTTGTCCTCCCCGACAGCCCGGCAAAAACCATTGAAGACCTGCGCGGTAAAACCATCAACATTCTTTTTATGCCCCAAACGCAAATAGGGTTTCCCTGGCTGCGAAGTCTGCTTCGGGAACACAACCTGGCGACAATGGAATCATTTTTCAAAGATATCAAGGTCGAAACCGACCCAATGAAGGCCATTTTACCTGTCTTTTTCGGCCAAAGAGATGCCGGGCTCATCACTGGGGAAAAATTTAAACTCATGGCAGAACTCAACCCGCAGCTCAACAAAATGCGCCCCATTGCGGTTTCCGAACCGTTGATGTGCGGCATCACCGGCATCAACCAAACGGGATGGGACAGTCCCAAAATCAAACAGGACTTTATTGATGGCATTCTGGAATTGCACCTGTCTCCCACAGGTCAGCAAATACTCCATCTGTTCAAAACAGACCAAATTGTCACTTACCGGCCGGAAGAGATGGAAACGGTCAGGGCGCTTGCCAAGATCCTGTCTGGTACAGATCACTGACCACGTGGCAAGGAAAAGGAAACCCATAATGAGAAAGAAACCATGAAACACTTAGAAATACTCCCCATTCCTTTCGGTATAGGTCTGCGCATTGCCCTGCTTTCCTGGCTGATCGCCATCGGCACCCTGACGGTTTTTGTCCTTGTGCTCATCCCCCAGCAAAAAACGGTATTCTTGCGAAATCTGGAATCCAAGAGCAGAAGTGTGGAGGCTTCACTTCATAATGTAATTGCAGGAGCGGCCATCAATGAGGATTTTGCCAGCCTGATCAGCACCAGCCAGGCATTGATAGAGGGTGACAATGATCTGGAATTCCTGGTGATCGTGAAAAATAACGAATTTGCTGTGGTCAACCAGCGAAAAGGATGGAAGGTCGAAAAAGACATAAATGAATTCTGGCTTCCTGAGAGACGCCAGTATTTTAGTGCCATCGCCACGGTTCCTATTCTGAACAGACAGGTCTTTCATCACGCTCATCCACTTGATTATTCCGGTATTGAATGGGGATGGGTTCATGTTGGCGTAACTCTTCGAGATTATAATCAGAACGTGGCCATCCTCTACCGCTATACCCTCTGGCTGGGCCTCGGCTGCGCGGTCATCAGTCTACTCATCTGCCTGGGCTACGCCCATCAATTGGTCAAACCCATTGTCCGGCTGCGCCAAGTCGTTCACCAAATCGCCAGTGGTAACCTCAATGTGCGTGCCAATGCCATCCGCCGAGATGAAATCGGCAGCCTGGCCGTCTCGGTCAACATCATGGCCGAAGGGCTGCTGCACCGGGACAGCATTCTGGACAGTGTCCGTTATGCAGCCGAGCTCTTTTTGCACACCAGTGAATGGGAAACCGCCATCCCGGATATTTTGAAGAAAATAGGTCAGGCGGTCGATGCTTCCAGGGTCTATATTTTTGAGAATCATACCAACGAGGCGGGCCAGTTGTGTATGTCCCAGCGATACGAATGGGTGGCGGAAAACATTACGTCCCAATTGTCCAATCCCGAATTGCAAAATCTGCCCTATGCCGACAGTGGTCTGGATGCGCAAACCATCTCTTTGCTCAGTCACAATGATACGCTCTCCATGACCTTGTCTGAAATGAGCGATGAAATCCGAGAGATCGTAGACCCCCAGGGCATTTGCTCGATCCTCTTTGTGCCAATTATCGTAGAAAAGCGCTGGTGGGGATATATCGGTTTTGATGACTGTGTCCACGAGCGCATCTGGCTTGAAAGCGAGCAGGACAGTGTGCGTGCCATCGCAGATATGCTGGGAACGACCATTGCCCGGCAGCGGGCCCAGCAATCCCTGGTGGAAGCCAAGGCCACCCTCGAAAAACGGGTCGAGGAACGGACCAGGGAACTCAAAGACCAGGTAATGGCCAAGGAGCAGGCATTGAGCCAGCTGGCCAAAACCCAAAGCTCGCTGCTGGAGATATCCCGGACTGCCGGCATGGCCGAGGTCGCCACAGGCGTGCTTCACAACGTCGGCAACGTCTTAAACAGCGTCAACGTTTCCAGCAACCTGATCAGGGAACAGATTCGCCAGTCCCGGATAGCCAACATCGACAAGGTTGCGCAGCTTCTGACCAATCCCGAAGGCGGCTTGTCTCGTTTTCTCACAGAGGATCCCCGCGGCAGACAGATCCCCGCCTATCTGACGTCCTTGTCCGACGCTCTGCAAAAAGAACGTCAGGAGATAACGAAAGAAATCGACTCCCTGCATCATAAAATCGATCATATCAAGGAAATCGTCACCATGCAGCAGGCTTATGGCCGTGTTTTTGGTGTGGTCGAAACCGTAAGGCCCGAAAATCTGATGGAGGACGCCCTGACCCTGAACTCAGGAGCACTCATCCGGCATGGGATTGATGTTTGCCGTGATTATGAGGAGGTTCCCGTTATTACCGTAGACAAACATACCATAATCCAGATTTTGCTGAATTTTATCAATAATGCCAAATATGCCTGCTCGGAAAACGATGGCCCCAAGAAGGTTACCCTGCGCATTTTCAGTCCCGCTCCTGAACGGATCGCATTTCAGGTACAGGACACGGGCGTCGGCATCCTGCCCGAAAACAGGGAGCGTATCTTTCAGCACGGATTTACCACCCGGAAAAAGGGACATGGCTTTGGCTTGCACAGCGGCGCCCTGGCTGCCCGCGGGCTTGGCGGCACGCTGACCGCTGACAGCGACGGCCCCGGATGCGGCGCCACCTTTACCCTGGAAATTCCCGTTCATCCCGGAGAAAATTCATGACAGACAGCGAAAAAAAGCCCCTCTACCGTATCCTTGCCATTGATGACAACCAGGCCATTCATCAGGATTTTGCCAAAATTCTACTCAAAACATCTGCTGACAATGCCGAGCTGGACGCGTTGGAAGCAAGCCTTTTCGGTACAGCAACGCCAGAGACCACCCCTTTGAATTTCATCCTGGATTGTGCAACCCAGGGCGCTGAAGGTCTGGCTATGGTGGAACAGGCCCTGACGAAAAATCAGCCATACGCCCTGGCTTTTGTTGACGGCCGTATGCCCCCGGGAATGGACGGCGTCCAAACCATCCAGGCGCTCTGGCAAAAAGATCCGGAATTACAGGTCGTACTCTGCACAGCCCACGCGGACTATTCATGGCAGGAGATACATAACATCCTGGGAGAGACGGACAATCTGCTGATTCTCAAAAAGCCCTTCGACAATATGGAAGTCCTGCAAATGACCCATACGCTGACCCGCAAATGGGAACTTGCAAAAGAGGTCAAGGGCCGCCTGCATCAACTCGCGTTCTATGACGTGTTGACCAGTCTGCCCAACAGAGCCATGCTTTCCGAGCGACTGCCCGTGCTCCTGGAACATGCCAGGCAAACGCAAGCCCTGGTATCTCTGCTCTTTATCGACGTGGATAATTTCAAGCTGATCAATGACTCTCTGGGTCACAGCATTGGAGATAAACTGCTCAAGGTCATTGCCGAAAGGATCGTCTCCTGTCTGCGCAGCTCGGACATTATCGGTCGTTGGACTGCGGCCAGACTTGGCGGCGATGAGTTTATCGTCATATTACCCAAAATCGCCTCGGAGCATGACGCAGCCGCAGTCGCCCAACGCATTGCCGACACCGTTTCCCAGCCGCTGACCCTGGACGAACATCAGATTCTGGCCACACTCAGCATCGGTATCGCTCTCTATCCTCAGGACGGAGAAACCGACGAAGAACTGCTTAAACATGCGGATCTGGCCATGTACGCCGCCAAACGCAGCGGCCAGAACACCATTGCCTACTACCGGAAGTCCATGAATATGCGGGCCGTAAAACGCCTGACCCTGGAAAGTTCATTACGGCAGGCGTTGGTCCGCAACGAATTTTCCCTTCATTACCAGCCGCAGATGGACCTGCACACCGGTAAAATCAGCGGACTGGAGGCGCTCCTGCGGTGGTACAACCCAAGCCTGGGGCAGGTTCCACCATTGGAATTTATCGAGGTCGCCGAAGAACTCGGCCTGATCGTGGATATCGGCACCTGGGTCCTGCGTACCGCCTGCGGCCAGGCCAAAGCATGGAGAGATCAAGGTCTGCCTGTGCCGCGCATTGCAGTAAATGTATCCATCAAACAATTCAGTCACCCCAATTTTGTTGCCACCATACAAGAGGTCCTGACAGATACCGGACTTGACCCACGGGTTCTTGAAGTGGAGGTCACCGAAACCCTGTTCGGAGAAAATATTGTTGATCTTGAACAAATCGTGCAACAGCTCAGGAACATGCATATCAGTATCGCTATCGATGATTTTGGAACCGGGTATGCCGGCATAAGCCGCTTCAGGAGAATCCAGGTGGATCATCTGAAAATAGATCGCTGTTTTGTCAATGAGATCGAAAGCAGTGCCAGTGCTCAGGATCTCATCAAGGGGATCGTCGCCCTGGCAAAGTGTCTTGATCTCAGCGTCATTTCCGAGGGCATCGAAACCCCAGCCCAAACGGAATTCTTGCGTGCCATCGGCTGCCAGCAAATTCAGGGTTACCTTTACAGCAAGCCCCTTGCAGCCGATGCAGCCGAAGCGTTTTTGCGCAATCCTCCAAAGGCAGTAAATTTGACGAACTCGTAAAAAGTCGAAATTGTTTTTTTTTTGTCGTCCCCGCGCAGACGGGGATCTGTATTTTCGATGACCGCATCATGAACATACCGACCTGCTGCTCTCTTCGGTCCCCAAGATGGACTTTGACTGGCTGGAAAAACGCCTGATTAAACGTGGTGATCTCGAAATATCTTCTGCAACGTAAAAATACGGTCTTTCAACAAACCGTACCGGTTTTTCTTGCATTTTTAATAATTCTCAGGCAAAAGATTCCCCAGGTGTGAGATTTATCTCATCTGGAGATTTCTTTTTCTCATACAACCCCTTTTGTTTAATTTTTTCGATAATAGCAACGGCAGGAAAATAAGTTTTACGAGGCTATTACATATATTATATTGATATGCAAGGAGTCTTAAAAACTTGTCATTTGGTTTCTGCAAAGGAGTGTAAACCATGTCAATCCGCAAAATGTTTCTTGTGGTTTTTGCCGTTTTTTTAACGTTACTTTTTACACTGAGCTGGATCATCTTTCTTATCAACCAAAGCAGCAAGCTCCTTAACGAGAGCCAAAAAAATCGTTACCTCTCTTACCAAGTGGCCGACGAACTCCGGCAAAGTTCCCAAGATCTCACCCGACTGGTTCAAGCCTATGCCTGTACCGGAAACGAGCTTTACAAACAAGGCTATGAGGATGTTCTCAAGATTCGTGATGGTAAAAAGGCTCGTCCAGATGGCAGAACCATTGCCCTGCGAGACATTATGAAAGAGCTTGGCTTTTCCCAGCAAGAATTTGCCTTGCTTGATGATGCGGCAAAAAAATCCAATGGTTTGGTGGATACCGAAACCGAGGCAATGAATGCCGTCAAAGGCCTGTTCAAAGATGCGAGTGGCAGATATGTTGCTGGTGATGGCCCAGATATGGAAAAGGCAAGAAGTCTGGTTTTTGGCGAAAAATACGACCAGCATGTCACCAACATTATGACACCAATCAATACTTTCGTAAAAAAGCTGGAACAACGCACCCACCAAGAAGTTTCCAACCTATTGAAAAAAGAAGAGAAATATATGGAAATAAGCATTGCCATTATTGGGATACTCATTAGTTGTTGGATCGTTTCTTTTGGTATTATCCTTAAGAAAGTAATCGTCCCGCTCAACCACCTCTCCAATGATATCAGCATTGTTGGCTCCGGAGATCTTACCCGCCAAATCACCATTGCAGGCAGCGATGAGGTAGGAATTCTGGCAGAGAATTTACGCAAGATGACCAATAACTTACGTGACACCATTGGTGTCGTGGTCTCTGGTGTCACCAGTCTGCAGCAATCATCAAGCGACTTGAAGGTGGCCACCAAGGCCATGGGAACCACCATTGAAGACGCCTCAAAACGCACCTTGGAAGTCGCCGCTTCGGCCAAAAAGATGAGCGACAATATGAGCACCCTGGACAAGACATCCCAGGATACCGTGTCCAGGATGAACCTCATTGCTGACGCTACAGAAGAGATGACCCAAACAGTACAGGAAATTGCCCAGACATCTGCCCAGGCCCGGGTTATCGTCGAAGACGCGGTTGACCGTAGCCGTACGGCTTCTGAAAAAGTGGAGACTCTTGGCACCGCCGCAAATGATATCAGCAAGGTCACTGAAGTGATCACCGAGATCTCTGAACAAACCAACCTGCTCGCCTTAAATGCCACCATTGAAGCCGCCAGAGCCGGGGAGGCTGGAAAAGGATTTGCTGTCGTTGCCAATGAAATCAAGGAGTTGGCAAAACAAACGTCAGAAGCTACCCTTGAAATCCGCGGCAAGATTGACGGGATACAGTCTTCAACAAACGATACGGTACAGGAAATCTCCGGCGTCAACGAGATTATCTCCAGTACCAACAATCTGGTAAATACCATCGCCGCAGCAGTGGAAGAGCAATCTGCAACGACCCAGGAAATCAGTGAGAACGTACATCAAACCGCAACGAGCATGGAGGAAGTAGGACACAACGTAGAGCAGAGTACAGAGGTCACCGCCTCGGTCTCCGAAGAGATGCATATTATCGCCTCGAGCATCACCAACGAGGGCAAACAGGTCAAAGAAAGCGTCGAAGCGGTAAGCAAAGTCGCCGATGAGCTCAAAGAGATTGCGGCCAGGTTCACGGTATAGCTCCAGTGGCGCGAGACAAAATCAGCACCAGGGCATCCTCACCTTTTTGTTCATAGTGCAACAGGCTTACCGGCGAGCCACAGCGATATTTTGTATCTTCTCAAGATATGTTTGCACCATATCCTATGAATCGCGAGGGAAACGAAAGCTCAAGGGAATTTATAGAAAAACGGATCAAAAATGCCCATGCGATTGCCCTGTATGTTCCTCGGCTATGTACTGATTAAAAATACAACTATTATCAAACAACTTATTAAAATAATTCTTATTCTATTCCTCAACCTCACCAATGTTTGATCATCAAAATATGATTTAAACAATAACAACTTCAATCCTTTAAAATTAAAAGGAACAAAGGGATAATTATCTCTCAAAATGAAAAACCAATGCCTGAAGGTAACTTTTTTCCAGATTTCTTCATATTTATTATGCAAATGATCCTGAAATGTGCCAATACTTAGAACAAGAATCCATGATAGGATTACTAAGCATATAGATATAATTGTTTCGACATAATCTGGCATTTGAAATACACCGACTAATTATTCAATAGATTAAACTGCGGTGGACCCAATTAATTGGACAGCCTGATGGGAGGGATAAGCTACGAGCCCTGAGATTAGAAAAATAGAAACAGGCATCAGGCAGCCGCGGTGAAC